>VGZA01000071.1 GCA_016872775.1 Planctomycetota bacterium | reverse complement strand
GCGAAGGGTGATTCCGCGAAGGGTGATTCCGCGAAGGGTGATTCCGCGAAGGGTGATTCCGCGAAGGGTGATTCCGCGAAGGGTGATTCCGCGAAGGGTGATTCATCGGAAGATAGGTCAACTCGCGGGCCGGATAATGACTCGGGCGACAAGGGCGAACCTGAGTCGAACCCGGATAGAAAGCAGGGGACGGGTCAGAATCCGAACGATTCACCTGGCGACGGCACGAAATCTTCGAGCAATGAAGCCGCACCGCAACGAGGAGACGACACACCACCGAAGAATAAGACGGGTGACGACACGGGGAGCAAGGGACGAGATTCTGCGAGTCCACCGTCGACGAGTACGGATCGCCGCGAATCGGATTCTAAAAATGGCAAGGCCGGTGAAAACCGGGGTGGGGGGGAACAGGGCGGCGGCCAAGGTGCGAATCAAGAAGGGAATGACTCCGCCGGTTCGAACAGCGAAGCCAACGAAGGGGCAGGCGCAGGATCGAATCCCGGCACGGGGGATACCGGTTCGAAGTCCGGCGACCAGCAGCCGGTGGAGGGATCGACGGGGCGATCCGGGCAAGAGACTGGCAGCGGTTCCAGGTCGAATCCCGGCTCGCGGGGCAAGGAAGACGCGGCCCCTAGCGGGCAAGATGGTCGATCAGACTTGACGCCTGGAGACAGATCCGGCTCGCCAACCGGAGCGGGTGGCTCGGCGCCGCGGGGCGATCGAGGTTCGCGCGAGGGTTCTGACTTGTTGAAAAACGGTCCGCTGGACCAAATCGAGCGTGAAGTTCCGGATGGTCCGGAAGCGAACCAGGAATATGCTCGTCGTGCGACCGATCTGGCGCTGGAGTTTCTCAAGGACCAGCAGGATCGACCGGATCCTGGATTACTGAAAGAGCTGGGTTGGACGCCCGAGGAGCTGCGAGCGTTTGTGCAGCGATGGGAGTCATTGAAGCGAGAGGCCAAAGAGAGTCCCGCGAAGCAAGCCGAGTTGGACGATGCGCTGCAGAGTCTTGGATTGCGCCCGGCGCGGGAGAAGAAACGCACGGCGGGGTCGCGCAGCGACGCGACGAGCGGCAATCGAGACGCAGGTAACCGTTCGAATCCACCTTCCTCGTATCAGGATCAGATACAGGCATTTCGCAAGGGCATCAGTCGGGCCCGCGATTCTTCGCCTCGTAAACCGTGAGTTATCGTCGGCGAAACTCATCATCAGGAAACGCTCACGTCGCACGCAAGGCGGGTGATCGGTACGGTTGGGCATGGGAGCATCATGGACAGACTGTTGAAAGCGATGAAGTTCGCGGCGGAAAAACATGCCCGTCAACGCCGGAAGAACTCGGAAGCGACACCGTACATTAATCACCCGATTGAGGTTGCGGAACATCTGGCGCGGGTTGGGCGAATTGCGGACGAGGATATTCTTGTCGCCGCACTCCTTCACGACACCGTGGAAGACACGCAAACGACTTTTGAGGAAATCGCGGAAAGTTTCGGTGCACGGGTGGCGGGCATTGTCAGGGAATGCACCGATGACAAGAGTCTTGAAAAGGTGGAACGGAAGCGGTTGCAGGTCGTCAATGCACCCAGAAAAAGTCCGGAAGCAAAGTGTGTAAAGATCGCCGACAAGACCTGCAACCTGGCGTCGATACTCACCGACCCGCCGGAAGGCTGGAGTCTCCGTCGGCGGCAAGAGTACTTTGCATGGGCCGAGCAGGTGGTTCATGGCCTGTTGGGCGTCAATGATCGCCTGGACGTTTTCGTGAACGAGGTGCTGGTGCGGGGCAGGCAGGTCTTGGACGCACGCGATTGAACCGCCGGTCAATCTGTGTGGGACTCGCCGTCGCCCGGCCGATTCGCACCTTGCGCTGGCGGCCGCCAACCGGCGAATTCAGGAGGAGGAAAACAGGGTGCCCCAATGGATCGCACTACTGCGCGGGGTCAACGTTGGCGGCAAGAACAAGATGCCGATGGCGCGATTGACCGACTTGCTCGAATCGCTTGGTTGCGTGGATCTTCGGACTTACATCCAGAGTGGAAACCTCGTATTTACGTCGCCCATCTAGACCAAGTCGACTCTTCGCAGCCGGATCGCGAGTGCGATCGAGCGGTCGTTCGGGTTTCGGCTGAGCGTTCTTCTGCTGACGGCGGGCTAGTTTCGCTCCGCGATCGAGAACAACCCCTTCATCAGCGCAGGGGCGGCTCCGGCGACGCTCCATTTCTTCTTTCTTGAATCCACACCCGCCGCGCCCGATCTCGATGGTATGACGAAACTTGCCGCCAAGTCGGAGCGATTTTGCCTCCGCGATGAAGTCTTCTACCTTCACGCGCCCGACGGTATTGGCAGGTCAAAACTGGCGGCAGCTGTTGGGACCAGGTTGGGAGTATCGGCGACGGCGCGAAACTACAATACGGTCGAGGCAGTTTCCTCGATGCTTGCGGGCGGCTGAGGTTGAAACGGCGCAGGATGGCGCGAGGAATATCCCACGTATCGTTTGCCGAAGCACACGAGCAGGCAAACGGCACGTCGAACTCGAGCCTCCCGGCGCCACTCTTGCGGCGGCCGGTGCGGGGTTAGAGAATGCCTGCATGGACGTTCTCACGCCGAGGTATCTTGTTCCTTTCCATCCCAAGCAGCTCCCGCATTGTTTCACCGACATCCTCGTGATCGGCGCCGGTTTGGCGGGCCTGCGCGCGGCCAATGCCGTCGATCCTGACTTGTCGGTCCTGGTCGTCACGAAGGATGCGATCCAGCAGTCGAACAGCAACTACGCGCAAGGCGGAATCGCCGGCGTGATGGATCCGGAGGATCGATTCGAGGATCACATTCAGGATACCTTGACCGCCGGCGGCGAGCTTTGCGACCGGGAGGTCGTGGAGATGGTGGTTCGGGAAGCGCCGGAGCGGATCCAGGAGTTGATGCAGTGGGGCACGCATTTCGACGAGCGGTCCGGAGAGTTGATTCTCGGCAGGGAAGGGGGGCACAGCCATCATCGCATTGTGCATGCGTTGGGGGACGCCACCGGGAAAGAAGTCATGCGCGCGATGATCGAACGGTCGAGGAAACTCCCGAATTGCCGCATCCTGGAAAACGTATTTACGCTGGATTTGTTGACGATGGACGGAGTTTGCCGCGGAGCACTGATCGCCGATCGAGTCCGCGGGCGGATGATCGTCTGGGCCAAACAGACGATCCTGTGTACGGGCGGCGCGGGCCAGGTGTACCGCGAGTCGACGAATCCTCCCGTGGCAACCGGCGACGGACATGCGATCGCATTTCGTGCGGGAGCATGGATGCGCGACATGGAATTTGTGCAGTTTCACCCGACGGTACTGTACATTGCCGGCAGCAGCCGCAGCCTGATCACCGAGGCGATGCGCGGTGAGGGGGGACGGTTGATCGATCGTACCGGGCATCGATTCATGCCGGACTATGATGTGCGGGCCGAATTAGCGCCGCGAGACGTCGTCTCGCAGTGCATCGTCCGGCAAATGGAGCGCACGCGGCACCCGAACGTCTATCTGGACATGAGTCATCTGGATGCCGACTTCGTGCGTCGCCGATTCCCGGGGATCGCCGCGGTTTGTGCCAAGTTCGGAATCGATATCGCGCGCGATCGAATCCCGGTGCGACCCGGCGCCCATTACATGGTCGGAGGGGTGACGGTGGACCTGGAGGGCCGAACGTCGATTCCTGGCTTGTGGGGGGCGGGTGAAGTGACGTCGAGCGGCCTGCACGGCGCCAATCGACTGGCCTCCAACAGCCTGCTGGAGGGGCTGGTGTACGGCATGCGGACCGGCGCAGGAGCGTCCCGCGCGGCCCGCGACATCCCCGACAGCTTTCAGGCCCTGCCGCTGTTCAATCCGGTCGCCGTCGATGCCGTCGAGCCGCTCGACGTCGAAGATATCCGCAATTCGCTGAAGAGCCTGATGTGGCACGCGGCCAGCGTCCAGCGGGACGCCGGGCGATTGCGGGAAGCGGCCGAATCGATCGAGCAATGGCGGCATTATGTGCTGCCGCACCAGTTTGACGCCGCGGACGGATGGGAATTACAGAATATGTTGTCGGTGGCCTGGATCATGATCCAGGCCGCAATGCTGCGGGAAGAATCCCGCGGAGTCCACGCACGTACCGACTTTCCGCAGCCCGATCCGACGCGTTGGGAGCAGCATATCGCCTTCCAACGGGGAGAGGACGGTTCGCTGGTAACTTCGTTCCGTACTTGATCGGAGCCCCAGCAAAAAGACTGCTGGGGCAAGATGTCCCAGCGTCGAACCAGCATCGATCGATGGTCGTAGAGAGAAAAAACGCAGCCCCTTTGTCGGAAGGCGTTGTCGAGCGACCGGCAGGGCCTCAACCCGTCGCGCCGCGACACCTTAAACGCCATCCGTCGCACGGATCGGTGGTCGCGGTGCGGTGCAGGTGGCGGTTGGCTGGGAAGCGGCGGCGCCCTCTGGGGGGCTTGAGAAACAGCCTTCGATCAAATACCTTATGTGATTCTGAAAGGCCGTTTTTCGGGCCCTTGGGGCCGTCGGGCTAAGGCCCGTGCATCCGCGACCGGTTGCCAGCAGCCGGTTCCCCGGGTGCGCAATCCGGTCCGACACGTACGGTTGAGCGTTTCCGACAGGGTGCAACGGCTCGGGACAGGGTGGTTTTCCGCGATCCTTCGGAAACAACGAGTGGGTTGAGTCGGGAGTCCTATTTGAATAAACAAGAGAAATCTATGAAAACTCCTTCATCCGCCAAGTGTGCTGCGGGCCATGGACAGCCGATGATCGAAGCGATCGGGCTGAGCAAATTCTACGGTCCGTTCGCCGCCTGCCGTGACGTCACCTTCACAATTCATCAGGGCGAAGTCGTGGCATTTCTTGGGCCCAACGGGGCCGGCAAGAGCACGACCATGAAGCTGTTGACCGGCTATCTGGCGCCATCGCAAGGCGTCGCCCGAATCGCCGGCCACGACATGTCGGTCGATCGGATCGCCGGATCCCAGAAGCTCGGTTATCTGCCGGAGAACGGGCCGCTGTACCCCGACATGACCCCCCATTCGCTGTTGGACTTTTTTGCCGAGGCACGGGGCATGTCCCCCGACCGCAAGCAGGAGCGGATCGAAGCGGTGATCGAGCTTTGCATGCTGCAAAGCGTGTTGCACAAACCGATCGGAAAGCTCTCCAAAGGTTACCGGCAGCGCGTCGGAATGGCGCAGTCGCTGCTGCACGAACCGGACGTGATCATTATGGACGAACCAACGGCGGGCCTCGACCCGAATCAGATTCGCGAGGTCCGTCAGGCACTCCGCCGCCTCGGCGAGAAGAAGACCATTCTGCTCTCGACCCATATTCTGCAGGAGGTCGAGGCGATGGCCAGTCGAGTCATCTTGATCAATGAGGGGCGATTGGTCTACGACGGAACCGTGGCCGATCTCGATCCCGAGAAACGAGGACTCGAAGCGGCCTTCCATCGCATGACCTACGAGGAAGCCGCGACATGATTCTCGTACCTCACTTGCACTTGGGACTCGTTAGCTGCACCAGGGTAATCGCTGCACCAGGGAGACGTTCGGATGACGCTTGAGCTTTTGAGCAGCATGGCGTGGGAATTCGGCAAGTTGATTTTGATCGACGGTGCCGTCCTGGCATTTTTCGCGCTCGCGCTTTTGCCGCTATCGCGCTACAATCGGCCTGCATTAGCCGTGCTACGCCGGAATTTCGTCGGTTACTTCAGTGATCCGACCGGTTACGCGTTTCTGTGTCTTTTCGTGCTTCTGACTTCGTTCGCCGCCTTCTGGCCGCACGAGTTCTTCAACTCGAATCTGGCCAACCTCGATCAGCTGAATCGCATGTTCCCGCTGGTGATGCTGGTTTTCATTCCAGCGATCACCATGAGCATCTGGGCTGACGAACGAAGGCAGGGGACGGATGAGCTGCTGCTGACCTTGCCCGCCGCCGACGCCGATATCGTCACCGGCAAATTCCTCGCCGCCGCGGCCGTCTTTACATGCTCGCTGATGTTCTCCCAGGTTTCGACCTACCTCGTCCTGGTTTCGCTGACACTCGGCGACCTCGATACCGGCCTGCTCTGCAGCACCTATTTCGGCTACTGGCTGGTCGGACTGGCGATGCTCGCGCTCGGCATGGTGGCGTCGTTCCTGACACGCAACCTCACGGTCGGATTTATTCTCGGCGCCGCATTCAACGCGCCGCTGGTGTTCGCGACTTATTCCGACGTGATCATCCGGTCGGTCAGCAGCGCCCAGCTCGTGTCCCGCTGGGGAATGGCCGCCAAACTCGACGACCTCGGACGCGGCGTCATCAGCCTGTCGTCGGTAATCTACTTCGTCATGATTACGGCCGTCGGCCTTTATCTGAGCATGATCCTGATCGGCAGCCGCCACTGGGCGGGCGGCCAGGAAAGCGGGCAACGCACCTCCCACTACGTGGCTCGAACCCTGGCGATGATCGTATTGGGGATTTCACTGACGGTGATCCTGACCAACCACGATGTCCGCAAGGATGCGACGATCAACGGAGTCAGCTCGCTTTCCGAGGATACGCTGAAGATCTTGCGCGACCTGGAAACCAAACATACGATTTACATCGATGCTTTTATTGGCGCCCAGGTCCCCGAGGATTACGTCAAGACGCGATTTACCCTGGTCTCGATGCTGAAGGAGTTCCAGTCACGGGCCAAAGGGAAGGTACAAGTTCGCTTGCTGGAAAACGTCGAACCGTTCAGCGAGACCGCCGTCCTGGCGGAAAAGCAGTTTGGCATCAAGGCGCAAACGGTTCGCACTCGATCCCGCGGAGTATTCAAAGACGAACCGGTGATTCTTGGCGCGGCATTCACCTGCGGACTTGAAAAAGTCGTCGTGCCGTTTTTCGATTACGGCATCCCTGTCGAATACGAACTGGTGCGGTCGATCTCGACAGTGGCCAAAGGCCAGCGGAAGCGGTTGGGGATCGTCAAGACCGACGCGAACCTCAACGGCGGATTCGATTTCAGCACCGGACAGTTCCGACAGATACCAAAGCAGCAGATTGTCGAGGAACTGGAGAAGCAGTACGACGTGGAACAGGTCGATCCCAATAACCCGATCGATGTGCAGCGTTTCGACGTCCTGTTCGTCGTGCAGCCCTCGTCGTTGGGCGAACCGGAGCTACAGAACGTGCTGTCGGCGATCCAGTCGGGAATGCCGACGGCGATCTTCGAGGACCCGATGCCGGTCTACATTCAAGCGCCGGGAACCGGCGAACCAAAGCGGCCCCCGGGAGGCATGGGGATGTTCGGCGGCGGCGGCGGGCCTCCCGCGCCCAAGGGGGACATTGACCGCTTTTTCCGCGAGTTGGGCGTGAAGATGGAAGGCCGTCCCCAGGGGCCGGGCACGTTCCAGCCAAATGTGGTCTGGCAGTCGTTCAACCCCTACAAGAAGATCCAGGTTTCCGATCTGCCGGACGAGTACGTCTTTGTGCACAACGACGCGCCGGGCGCCGACGAGCCGCTCAGTAATGACGATCCGATCACGTCCGGCCTGTCCGAAGTGCTGTTTCCGTTTTCTGGCAACTTCGATGCGCTTCCGGAAAGCAAATTCTCATTTACTCCGATCGTGCGAACGGGAACGATGGCCGGCTCACTTTCCGTGCAGGACGTCCGCGACGGCCAACAGGATCCGCTCGAATTCCGCGCCAAGCACGTTCCGCGTGGCGCCAAGTACACGCTCGCGGCACACATTCGCGGCAAGTCCGATAGCGGCGCAAAGGGAAGCGACCCCTCCAAGGACGATTCGCGGGATGACGTCGACGGCGTGTCGAAAAGTCGCCCCGTCAATGTCGTGCTCGTCGCCGACATCGATTTGATGAGCACCTTGTTCGTACGTATCCGGGCGCAGCCCGAACAGGAGTTCAACTGGCACTTCGAAAACGTCACGTTCGTACTGAACGTTGTCGATGCCCTGTCGGACGATGACGCCTATATCGGCGTGCGGAAACGCAAAACCAAATACAGCACGCTGAAAGTGATCGAACAGCAGACCAACTTCGCTCGTGAGAAGGAACGGATGGAGCGGGACGATTACGAATCGCAGAACAAGAAGGAGCTTTCCGCCGCGGAAGCGAAGGCCAAAGCGGTGAAGCAGGAAGCGGTCGACGCCTGGAATGACATCCAGAACGAACAGAAGTCGGGCGTGCGCGTCGATCCGAGCCGGATTCTGGAGATTCAGACCAAGAAACAGCTCGCCGAGGATGCGGCCGAACGCAGCCTGGCGATGGCCCGCGAACGGCTGAAGAATGAACTGACCAAGAAGACGGAAGAGATCCGGCGACAGATGGATTCGAAAATCCAGGGCATCCAGAACCAATTTAAACTCTGGGCTGTGATCCTCCCGCCGATCCCGCCGCTGCTGGTCGGCTTCATCGTGTTTGCCAAGCGGCGGCTACGTGAACGGGAAGGCATTGCCAAGACACGCATGAAGTAATCCGCCTGCTGCGCGCATGGGGGCTGTTTTACGCGTCGATCGATCGAGGAGTTTTGGACGATGAATGATTCGATGAAGACACTGGCTTATCTGGGCACCGCGGCTTTCTTCGCGCTGATCGCATTCGTGTCGTATCCATCGACGAGTGTCCAGACGGCGACCACGCTGATAGGCAAGGGCCTGTTCGAGAATTTCACCGATCCGCTGCTGGCCCGCAGTATCGAAATCGTGAGCTACGATGAAGCCCAAGGTGAAATCGACAGCTTCAAGGTCATGCAGAACTCCAAAGGCAACTGGGTGATCCCTTCCAAAAGCGACTACCAGGCCGATGCCCAGAACCAGCTCAAGGACGCCGCAAACTCGCTGCTGAACACCAATCTGATCGTACTCGATATCGCCTCCAGTTCGCCCGAAGACCATCCGCTGTACGGCGTCATCGCGCCTGACGCCGAAAAGGTCAAGGCGGGCGACAAAAATGTCGGCCGGCTGGTCAAGATCGCCGACGCGTCCGGCAAGAGCCTGGCGTCGCTGGTGATCGGTAAGGCCGAACGAGGTAACCCTAAACGGCGTTTCGTGCGCGTGCCGAGCCAGGACCCGGTTTATGTCGTCGAACTCGATCTCGACAAGATCAAGACGAAATTTGAAGACTGGATCGATAAGAACCTGTTGAAACTGGATTCGGCGCAACTGGAGCGAGTCGTGATCAAGGACTACTCTGTCGTGCCGACCAATGTCGGCAAAGTGCTTGATCCACGCATGGAAGCCGACCTGAAGTTTGACAATACCGGTAACAAATGGAGCGTCCATGAGATCGTTACTTTCCGCAAGGCGCGCCAGCAAGGCGAGGCGCAGCGCGTACCGAGCGTGCTGGCCGAAACGGAAGAACTGAACGACACGAAACTGAACGACCTGAAGTCGGCCCTGAACAGTCTGCAGATTGTCGACGTGATGCGCAAGCCCAAAGGACTCTCCGCCGACTTGAAGGCCGAGCAGTCGCTGACCGAGAACCAGGAGACATTGCTTTCGCTGGAAGCGGCTGGGTTCCACATGACGGCCAACGGCGAGATCCGATCGGCTAACGGCGAGATCAACGTCGGGCTGAAGGACGGAATCGACTATGTGTTGCGATTCGGTGGCATCACGGGGCGGCAAGACGACTCGAAGGACTTGAAACTGAATCGATTCCTGTTCGTGATGGCGACGTTGGACGAATCGCGCATCCCGGCACCCGAATTGGAACTGGAACCACAGGAGCCGCCGCTTTCTCCCGCGTCCGGTGACGGCGCGGCGGAAGGAGCTGCGGGCGAGGCCGAAGGGAATGCGAAGCCGGCGTGTCAGGATAGCCCACCGCAGCCCAGCGGCTCGCAGGATTCGAATCAAGAGCCGAAATCGGCGGCCGATGTCGAGCGGGAACGTATCAAGAAGAGCAATGAACGGAAAATGAGCGAGTGGCGCGATCGCAAGAAAAAAGCGGCCGACAAGGTGGCCGATTTGAACGATCGATTTGCCGATTGGTACTACGTGATTTCCGAGGATTCTTACAAGAAGGTGCACCTGGGGCGAGCCGACATTGTCCGCGAGGCAACCAAAGCCAAGGACGAAGGTTTCGGCATCGACGCCTTCCGCAAGCTGGAAAAAGACGGGCTGAAGAAGGATGGCCCCAGCCCCTCGTCGTCACCTCTGTTGCCGCCCAGGTAACTCTGTTGCCGTCGGGGAGGCGATCGGAAAATCGGCCATGACACTTGGAGCACCATCACCGACAGCGATCACGCGTACCGGCGATACCGGTGTCGAAATCGCCTGGTCGGACGGCGATCGCCGTCGCTACATGAACCGCAAGTTACGGGATGCCTGCCCATGCGCGACATGCCGTGAAAAACGCAGCGCGCCGCCGCCGCCTGCGACCGAGTTGCTGGTGCTGCTCGAATCGGACCTGCAACCGTTGCGCATCCAGGGAATGAAGCCCCTGGGCGCGTACGCCTATTCGATCGATTTCAGCGACGGCCATAATACCGGCATCTACACCTTTGAGTTGCTGAAGTCGATCGGCGAGTCGGTTGCGTCCGCGTGATCTCGCTAGTCGTCGCGTAAAGCCGCTACCAGCCGATCGACTTCCTCGGGCGTGTTGTAGTGCACAAATCCGATGCGCAGCATGCCGTCCGGCTCCTTTCCCAGGGCTTCCGAGAGATTCAAGGCGTAGTAGTTGCCGTGCCAGGCGAAGAGGCCCTGATCGCCCAGCTGCTCTGCCCATTGCGACGCGGAGCGATGGCGATGCGAAAGGCTGAAGGTCGGCAGCCGCTGCTCCAGCCGGTCCCGATCGGTGATGCCGTGAATCTGGATCGCGGAAACACCATCCAGTCCGTCGAGGAACTGCCGGGCGAGCGACCGTTCGTACGATTCGATCGCCGCGAACGCCCGCTCCAGGCAGAGCCGCCGATGGTTCGGC
Organism: Planctomycetota bacterium; assembly: GCA_016872775.1. GTDB lineage: Bacteria > Planctomycetota > Planctomycetia > Pirellulales > Pirellulaceae > VGZA01. The sequence goes on along the minus strand of VGZA01000071.1, from coordinate 10,518 downwards.
TGCGTGCATCCCGCCGCCCGCCCCAGGTCGACAAGATAGTCGATCGCCGCCACCACGCCGGCGATGCACTCGTGGTTCTGCGTGCCGGTCATCCATTTCCCCGGCAACGTGTCGGGGGCCGGGCGAACTTTATAGGCCGGCAGCTCCTCCAACAATTCCCGGCGGCCCCAGAGAATGCCGATATGTGGTCCGAAGAACTTGTAGGCCGAGCAGGCCAGATAATCGCAATTCCAGTCCTGAACACGGAGCAGCGCATGGGGTGCGAAATGGACGGCATCCAGAAATACGTGCGCCCCGCGCCGGTGCGCCAGTTCGATGATCGGCGCCACCGGGTTGACCGTACCCGTCGCGTTCGACGCGCAACCGACGGCCACAAATCGCGTGCGCGCCGAAAGAAGCTGTTCGAAATGGCGCAGATCAAGCGTGCAATCCCGCGTGTCGATATCGACGACCCGCACGGTCGCTCCCGCGTCACGGGCCGCCAGCGCCCAGGGGGTAAAGTTCGCGTCGTGGTCGAGCCGCGTCAGGATGATTTCGTCGCCGGGCCGCCACGTTTTTGACAAGGCTCGCGACAGAGCCAGCGTCAGCGTCGTCATATTGGGTCCGAAAACCACCGTCTCCGCGTCGCCGACTCCCAACAGATCGGCCACCGCGCGGTGGGCCGAATCGAGCATCGCGTCGCTTTCGCGGCTGGTGGCAAAATGGCCGCCATGGTTGGCATTATGCCTTGAAAAGTAGTTGGACACCGCGTCGATGACCCGCCGCGGCACCTGCGTCCCGGCCGGCCCGTCGAAATAGGCCGCGGGATGAGCGCCGACCTGCCGCGACAATGCGGGAAACTGCTCGCGTAACTGCCGGAAAAAAGTTGCGTCCATCAATACTCCTGCTCCAGGAAGGGCCACGCAGCGTAAGGAAACTCAACCATCACAAGGGGAATCCGCACGCAGATCGATCAGCCGCTTTGCCTTGCCTTCGAACCGTGGCAACGTCCCGTGCGCGACATGCTTCACCTCGACCTGCAGTCCCAGGACATCGTGCAGGCGGCTCTGAATCTCGGCGAGTCGACAATCGGTGCCTTCCAACTCCAGCGTCAGCCGGTCGAGCATGCCGTTCTTGCTGACGACCATCCTGAATTCGCCCACCTCCGGGAACTGCCGCACCACGCGTTCCGCTGCCAGCGGAAATAGATTCACACCGCGTACGATCAGCATGTCGTCGTTGCGACCGAGCACCCCGCCGCGCAAGAACGTGAATCGAACGGGATGATCATGATCCCGTTCGGGTATGACCAGATCGCCCGTTCGATAGCGCAACAGCGGACTGCCGGCTCGCGTCAATGTCGTCAACACCAGTTCGCCCCTGTGGCCATCCTGGGTGGGCTGCTCCGTCGACGGATCGAGTACCTCGCAGATGTAATGCGATTCGTTGACATACAGTCCGTTCCCGGTCCGGTCGGGAAATCCCCAGGGGCCGACCTCGGTGGCGCCGGCGTGGTCGATCACGCGCGCCTTCCAGCCTGTTTCCAGCCGGCTGCGGATTTCCGGGACCGATCCGCCCGGCTCCCCGGCCACAATCAAGACGCGCACCGTACCCGCCCCTGGCCCCTCCTCGCGTCCACCGTCGCCCAGGCCGGCCAGCTCGGACAGGTGCATGCCATAACTGGGTGTGCACAGCACCACGGTGGCGCGTAGATCGCGGATCAGCTGCAGTCGGGCTCGGGAAGTCAGTCCGCCCGTGGGAATCGCCATCGCGCCCCTCGCTACCACCGCTTCAAAAGCGCTCCAGAACCCCACAAACGGTCCGAAGGAAAACAGGCAGGCGACCCGATCACCCCGCCGAACATCGGCGACGTCCAGCACATACTGCCATTGATCGATCCAGTTCCGCCAGTCTTCGGCCGTATCGACCACGACCAACGGCTGCCCTTTGCTGCCGGAGGTGCGGTGACAACGCACGTACTGGTCAAGCGGAAAAGTGCGGTTGCGGGCCATCGGGTCGCCGGCGCTCTGTCCGGCGTACGGTTCGGCATTTGGCGACTGCAATTCGCTTTTGGTCGTCAGCGTCAATCGCCGAAGATCGTCCAGGCAATGGAATTGGAGCGGGAACGAGGCAAGTTTTTCGGCATAGAAACGGTTGGTGGGGACGATCCGCCGCAGGAGTTCATTCAATCGCTGCAACTGCAACGCCTGCAATTCATGGCGCGGCAGCCGCTCGATGCGACGACGTTCCCGAAACGACGTAATTCTCATGCCGCCAATGATACCGAAAATCAGGCGGCGCCGCATCGTAGCTCGAAACTTGCCGTCGCTCGAAACTTGTTTCGAGAGGCATATGCATCGCTCAACATCGGTTTCGAATGCGACGCACGAGCTCTCGAAACAAGTTTCGAGCTACGACCGCCCGCTCAGATCATATCGAGCTTACGATGCGTTCGTCGGCGTGACTTCTGGCAGTTCTCGCAGATGCCGCTGATGATAAACCGATGGCCCGTGACCCGAAATCGATTCTCGCGCGCCACGGCGTCGCGTAACGTCATCAACTGGTCACTCTGGAATTCAAATAGTCGCTGGCATTGCGTGCAATGCAGATGATCGTGTTGAGGATACCCGTAATCGTGCTCGTAGACGGCACGACCATCCAGCGTGAACGACCGTAGCAAGCCTGCTTCGACGAACTTGTTCAACGTCCGATAAACCGTCGCGCGGCCAATGCGCCCCGCGGCTCCCTTGGGCGGAAGCTGTTCCATCAAGGTGTCGGCGTCGAAATGATCGTGCCGGCTGAAGACATGTTCGATCAGCAGTTTCTGTGGCTTGGTCATCCGTTTGCCGCGACTCTGGAGGAATTCCTCAAAGCGTTGCAACGGCGAAAGGGCAACTTCCACCGAACCTAGACTGAAATCAGAAGTCATACGGTCAACCAGCATCGCCCCAGCTGTCCGATTCCTGGCGCGGAAATCACGATGATGGGGAACTGATGCTATTCTAAATCGCCGCCCGGACTTCGCACAGTGCCAAATTGAGCGGCTACCACAACGGGCCTCGACGCGGCGGCGGGAAGCTCTCGCCACGCTGTTTCCAGATTCAGCGGGGGCTGGAAGCCCCCGCAACGTTACGCGACTTCGTCCAGAAGGCGTTCCACGGCCGCATCGAGCTTCGCATCGGTCTCGTAAGTCCCCGAAGCGATTTCCGCCCGGATACGGGCGACGCGATCGGCTCGAATATCGGCGCTTCCCCGGGTCTGACTGATCGCGGCGCCCTCGGCCGAGATCGACAGTTCGTCGACCGGTTGAGCCGACGCGGGCGATCCCGATGCTGACTCCGGAATCGGCCGGTGTGGTCCGTTGAGCGGTTGAGCGTTGTGCACGAACGAAGGTCCTTGAATCCGCATGACTTGGTCCCCAACTGGCAAAAGTGGTAATCAGGCCGGGACGGGGATCGGTGGCGTTGGATCGAGTGGTCCGAAATTGGTGCAAACGGCCTGTTTGCACCAGCTTGCGAATTCCTGAACTCGATCACGAACCGATACTCAAGTCCCTAAACTCTACGTCATCGTTTCGTCGGCGCCGCAGTCCGTGTCGAGCAGGTGCTGTCCATTGCTGGGGAAGTGACTATTGCGAGTGCGACAGTACCTACTCTATCGTCCTGATTCGCTCGACGCTTCCACGAATCGATTCCAAAACTTCCTGTAACGTTCGCAGGTGACCGAAGCGTTTATATCGAGTATACCCGCGAAACGGTCTTCCCTGACTCCGCGTGACCTATCCCTTACTCGCGCCGTGACTCGGCGACTGGAAAAGCACCGGAGTTGTCTGATTTCAACCACCGGCTCACCATTCTACGCCCCAGGCACGAAATTGGTTTGCCGAATTTTCCAACATGGCGGATTTCGGGCTACGGATTATACGACAGTGGCTCCACGGCTCACAAGTGCAAGTTCTGCTAGCAGTTGGACAGTCCGAGCCTTCGGCGGCGGCGTTTTTCCATCCGCCCCTATTTTGCCGGGTCATCCACCCTGGTCCAATTCGCCCATTTTTTCGCGAGTGTCGAAGTCAGCGACAATCGCAAGCGGTCTCTTTTCTTGTCGATCTGTCGGTTGAGCTTTTCCACCAGCGATGCGTTGGCCTCCCGCACCCGGTCCTGGATCAGATCCTCCAACCCCTCGCCAAGGTGCTTTGCCAGCGGGCCGTGCAACTGGCTGACTCGGTGCAGTCGGAAGTCGAGAAGTTCGACCTCCGCTGCCGTTACCTGGGGATCGAGCAACAGTTCAGGAGGGATCCGCGAGATGTCCAGCCCGGTGGTAAGCTCAGCGCGAACCCGCAGTCGGACCTTCGCATCGGCATCGGCGTTCACGCTAAGCAACTGCACGCCGCGCTCCCAGATCGCCAGCCGCCCGAAGACGTGCAGCGGCGCTTCGCAGGTCAACTCCGTCTGCCAGCGGTTTTCCGACAACGCCTTCCCTTGGTCGATCCGCAGGTCGACACCGGCCTTGGAGGACGGCAGGGATAGTTCGTAGCGGGTCCAGGTTCCATCATTCACCGTTTTCCACTTGCGTTCGGTTTCCAACCGCAGCCCCTCGCGCCGTAATCGGACCCCGTCAAAGACCTCGCGCGTCCGCCCCCAGTTCTTCTCGTTCACATACCGGGTTGGCAACTGTTCCAGTGCCAGTTCCTCGACGATACTCTTCAGTCCATCCCAGCTTTCCGCGGGGTCGAGCGGCGGCTGGGTCGTGGGTGGATCGAGCAGCGCAGGAGCAGATTCCACTGGCGGGGACGGCGTCGTCACGACGCCGGGAAGAGTCGCCAGGGCCAGGAACAGCGCAGCCAAACTGGTCATGACGTCGATGAGGCTGCTTGTGCGGCCTCGATTATTTTGTTTGTCGCCAACGCGAGTCCTCCGCCGGACGCATTCCGCGGGCCGAAATTCTTCAACGTCACGATAGGCGCGGCTGGCGGCTTGGGGAAGAGCAGTTTTCAGCGGACCGCACTGGCGGTAGGATGGGCCTTAAGAAAGCTGCGTCCAAAACCGGTTCATCGATTTCATGATCCTGATCATCGATAACTACGATTCCTTTACGTACAATCTCGTCCAGCGGCTGGGGGAACTCGATTGCCGCAACGATATCCGTGTTTTCCGTAATGACCAGATTACGGTAACCGAGATTCTCCGATTGCAGCCGTCCCATCTGATCATCTCCCCCGGTCCCTGTACGCCGTCGGAAGCCGGTATTTCCGTCGAATGCGTGCGGAAACTTGCCGGCAGGCTGCCGATTCTGGGAGTTTGTCTGGGGCATCAATCGATCGGACAGGCTACCGGGGGCAGGATTGTGCGCGCCCGGCAATTGATGCACGGGAAAGCCGATCAGATTTACCACGACGGGCGCGGGCTGTTCGAGGGCCTGCCGAATCCGTTCGTCGCCACGCGCTATCACAGCCTGGTCATCCAACCCGACACGTTGCATCCCGCATTGGAAGTCAGCGCCTGGGCTCCGGCGCCGGACGGTTCGCGGGAGATCATGGGAATCCGTCACCGCGAGTATCCGCTGGAAGGTCTGCAATTCCACCCGGAGAGCTTTCTGACAACGGACGGGCCCAGGATCCTGCAACGGTTTATTACGATGCGCTGGCCGCCATGACACGCGAGAATCCATCCCCCTCGAACCGGCTGCTCAGAGTAGACGAGGCGCTGGCCCGCGTTCTGGAGCGTGCTCAGCCACGGAAGCCTTGCCGCCTGGAGTTTACCGAGGCGCTGCAGCATGTCCTGGCCGAATCGGTGCGCGCCGACATTGATTCCCCACCGTTCGATAAGTCGCTTGTTGACGGATATGCAGTCAGCATCTCCGACGTCCGTACGTTGCCCGCGACCTTGACCGTTGCCGCCGAAGTCACGGCGGGCAACCTGCCGATGGTCGGGGCAGGGGAGGGGAGAACAATTCGCGTCATGACCGGGGCTCCGATCCCGGCCGGTACGGACGCCGTCGTGATGATCGAAGAAACCGAACTGCTGCCAGGGCCGACGCCGATGGTACGGATCGGGTCGCGGCAGGTCGTCGCCGGACAGAATATCATGCGGCGAGCATTCTCGTATGTGAAAGACCAGGAACTCCTACGCGCGGGAAAACTATTGCAACCGGCGGACATCGGCCTGCTGGCGGAAACGGGACATGCCGAACCCCTGGTCCAACCTCGCGTTCGCGTAGCGATCCTCAGCACGGGCGATGAACTGGTTCCCGCGTCGGCCCGCATCGCCGCCGGACAGATCCGCAACAGCAATGGCCCAATGCTGCAGGCCCAGGTCACGGCGGCCGGCGGAGTCGCCGTGCCTTTGGGAATCGCGCGCGACGAAGCAGCTGCATTGGAGCAGGCAATTTTGCAAGGACTGCAGTCGGACATGCTGCTGATTTCGGGCGGTGTCTCGGCAGGCGTACTCGATCTGGTCCCGCAGACCCTGCAGCGACTCGGCGTGCAGCAGGTGTTTCACAAAGTCAATCTCAAGCCCGGCAAACCGCTCTGGTTTGGCCTGTTGCTCGGCACCGATGCGAACAAACTGGTCTTTGGATTGCCGGGAAATCCCGTGAGCAGCCTCGTATGCTTTGAACTGTTCGTCGTTCCGGCGATGATGGCGATGATGCAGCGCGCCTGGAAAAGGCCGTGCCTGCAAGCGGAACTGATCGATCCGTTCCAGCAGCGCGGCGACCGGCCGACGTTCTTTCCGGGGCGCGTCGAACCGAACGGCACTCGATGGCAGGTAAAGCTGCTCGACTGGCGCGGCTCCGCCGACCTGCGTACCCTGACCGAGGCCAATTGCCTTGTCCATTTCCCAGCGGGCGAACAGAAGTACGCCGGCGGCAGTCCCGTGGAAGTCTATTTGCTGGGCCCCTTACCCGGCGATTGCTCGCTATCGGTCGCCGGCGACGAGCTTACCCTCGCCTGAATATTCGCCGCGAACGCTACGAGCGGACATGGTTGCCAGCCGGAGACTCGGCCGCCTCGCGTCTGCCACCACTACGACCACTTCCTAGCGAGGCGCAACCTATTCTTTCCTTGGCGATCTCGCAGACGCTCCGCCGCATCGGGGCAACGCGCCGCGTTTTCCTGCGAGACAGTTCGATCCGCTCGCATGCCCTCACTGTTGCAAGGAATACCCGGTGACCGCGACCGCCACGACAAGTATCGCTTCGCGACCGATTGCGGATCGACGGTCCAACCCATTCCGCCTTGCGTTGCCGCGGCTTGCCCCCTACGCCTTGGCCGGGTTCGTACTGACCGCAACCTACGCCTGCTCACCGAATTTCGCGATCGCGCCCGGCAGCGATCAGGGACTGCTCGCCGGCGACTTTCTGCAAGAGTGGATCGGTGGCTGGATTGTGCGACACGAACCGGAACGGCTTTACGACCGTGAGTTTGCCGTCGCGTTGGAACACGATCCGTCGCTGACAGGGTTTCAATGGGACCGCAGTCAGTTTCTGCCGATGGTCTATCCCCCGTGCTGGTATCTGCTGGTAAGCCCGTTGGCCACACTCCCCTATTCCGTCGCGGCCAGCATCTGGGCCGCGTTGATGACAGGTACGATGCTCTCGGCGCTGTTGCTGCTGCGAGCCTGGGTGCTTCGCGGCGACAGCGCTCACGGCGACGCGGGATCGCGCACTATCAACTGGCTGCTCCCGGTGGCGGTGCTTTATCCGTCGGTGATCGAGTGCCTGACGAGCGGACAAAAGAGCGGACTGCTCCTGCTGCTGTTCTCCGCGGTCTTCCTGCTGCTGCAGCGCGGCCAGGCATTCCGCGCGGGACTGCTTGGCGGGCTACTCCTGTTCAAGCCGCACTTCTGCCTGATCCTGCTCCCCTATATGCTCTTACGCCGCGCGTGGACTTTCCTGGGTGGCTTCGCCGTCACGGCCGTCGTTTTGACCTCCATCTGCCTGGCGATGGGTGCCGGTCTGTGCCTGGACTATCTGCGGTTCCTCGCGGGCGTCGCCGACTATGTGCGGACGGCGGGCTACCCAATCGCCAAGTCCCATTCACTCTACGGCGCGCTGGTGCTGTTCGCTTCCGAGCCGACATTCGTTGTACGCTGCCTGTTCGCGATCCTGGCAACGGCGATCGCTTTCGACACAATCGCAGGTACCGCATCGATCAGGCGTTCGACCCCTTCGACTCTTCCTCGCTCGACCGGATCGAACCAAGGCCGCGCGGACACGGAGTCGGCGATCGGCTTCGCGGCACTCATCCTGGCGACCTTGCTGACCAGTCCGCATCTGCTCGGCTATGACCTGACGCTGATCTTGTTCCCGGCCGCGACCTTCCTGCGCGCGGACGTTCGCGTTCAGCTCGGATCAGCCTGCAAACCGACCGCCTGGTTGTGCGCGGGCATGCTTGGAATCAGCGGCGTCTCGCCCCAGATCGCCGCCGCATGCTCAATTCAGTTGACCACCCTGCTGATGCTGGCTCTGTGGCTGGCGCTAAGAAGGAAACGAGAGAGCTCTCCCGTGTGCCACGGGTGATGTTTCTGGATCTTCACGTACAGTCCGACGAGCAGCTGGCGCGGGACTTTCATTTGCGAACGAATCTGTTGCTGCTAAAATATGCGCAACGCCCTGAGTTAGCCGAACATCTTCCCGCCATCTGCCGTCAGATGGCGGGGTGGCTGAGCGAGCCTGACGGTCGCTCCCGGATCGAGGCGGCGCTAAATTATATTGCGAACTGCACTGACCAGGTCAGCGCCGCCCAGTTATCAACGGCGATCGAGAACGAGATTCGCGACAGGAGTATCCAGATGCCGACGATTGTCCAGCAACGATTTCTTGAGGGAGTCGAAGAGGGCAAGCAGCAGGGGCTCACGCAAGGGCTCTCGCAGGGCCAGTGGATTGGTCAGATCCAGACCTTACAGGAACTGCTTGGCCAGCCGGTTTCGCCATCGGCCGAACTGACTGTCCGTTCCATTGCCGAGCTCACGGAGTGGCCGGCGCACTGAAGGCCTCCGTGCAAGGTAAAAAGCTTTAGGAAACCGACGGTTTCCGTCCCGATTCGACCTTTGACTTTGCATTTGTGGCCGAGTCGGTCACCCAAGCACGGGCTCGGGACGGCCCTCACCCGTGGCACACGTACCCCGTTTCCGGTTCCCCGTTCCCCGCAACCCGACTATTCGTAACCTTGCGGATGCGAGGAGTGCCAGTGCCAGGCGGTCGCGACAATGGAGGCGATGTCGCGGTAGCGAGGTTCCCAGCCGAGTTCTCGTCGGGCGCGTGATGCGTCGGCGATCAGGCGTGGCGGGTCGCCGGGGCGACGTTGTCCCAGGCGAACCGGAATCGCATGTCCGGATGCTTTGCGGCAGGTGTCGATTACTTCGCGAACGCTGTACCCGTTGCCCGATCCGAGATTGACTTTGATTCCCTGGCCATCCACCAGCCGATCGAGTGCTCTCAGGTGGGCATCGGCCAGATCGTCGACGTGGACGTAATCGCGGATGCAGGTTCCATCGGGAGTCGGGTAATCGTCGCCGAACACCGTGATCTCGCTCCGTTGTCCCAGAGCGACCTGCAAGGTGATCGGTATCAGGTGCGATTCCGGCTTGTGATCCTCGCCAATATCTCCGTCGGGCGAGGCGCCGGCCGCGTTGAAATATCGCAGGGCGGCATAACCAAAACCGTAAGCCCGTGCGTAATCCTCCAACGCGCGCTCGATCACCAGTTTGGTGAAGCCATAGGGACTGATCGGGCGCTGAGGTTCGTCTTCGGGAATCGGCACGCGTTCGGGTTCGCCATAAGTGGCGGTGGTGCTGGAAAAGACGATCCGCCGTACCCCCGCGCCGCGCATCGCGTTAAGCAGGTTCAGTGTGCCGATCACGTTATTGGCGTAGTACTTGGCCGGATTGACCACCGATTCTCCGACTTCGGCCACTGCCGCAAAATGCACGACGGCCTCGGCCTGCGTGCGTTCCATCGTGGATCGAAGCAGTTCCACGTCGGCCAGATCGCCTTCGATCAGGCTTGCTTCCGGCACCGCTTGCCGGTGCCCGCACGACAGGTTGTCGTACACCCAGACTTCGTGGCCTTGGCGCAACAGGGCGCGCACGCAGTGCGAACCGACGTATCCCGCGCCTCCCGTCACCAGAATCCGCATCGATTACCTCGCTTTCCCAATCCGAATCCACGTCACTCAATCGGCGTCCACGGCGATGGGCCGCGGCCGGAACCAGGTTCGGCCAGCGGTCATAGACCAATTTCGACCAGTGGCTCCCCACGAGTCTTACATATCCTGACGAATGGTAAAGGCGGATCACATAAGCGGCTCGCAGGACCAGTTCGACACACCTCTCCTCCTAACCGGCATGATCGTCACGATCCGCAACCCGTACCTCGCCCAGACGCCAACCCAACTCCACCGCCGAAAAAACAAACACCGTTCCCCGTTCCCCGTTCCCCGTTCCCCGTTCCCCGTTCCCCGTTCCCCCCTCCCCGTTCCCCCTTCCCCCCTCCCCCCCCCCCCCTCCTCCCCCCCCGCCAACCCCCCTCCCCCCCCCCTCC
>VGZA01000070.1 GCA_016872775.1 Planctomycetota bacterium | reverse complement strand
TCCCGTCGCGGGCCAGGACCGCCTGCACGTCCGAGGCAATGCGTTGAGCCAGACGTTCGATATCAACATTCCGGCGCGATCGGTGTCCGTTGACGATCTGAACAACGCGGTGCTCGACGGGACGGTTACCTTTACCACGAACACCGAGGCGCTGGGCGTATTCGGCCTGAAAGGCGACGACACGTTCAACATTACCGCGGGCAACATCCCGTTGTTCTTTGACGGCGGGGACCCGATCGGTCAAACGGCGGGCGATCGATTCGTGGTGAACGCCGGCGGCGCACTCGTGACCTTCGAGGCGGGACCGGAAGATGATGAAGGCGGAATCATCGTCAACGGCAATGCTCGCTTGAGTTTCGATCATATCGAGGCCGGTGTCGTGGCGGGTGCAAAATGCGTGCTGATCATGGGCACCAACGGCGACGACGACATCACGATCATCGCCCGTACCCAGCTGGCGAACCCGTTGCGATTCGCGACTGCTGATGGCAACAAGGATTTCACTTCGAGTGTCAACGGCGGCCCGGAAATCCTCTGGGTCAACAATAACGCAGCCGACCCGGATATCGAATTGTTCATTGATGCCTTGTCCAGTGACGACGACGTCGTTTTCCAGGCTCCGGCAATCAACCCCGCCAACAATCAGCCGATCGCCTGGAATGTGCGGGCCTTTTTGGTGGGTGGTACGCCATCGGCAGCGACCGGTGATCAAGGCGATCTGTTTGAGTTTGAGACACCCGCCGCCAATTGGGTTCAGTATGAGCCGCTCACGTCGGAGACAGGCACGATCCGGCTCGACTCCGCGAACTCCGGACAGACGTTTGATACGATCATTAACCTTGTCAGGAATTTTGTCGTCGATTGCGACAAAAACGGAATCAACGAGTATGCCTCCAGCGACGGCGGATTTGAGTCGCTGATCTACGACGGGGAAACCGGTAATGATCGGTTGACAATCCTGGACCTGGCTAGCAGCGATCTGATTGTTCATACGCCAGGTGCCGGACGCGACGAAGGCACGATTCGGGTCAATGAGACTCTGGCAATGACCTATCAAAATCTCGGTCTGACGGCCACGATTACGGTAAATGCCGTGACGGGTGGAGCCGACACGCTGGTTGCCAATGGTACCGAACTCAGCGACCGATTCCATGTCGATCGTTCGGCCACGTTGGGGCGCATCGCGCTCAACGCGCAATTGCCGCTGCTGACATCCGGCATTGAGATCTACACCTTGAATGGGCTCGATGGCGACGACGCGTTCCAGATCCAGCTGCCGGTCGCCGCTGGAGTCAACACCATCAATACAAATGGCGGGGGACCAGGGGGCAGCGATTCGCTGACGATCAACGGAGAAGCCGGGGTCGTGAACGCCGTGAACGTCAATCCCGGTCTGACCTCCGGATTCGGGAATGTGACCGCGAGCGGCAACGGTAATCTGCTTACCGCTTACACCGGTATCGAACACCTGTTCCTCGCCGGAAATGCCCAGGACGCTGATACTCTGCAGATCAGTGATGATCAGCGTGACAGTCACTGGACGGTGTCGGCGGGTACCGCCGGCGACCTGGTTCAGATCGCCGGTCGCGAATCGTTCGATTACGGGGGATTCCGCGACGTTACTTTGATCAATCAGGAGGGTAGCGACCTGTTCCAGGTCTATCCGACCAACCTCACCGGGTTCTCGAATCTACTGACCGTTGTCGGTTTCCCCAACACGCCGATCAGCGACGTGGTGGAGATTATCGGCACGCCGGGGATCGACACCGTGACCTCCACTGCCACCACCATCACCACCAATGCGGTGCCGGTGGCGATCGGTGCCAATTTCACGGAGATCCGCGTCATTACTCTGGCGGATGACGATTCGGTCACACTGGGACTGTCGCTTGCGGGCAGTCGCAAGCTGGTTGATGCCGGCGAAGGAAACGACGTCGTGAACGTATCGACCATGCAGGATGCGACGATTTACGGTGGCGATGGCGATGATACGTTGACGGGGTCGCCTTTGGCCGACCTCATTTTTGGCGGTGCGGGCAACGACACCATCAGCGGGCTGGCCGGCATCGACACCATTTATGGGGACGACGGCAATGACGTGATCACCGCTGGAACTGGCGACGACAAGATCTTTGGCGGCAGCGGCTCTGACCGAAATATCTGGAACAACGGCGACAACTCTGACGTTTTTGAAGGAGACGAAGGCGTTGACGTGCAGATCATCAATGGTTCAGTCACGGCCGGCGACAACTTCGTGCTCCGCACCAAGACGGGCGACGCGGCACGCGCGTTCTTCGAACGGACAAATCTGATTCCGTTCACAATCGACATGGGCAAAGTTGAGCAAATCGACATCAGCAGCGGAATCGGCGCCGATAACATCGACGTGCGCGACCTTGCCACTACCGACGTCCGTCAAATCAATCTGGACGTGGGTCTCGATCTGGCCGGGCCGGAGACCGATACCGTGACCGTCGCGGGCCGAACGGTTTCCGACGTGGTGACCATTACCGCGCAGGCGGCCGTGGTGAACATCGCCGGGCTGGCCTACGACGTCAACGTCGCCAACATCGATTCGCCCGGAGACAACGACAGACTGACGTTCAATGCCAATGAGGGCAACGACGTTGTGACCGCATCGGACGGCTTGTCGGCGATCTTCGGCGTGACGTTGGCCAATGTGAACAACCTGACCATCAACGGTGGCGAAGGGGACGATTATCTCAGTGGATTCGGCGCATTGAACGGCGATGCCGGCAACGACACGTTGGCCGGCAACGAGACTCCGGCCGACGGCGTGCTGATCTCGCAGACGCTGAACGGCGGCGCCGGTAACGATCTGATTCTCGGCGGTGACGGCGACGATCTGTTGATTGGTGGCGCCGGTGAGGATCGCTTCATCGGCGGCAGCGGCGCTGACACAATCGACGGCGGTGCGGACTGGGACGCGATCCTGATTTCCGGCACTTCCGGACCTGACGTGATCGACGTGAATCAGACGCTGGCGACTTCCTTAAGCCACACCGTCAATGCCGCATTGCAAGTCGATACACTCGTACTCGCCGCGGGCGCTCGAACCGTCGAGGAAGCCCGGATTTCCTCCGAGAGCGGCGCCGATCTGATTCGCGTTCAGAACGCCGATGCCCTGGCCATCGACGCGGCTCTGAACGCGGTGCAGATGAACGTTCTTGCCGGATCGGCGACGGGCGCCGGCGATCGGCTGATCATTGTCGATAACGGCGCGGATGACCTGACGATTTATCGCAAGGATGTCAGCGACAGCAACGGAACGGTGACGGTCGGCCCAGGCAATGCCGAGGCCTTCGAGGTCGTCTTCGACGGCGTGGAACGCGTGCAGTTCCTCGACGAAGCGGGAACCACTCTGAATTCACCGGCAACCGGCAGCAGATTGGCCGTCTTCAAGCATGATCCGTACGAATACAACGACGATCGCTTCGTTGCCACGCATATCGGTGCAAACCAAACGGTCAACGTCGATCCGACGATCGATCCAGGGCCGATCACCAATCCGTTCGGCGACGGACAGAATGTGCCAGGTGACGACGACTGGTATCTGATTGAGGCGGAGGTCACCGGTACATTGGATGTGCAGGCGTTCTTCGAGGAGGTCGCCACGATACCGTCCAGCGGGCGGCCGGGACTTCCGAATAACGGAAATCTGGACATTGAACTGTACGACGTCGACGGGACGTTGATCGCGGGTGCCGGTCCGAACTTCGGCGGCAACAACGGCGGCGGAGCCAATCCCGAGTTGAACGTGGATGGCGACCCGTTCGCGGAGAACGAACGGATCCGGATCCCCGCCGTGCAGGGACAGGTTTACTACCTGCGGGTCTTCGGTAATGTGGCCAACGGAGTCGTCGCCGCGAATAACTACAATTTGACCGTGATCAATGTCGCGCCACCGACGCCCTATGCGATGGAGCTCGACGATAATCCGGCCAACGGCGCCACCAACCCGCCAGGGCAAACCGACAACAGCGACACCGGACGCTCCCAGCACGACAACATCACCTACGATAACACTCCGACCCTGTTCTTCCGGCTGGACGATGGAATCTTCCTGCACGATGCGCCAGGCAATGCGGTGAATGGTGTACCTGTCGACGAAGTGATCCGCATACCTTTCCAGGCGGGAATTGCCCAGCCGACGGCTCCGGGATTCGCCATCGCCATTTTTGATGAAGGCAATACCCTGCCGCAGACGGCGGTGGCACCCCAGGTGCCGCTCGGTTTTGCCGTTGCGACGGGACAAGAAGGCGTTTACAGCTTCACCACTCCCACACTGTCCGACGGAAGCCACTTCCTCACGGCACGCGTGCAGATGATCGATCCCGCGAATCCGCAACAGATCGGTTTCGGACCGCGCAGTGTGCCGTTCGAAATCGTCGTCGACACCGTTCCACCTCCAGTGTTCTTCGGAGACGCGGCCAGCGCAACCGACGGATTGCATCCGGACAGTGATTCGGGAGTTATCCCCCAGGCGCCAACGTTCGTGGATCGAATCACCAACGATACGACTCCCACATTCTTCGGTGTTGCGGAAGCGAACTCCATCGTTCGCGCCTATATCGATCGCAACAACGACGGACTGGTCGATACCGGGGACGTATTCATCGGGCTGGCGGTTTCCGAGCCGCTGGACGGAACCAACCAGTATCCCAACGGACGTTGGGAGCTGACGTCGGACGTGCACATGAATGCACCGAATGCCGTCACACTGGGAGGCGCGACGGTCGACCTGGGCGTCGATGGGACTCGTCGAATCCTGCTGACCGCGGAGGATGTCCCAGGAAATCTGTCGGCACCCCAATCGCTGCGGATCATGGTCGACACCCAGGGGCCTCAGGTCACCGACGTGTTCATTACCGCGGATCCGGCGTTCAACCTGTTCGATCTGAAGCCGACGCCGCGACCGACGCCGCTCGTCAATACCCTGTCGATCCGCTTGCGCGACTTGCCGAACCGGGATCCCGCGAACTTCCCGATTCATCCGGCCCTTTCGGCCATCGTTGCGGCAACCCCGGGCCAGTATCTGCTGACCGGCGACTACAATGGCCGAATTCCGATTCAATCGATCACGGTGCTCCTCGATCCGCTGCTAAATGGGGCGCCTGCGACAGGCACAGTTCAGTTGACGTTCTTTGAACCGCTGCCCGACGATCGCTTTACCTTGACCATCTCGGATGAGGTCGTGGACATCGCGGGCAACAAACTTGACGGTGAGTCGAATGCCCAGGAGCCGGTCGGAACGCCTACGTTCCCGTCCGGAGACGGCCAGCCCGGTACCAACTTTGTCGCCCGTTTCACCGTCGACAGCCGACCCGAGCTGGGTGCCTGGGATTCCGGCAATGTCTGGGTCGATACGAACGGCAACAACCAGTTCGATCCAGGTAATCTCGACTTTGTCAATCGAGATATTGTCTACGCGGTCCGGCACCTGACCAGCAACGACAAGTTCTTCACGAGCGACGACGTCATCGCGGGTAATTTCTCGGCGACGGCAGCGAGTGTTGCCGATGGATTCGACAAGCTGGGTGCCTACGGCAAGGACGCAACCGGAGTCTATCGCTGGTTGATCGACACCAACAACGACGGTGTCGCCGATATCAAGGCGATCGATCCGGCGGCGGTGAACGGTTTGCCGTTTGCCGGTGATTTCGACGGCAATCCGGCCAACGGCGACGAGGTCGGTGTATTTGACGGCACCAATTGGTTCCTTGATACCGATCATGACTACCGCGTCAACGTCGCTTCACAGTTCACGAATGGTCTGCGCGGCTGGCCGATCGCAGGCGACTTCGACGGTGACGGACTGGACGACGTCGGCGCCTGGAGCGACGACGCGTTCATGTTCGACCTGCGGTACAACGGTTTCGGGCAGGTCGATGCCACGATCGAATTCGGCTACATCGGCGTCCGCGAACGGCCGGTGGCTGCCGACATGGATCAGGACGGCATTGACGACGTCGGATTGTGGGTACCGGACCGAGCCGGCCAGAATCCCCAGGAGGCCGCCGAATGGTACTTCCTGGTCTCGAATGATCCGACCGGGGCGGTTCGGCACTCGGGCGCTGGCTTCGTCGGGCAGACGCGAGTCAATACGCTTGATCATGCGTTCAAACCGGTGCCGTTCGGCAAAGATACCTATGCGGCCTACGGCGACGAGTTCGCTTTGCCGATCGTCGGTAACTTTGACCCGCCGATCAACGGCAGCTCGGGCAACCCGGATTCCCATACCAGTGGTCCGAATGTCAACCCGCGCAATGCGTACGACGTGAACAACGACGGTCTGGTGACCAATCTGGATGCGTTGTTGCTCATCAATGATCTGAACCACAATCGATCCCGGCGACTGGAGACCGTGGCCGTCGCCGCTCCATTCCTGGACATCAACGGCGACAACATCATCGCGCCGGTGGACGCGATTCTGTTAATCAACTACTTGAACGGACTCACCGCCAGCCTCGTGAGAGGTGGTGGAGGCGGTGAGGGCGAATCGGCGCTGCTGGCGGCTTCGCCGCTGGCATCGTCCGCGGCACGAAAAATCGTGCCACCTGTCGCGCTGCAGGCGTCGGCAACGACGGCTGCCGCGGGGTCGATGCGATCTGTGGAGATACCGCCAATCTTGGCTGACAACGGCAGTTCCGGTGTGGGCTCGGCGCGATTTATCAATCCGATTGAGGAGTCGTTCGACGCGTTGCTCGATCAACTCGCAGCGGACTTGGAGGGTGCACACCGCGAACAGGTTGCCGACAAGCTGTTCAAAAGGATGTAGTTCCGACGTTCGGTGTTGAACGACCGGGTCGGTAATTCATACGAATGCAAGGCGCAGAACGGAGTTCGTTCCGTTCTGCGTCGCGCACTTTCAACGGTCGCGCGTTCCGGTGCCCCGTTCGCCCATGCGTGGAGTTCCCAGCCTTGGCTGGCCGACACCTTGATGGGGGCGATCATTTCGCTCTTCTTCCAGAGAATAGACGACGGTTTCGCTGCAACCGCTTTCCACGGTCGCCTCGACCGGTGCCTTCCGCGGACGGAAGACGCGGCCCAGCGGACCCGCCAAGAGCGCCGGAAAGAAGATCAGCTCGGCGACCACACCCATGAAGAGTATGGTGAGCATCAGATATCCGAATCGCTGTGTTGGTGTAAAAGTACTGAAAGCGAAAATGGACAGTCCCAACCCGCTGATTAACGCGGCCTGGAAGGTGGGGGTCGCACACCGTTTGTAGGTGTTTAGAATCGCTGCGGGCCGAGAAAGTCCCTTGTCGATCTCGAGCCGGTACCAGGACAGATAGTGAATCGTGTCGTCAACCGCAACGCCTAAGGCGATGCTCGCCGTCATCATCGATCCAATGTCGACCTGGATATTCATCCAGCCCATGCCGCCAAAAATCACGAATACCGGCAGTACGTTGGGCAACATCGCAACCAGTCCGGCCCCGACGCTGCGGGAAACGAACATCATCAAGGGGGTAATCGTCACGAACGACCAGAACGTGCTCTGAATCAGGCTCTCCAGGAGTGTCCGTTGAGCCTTATAAACGATCGGTACGACTCCGGTGTAGACGGCCGAGATCGTCTTTCCAGAGCGATCCCGGGAATCGCCCTGCGCCACTACGGAAATGTCGGTGGAAGCGACGGCGTCTCGCGCGTCGACAATGGACCTGGCTCGTTTCTGAATGGCGTCGAGGTCGTAGAGACTAGTATCGCCAGCCAGGATGATGCAATCGAATTTGGCGAGGTTCTCCATCGATCGCTCGTTGAGCGGTCCATCGCCCGGATCGTGCCATTCGACTCGCAATTTGCCTTTCAAAGTCTCCCGCAACGATTGAGCCAGGATTTGGGGGCCATCGATGGTAAGCGAGTGGTCAGCGACCTCGGCGGAATTGCCCTCGAGCGTCTTGGACTTCCGTGATCCCAGGGCGGCTCCCAGAATGCAGATGCTGGCCCTGGTCAGCTTCCCATCTTCGCGGCGCTCGAGTACCTTTTGCAGCACCTGGTCCCTATAAGCCTGCGCTGCAATCACCGGTTCGATTGCCGTCTTGAGCTCCTTCACAAAGTCGCCGTAATCGACGTCCTGCAGGGCCGCAATACGCAGACTGATTCGCCAGAGCTCCGAGCCGTCCTGCCGGTCGATCCTCAGATATTCCGACTTGAGGAAGTCGTCGCGGTATTTTTCCAGGCTCCCTTGTTTGGCGTAACGCTCAATGTTCATCCCTGGCTTCGGTTGAGGCAGGATCGGCGCAAATGTGACGGCGGACAGCGACCGACCGGCGACGCCACGACCGGCTTCGCCGAACTGTTCCTCAATGATCCGCTGGGCGGTGTCGACGATCTGCATTCGTTCCAGGAAATTGAGTTTTAACGGGTCGTTCTCATTGTTCCCGTTCGCGGTGCGCGCCGCGAGGTGCGGCTGCAACTTTTCCTTGGGCACTTTGATTACGACTTCCATCGGTACCAGCTTGCCGATGTTGGTTTCCAGCCAGGCATAGTCTGCGAGGATTTTTGCTTTGCCATCGAACATCTTGAGCATGTTCACCGTGGTGTTGATTCTGGTGATCCCCCATCCCACGCCGACACAGATGGCAATGCAGGCCATGCTCACACCGACGTGATGACGGACGATGAACGAGGCCAGCCGATCCCAGAAATGAACTAGATAGCGGTCGTACCAAGGGTTTTCGGCTCGAAGTCGCTCGTTTGCCGTGCGGGGCTTCTGGGGCCAGATCTGCAGTGCGGCGGGCAGATACGTGAACAGCAGAACCAACGTTGCCATGACCGCCACGCCGGAGAAAACTCCGAATTTCCGAATCGGCACAATATCACTGGTAAAAAGTGAAAACAGGCCGAGCGCGGTGGTGATATTGCACAGCAGTGCCGGCTTCCATCCATGTTTCACCGCGGATTCGGGCGCTCCGTCGAAGCCATGCTCCTCCACGGCCTCGCGGTAATAGTTGATCAGGTGCGCGGCGCCCGAAATTCCAAGCACATAGACGAGTGCCGGCATCGACATCAGCACCGCGTCCAATTCGGAGCCAAACCATCCGACAATCGCCAGGCTGGCGACCGCGGCGATCCCTCCCACCACAAACACCATCGTCGTGGCGCTGATGGTGCGGAAACAGGCATACGCAAGTCCGACTCCCAGGAGAACGCACAGCGACACCAGCCTCACCAGCGTGATCGTTCCTTCCTCGTCGATCGCGACGTTGTCAACCGGCGGGCCTCCGAGGTGGAATTCCTCCGTCTTCAGTCCGCATTCCATCGCCAGTTCATAGAGCCGTCCCACCGGCTTGCCGAGAACTCCCCGTCCAATCACACGGTGCATATCCGCGCGCCCCGCGTCGGTGAGAGTCAGGACAAAACAGGTCAGCTTTCCGTCGGGTCCGAACAACGATCCGCGCAGGCGCTTCTCCGCCTCGGGCACGTTGTCCCGCAGAACACCACGCGAATCGTCGATCAAACCTTGCAGGACGGACGGCCCTGTGGTGACGGTCTTGAAGTATTGTGCATTAAGGCGCCGTGGGTTTTCGTAGTACCAGGCCGCATCTTCCTGAGTGAAACTGGCGACGTGATCGCCTCGAATCTGGCTCCCGCTGACGCGCCGCCAGAACTGCACAAGTGCGGACGCCAACGGCGCTTTGGCGCCGTCCCAGGAATAGAGTTCGCCCTGAGGAGTCAGGAAGTACCAGAGGTCGCCCTTGCCGCGCAGCCATTTTTCGTCGCGACCACCCCAGTTCCGGTGGACATTCCCGGTGCAATACAGTTCCAACCGGTCGCCGACAAAATCGTAATCCCGCTCAAGCACGATACTGTGCATCGCTTTTTCATGGCTGACCGTCAGTTCATCGGCCGGTTTCATGTCCAACGGCTTAGACGAATTGTCCGCGGGATGCCGCATCGACGGTGGTCGCTCCACCTGCAGCTTCTTCAGCATCAGTTCGTACGCTTCCGATCCCTGCTCACATCCGGGCCAACTGGCGATCACGAATCGCTCGCCGAGAAAATGCTTCCAGAACCACTCCATTTCCGCGGTTTCCGCAAACGTTGAGGGCAACCAGTTTCGCACGTCGTTCTTCATGCCCTGGACGGAGTTACGGGCGCCGCGCAATGCAAACGGGACCAGGAAGAAGACGAGCACCAAGATCCCAATCGCGCGGCGGCTGAAAAACGTCCGTGTCATGTCTGCTGCCTGTGCAGTTCGAACTTGGAAACAGGAATACGGTCCCTGTTCCTTCATCGGCAGTCGTGGGAATTATCAACAAACTTGGCACGTTACTAATTCGAGGAAAAATCGATCCCCCTGGTAAGACGGGGGGGCTCGGAAAGTTTTGACCGCCTGTTGCTTCCTGGCGTATACGGGTGCGCGAAAACTGCTAACTGCCGGAAGCAGTCTATTGAATCTCTTTGAGCCCGAATTAGTCTGGAATCTGCCCTGCAACACCAATCGGGCCGCAGATGCCGGCCTAGGGCTTCGCAAACCATTTTGCCGCAAGGACTTAAACATGCCAGGCGCCAGTTCCCGCTTTAAGAACCCGCCCCTATCCAGAGTGCTGGT
Source organism: Planctomycetota bacterium (assembly GCA_016872775.1). GTDB lineage: Bacteria > Planctomycetota > Planctomycetia > Pirellulales > Pirellulaceae > VGZA01. The sequence continues at coordinate 11,950 of VGZA01000070.1, read as the reverse complement.
GGTTTCGCGCGATCCGGAGCGAGTGCAGCTCGTTCGATCGAGTTTCGGCAGCAGCGAGTTAACGAAGGTTTTCCAGGCGGACGCACTTCCCGAAACACAGCGGATTCTTGCGGAACAGCGGCCGGACCTGCTGCTGCTCGATCTGAACGCCAGTTTTGTCGCGGACGATCCATGCCAGTACCTGTCGCGCGTCGCGTCCGCCGCTCCCGTACCGTGCATCCAAATGGGAGATACCACGTGGAAACTGGACTGGACCGCGGAAGCCGATAAGTACATCCACAGTCGGTGGGGACCTCCCTACGATGCTCAAGGATTGATCGAGGCCTTGGCTCTGGCCAAGGGTCGTGCCGATGCGATTGCAAAGTCCCCGAGTCCGCAGCCGTGGACGATTCGCGCGGGGGAATTGACCTACGAGTGCCACACCCCCGCTATGCACGCGGTGCTCGACCAGCTCGTGATGATGGCGACTCACGACGTGACGCTTTTACTGGTGGGCGAAACGGGTACGGGAAAAACAACGATCGCGCGGCTGATCCACGAGCTGTCGCTGCGTCGGCGCGAGCCATTTTATTCTGTGGCCTGCGGTTCGTTTCCGGCGGACCAGGTTGAGATGGAACTGTTTGGCGGAGGGCGAGGCGACATCAGCGGACCCGAATGCGCGAGAACTGCACGGTTGGAGCTGGCGGGAGCGGGCTCTCTATTGCTCGATGAGATCGACCTTCTTTCTCCCGCCCTGCAGACCCGACTATTGCGGGTGATCGAAACCGGGGAATTCGAACCGGTGGGAACCATGGCGCCTCGCCGCTGTCTGGCCAGGCTCATCGTCGCCTCGAATGTCGATCTCAAGGGACTGATGGAGAAATCGGAATTCCGCGCCGACCTCTATTATCGACTGAATGTTCTTGAATTTCATCTACTGCCGTTGCGGGAGCGTCCCCGCGATATCGTGCCACTCATCGTCGGCTTCGTCAGGGAATTTTCTCAGACGCACGGCGCGAAGGTGGACCGGATCGCGCCCGAGTTTCTGGACAACCTCAAGTGCCATGATTGGCCCGGGAACATTCTTGAATTGAAGAACCATATTCGGCGCGCGGTTCTGTTCTGTCGACAGGGCGAGCTGACATCGGCCGATCTGGCGCCGGGACTTCGCGATATTGCGAGGAACCGCAAATTGGAGGAGGAAGCGGGCTCCGTACCCCACTCGCTGTTCGAACAAGTCGCGTTCACCGAACAAGGAATCCTGCAGGAAGCGCTTCGGGCTCATGGTTTTCGGCGCACCGCCACGGCCCAGGCGTTGGGCATCAGCCGCGTCGGCCTGTACAAGAAGATGAAGAAGTACGGACTGCTTGGTGTTCCGAGGAAGTCCCGCGACGCCGGACAAAATGCCCCGCCGTCTTCGAGCTCCCCGCAGCCAATGACGACCGATTCCGCCTCCAGTGTGGCACGAGCGTCAGGCACAGTCGCGGCGGCGAATCCGCAGGCCAGACGCTCCACAGCCAGCGTCGTGCTTCAAAAGCAGGCCGCCGACACGGTGGCTAACGACCACAGTCTGGCATGCTCGCCGTCGAATCAATAATGCGTTTCCCCTTCGCAGCTGCGCGGCCCGTGGAGCGGGTCGGAAATTCGGCGGTTTGTGGGATTCTTCTTCTGCTCCTGGCGGCGTCCTGTGGCTGGGCCGAGGCGTCGCCATCGCTTTGGCTATTGGCGCGGCAGCCCTCCGGCATCTTTGGCATGGCCTGGCAACTCTTCGGCGATTCTGGAATCGTGCTGGTCCGCAATGCACTGGCCGCTGCAACCTTGGTTCCCCTGTTCGGTTCACTTTGCCGTTTGAGACTGCGAAACGTGCCGACGCTCGCGGTGCTGCTTATGGCCCTTGATCCGTTACTGCGCCAACTGCACTCCATAGGCGAACCGCTGATTACGTTGGCATTCTTCGCCTGGTACACGACCCTCCTGTCGTATTACCTGGAACGAGAAAATGGCCGCGCCGCGGGCTTGATACTCATTCTTGCGATGGTTTGGGGACTCACGGACAGCATGGCGTGGCTGGGGATGATCGTGCACGGCATCACGATCGGAGCTTTGGCCTGCGCGGGGCGCCGCCCAGTGGCTCGGCCGGTGGCAACGCTCGGATTCATATTGCTGGCCGGTTGGTCTGTCCTCTGGATCCCGCTTGTCTTCCGGGGTTCCTGCCCGCCGACATTACGGCTCTGCGACTTGGACCAGATCTGTCAGCCGATGCAACGGATCTCAAGTTTTGGGCTCAGCGACTTTTTGCCAATTTGTGCATCGTTCGTCGCGTCGTTTGTGCCGCGGTCCGGAAGCCGCGATCGATCGGCACCGTGGCTGTGCCTGCTTGTGACCGTGGTGGTGCTGATTGCGACGGGCAGTTCGGCGCTGGTCGGCGTGGGAGTGGTGTCGTTTGGCGGTCGGCGGATTCACCGTGGAATGATCGCTGCCAGCGGAATCGTGGCTCGCCAGGCAACCGCGCGTCGACTGACATTGTTGGCACGCGTAACACTCATCCATTGGATCTTGACGCTCATGACCGTCGAACCACTGTATCGCTGTCTGGTCGGAATTGCACCTTGGCAGGTCGGTGCCTACCGTGGTAGCGTCGCGAATCCGGACACGGCGGTGCCGCTTCAAGCTCTGAGCGTGATTCTTCGGGAGGATCTGCATGGCACCTTGTCGACGCACTCCGATTGGGTCCCCTATCTGCAATGGCACCTTCCGAACGACCTGACGGTGGTGCCTGACCTCGGTGGCGCGCCAAAAGAGGCCCCGATCGCCGTGACCGGACTCTCGGGCAATCGTGTCGACGACCGATGCGCCGACCTGGTGCTGGTCAGGTGCGATTCGAACTGGGATCAGTTACTGGCGGCTTCGGAAGGGTGGTGCGAGCTTTATCGCGATGGGCTGTCGACCCTGTACGCGCGCGACGTGCCGAGGTTGCAGCGGGTGATCTCGCGCGCCAGCGACCAATTACTCCTGCCGCCGCCGCTCCCTGCAGCGGTGCGATTCCCCGCGGCACCAATTAAGTTCACCTGAGTTGAACTGGGGCGGCAAATCCGCAATATTGGTCCCGGCACACGGTTTTGTATTCTCGAGGGAGCGTAATCATGCTGATGCGCGCGATCGGTTCACTGGGGCTCGTAATGTTACTGCTAGGAATAAAGGCCGGCGCTGCGGAGTTGGTGCGGCTGACGGCCGACAATTGGGACCAGTACGCTCCCCAGGGCAAGGAAGTCGACTGTATTTTTGGCGACCTGGTTTTGCGCAACGATCAACTTTCCGTCGTGATCGCGATGCCCGCGGCCCATCGAAATGCCAACATGTCGATCAAGAATGTCGGCGGCTGCGTCATCGATTGCAGCCGCCTGGAACCGTCGAACGATCAGTTGGGCGCTTATTTTCCGGCAGGAGGCCGTTATCTCTTCAGCGATCCGTCGAAAGTTCGCTGCTTCGTCGACGACGGTCCCGCTCAAACAGTCCCTGACGGCGCGCTACGCGGCCGACGGCTCAGCATCGAGTTTCAGACGACCGTGCCCCAACGCGTCCTACAGATTTGCAACCGCTACATTCTGGCAGATGGTGAACCGTTCGTTCGGATCGAAACCGATTATGAAAACGAAAGCGAAGAGCCTCTGAGCGAGGACCTTGTCGATGCGATTCGCGCGGATCGGACGTTCACATTCGGAACCGACAAGTTGACAGGCACTTACTGGGCGCACGACGATTGGTACCGGCAAGCCTACGGTGTGCTGGTCGAGGGACGAACGATTGTCAACGACAAAGTTCTCAAGCTGACGCAGGATGGTTCCAACTCGGTTTCGATTCCGGCGCATTTCATGCTGACCGTGCGGCGACGGTTCTTCCCCAGCGCGAATCTTTTGCAGTTGCGTTCCCTGGTTGGTCGCGTGAACGGGTTGCCAAGCGGGCCCGTCGAGCTACTGGTTCAGGACCCTTCCGGTGCTGTCGTGAACGCGAAGGTAACAGTCAAGGAGGGGGACGCGGAAATCGGATCAGGTCGAACCGATGCTCGGGGCAGGATTGCTTTCGACCTGTTTTCGGAGACCGCCACGGCGCGGATTGAATCATCGTCACGCCCGCCGCTGACCGTCGCCCTGTCGCCAGGGCAGCCTGGACCAATCACCGCGACGATGGAGCCCTGCGGATACGTCGTTGGTAAAGTCCGAAGCCTGTCGGGCGCCCCGATCGCCTGCAAGATCGCTTTCCGTCCGTTGCGCGACGTCGAAGACTGGCCCCGCACGAAGGACGGAAAATTCGCTCCCGACAAGCTGCTGCCTTTCTTCGGGCCGGAAACGGATGACTTCGGTGTCTTGAATCTGATCTATACCGCCGATGGCGATTTCCGGACCGAGATCGCCCCCGGCATCTACGACGTGCTGATCAGTCACGGGCCGGAGTTTGACGTGGTCCAGAAGACGCTCGAGGTCGCCGCCGGAAAGGAAGCCGCGCTGCAAGCGGTGCTCGTGCGCTCCGTGGTAACCCCCGGCTGGGTCAGCACCGATTTCCATAGTCACTCCAGTCCCTCGGGCGACAATGTCAGCAGCCAGCTTGGCAGGGTTCTCAACCTGCTTGCGGAAAACGTGGAGTTCGCACCCTGCACGGAACACAATCGCATCGACTCCTACTTGCCACATCTGCAGCGACTGAACGCGGTGTCGAAAATGGGAACCTGCAGCGGCATCGAATTGACAGGATCGCCCCTTCCGTTGAATCATCAGAACGCCTTCCCGCTGCGTCTGACGCCCCGCCAACAGGACGGTGGCGGTCCTCAGTCGGACGCCGATCCCGTTCGACAGATCCAGAGGCTGGCAATGTGGGACGGCGGCAGCGAAAAGCTGGTGCAGTGCAATCACCCGAACCTCGTCCAGATGTTCGGTGACAAAGAGCTGGACGGCACTCCGGACGACGGATTTCGCGGCATGTTTGCCGCAATGGATGTGATCGAAGTGCATCCTCTGCACTACCTTTTCAATGAACCGGTCAACGGCAAGCCGGGGGACCGTAGAATTCATCATTGGCTGCAGTTGTTGAACCAGGGGATCCGCGTTCCGGCCGTCGTCAACACCGATGCGCATTACAACTTCCACGGATCGGGATGGATGCGAAACTACGTCCGCTGTTCGACGGACGACCAGGCCAGGATCGATACGCTGGAGATCGTGCGGGCTTGCGAGGCGGGAAAGATCGTGATGACTACAGGACCGTTCCTGGAGATCACTCTGTGCAACGCGACCGATACGCAGCGAAGTTTCGGGCCTGGTGAGCAGGTGGAAATCCCAGGTGGTGGTCTGCTGATCCGCGTGCGCGTCCAATGCGCGAACTGGCTGGACGTGAATCGCATCCAGATTTTCGTGAATGGAGAGCCTCACCCCGAACTGAATTTCACGCGCCGAACGACTCCCGATTTTTTCGGAGATGACGTCGTCAAGTTTGATCACACGATGCGGCTGCAATTGAAGAAAGATGCGCATATCATCGCGGCGGCGATGGGGGAGGGACTCAAGCTCTCCCGCGTCATGGGGCCGACCTATGGCGATTATGCTCCCATTGCCGTGGCAAATCCGATCTTTGTCGATCTGGACGGCGGCGGATTCAACGCCAGTCACGCGACGTTGACTGACCCTTTGCCAGGTACTGTCCGGTAATCACGTTCGTCGCAAGCCGTTGTTGGTGGCGCTCCGGCCCGCCGGTTTCATTCGACGGTCAGTTCGTGTTGACCACCTTTCACTGTTTCCACAGTGATGCGATAGGGACCGGCGCCGCGAACCAGCCAACGGACGTAGATCAGCCCGTGCCCAGGAATGCTGTCGAGCTTGATCTGGTGGGGGTTTCTCTTCGTCTCGCTAGGCTGCTGGAAAAACGCCTCGTTGGAACTCATTCCCGACAGCACTTGAAGCTCCGCTCCCGACACGGTAACCAGGTCGGGAGGCGTGATTTTTCCACGGACGTCCGCCACCGAATGCGTAGGTGTGATCTTCGGGTTTTCGATGATGGCCGTGATTTCGCGCAGATCGCCGGCAAGCATGATCGCACGAGCCGACGTTACCTTGACGAGCGGAAGTTCGTCGGCATGGTAAAGCGTGAAAGCCATATTGCGATGGCATTCCTCCTCCAGCAGGAACGCGGGAGGCTGTCGCACCCAGTTCTTTTTGAACCCGCCGATTTCGATTTTGCCGAACGTTGGATGATCGAATTCCCGCCACGGGATCGAGCCATCGCCAAGCAGCAGATAGCGGTCGAACGCGTGTTGTACTTCATTCGACCCAAAGAATCCTTCGTGTCCGGTCGAGCGGAAGTAATTGAAAGGGGTGAACAGCTCATTAGTGAAGGTAAATACGCCCCGCGCCTGGTGCAGCCAGTCGACCTCGCCGCCCCAGACCTCATACAGGTCATTGGCGATATTGATGTAGCGGTAGCCAGGGAGCAACTGTTCGCCGCGCTTGCCGATGGCGTCGTACACCCGCAGATCAGCCGCGTCGAAAGCGTCTTCCTTCGAGCCGGGGCCACGCAGGATCATTCCGCCGGAATTGTGATACGACTGAGCGCCGACGATATTCGGGTGGTCGACAATGAAGTCTGCGACCAGCCTGTTCTCCAGGATCGAGAATGGGTATCGATAAGCGCCCCGTTGCACGTATTCGGGTTGCCACATCCATCCCCAGTCGCGGTTCGGGTCGTACGATCCGTCGCCATCTTCGTTGACCTGGCCGTCGCCGTCGTTGTCGATGCCTTCCGCCCCGAGCAGACTGTATTGGCCTTTCTCACCCTCTTTCACCGGCACCATCAGATTGGGAAAGTCGGGGTGGGATTTCCAGCGGCCGTGCGGGTCTTTGACGCGCATCGTGGAGATATGGCCATCGCCATTGATGTCGTCGGGACCATCCTCATCCACGCGGCCGTCCTGATCGTCGTCCACCGGCCGTTGTCCCGTGCGGGGTGAATTGGTACTGTTGGCTTCGTAGAAATGGGCGTCACGGGAATCGGGGCTCATCATCGGCATCAGGTAGAAGACCCGTTCCCGCAGCAACTGTTGGATCTGCGGACTCTCCGGGCGCATCTCCAGCAGATACCACGCGGTATAGAGAACCACTTCGGTGGCCTGGATCTCGTTGGCGTGGATCGCGCCATCAATCCAGAACCCCGGCTTGCGGCGATCGTCCGAGGCGGAGAAATCACTCACGGTCATGACCCACATGTCGCGGCCGCCATACGACTTGCCGAGGCTGACCAGGCGCGCATATTCGGGATGGGCCGCCGCCAGATCGGCGAATAGTTTGGCGGATTCCGAGTAATCGTGGTAGCGGTTCCACTGCGCGGGGACTTTGGGCGCTGTCGGAGCGCCGACGGGGCGATAGACCTGCTTTTCCCCCTCGGCATGGACGATGCCGACGGCGGTCAATACGAGGACGACGGTCGCGAGTTGGCCTGGTATCGCGTGGAGCCTGCCGGACAACGTTTCGGCGATTCGCTTCGAATACATGGCGGAAATTTCTCCAGGGACCAGGGATCGTCAACAAGCAAGCTTGGGCGCGAGCCCCCGCGCTCACGACGATGGTTTGATTTCAATTTCAGCGCGGCTGGTGTCGACCGTCGGCGCCGCCAGATCGATCGACAGCTTGACGGGCTCCGCGTTCGGAAGCCGGATCAGCCAACTCGTTTCATGACTGCCTCCGTTGCCCGTCAGTCGTGGCACGCGTTGCCGCTTCGAACCGCGCAGAAAAACGGTCTGTTCGGGCGCGTGCAGCTCGATCTGCAACTGAATCGGCTGGCCGTTGACTTGCCCCATCTCCGGCATCGCGGCCAGGAATCCGCGATTCACGCTCTTCGCGGTGACCCGCACGACGTTACCTCCCAGAACCTCCACGCGCGTCTCCGCAATCGCCAACCGCGCCATCAGCGCCGGCAGTCCGATCAGGAATTGCGCATGCTTTTCGGCGATCCCATCGAGTTGATTCGCTGGAGGATTCAGCAGATAGAAGGGACGGAAGCCGCCCACTTCCACTTTGCGGTTGGGAAAATCAGGATGGTCGATCCGCTTCCAGGGAGCGAACCCGTCCCGCTCCTGCTTCGCGAGCCAGCGCAGCGCATTCCACTCGTCCGCGCCTCGTTTGTCGCTCGCGGCCTTTTCGTCGGGGAGAAGTTCCAACTTGGGAACCGACCAGCCTCGCGCCGACAAACTCCATTTCCCCAAGTGAAAATAGATCCAGCTCGCAAACGTGCCCCGGTTGTCCGTTCCCGCCGGCCCCTCCGTCGAACCCAGTTTCTGCTTATAGTCGTTGGAAATGTACTCCAGGCCAGGTGCATCTGCGCCGAGAACAGCGGACTTGATCCGCTGCCGTTCCCGGTCCGCGTTCGGTTTCCAGGGATTCAGCAGGTTCTCTTCCGGACTGAAACTTAGAACGATCGCAATATTCGTGCGGTCGTGGAAGAAGTCGGCGATCGCACGGCTTTCAGGTTCGGAAACCGCATTCGGGCCGTGGTGAGGCTCAAACGGCTGAAAGCGGAACGGAAAATTCCGATCCAGTCCAACTCCGTCCCCGGCATCCTCATTCCACGACTCGTCCCGGTCGTTGTCGATGCCCTCGACCAGGATTCGATACATTCCGCGTTCGTTCTTGTTGCGATCCGCGCTGATCATCAACCGCGGATCTTCCGGATGCGGAATAAAGCCACCCGTTTCATCCTCAATCCGCATCGACGTGATCCACCCATCGCCGTCCAGATCTTCGGGGGGATCTTCTCCGAATTGAAAATCGCGATCGTCGTCCGTGCGCCGTCCGTTGCCGGCAGGCAGGCGCCACGGTCCGATGAACGACTTTTCGCACGCGTCCGGATCCGGACGCGGCAGGAAATAGAACGTCCGTTCCGAAAGCAGCTTGCGAACCATCTCGTCATGAGCCGACAGCGCCACGAGCTTCTGCGCCATCCTCAGACAGATTTCGCCACCGGCCAGATGGCCAGCTTGGAGATTACCAACCACAGCGATCGCCGGCCCTGTCCCCTGACCGACGGTCAGCAGCCAGATGTTGCGACCGCCATGTGACTTGCCAATCGACTGCAGCGTCACAAGTTCGGATTGGTCCAACTCCACCAGCTGCTGCGTCAGCGACTCATGGTTCAAATAGCCTTGCAACGCCGGATTGGCGGTTGCGACCGGCGCTGACAAAGTCAAAGCAAGTGTGGCAGTCAAAGTGATCATGTCGGGTTACGGGTTACGAGGGGATACGGGGCACAGGATATAGGTTACAGGTTGAACGGAGCAGGGAACAGAGAGCGGGGAGCAGTGTTTATGGTAATGAACAGTCGACACGTCAGCGCGCGCCACCGTTCCCCGTAACCCGTCTTCACCCGCCTTCATGGGCCTGTTCGGTATAGAGCGCATTACGTTCTTGCGGCACGCCTTTGAGGTCTTCCGCGACCTCGGCCAGCATGGTGACTTCGACGCGCGCATTGGCGGCCTCCCATTTGGCGTCGGCGCGGATGGAGCGGGGCTCATAGATGCCGGCCTGACTGATCCGCAGTCGTTCGGGCTCTACGCCTTTTTCCACGAGATATTCGCGTACGGCCTGGCATCGTTGATAGCAGAGTTCCCAGTGATCTTTGAACGGGCACTCCTCGGGCAGGGGCCGGCGTGACCAATGGCCCCGGATTTCCAGTTTGAACGATTTGCCGAGGACCTGTCCGAGGAACCGGTCGATTGAATTCTTCGTTGCGTCGTCGAGTTGAGCCTGGTCTTCGGGGAAGTTTACCAGGAAGGAGACGCCCGAGGCGTCGGACTGGCGCTGGGTGCCCAGGCGAGCGTTCTTGCTGCTGCTGGGGTCGAGCGTCGGGGTCTGGCTGCTGCCGACGGATTTGGCGTACGGCTTCTTGCCGCGTTTATCGCGTCCGGCGGAGTTGCCCGATTTGGACGAGTCAAAAACGCTGAACGGATCGGGTTCGCGGAAGTGTTCGGCGATCGTTTCGCGGACTTTGGCGTTTTGCGCAACGAGCCACATCACCATGAAGAACGCCATCATCGCGGTTACGAAGTCCGCATACGCGACTTTCCAGGCGCCGCCACCGCCAGCCATAGTCCTGCTCCGTTTTCCGCTTGTGGGCCCGTGGGCGCGCCCGACTCAATCGATGCCTAACTTGACTCTACCGCCTTGAATAGTTCTTCGAGTTCTTGTTCGGTGGGCCGCACCTCGCTGGGCATTCCACGTCGCGCGACCTCAATGACGACCTTGGGCGGCAGGCTTTGGGCGAATCCGTCGACGATCTTGGCGATGGCTCGGAAGAACGCCAACTCGGCGTGTCCGAGAAATTCCATATTCACGACCAGCGGCGCCAGAAATCCATACGACAGGAGAATCCCCAGAAAGGTACCGACGAGGGCGGCACCGACTTTGTGTCCGATTTCCTCGACGGGGCCGTCAATGGCACCCATCGTGATCACGATGCCTAACACGGCCGCCACGATTCCGAACCCGGGCATTCTATCCGCCGTTTTCGCCAGCACGCTCATCGGTGCATGGTGTTCTTCCTCCATCGATCGCAATTCGATCTCCGCGAGATCGTTCAACCGCTCAGGGGTTATCGATGCGTCCATCAGCGGCGCGAGCATTCCGCAGATGAAGGTGGAGGCATGGTGGTTGTTGGCGACTTTGGGATATTTCTGGAAAATTTCGCTGGCGTGTGGGTCCCGGATATGTCCCTCCAGGGCCAGCATTCCGTCACGCCGCGCCAGCCGCAGCAGGTGGTACATGAGTTTCAGCAGTTCGACATAGGCCGCTTTGTTGAACGGCGAGCCTTTGATCGTACTGATGATGCCTTTGATCAGGTCTTTGATGACCTTCATCGGAGCCATGATGATCAGCGCGCCCAGCGCGGAGCCGCCGATGGTCAGCAATTCGGAGGGGTGGATCAGCGCGTGGATATGTCCACCGGCGATGGTGAAGCCGCCCAGCACCGAGCCGATCACGACGATGCAACCAACGATCACAAGCACCTGGATATCTCCTGGGAAAATGTAGGCCAGGAATCGAGCGCGGCGCGCGGATCTGTCCGCGGGCAGGTCTCGGCGCGCGGGAACAGCCGATTATGGTGGTCGTAGCGGATGCGGCGACACTAAGGGGCGTGGATTTGCGCCAACTGCAGGCCCAGCGTCATCAGGAAGACGACGATCACCAGGGAGGCGGCGGCGATCGCGATCGAACGAGGATGTGATTCGCCCAGGGCCAGGTTCGCCAGTCGATGCAGCAGATGCATCGCGAAAAGCACTGCCGACGCGAACGCGATTGTGCTGACCGGATCGGCGCCGAGGAACCGAGCCATCGTCAAGGAGGGGGTGGATACCAGCAACCAGATGCCGACCGGTATCTGGGCCAGGGAAACGGCAAGCGCCAGGCGTCCGCCCCGCCTGGCCCACGCGCTGCTGTCCTCTGATTGGCCGCCTCGTCGCGCCGACCAGACAGCCAGGACAACTCCCGTTACGGCGAACGACGCAAGCCAGAAATGGACGGTCTGGGAAAGAACGAAAGGCTGCAGCATTCGCTGTCGGAACCCCGCCGCTCCCAGCGGAGCGCCGTCCGTTTCCGCGCGCCGCACCAGGTCGGAAAGCACGAACAGCAGCGGCGGGAAATGGTAGAGCAGATTGGTGCCCGCCAGTAAGGAGAAAAGCGAACGTACCCAACGGCGGCTCGATCGCACAGGATTCGACTCACGCCACAGTCGCAAGTTGATCGCAAGCAGCACGAGCGAGAACGCCCATTCCCAGATTCCGAAATGGATCTTATACCAGAGCCGCTGTACTGTTCCCGAGTACACCGCATCCCAGCGGAGCACTCCCAGCAGAACGCCGATCACGGTGCCAAAAAGCAACGCTTGCAAAGAGGCCTGATTAAGAAAACAACCGGCCCGCGCGGCGCCGGGGCGAACA
>VGZA01000069.1 GCA_016872775.1 Planctomycetota bacterium | reverse complement strand
CCGCCGCGCGCAGCCGTTCGATGAGCGGAATCGACGCCGGCGCTGGGATCGGCGTCACGATCCGCCGCCACCGGGACTCGACCGGCGACGTGGCGACAGGCTGCAGCGAAGTGATGCCGAGGGCCATTCCGTTCAGAGTCCTTTCGCCAGCGACCATGTCAGCGGGTCGTCGGCCGGTGGCAATCTACTCCGCCATGGATCGCCCAACGAACGGAGAAAGGGAAAATCCGCCGCAGCTGAAACCCACTGCGAAATCAATGCCGTCGGGAGAATCATCATAGGTGCAAGCAAACGTGCAATGAACAAATCCGACTCGCATCCGGGCACTCACCAGAAAAATAGTCCATTGAGTTTATCGTTCTGAACGCTACGATCAATGCTCTGGATCGATATTCTCATGGAGGCGGGACCTGGACCGTGGAATCAGAGGAATCGAAATGACCAATCCCCGGACTGAATCCTTCCTTCCTCGTCAGACGTGGCGACGATCGTTGATCGTTGCCCTCGCCATTCGACTCGTCATGTCGGCATTCGGCGACTCCGTCGCGCAAGAGTCGACCAAGCCCTTGATCGACGACTCGTTCAAATCCGAGGCGTCGGCCGTCTGGCAAACTCTGCCGTCGGGGGCGAAAGTTGACGATGGCGTGCTCATGCTCGAACCGGAAGGCCAACAGTGGATCGTCTCCTCGTCCAAGTACCAGCACGGCGATCTGGAAATGGCCGTGCGGTTCAACCGGCTGAGCGACGACAGCCACCTGTTCTACTATCTCGGATTTCAGAATGTCCTCCCCTGGGCCAGGCAGGTCTGCTGGCTACAGGTGCAGGATTCTCAGATGAGCCTCATCGCCACAAAAGATGGAACGATGACGATCAACGTCCCCGTGCTCTCTGGTGTGAAGGCCGATGAGTGGTATCGCCTGAAGCTTCAGTGGACGGCCAGAGGAGTGATTGTACGGATCAACGGCGAGTTAGTGTTTGACTCCAGCGATCAAAAGCATGGACTTTCCTCGGCAGGACGGGCAGCCGAACTGATCCCGATCGCTCCGATGTATGTATTCCTGGCGGCGAATTCCCTCGATGTCAAGAAAAGCCGAGCGTCGTTGTCGATTGACCACGTCAAGCTGTCGGGTGGTCGTCCCGCCCGCGCGAGTCGACCACCGGTGACAAAACACACGGCCCCGCTCAACCACGATCAGAAAGTCGGGTCCGTGGATCGAGGACTGGTTGAGCTGCGCGACGGACGCATTCGGCTGGAGAACGCGCATTTGAGTTGCGAGTGGAACGCGGCGACTGGACTGTCGTGGCGACAACTGTCCAACAAGTCCCGGAATTTCGATTACCTGTACGAGTCCGATAACTCCCCCCTGTTCATTGTGATGAATGAAGCGTTTTACTGTGACTCGCGCGATTGCGTGATTGAACAAGTGCGAGTGGACGACACTGCCGACCGCAGGCTGGTCGAACTGTCGTTACGCCACTCCGAGTCGAACCTGACATTTCAACTGGGGGCGTCGTTGGACGCCGCGGAAGATCCGCGGTTGTGGTTGCGTCTGCACAACGACGCGACCGAGTCGCGTCGCGTGCAGACGATCTTTCCGATCGTGGGCCGTGTGCGTACCGATGGGGAGCGGTCCGGCCTGCGCTATTTCTACCCGTGGCGCAGCGGAATCGTCGGCGACGCCGATGCCTACCTCATGAACGAGTATGGCAACCTCGCCTGGATGCAGGTCATGAGCGTCTTCGATCCGAAGTCGGGCGCGGCCCTGTCACTCTTTCCACGGGACAGCAGCGGAGAAATCAAGGGCCTGATCCTGAAGAAACAAGGAACGGAAGCCAGGTCGGTGGTCCGGCACTGCGAAGTCATCCTGCAGGAAGAGGTGCCGTCGCAGGAACCACTCGATTTCGACCAGGGGCTGGGTATGGCCAACTATGCCCTCCTCCGCCACATCGCGCCGGGAGAAAGCATTGAATATCCCCAAGTTTCGTTGACCATTTACAACGGCGACTGGAAACCGGCGATGAGTGAATATTCCCGATGGTTGCATACCTGGTATCGTCGCCTCGATACGTCGGCGTGGTTTCGCGACAGTTACGGCTTTATGCCGATCCATCCCCCTTCCTTTTATTCGTATGAGAAACAGAAATACGTTGCGGCGGAGAATTTTCGTGGCCGTGGTCAAGTGTTTCAGTGGGCCGGATGGGATGACTATCGACACGACCCGCAGGTTCCCAATGGGTTTCTCGATTCCAGGATTTATCGTCCGGGCGACTTTGAGGTGAATCAGGAGCGTGGCGGCATTCCCGCCTTTCGTGACGAAGTGAAGCGGATTCAGGAAAATGGCTCGCGAGTCACACTCTATATCGATCACCGCTTCTGCTGGTCCGGTACGAAAACGCATCGGGAACACGCGGCGGAGTGGGCCGCCGAGTATCAACCGGGCATCCCGGCGATTTACAGCAAGCGGGACGAAACCTGCATGTGCTTTCTCGAAAGGAAGGCGTGGGCGGACTATGTCGCAAAGCGATGTGGCGATCTGGTGCGTGAAACGGGACTCGACGGCGTCTATCTCGACGAATTGAATCTCACGTTCCCCTGCTACAACGCCGAGCACGAGCATAACCGCAACGGAATCGGACCCGTTTCGACCGCTGAGCTCTCTCGTCATGTGACGGCGGTTCGCGACGCCATGCGACGCGAGAACCCAGAAGCGATTCTGATGACCGAGCATGCCGGAAGCGACTACCTGTCGCAATTTGTTGACGGCTCCTGGGTCCAGACCTATTACCGCACCGGCTTTCCGTTTGCCGAAGAGCACTACGATGCCGAGAGTCTGATCTACTTTCGCTTTGTCTGCCCCGAGTTCAAACTGGCCGAGTGGGGATCGAATGCGGACGGACTGCGCCGGTGTCTGTTCAACGGCATCGGCCTGATCGGTCACGACTATCCGGGAGCGGAAGCCGTGATCCAGACGCTTGCCGAAAATGGCGACGCCTTCTCCACGTTGCAGCCCGAGCCTCATGTGGCGACATTAGTTCCCGGTGTGCTCTCAAACCGTTTTCCTGGAGAGAGCAAACTTGTCTACACGGTCTATAATAAGACCAGCTCAGCGGTCTCCGGTGCACTGCTGGAAGTGGACGCGAAGTCAGGTTGGCGTTGGGTCGATTGCGTCAGCGATCAAGAAGTGGAGGTCAAGGCGATCGACAGCGGACACGAGCGGCTTTGCCTGTCGCTCGAACCGGCCGGCGTCGCTTGCCTGGCTCGCCTCGAACGTCTGCTCGGCAGCAACCGGAATGCGAAAGGCGATGTCGTCATTTCGGTCGCCAGGGCCGTCCCCGAGATGCAACTTGCAGTTTCGCTGGATGGCGACACCGGCAGGCACGACGATTTACGCAAGGTAACACTGACTGACAATCGGGCGGTCATCAACGCGAAAGAGCTCTTTGGCCGAGAAGGAGTTTTGATTGTCAAACTATCCTCGGGCGGCAGACTCGTCGATCAATTGCGGATTCTGCCGTAAGCCGCCTGGAAAGATGACAGATCATGACACGATTGAGTAAATCGCTCAGTCCCGAACGTCGACAAGTAAGGTCGCTTTCACTTTCGCGCCGTGAACTGATCGGGCTCGCCAGCGTTGGTTTGGGGACGATGAAGCTCGGCGGCATGCCGGAGTGTCAGACGACCGTCGATGCGGCCGACGAACCGGCGCTGACGACCGAAGGCGTCGGCGACGTGAAAACGCCACGATTCTATCGGCGCGATATCGGAGTGGCTCCCAATCGCATGCACGAACCGACGGCCGGCACGGACGGTAACATCTGGACCAGTCCGCTTGATGGTTCGCTCTGGCAGTACGACACGATTACCGGCCGGACGACGATTCACGATCTGAAACAACTGACAGGCCAGGACTGGAAGGGCTTGCACTTGTGGCCCATCGCCCGCGGCTCGAAGGTTTATCTTTGCACGCCGGGGCTTCCCGAGTTGCACGTCTGGGATCGTGAGCGTAGAGGTGTCGTCGGTCACAAGTTCCCGCATCAGCAGCCCGCGGTGTATGGCGGGTTCGTCGAACCGGTCTGGCACCACGTATATTTTTACGACACTCGGCACGCCAGCGTGCTCAAATGGAACCCCGAGACGGAGTCCGGGGAGAACTTTCCGTGCCCCTACAAGCTCAGCGGCACGCTCTACATGAGTTTCGCGCTGCCGGACCGAAATGAAATCTGGGGCAGCACCTACACCGGCAACGACATCGTCCGGTTCGACACGAAGACCGACCGGTGGACAGCTCATTTTCAGTGTCCCCACAGGAACGCGACTCCGACGGCAGGGGGCCTGGTCTTCGAGGACACGCTGTTCGTCAGCGACCATCTCAATGGGCGGATCTTCCCGCTCAACGTCAACACCGGAGCCTGGGGCGATTCGATCGCGGTCCCGGGCTACAAGGATTGGTTCGGCTACCTCTCCGGAGGTTGGCACTTTCAGGGCAAGCTTTACCTGTGCCATTCGACGTGGACCGGCGGCTCCGGCTCGATCGATGGCGAAACGCACCACTTCCTTGGCACCTGGACGGTGTTCGATCCCCGAACTCGGAAATTCTCACGTTTGGAGTTTCCCCTGCGCGACGGCGAGGAACGGAAGTATTTGATGTCCGATTACTGCGCAGTGTACGATCAACAACTGTACCTTTTGGCCGTCAATCATACACCGCCGCGCACTGTCATCGTGCTACAGACGAAACCATTGACCTGAGACGGTCGGAGTCGTTTTCATGCATTCACGAAATCGCCTTTCCTGTGGGTGTGCTGGTCACCCGCTCCATCGACGTGCCTTTCTGGCCGACGTCGGCATGGGGATGACCGGCATGGCGCTCGGGGCGATGCTGGCTAACGAGGGCGTCGTTCGCGCGGGCGAGCCAGCGCCGGCGGGTTCCCCTGACGCCACCCATTTACGGCCGCGTGCCAAATCAGTGATTTGGGTCTTTCTCTCCGGCGGCTACAGCCACATGGAGACATTCGATCCGAAACCGGCCCTCAACCAATACGCCGGGATGACGTTCGACAAGACGCCGTTCGAGAACCCGGTCCTTTCGCCGCTACACAAGAAGCGGTTCCGATCGGTCCCGTCAGAAGAGATCAACGTCCGTGACGTCTATCCGACGATCTTTCCGATGCAGATCGGCTTCAAAAAGCACGGTCAAAGCGGGATCGAAATGACCGACTGGTGGCCGCACCTGGCGAACCAGGTCGACGACCTCTGTTTCGTCCGCAACATGTGGACGACCGACAACGATCACGCGGCGGAGAACCAGTTTCACACGGGACGCCACAAGCTGGACGAGTCGCAGCCGAGCATCGGCGCCTGGGCCAGTTATGGGTTGGGAGCGCTGAACGACAATCTGCCGGAGTTCGTCGTGCTGGGTGGACCGACGCGGTCCGACACGCGTGAGTCGATCGACGCACTTTACCTGGGACCGCAGTACGCGGGGATTCCGCTGTCGCTGGATCCGGCGAATCCTTTGCCGTTCGCCCAGCGCCCCGCCGGACAGTCGTTGGCTCAGCAGCAGCAGGAGTACGAGACGATCGGTCGGCTCAACGAACTCGCGGCGGTCGAGTACCCTGAGGATCAGACGCTACGAGCCCGCATCCGATCGTACGAGCTGGCCTTTCGGATGCAGGCGGCGGTGCCCGAGGCAATCGATCTTGCGAAGGAGACCGAGTCCACGACAAAGCTGTATGGGCTCAACAACGACGCCACGAAGGTCGCCGGTCAGCGGCTGCTGGCGGCGCGGCGGCTGGTCGAGCGGGGCGTACGGTTTGTGCAGGTCTTCCCCTCTCCGTATGGCTCGTGGGACTCGCATCAGCAATTGAAGTCAAATCACGAACGGCTGTGCGCGTCGGTGGACCTGCCTGTTGCTGGCCTGATTCAGGATTTGAAGCAACGCGGACTGCTCGACGATGTCGTGGTGGTGTTCGGCACCGAGTTCGGGCGTACACCTGGACTGGAACTGCGCGGCGGCGGCAATACCGGCCGCGATCATCACCCCAACGGGTTCACGGTTTGGATGGCGGGCGCGGGGCTGAAACGGGGTCACGTCCACGGCGCGACGGACGAGCTCGGTTATCACGCGCTGGGCGAAGGCCATTACGTTACCGATCTCCACGCGACCGTTTTGCATCTGCTTGGCCTCAACAACCGCCGCCTGGAAGTTCCTGGCCGCAAGCGACTCGACATCGACCATGGCCGCGTGATCGAGGAAATTCTCGCATGATGAGTCGGTCGAACTGCCTCCGCGAGCGGCGGATTGGTATCGAACGCCTGATCTGTTTTTGCGCGTTGGTTGTGGTGTGTCTCTGCGGGATCGTTCGGGCCGAGGGGGGCAACTACGAACGCGACGTCAAACCGGTGCTGAAAGCGCGGTGCTATGCGTGTCATGGGGCGCTCAAGCAGGAGGGAGGATTACGGCTCGACACGGGAAGTTCCATTCGCAAAGGGGGCGATGGCGGCGCGGCTGTCATCACCGGGATGCCCGCGGAGAGCCGGTTACTTGAAAAAGTTTCCGCCAGCGAGCCTAGCGAGCGGATGCCGCCCGAAGGCGAGCCGCTGTCGGCGGAGCAGATCGAACGGTTGCGGGACTGGATTCGCGACGGCGCAAAGTCGCCCGAGTCCGAGGCCGCCGAAATCGACCCACGCGAACACTGGGCGTTTCAGCCACCCCACCGACCGGACGTACCGGGAGACCGTAACCAGGTCACGAATCCAATCGATGCGTTTCTCGATGCCGAACGGACGCGACACGGACTCACGCCCCGATCGACCGCCCCAAAGCATGTGCAGTTGCGGCGCGTCTATCTCGATCTGATCGGTCTGCCACCGACACGCGGGGAACTGGAAGCGTTTCTGAACGACGATTCGCCCGACGCCTACGAGAAAGTCGTCGACCGTCTGCTGCGGGATGAACGTCATGGCGAACGCTGGGGACGGCACTGGATGGACGTCTGGCGCTACAGCGACTGGTACGGTCGCCGCGACGTGAACGACGTGCGAAACAGCGCGTCGCAGATCTTCCGATGGCGGGACTGGATCGTCCGGTCGCTCAATCAGGGCAAAGGCTACGACCGGATGCTCCAGGAAATGCTGGCCGCCGACGAGCTGTTTCCCGACGACTACGAAGCGGGCGTCGCCACCGGCTACCTGATCCGAAACTACTATTCGCTCAACCCGAACGACTGGATGCGAAGTCAGGTCGAGCATACCGGCAAGGCGTTTCTGGGGCTGACGCTGAATTGTGCGCACTGCCACGATCACAAGTACGACCCGATCGAGCAGGATGATTACTTTCGCATGCGGGCGTTCTTCGAGCCGGTCTTTATTCGGCAGGACCGCGTTCCTGGTGAGGCCGATCCGGGGATGTTCCAGGACTACACCTACGCGGGAAGTCGGAACGTGCAGCGGCTCGGCGCGGTCCGCGTGTTCGACCGGCAGCTCGACGCGACGACTTGGTTCTATACCGGCGGCGATGAACGCAACCGCGTGAAGGAGCGCGGTTCGATTCCCCCCGGAGTCCCCAAGGTACTGCTGCCCGACGCGCTGAGGGTCGAGTCGGTCGGCTTGCCGCTATCGGCGTGGTATCCCGGATTGCGCCCGGAGATTCAGCAGACGATGCGTGCCGACGCCCGCAATGCCATCGCAGCCGCCGAAGAGTCGCTGCGCGGCGCCCCGGCCGCCGAACTCATTGCCACCGATGAATTGCGCCAGGCCGAAGCGGCTCATGCCCAGGCGGTCGAACAGGCGAAAGCAACGGGGCGCCCGGCAGCGCTGGCCGGGGAACAGTCGCTGTTGCTCGACGCGACGCAGGGCCGCGCGATCGTGCAGAATGGCTTGAAGTCCCTCAAGACGCTTGACGACGGCCTGACGATTTCCTTCGAGTTGCTGATCCTGAAAGACGCGCATGTCAACTTTCAGTTGGTCAAGGAAAACAAACAAGGGCTGACGGCGGACTTCGTGAGTTGGGAGAAAGGGAGCATTCAGGCTTACAGGACCGGCGTGGACTCGGCCGTGGAAGTCGGCACGTACAACTTCGCCGCCGGACAGAACCGCTTTCAAGTGGCCCTGGTGCTCCGCCCCTCGACCGACGAAGCCCTGCTGACGGTCCAGTCGGTTACCGATGGGTCGCTGTTGGTCGACAACGTCCCCACGAAGATGAATAGCTGGTCACCGATCGGCAACGACGTGCAGACGATCAGCTTCGATGCCCGCCCCGACAGCGTGGCCGTGATCGACAGTGTGCAGGTGGCCTTAGCGCCCACAGAGGGAAAACCATCGCCGCCTCTGTTCGACAGCAGCTTTGAAGCGCCGCAATACACGGATGGTTCCCCACCGGAGAACATCGAGGGTTGGCAACGTTCGACCTTCTCCGAGAACGGAGGCGTGGCGGTCGTCTCCAAGACGGCGGGGAACAAGGAGCTGCGCGAGTTGTCCGAGAGGCTACGGTTCGCCCGACGAAAAGCAGACGGTCCCTTGTTGCGACGCCGGGCCGCCGAGGCGCCACTGACTGCCGCCACGGCGGAACTCGCCAGTCTGGAGGCGCGCATTGAAGCGGAACGCGCGAAGTATCTCGAATCGACACCAGCGGAACAGGTGACGTCGTTGACGCGGGCCGCCAGTCGCGCCGAACGTCAGACGAACCTCGCGCGGGCGGAGAGCAATCTACTGAGGTACGACGTGGCACTGCTGGACGCCGAAGCGAAACCGGTCGACGACGCCAAACGCGCCACGGAGATCGACGCGGCGAACAAGGGCCTGGGGACGGCGCGCACGGCTGTCGAATCCGCTCGGGCCGCGCTGGCCGACGAGAAGCTTGTCCAAACGTACGCCCCGCTCTCGGTACAGTATCCCAAGGAGAGCACCGGTCGCCGCCGTGCGTTGGCGCTGTGGATGACGCGCCGCGAACATCCGCTCACCGCGCGCGTCGCCGTGAATCACATCTGGCTGCGACATTTTCGTTCGCCGCTGGTGGCCAGCGTCTACGACTTCGGTCGCAACGGGGCACGGCCGACGCACCCGGAACTGCTTGACTGGCTGGCGGTCGAGTTCATGGAATCGGGATGGGACATGAAGCACCTGCACCGGTTGATCGTCACCAGCGCGGCGTATCGGCGGCTCACGTCCGAAGGCGAGGCTCGTCAGTCCGTCGCGGCCGATCCCGAGAACAAGCTCCTCTGGCGTATGAACTCGTGGCGGATGGAATCCGAAGTCGTGCGCGACAGCCTCCTCTACGTCGCAGGCCGCCTCGACCTGACTCAAGGGGGCGTCGAGATGGAAAACAAGGACGCCCTGACCACTCAACGTCGCACGTTGTATTACAGCAGCTTTCCGGAATCGGGCGGGAAGAGTGCGCTCGGGGAACTGTTCGACGCCCCCGATCCGCTCGACTGCTACCGCCGCGTGAGCAGCATCGTTCCGCAACAGGCTTTGGCCCTGACCAACAGCGATCTCGTGCGCCAGTCGAGCGTGTCGATCGTCAAGGCCTGGCAGGAATCGTCCGGGGCGGCCGCGGATGCCAGTGCCGAGGCGGCCGATCGTTTCATCGACGATCTCTTCGCCCAAGTTCTCTCCCGATCGCCGAGCATGGAAGAGCTACGAATTTGCCGAGAAACCCTGGACCAGCAACGCCAACTCGCGACCGACCCGCAATCTCCCGCAGCAGTCGTCCAGGCCCGCGAGAGCCTTACGCGTATTCTCCTCAATCACAACGATTTCGTTACCGTGAGATAACAGTCGCGTCCGGGAACGGCATCGAGGAAACGACGTATTCCCCGCACACGAAATTCGCCCTGACCATGCGAAAATTTCTGCCGCTTAGCTTTGTGACGATGATCGCGTTCGCGAGCGCCGGCGCGGCCCAGGATGAGCCGCGCTACGTGGTGAACGGCCAGGGTGAACGTTCCACGCCGGTCGTCGCCATCGACAAGGTCTGCGCTTGGCCGAATCTCCTGCGTTTGCGCGACGGAACGCTGGTCGCAACGATCCACAATCAGCCGTCCCATTTGCAGCAACCGGCGGACGTGGAGTGCTGGATCAGTCAGGACGGTGGAGCCCATTGGGAAAGGCGCGGCGTCCCCGCGCCGCGTGACGACGCCGATGCCGCGCGAGGCATGTTCGCAGCCGGAACGGCGCCCAATGGCGATCTCGTCGTGCTCTCGACTGGCCACGCTCAAACGCTTGCGTCGAAGCCCGCCTGGGGGCCCGTCACTCCCACCTGGATCAGTCGCTCGTCGGATGGCGGTCGATCGTGGACGATCGACAAGAGCGGCTTTCCAAGAGGTCCGGACGGCAAGGTGCTCAATCCGTTCGGCAACATCGTCGTCGACGAGGACGGAAACCTCCGCGCGGCGTTATACGGCGATGAGCGTGCAGTCGGAACGCTGGTGTTTCGCAGTCGCGACAATGGCCGGACTTGGGCCGACCCCGTGCGGATTTCCCAGGACAAGGGGAGCAACGAAACGGCACTGCTGTACCTGGGCAAAGGTCGGTGGCTCGCCGCCGCGCGCAACACGGGGACCGATCTGTATTCCTCCGATGACGACGGCGCGACCTGGAAACATCGTCCCATCGGCTCGGACACACAAGGACGCATCGCGGGCGACAATCAGTTTCCGGCTCACTTGCTCCGACTTGCCTCCGGCATCATCGTACTGACGTACGGCAACCGGACGAAGAACTCCGGCGTCGATGCCCGTTTCAGCCACGACGATGGCCAGACATGGAGCGTCCCCTATCGGGTGCTGGACTGCTCCGGCGATCTGGGCTACCCCGCCAGCGTCCAGCGCGCCGACGGGCAGGTCGTTACGGCTTACTACGCCAGCAGTATCGCGGGCCATCAGGGATATCACATGGGCATCGTCATCTGGGATCCAGCCAAGACGCTTCGCGATCGCTGATGAAAGGAAACATCGATGCTTTGACGTAGGTGGTGGGTGTGTTCTGCGATCCGCGAAGTAGATATCATAGATCCGCGAAGTAGACTTCATAGCGCTTAACCACGGCTTGAGCCGGTCCGCAACAACCACCTGAAGGCGGAACGATGAACTACAAGCGTTCAAGCCTCACGAACTCAGGAACCAACATGCATCGTTCTCTTAGAAACTTCGCCGTCCTCGCTTACTTGCTTGGCTCTGTGCTGCCCGCGTCGAGTCTGGCTGCGGAACCGTTTCGCGTCTACGCACCTGCTGGCAAGACCCAAACGCTCTTGATTTTCGATGCGGTCCCAAAGGCCGATGGTGGGCTCGACTTGAAGCTGGCAGAGAAGCCGGAGCTTGGTTTTGGCGGCGGCGTCATCGCAGCTCATCCGAACAAACCGCTGCTTTATGTCTCAGGCTTCGGTGGCGAGCGAGGCAAGGTGCCGGGAGCGGTCGTCACCCTGGCAAAAAACGGCGGCTATCTGAAGCATCAGCCTGTCGCCTTCCAGGACGATGCGGCGTATCTCAGCCTCGATCGCAGCGCCAATTTTCTACTGGGCGTCAGCTACGGAAACGGGCGGCTCAACGTCTATCGGCTGGATGACAAAGGAGTGCCGGGCAAGGCCGTGGCGACCGTGGACGAGGGCAAGAAAGAGGCTCATTGCGTGCTCACATCCCCGGACAACAAATTCCTCTATGTGCCCTATGTGAACAACAACCTCGCGCTGCTGCAATACGGTTTTAATGCGAACACCGGGGCCGTCACGCCGCTCACGCCGCTCGACGCCAAGCCGCCGCAAGGGACCGGCCCGCGACACTGCGTCTATCACCCGACGCTGAAGATGGCTTATTTCACGAACGAGCAAGGCATCGGCCTGTCGACCTACGAACGCCGGGATGACGGACAGCTCGTCTTGCGGCAAAACATCCCGGTGTTGCCGGAGGGCATGTCGAAGAACGGCCTGAGTGCTTCCGATCTGGAGATCACGCCCGACGGCAAGTTCATCTTCGCCGGCCTGCGCGGCCACACTCAGGACTTCGACCGCATCGTCCGCTACCGGCTGCGGGACAACGGAGAAGCCGAACTGCTCGGGCTGACCCCCACCGACAAGATCCCCTGGGGGCTGTCGCTGTCACCGGGCGGCGAGTACCTGCTCGTATCCGCGACGACCGGAGCGACGCTCACCGCTTACCGCATCACCGCCGAGGGTGGCTTGGAAAAAGCCGCCAGCCTCCCGTTGGACGCCGAGATCTATGACCTCGTCACGCGCCCGCAGCCGTAACCACTGCGGCAAAACCTCCATCAAACGGTGCGACAGAAAAGTCATGATCGCAGCCTATGACTGCCTGCGACTATCACTTGATCGCACCAACGTTTGTCGTTCCGGTTTCAGCCTGTTTTGGGGACGCCGCATGAAGGCGCGACTACGAACATCGAGCGCCGTTGAATTGGTCGTGTTCGCTGTGGCCGCATTATTTGGCTCAGCGGCGTTCGGACAGTTCGCAGATAAGACTGCCGATCTGAAGGCGCTCCCCAGCGTGCCGCCGGAGTTCGAAGTCACGCTGTTCGCCAGCGAGCCGCTGGTAAGGCAGCCATGCTCGATGGCGTTTGACGAGCGGGGGCGAATGTTCGTCGGTATGGGGCCGCAGTATCGCAATCCTAGGCCGGAGACTCCGGGTGATAGCGTTGTCATCGTGCAAGACGCCGATGGAGATGGTCGAGCGGATCGCACGAAAGAGTTCGCGACGGGCTTCAATGCGATTCAGGGGCTCGCCTGGCACGGTCGCGATTTGTGGATTGCCAATGCTCCTGATCTGACGGTCGTGCGCGATCTTGATGGCGACGATGAGGCCGATGAGTACGTCAAGGTCTATACCGATCTCGGCAATCTGGAGCACGGATTACATGGCCTGAATTGGGCACCCGATGGCAAGCTCTACATGAGCAAGGGGAACTCGAAGGGGCTCAATCAACCGGGCCGCTATGCGCCGAAAGCGTTTCGGGAACTGTGGGGCCTGAAGGCGCCGGCGGACGTGCCCGATATCCCGTCGTCGGTGACTACAGGCAAGAACGATTACCGCCACGCCTATCACGATCCGGCTGACGATTGGGGATTGGATGGCGGAGTGCTGCGGTGTGATGACGGCGGGAAAAATCTGGAGATTGTCGCGAGAGGCTTCCGCAATCCGTGGGACATCACGTTCGACAGCGGCTTCAACTGGATCGGGACCGACAACGATCAGACGACGGGCGATCGCGTCTTCATGCCGTTCTTCGGGGCTCATTTCGGCTGGAATCATCCGTGGAGCAGTCATTGGTCGGCGGCTCTGCACGCTCCGACCGCACCCGTGAGCGGGCCGCTGTTTGAAGGCTCGGGCACGGGAACGATCTTCTGTCAGTCGCCGCAGTTTCCACCCGAGTATCGCGGCGCGTTCCTGATCAACGATTGGCTGTTGAAGACGACCTACCTGTGGCGTCCGCAGTGGGATGGAGCGATGCTGCGGCCTGCGGGCGGCGGCTTCACTCGGTTCATTGAAGGGGGCTCGTCGCTGTTCCGCCCGACGGACATGGAATTCGGACCGGATGGAGCGTTGTGGGTGCTCGGCTGGAGCAGCGGATACGGAGCTGAATGGAAGGCTGGACAACTCACAAACGAAGGCCGCATCTTTCGCGTCGCCTGGAAGGACGCTCCACCCGCCGCGCCCTTGAAAACTGCGAGACGGATCGATCAGTTGTCGATAGACGACCTGATCGACGAGTTCGACGCGCCGCTTCCGGTTCGACGTATCAACGCGCAGGATGAACTGGTGCGCCGCGGTGAAATGGTTCAGCAACGCCTCGTCGAGCGACTGAATGACGGCAAGCTGACCGAGAATCAGGAAACGTGGACGGTATGGGCGATGGGACGCATACCGGTTGCTGCATCGCTCGCGGAATTTCTGCATAACACGCTGCAGGCCGAGTCGAAGGCATCACTCAACCTGCAGATTCAGGCAGTTCGCGTTATTGCGTATCGTGCGAAACAGCACGGGCAGAGGACGCGGCTTGTGGATTGTGTGCGAGTCGCGCTGCAGCATTCTCAGCCGCGAATGCGATTTGCAGCCATGCAGGCCGTGCATGAGGCTCATCAGGCGGCACTCGTACCTGAGCTGTTGGAACAATTACAACGAGAAACGGACGCAACGGTCTTCTATGCCGGATGGCAAGCACTGCGTGCCGTGCGTTCGACGACGGAACTACGAGAATTGCTGAGTGACTCGCGTGCAGCGGTCCGCCGAGCGGCTTTGTTGGCGCTGCTGGAGACTCCCGCGGCGACTCAACCGGACGTCGGCACGTTGGGTCAGAAAGATACCGATACCGAGGTGCGTAAGGTCGCAGAGTTGTGGTTGGCGAAAGTCGCCGGCGGCTTGAATCCGGAGATTCGCGGGCGGTCTCTGCAAATCGCTTCCACTCCGATAAGCATGGCCGATGCGAACAGCGGCGTCGCAGCGGTACGGAACGTGAAGGTGAGGAACGGAGCCGCCTACAAAGTCTTGGCCGGCGGCCTTCTGCCTGGTGCTCAGGCATATGTGGATCGCGCCTATCGGCTGAGCACCGTGCCAATGGAACTCGAAGGGGCGGATCTCATTCAGACCGCCAACAACGACGAAAACTCCCGCGGCGAGCAATGGCTCGGCGCGGATACGCTCGTGCCAGTTCGCGTCTGGGTCGGGATCGATGTCCGACAGAAGTCGCCTCCAAGTTGGGTGTTGACGTCTTTTCGAAAGGAGTCGTTCACCGCGGCCCTCGACGAAGGCGCAAAGTTCGCCTTCTACTCACGATCATTCGACGCAGGCCGCGTTGAACTCGGTGGTAACACGGACGATGGCCTTAGTGGAGGCAAAGGAAACTACATCGTCGCGGTCGCCCCCCTGCCCCTCCTCAAACAGCCGGCGAAAGCAACACTCGACGCGTCGCTCGCGCTGCTGGAACGCGGCGATCGAGATCGAGGCGAGCTGCTGTTTCGTCGCTCGGCCGGCGCTGGTTGCGGCAAATGCCATAGCCTCGATCAAACAAAGAATGGGTTCGGTCCGAACCTGAGCAGCATCGGACTGCGAGCCAACGCGCGGCACATCGTGCAATCCATCGTCGAGCCCAGCGCGGTCATCACCGAAGGTTTTAGCCAATTGACTGTCGTCACCGGTGAAGGCAAAGTCTTCTCAGGAGTGCTGCTGGAGGAGAGCGGGTTGACGTTGTCGCTCGGCCAGTCGAGCGGCGAACGGGTCGATATTCCGAAAGCTGCGATCGAAGAGCGTAAAACAAGTCGACTTTCCGCCATGCCCGAAATGGCCGAAAACCTGACACCCCAGCAAGTCGCTGACCTGGCAGCGTTTCTGCTGTCGATGCGAACGCCGCAAGCTTGATAGAGGGGGATCGCGATGCTCCAATGGGAACCAATCCGAGCCTGAAGCAGTTCCGAACTCAACCCGTATCGGAGATGCCGATGCGCATCTTCGTGAAACCGTTCGGACCTGAGTGCCGTTGGATCCCTTGAAATCTGAGCGGAAGTGTTCATGAATCGAATTCTTACAGTCTGTCTGATTGCGTTTGGATTTGCGTTCACCAACCCGACGCCAAGTTCAGCTCAACAGTTGGATGATTCAACAAAGACTGAGCGAACGGACTTGCTGTACAACGGAATCCAGTTACCGGATGTTTGGCCGCCGCGGAAGCGCGATGACTCGATGACCGTAGGAGTGGTCCCACTGACGGGTTTCTTTTCCACGCTTTTTATGATGGACGTCGACATGCATCAGATCTCCGCCAGGCAAGTTGTTTCCAGTACGATTCTCCAACCGCGACAGGCCCGTGTTTTGGCCGGGGTGGCCTGTCTGCTCTGCGTCGCCGGCGGCATCTCAAGCGGGGAAATACCGCAGCCTGTCGTGAACACTGCGAGGGATCGCGAGGCGGGTGTTAAAACGATCGTGACTGTCAGCCAGAGCACTTCGGAGCTGCCTCGCAAGAGTGAAGGCGATGTTATCGAATTGAATGACGGGCGTCTGCTGCTGGTATCGATGGAATTCGGTGGAGATGGGAGTGACTTCGCCGCCACACGGTTTGTGGCGCATGAATCGTCCGACGGTGGCCACTCCTGGGGCCGGCATCGAGTCATCACCGAAACGTCGAAGGGTGATCTCAATGTCTATTCGCCCAATCTGATTCGGGCGAAGGATGGAGGAATTCTCCTGCTGTTCATGCGACAGCACCGACCCGGCTTGCTGACCAACCACGTGTGGAAATCCACCGACGAAGGAAAGACTTTTTCCCCGTACGCGGAATTCGTCCCGAAGCGGGGCTTTGCTTTGTGTAATGCCACGGTGAAGCGACTGGCATCCGGGCGTCTGCTATTGCCAGCCAATCCACCGGCTCCTGGAAAGCCGGCAGAAACCGGGCCTTATGCGGCGACCATGCTTTACAGCGACGACGATGGACTGACATGGCAGGTATCCGATTCCCGCGTCGAGTTGCCGATGCGTGGCGCCATGGAGCCCCACGTCGAACAGACGGCTGACGGCCGCGTGCTGATGGTGATGCGAAACCAACTCGGGAAACTCCATTTCTCGGAATCCAAAGACAATGGCGCCACCTGGGACCCCGCCTATGCCAGCCCCCTGACTGCACCCGAATCGTGCCCCGAGCTCACTCGTATTCCTGGCACGAGCGACCTGCTGATGATCTGGAACAACTCATACGATCCGAAGTTCCGGTCGCATTTCGGAAAACGCAGCCCGCTGACCGCGGCTGTTTCCAAAGACCACGGAAAAACCTGGCGGCATCTACGCGACATCGAAACCGATCCGAAGCGAGCGTTTTCGAATCCGGGGTGCCGCTTCACTCGCGACGGCCGCGCGATCATCAACTACTGGACCTGCGAGTATCTCCCGAATTGGGCCATGCAGGACGTGATTGATCTCCGAGTCGCGGTGATCGGCAAGTCGTGGTTTTACGATCGACCCAGCAATGCGGAAGAAAAGGACGAAAAGTAACAATCAGGAAGGAGCTGTTCAGTTGTGGGAGTTCAATGGTATCCAAGGAGACCGCTCAACATGTGGAAGCAAGCGATGACAACAGTCTTTTTGCTGGTCCTGGCGCCGTTCGTGGGCCAGACGCCGGTATCTGCAATGGACTCCCAGCGCGTCGATGTGCGCGACATGCAAGACTGGTCGATCATCGTGTCGAAGGACGCGCTGGAAAGCGAACGATACGCTGCCGAAGAGTTTCGCGACTTCTTTGCTCAGGCGACCGGACACCGACTCCCGATCGGCGACGAAAGTGCCGCCGCCAGGCACAACATCTTCATCGGCGCCAGCGAATCTCTCAAGCAGAGCGAGCTTGGCCATCTCCTCAGCGCGACCTACATGCCGGAGCAACTTCGGATTGTCATTGCAGCGGAGAACATCGCCATCGTCGGGGGTCGGCCTCGAGGCGTCCTGTACGGCGTGTACCAGTTTCTCGAAGATCTTCTCGGGTTGCGATTTCTCAGTCGCGACTTCACGCATGTGCCGAAATTCGCAGCGACGGATCCGCTGCCACGACGTGGAATACTCGTACCTACGGACTATTCCTACGATCCACCACTTGTATGCCGCTTCGTTTCGTTCCCGGAGTTGCAGGATACAACCGCACAATTCGCAGCACGCCTGCGCATGAATGGCCGCTACCGAGGTGATCCAAGCGTGCAGCCGGAGTGGATCAAAAAGGTTGGCGACTTCAATCGCAATGGGTTAATTCTGCACAATGTGAACGAGTGGCTGCGATCGTCTTCCAAAGACAACCCCGACTTCTACGCCGCCGATGACAAGGGAAAGAGGCCGGTCAGTCATCAGCCCTGCTTCTCTCATCCGGAAGTGATCCACCGAATCACTCAGAACGTACTGAGTAGCCTGAAAGACTTCGCAGAAGGCGCCATGATTCCTATGGCACAGGAGGACACGAGCCTGTGTCAGTGCGATCGATGCCAGGAATTGATTCGGAAACACGAAGTGGATCCTTTCGGCAACGGGGGCGAGAACTGGGGCACGCCGTTGTTTCTGATGGTCAATCATGTGGCGCGGGAAGCGGCGAAAGTGCGTCCGGATGTGACCATCGCCACCTTCGCGTATGCGCCGTCAGCACGTCCTCCCAAAAACCTGAAGATGGAACCAAACGTCCGCATTCAGTATGCCATGTACAATGCGGACCAGCTTCATCCGTTCGGGTCGCTCGACTCGTTGATCAACATGGGCTACCAGCGCGATATCCAGGAATGGAACCGGATTTCCACGGGGATGATGTACTGGTACTACGGCATGGGCAGCTTTACCGATTTCTTCGCACCACCGGTGACCCTGCGCATGGCCGGCCCTCACATGCGCACACTGATCGAAAGCAAAGCCAGCAGCATTTTTGTGCAGGGGGATCCGGTCGTCTTCAGCGAGCTTCTGCAATATGTCTACGCACGTTTGCTTTGGAATCCGCGGTTGGACAGCCATGAGGTCATCGAGGAGTTCGTCGATCTTTTCTACAGCGAATCAGCCGGGCCCGTTGCTGAGTTTCTTCGATTGGCGGATCGAGAAGTCCGCCAGGCCGCGACGCATCCCAATTGCAATGCTCCCGACATTTTTGCCGCCTATGGATACACGGAGGATCTCGGGTGGAAGGGACTCGAATTGTTCAACCAGGCCCTCGAACGGGCTCGGACACCGGAGTTGAAGTCACGCGTGGAAAAGGCCTCGCTGAGCGCCTATCGTTTATCCCTCGGCAAGACGTGGCTGGGTCAGAAGCCAACCGACCTGACCGAGCCCCAGCGGGCACGCCTCCGCCAGAGTGCGCGGACGCTGTTTGAACTCTGTGCGAAGCTCAAGATTGAATTGGTCCACGAGGCGCGCCGGATCAAGAACGCCGAAGCGGCTGTGCGCCGTGCGCTCGACATCCCCGAGGATGAGCCGTTTTGAACTGGGTGAGTCACACCACCACCTACCTGAAAGGGAACGCGATGGGTTCGCTGCGTTTGCGATTGACGATCGCCTGGATGATTTTTGTTCCTTGCTTTCCCGTCGCCAAGGCCGAAGAGGCAAGACGGCAAAAATTTCTGTTCGTCGACAATCACGCCGTTGCGAAAGGTGACGGAGTGCATCGAGTCTGGAACTCGGCCGAAAAGGCGAACGGGGCGCAGCCGGTCCGCTTCTGGCAGCGCGATCCACAGGGAAATCGAGTTCCCTTAAAAGCCGCCATCTACGCGTCCGCCATCTACGACGAGTCGCGTAGCATCTTTCAGATCTGGTGTCGCGTCTTTCCCGGCCTGCAGCCCGGCAAGGCGCTGGAGGGGACTGAGGCTCACAAGTTCATGCGGTATGGCTACTGCGAGTCGCGCGATGGTATCGATTTTGATCTGATCAGCGAACTGAAAGGACTGTATTCGAATGGCGACTACAACATTGTCGTCACACTCGATCCACGCGCCACCGATCCGCGGCATCGGTATAAAGCGGGATATGACGGCGCCCGGCCCGGATTGCCCAACGGCGCCTGCCTGGCTCACTCGGCCGATGGAATCGAGTGGACTCCCTATCACGAAGGCAAGCCGGTCACGGGGCGGGCCGCTGACTTTACGAACTGCCTGATCTGGGATGAACCAGCCGGTCTCTACCGCCTGTTCACGCGAACGGACTATGGCAGCGGGGGCGGACCCGGCGAGGTTCGCGGCATGCGAATGATGACCAATACAGACTTCGAGAATTCCCCGGCGGCTTGGACGACAGTCCGCGAATGGAAACTGGATCGCGAAGGAACCGACGAGCACAAACGTCGACAGATCTATACGATGACCGACTGGCAGTACGGCGGCCTGCACTTCGGATTGTTTTCGATCTATGAATGGCCGAATGACTTCAGCGAAGGCCAGACCACGGACCATGTCAAACGGCACGAACGCGACGTCGTGAACACCTATCTGGCCACCAGTCGGGATGCTGTGAACTGGGATCTCGCTGCGATTTACACGGAGCAGCCGCTCGTCAAACGTGGCGGTGACAATGCCTGGGATAAGGACATGGTGTTTCCGTCGAGCTGGATCATCACACGCGACCAGGAGCACTGGATCTATTACGGTGGGGCCAACGAGCGGCATGGCGTCGCTGAGATCTTTCAACCGAAGCGGGATATGGCGATCGGACTCGCCAAGTTGCCGCTCGACCGTTTCGCTGGACTGCGCGCGACGGATAAGCCGGGCACCATCGTAACGAAGCCGTTCAAGTTGACCGCGCCGGAGATCATCCTCAACGCCGACGCCCGTGACGGTGAGATCTCGATTGAACTGCTGGACGCCGACGGCCAGCCGATTGCCCAGCTTTCCGGCACGAACGCCGCAGTGCTCAGAAACATGAACGAAATGAAGTGGCGAGCAAACTGGAATTCACCCGAACTCAAACGGCGAATCGGGCAGACGGCGCAGCTTCGATTCCGGCTGCAGAATGCGACCCTTTACGCAGTGCAGATCGCTGAGGGCACCGCTGATAAACGCTCATGAACGCTGATGTGAAGAAGGTGGAACGGATGATTGCGAGCCGTGTGTTCCGTCCATTGATGAAGGATGGGACGCTACGGATTTCAGGAACGGGGAGGAAATGAGCACAGAGCAGAGGAGAACACAGAGAAAGAAACCAACCGACAAGTAGATCCCGTCGTCTCGACTCAACACCAAAGCCTCTGTGTCCTCCGAATCTCTGTGCTAAACGTGAGCGTGACGTGGCCGGGAAATTTCGCACAGAGTTCTGGAGGACACAGAGGAGTGAATGGCAGGTGTTTCTGATCCACGGGATCCGCATTACACCGTGCCTCGCAATGGCCGGAAGAACTCGCGCAGATCGGCCGCCATTTCCGACGCCCGCTCGTGTATGGCGAAATGCCCGCCCTGCGGATAGTCGTGATAATGAACCACGTTGTAGTAACGTTCGGCTCGCTTGCGGACGATCGGAGCTAGTTCGTGCGGATACGCCGCCACTGCGGTCGGCACCTGAATCCGCTCGCCGGCCGGAAGTTCCCACGGGTAATAATACGACTCGCTGTATAAGCGGATCGCCGACCAAAACGAGTTCGTCACCCAATACAGCATCACGTTGGTCAGCAGCATGTCGCGCGGGAATAACTTTTCGAAATCATCACCCCAGCCGCTCCAGGCCCGCCACTTCTCGATGATCCATGCCGCCAGACCCGCGGGCGAATCGGTCATGCCGACGGCCAACGTCTGCGGTCGAGTCATCTGCTGGTGGCAATAGGCTCCTTCGTCGATCCAATAGCGTTCGACGTTCTTCCAATAGCGGAGCATGTCCGGGTCTTTCGGCTTCACCGGCGCCCATTTCATGCCCAGCCCGCGGAGGATATCCGGATCCTTGTCTTCCGGCTCCCGCTCGTCCCCCAGCCGCGGAAACAGACAGTTGAGATGAATGCCGATCAGGTTCTGCGGGTGCAGGTATCCCCACGGGGCCGTGAGAAATCCGCCCCAGTCTCCACCTTCGATCCCGTAGCGTGCATACCCCAGCCCCTCGGTCATCAGGCGGTCGTAAATTCGCGGATGGTGTTGAAACCCGAATCCCTGCTGCGGCGGATAGGCGGAGTAGCCGAACCCAATGATCGACGGCACGATCACGGTGAACGCGTCACGAGGATCGCCGCCGTGCGAGGCGGGGTCGGTCAGCATCGGCAGGATGCGTTCCAGCAGCACAAACGACCACGGATACCCATGCATCATGAACAACGGAAGCGGCGCGGGGCCTTTGCCCGGCTGATGAATGAAGTGCAGACGCAGGCCCTCGACGTCGGCCAGGAAATGCGGAAGCAGGTTGAGCCGTTCTTCCTGCTTCCGCCAGTCGAATTCTTCCGCCCAGTACCGGACGAGTTCCTTCAAGTAGTCGAGGTCGATGCCGCGGCTCCAGCCGGTCCCCGGAACTTGATCCGGCCAGCGCGTTTTCCGCAGCCTGTCGCGCAGGTCATCGAGAGTATCTTGAGGCACCTCGATCCGAAACGGGGAGATCGGAATCATGTCTGGCAAGCCCTCATGCGGAACGAGCTGCGACACCGTTGACAACGTTCGGCAACGGCTCGCCTCGCAGCGCCATCACCGCGAGCTTGGCCGCTGTTTCGCGAAGCGTTCGCACCGACTTGGGACTCGCCGAGGCGATGTGCGACGCGACGATTACATTCGGTAATGAACGCAACGGACTGTCCGCCGGGATCGGCTCGGGGTCGCAAACGTCGAGTGCCGCGGAGGCAATCTGTCCCGATTGCAGCGAGGCGACGAGCGCCGCCGTGTCGATCAAGTCGCCTCGGGCCAAGTTCACCACCACCGACCCTCGTTTCATCCGACCGAGCGAATCGGCATTCAGCAGCTTCTTCGTCTGCGGTGTGGACGGGCAATGCAAACTCACGATGTCGGACTGAGCCAACAATTCGTCGAGCGTGACCGGTTCGCATTCGCCGGCACGCACGACTTCGGTGGGAACAAAGGCGTCATGAACGAGCCGCCGGCACTTGAACGGACCCAGCCGCGCCGCAACCTCGCGGCCAATACGACCGAAGCCCACGATCCCGACCGTCTGATCGCGCAGCGTCCGCAACTGATCGAGCGACGGCACCAGCCCCCATTGGCCGGCGCGAACGTGCAGCGTGTTGGGGACAACCTGCCGAGTGACGGCAAGAATGAACGCCAGTGTGTGATCGGCGACTTCATCGATGCAGTAGTCGGGAATATTGCAGACGGGAATGCCCTGCTCGCGTGCCGCCTTTACGTCGACGTTGTCATAACCGATGCCGTAACGCACGATGACTTTGGCACGCTGCATCGCGCCAATCACGTCCGCATTCATCGGGGCGAACTGCGTGATGACCGCGTCCGCTTCGGCGATCAGCGCCTGCAGCGCGGAAATCTGTTTGTCATGTCCGCTCCGCAACGCAATCCCTGCGGCGGACAAAACCGCCTGCTCGACGTCCAGATTCGGGAATGTGTAATCCGTGATCGCTACGGTCGGCATTGGCGGGGGCAGCCTCATTTGAAACGGGGAAGCGGGCTAAAGGATTGACGCGAGATTAGATTGTCAGATAAATCTATTGCATCGGTTCGCCGTCGGCAATCGTGCTCGGAGAGTAAGACTCCATTTGATACGGGGTCCCTGAAGTCTGCTTTCTTCGTCGGCAGTGGATAAGGGAGGGTCTTTCTTACTCTTAATCTTAATCTTAATCCTGATTTCTCTTGCTCCTGACTTCTCGCGAGCGTCGGTCGGTAGAGGATTCGAGGAGAAGAGAAGAGGAGAGGATTAA
>VGZA01000068.1 GCA_016872775.1 Planctomycetota bacterium | reverse complement strand
GACGGGGAACGGGGAGCGGGAGACGGGGAACGGGGAACGGGGAGCACGGAGCGAGGAGCGGGTTACGGGGAGCATGTCTTGGGCTTCGGCTTATGTACCGGCCATGGCCGGCTCAGCTTCTCGCTCCGACGCGGCATCCTCGCAACTCCCGGCGATCGCTGTCAGAAGTTCACGCTCACTCGCGCCGATCGTATACGGCTCCAAGCCTTCGCGTGACAGCCACTCGCCAAAGAAATCGTTCCAACATTCCGGCCGTTCACGATCGACGAACTCAAAGTCGAGTTTCAATGCGGCGGCGGGCCGATCCTGCGCATGAGGACAACTCTCGATCCGATCACTTATATCCAGAAACCCCAAATATCGCTTGTAAAAGCGTGCGTGGCGCGGATGCACCGTCACTAACAAACAGTCGATTCGCTGATAACGCGCATACTGAGCCATCAGTCTTGTAAGCTGCGAGAACGTATCCAGAAAGCGACTGGTACTTGAGCGTCGATCCGCCAGGCACGATACCTCAGAGACACGTTTCCCGGTGTTCCTCAAAGCGTCGACTTCCTCGCGGAACATCGAGTCCATTGGCAGTCCGAGAGGGCCGTCGGGGACGAGCGTGACGGTGGAAACAACTTCATCACAGATTTTGCCGACGAAGATCTGCGAGGCGGGTTCGAGCTGAAATCGAGTGACGCGCATGCCGTACGGGTTCTCGC
This sequence comes from Planctomycetota bacterium, assembly GCA_016872775.1. GTDB lineage: Bacteria > Planctomycetota > Planctomycetia > Pirellulales > Pirellulaceae > VGZA01. Next base: position 24,163 of record VGZA01000068.1, on the reverse strand, counting down.
TGCCCAGCCCGGCCCGCATGTAGGAGCGATAGACCAATTGAAATGCGCCAGTGCGATCGCCCGGAGTCTGCGCCATGCAATACTGTATTTGATCGCCGCAACGCTTGACCGGAGCCTCGGGCAAAAGAAGGACCGACATCGACAAACTCCTTCGGCGCGCAGCACGAAGTGCGCCACCCACGTTTCGCTTCGCGTCTACCCGCGCAGCCCAATACGTGATGCAGCGAATTCGCTTACGCAAACTGAAAAAGGGTTGGGAATCGCCTCGGCGACGTCGAGTTGCTTTCTGACGCGGTGGATTACGCGGATCACTCCGCGGAATCGGCCCGGCCCGCACAATGGGAAAAGGTGCGAAAAGCCCGATCGCTCAATGTCTGCCACCCCAAGCCGGCGACGTGAATACGCATTGCCAACTCGTGGATAACGGAACCCTAGGTCGCGTATCGCGACGTGTCAAATGAAGAGGGGAACGGGGAACGGGTCACGGGCTACGGGGGGAGCGTGTTGTGAGGTTTGAGCTACAGTTTCTTATTCGACTGCCTTATTGCCCCAATTTGGTGTGAGCACAAACTACCGCCGTCCCCCTCTTCCCCGTAACCCGTAACCCTCTTCCCCGTTCCCCTCTTCACTATGCCAGCCATTGAAGCTCAACAGATCCACAAGAGTTTTCTGCGTGGCAAGCAGCGCGCCGATGTGCTGCGTGGAGTCGATCTGACGGTGGATCGCGGCGAAATTGTTTTTCTCGTGGGGCCGTCGGGGAGCGGAAAATCGACGTTGCTTGCCATTCTGGGCTGCATTCTCTCGCCGGATCGCGGCGAAGTTCGGCTTCTGGGCGAGTCGCTGCGCGGCTTGTCGGCGGAGTCCCGAACGCTGCTGCGGCGCGACAGAATCGGTTTTGTATTTCAGAAATTCCAACTGATGCGCGGACTGACGGCGATCGACAATGTCAGCGTGCCATTGGTGCTCAAAGGTATTTCCGATTCGATCTCGCAACAGCGAGGCCGCGAACTGCTGTTCGACGTCGGTCTCGCCGACCATCTGACGGCCGATCCGCGACGCATGAGTGCCGGCCAGTGCCAGCGCATCGCGATCGCTCGCGCCTTGGCGTCGGACCCGGAATTGATCTTCGCCGACGAGCCGACCGCGTCGCTCGACGAGACCAATGGCAGGCTGGCGATGGAACTGTTCTCGCGTCTGGTGCGCGAGCGAGGCAAGACGGCGATCGTCGTTACGCATGATCCCCGCATCTATTCCTTTGCCGATCGGATCCTGGAAGTCAAGGATGGCATGGTACGAGAACATCCAACGGGCCCAGTCGCGCAAACGGCATTGATTGACTCGGCCTCCCAAGCGGAACTTATGGCAACCGGGAGTTAATGGCATGCTGCGATTCGTGTTGTTTACGCAAGCGGTTGTGCTGCTGATCTGCGGCGGTGTCTGGCTCGATCAGCACTCCCAACCGGCCGTGCGGCATTCGCCAGCGTCCCGCGAATCGTCGACGATCCACGCTTCGGGTCGCGTCGAGGGCGCGACACCGGATATCGAATTGCGATTCGAGACTGTTGGCAAGATCGCGGCAATCCATTTCGAGGAAGGAGCGTTTGTCGAATCAGGGACGGTACTTGCCGTCCTGGACGATGCGACCGCGCGGCACCGCGTCGCCTTGATGCAGGCGGAGTTCGATCAAGCCGAGGCAAAGCTGCTGCGTCTGCGCAATGGGGCTCACGAACAGGAGCGTCTGGAGGTCGTGTCGATCTGCGAGGCGCGGCAGGCACAGCTACGGCGAGCTCAAGTGACGCTCCAGCGTAACTTGAAACTCGACGCCAGCACGTTGGTTTCCAAGCAGGAAGTGGACAACTGCCGAGGCGAGGTGGAAGCACTGACGCACGAGGTGGCCGCGGTCCGCGCCCGCCTCGACCGACTCAATGCCCCTCCGCGCCACGATGAACTGCAGGCGGCCGAAGCGCAGGTCGCGGCCGCGCGCGCTCATTGGGAACTGAGCCGCACCGAACTGCGGAAAACCGAACTGATCGCGCCGACGTGCGGGCAGGTTGTCAAACTCGGATTCGAACCTGGCGAGTTAACCGGCCCCCAAGAGGCGGAGCCCGTGGTTGTGATGATCGACACGCGCCAACTCCGCGTGCGCGCCTTTGTCGAGGAGATGGACATCGGTCGCGTGCGGGCCGGTCAGTCCGCGACGATTCACCCGCCCGGCCCCGCCCAAACGACCTGCCAGGGACTGGTACGCGTGATGTCGCCGCGCATGTCGCGCAAACAGGCCTGGACCGACCATCCGGACGAACGGTTCGACTTGAAAACCCGGGAGATATTGATTGACCTGCCCGACTCGTGCGGATTGCTGCCTGGTCTTTCGGTCGATGTCCAGATTGAATTGCCTCGATGATGGACCGAGAAAGTTGCTCGGCTTGTGGTCGAGTTGCTCCGCAACTCGACGCCGAGTCGCGGAGCGACTCGGCCACATCAAGACTCCGCCACACATGGACAATGAACGATGACTACGGACGACACGAACGACCTCGCGTTTGGCCGCGAGGCATTTCCATCCGGCTATTCTCGCTTGCCAGGCGAGCTATTGTCGCAGACGGTCGAACGACGCAAGTCGCGCTCGACCATGATCTGTCGCCTCGAATGCATGGCAGACGCCGTCGGACAATGGAGCCAGCTGCTGGGTGATTCGTATGTACGAACCGATCTGGAAACGCTTGATCGGTTTGCACGCACGACTCTGCCCAACGGAACGCGCCCCGCCGTCGTCTTGCAGCCGTCGAGTTCCCACGACGTGCAGGCGGTCGTGCGAATCGCCGCCCGGTTGCGCGTGCCGCTGCACCCATGGTACCCCGATGCCAATTGGGGATACGGCGACGGGTGCGCACCCAGCGACGGATGGGCGATCGTCGATCTGTCGCGCATGAATCAGATTCCGCATGTCGACGAGACGCTGGCGTGCGCCGTCGTGGAACCTGGTGTCACACAAGGACAACTCTGCCAGTACCTGCGCGATCATCATCCGTCCCTGATGCTGGATATATCCACGGACGGGCCGACAGCAAGCGTTGTTGGATGCACTTTGCAGAGGAGTTGGGGATACTCGCCATATGCCGACCGCTGGTCAAGGATCAGCGGACTGGAGGCCGTGTTTCCCGACGGTCGTATTCTGCGAACGGGATCCGGCGGGCCGTTCTCCGAATTAACTACCTGCGGACCAGGTCTCGAAAGGATCTTCTGCCAGTCGCACCTCGGTTTCGTCACGCGCATGGGCCTGCCACTGCTGGTTCGCCCGGAGTGCACCGAAGCGTTCCATTGCTCGGTCCGCGATGACGAAGATCTGCCGGTGATCGTCGAAGCAGTTCGCGCACTGCGACTGCGACAAACGATCCTCAGTACCGTCGAGATCGCGAACGATCTTCGCGCGATCTCCACGCAACGAACTTTCCCGAGTGAATTGCTGCCCGCGGAAGCCGGTCCAGTGACACTTCCTCGCTCGCTGCGCCTGCAGCTGCGTGAACAGTGCGGCGTCGGCGCGTGGAATCTCTACGGCGGAATCTGCGGAACCGAGGAGGAGGTGGCACTTCGCAAGAAGCAACTCCGGCATTCGCTTGCACCGATCGGTTCGCTGCAGTTCTTCAGCCGACGCAGCCTGGCGATTGCGCGACGCATGAATCGGGTTTCCCGCGCGGTCGGATTCGGCGCCCGTTCGGTCGGCAACCTGGATAGCGCGGAGATCGTGTTGGACCTGATCAGCGGGGTGCCGCAGCCGAAACACCGTCCGGGGCTCGGCTGGCGCTCCCCTGCCCCGGGCGCCCCCCCCGACCCAGGCCAAACCGGACTGGTCTGCCACTGTGCCATCGTCGATGCGACCGCCGACGCGGCACGCCAGGCAGCAGAGATCGTGGCGAATCTCGCAAACGAATATCAGGTCGATCCATTGCTCACCTGGACGTCTGTCCTGGAACGAACCTGGCTCTTGACCATCCACCTGACATTCGACCCCGGCTGCCACACGGAACGACTGCGAACGAAAGAGTGCTGGCAAGCGGTGAAGTCGGCCCTGGAAACGCAGAACTTTGTACCGGCCCGACAACCCTGGCTTTGATCGGCGGCAATTTTGTCGAGTTTGCCAGGGGTGAGGGGTTCATCACGGTCCGGTTTGATCGGCAGTACCCTCAGCCGCAGCCCCATGGGTGCCACGGGTGAGGGTAGTCCCGAGCCCGTGCTCCAGGTGACAGACTCGTCCACAAATGCAACGTCCAAGGGTCGAATCAGGACGGAAACCGTAGGTTGCACTTAAGATTCGGTTCGAACTTAGATGCAACCATCGTCCAAAGTTCTTCCCTTTCTTTGTCACCTTGGCACGGGCTCGGGACTACCCTCACCCGTGGCACACGCTGGGTGGCAGGACGGCGGAATGCCCTGGCACACCCAATGTCGCGGAGACCCGTCCTAGGACTTTTTGCCTTGCACGGCAGCCTTCAGTGCGCCAGCCAACTCCGTGAGCTCGGCAATGGAACGGGCAGTCAGTTCGGCCGATGGCGAAACCGGCTGGCCAAGGAGCTCCTGCAGTGTCTGGATTTGACCGATCCACTGGCCCTGCGTGAGCCCTTGCGAGAGACCCTGCTGAATCCCTTGTGTGAGGCCGATCGTCTTGCCCTCCTCGAGCCCCTGCTGCTTGCCCTCTTCGACTCCTTCAAGAAATCGTTGCTGGACAATCGTCGGCATCTGGATACTCCTGTCGCGAATCTCGTTCTCGATCGCCGTTGATAACTGGGCGGCACTGACCTGATCGGTGCAGTTCGCAATGTAGTTCAACGCCGCCTCGATCCGGGAGCGACCGTCAGGCTCGCTCAGCCACCCCGCCATCTGACGGCAGATGGTGGGAAAATGTTCCGCCAACTCAGGGCGTTGCACATATTTTAGCAGCAGCAGATTCGTTGGTCGAATCGGGACGGTAACCGTGGGTCGCGCATGAGATTCCGTCAGATCGCAGTCGTCACCGGACTGGCACTCAGAAGAGAAGGCCCTGGCGGGCCCGCGGCAGCCTTGTCACACCCAATGTCGCGGAGACCCGTCCTAGGATTTTTTGCCTTGCACGGCAGCCTTCAGTGCGCCGGCCAACTCCGTGAGCTCGGCGATGGAACGGGCAGTCAGTTCGGCCGATGGCGAAACCGGCTGGCCAAGGAGCTCTTGCAATGTCTGGATTTGACCGATCCATTGGCCCTGTGAGAGCCCCTGTGAGAGCCCCTGCTGAATCCCTTGCGAGAGCCCCTGCTGAATCCCCTGCGTGAGACCCTGCTGAATCCCTTGCGTGAGACCCTGCTGAATCCCTTGCGTCAGGCCGATCGTCTTGCCCTCCTCGAGCCCCTGCTGCTTGCCCTCCTCGACTCCTTCAAGAAATCGTTGCTGGACAATCGTCGGCATCTGGATACTCCTGTCGCGAATCTCGTTCTCGATCGCCGTTGATAACTGGGCGGCACTGACCTGATCGGTGCCGTTCGCAATGTAGTTCAACGCCGCCTCGATCCGGGAGCGACCGTCAGGCTCGCTCAGCCACCCCGCCATCTGACGGCAGATGGTGGGAAGATGTTCCGCCAACTCAGGGCGCTGCGCATATTTTAGCAGCAATAGATTCGTTCGCAATTGCAAGTCACGCGCCAGCTGCTCGTCGGACTGTACGTGAAGATCCAGAATCTGAAGTTCCATGTTCGGAACGTAGCGTTTCAGTGGTTCGGGTACGTTCACCAGGTCCGAGACCTGCCGCCCGGCCGTCCAGCCGGTCCGGCCATGGTGAAATACGAACGGAATGACGCAGCAAAGGTCTTTGCCCTCACGCAATCGGGATTCCCAGATCCGAACAACGTAACGCAGCAACTGGAACGGCGTTGCCGGATCCGGACCGCTCTTGTGCTCGAAAATCAGGTAGATCAGCGCTTCTGCCGAACCGCGAAGCCGTGCGGTAAATACCAGATCCGAATAGCTGGCGCGCAACTCCGCATCCACAAACGAATCTCGGGTCGGTTGCAGCGATTCCAGGTCGATTTCCGCGGCCACCGACGGTGGCAGATGTTCCGCAAACAGGTGCCGTGCCAGCGCGAGGTCGCTGAAGAACGCCGCGTGCATATCGGTCGTGGAACCCCAAATCGCTGGATCGGGCATCCCGTTCCTTATACCACACCTTAATATTTATCACACCACCCCTATATACTATCACGCAGCTCCTATCCCTTTTAATTGGGCACGGGCTCGGGACTACCCTCTCCCGTGGCACACAATTCCCCCCGGTCTCCGCTCTTCTCTTCGCCCTTCTTCCTTCTCCCTTCTTGCTACCCTCACCGGTAGCACACGGTGTGCTACATCAGGATCCGGTCGACACGCGATCAGGGAGTTTTTCGGGGAGGGCTGCTGGTGCCTCTGGCCGATTTGAGAAGGGAGTTTTCCGCGGGAGGCGGGGCGGCTGCCGGTATCCACTTGTCTCGGTAGATCCAAAGCGCAGCTCCCAAAGCGCCGATGATGGTCAGGAATACGACGGAGCTGATCACGGTAAATAACCGCCGGCGTCGACGATCGATGTCTCCCAGACGCTGCAAATTTCCCATGACTTCGGGCACACGGGATACGAGATGCTCGGCCACCAGAGGCGCCTGCGTTCGCGACAGATCGATTAGCTGCGTTGAAGGCTCGGATCTGGATTCCGTCCGTTGCAGCGGCCGCTCCCCGAACTCATCGCTACCAGTCGATTCGACGGCATGATCGGATAGTCTTGACTCCGAAGATCCGAGATTGGATGTCAATTCGGCGACCCGCAGTTCCTCTGCCTCCAGCGAGCGGCTGAGTTGTTCGATCCGCGCGATCAATTCCTCGCCGCGCTTCCGTTCCAGTTCCGCCTGCTCCCTGGCAGCTTTCACTTTCTGGTTTTCCTGGTCGTGGCGTTCCCGTTCCCGAGCGAGTTCGGCCTGACGCAAATCGGATTCGGTTTTCAACGTCTGCCCGAGGGATTGGGCGGCGGCGAGCTCGGATGCTAATTGGATTGCTCGACGTTCCATGGCCAAATGGCGTTCCTGATCGTTGGCGGCCTGCGCCGTGAGTTGCTCGATCCGTGCTCTTTTGTTGGCAACCTTTTCCGTGACGGCGGCGAGTTGCTGCTGCAACAGTCCCACTTTCTCCAAATGCAATGCTGTCTGGCTCCGTTCCAGTTGCAGTTCGATCTCGCGTCGGGCCGCCGCTTCCGCCATCGAATCGACGTCGGCACGCAATCTTGCGACTTCCGCCTGACTGGCGATCAGCGACTTTTCGGACTCCAATCGGCGATCACGTTCCTCGACAATCTGACTGGCCTGTGACTCGGTAAACTCGCGCAATTCGTCCAATTCCTTGCAAAGCGATCCTCGCTCTTCCGATTCGCTCTTCGCCACGCGTCGAAGTTCGGCCTGCTGCTCCAGTTCGGCCCGCCGAAGCTTCGATTCGGACTGAGCGGCTTCCCATTGTTCCTGGGCAGCGTTCAACGCCGCAATCGACGTCGTCAATTGCTCCTTTACCTGCAATAGCTCCCGGTTTTCCCGCTGGAACCGCTCGCGTTCCTGCGCCAGTTCACCGACGCGAAGGCGTACTTCCGACTGCAGCAACTCGACGAGTTGCTGATCGCGGACGGACTGCTCCAGTAATGCCGCAAACTGTTCCCGATCCTTGGCCCGGCCTTGCTGTTCCAATTGAAAATTGGCGGAAACGGTCACGAGCTGATCCGCCAGACTCTTGAATCCCACTTCGTCGTCCGCGTGCTGGTGCCGCAGTTGTTCGGTCAGCGCCGCCGTGGCAGCATGGGCCGCGGTCTCAGCCTCCAGCCGTGCCCGTAGCGATTCGACCTCATTCCGCAGCAATTCCGTGGCTTTCGATTCAACTTCGAACTGTTCCTGCAGAGCATCAAGTCGTTCGGTGTCCGCCGCGCGAAACGACCGCTTGTCGCACAGTTCCCTCTCCAGTCCTTTCAGCTTCTGACGCAACAAGGTCAATTCGTCATGCTCCACCGCCCATTCATGCTGAGCCTGCTCCAGTCTCGTCAGCTGGTCGTGCAGTTTTTCCCGTTCCGCAATTACCGACGCCAACTGCTCGTCCCAATGTCGCCCCTGTTCGATTCTTTTCCGTTCGTCCTCGTCGCGATGGTTTGAGACCGAGCCCAAGTCGACGTTGCCACGGCGACTCTCGAGCGGTTGAGCTTCGGACGAAACATGGTTGACGCCAACGTCGCTGTCCGCGCCGTCCTCGTCCGGCAGCAACAACCCCGCATGCTCCAACATCGCCACACCGATCGGAGTAACGACCGGTTCGGCGTCGGTGCGCAGATCGTGGTGGTAAGACTCTTCGTTGGCATCGAATGGCTTGAGGGTCAATCGGAACGCGCCGATTTTCACCGATTCCTTCGGCTGCAGCGGCACGCTGGTGATTGGCTGTTTATGCAACAGAGTTCCGTTGCCGCTTATCAAGTCAATTACCCACAATTGCTTTCCGTCCCAGAACAGCGCACAATGGGCTCCGGATACAGACTCATCGGCGATACGTAGTGAACAAGGAGCGGAGCGCCCCACCAAAGTGATGATGCGCGTCAGCAACTTCACCGTGATAATGCGGCCTGACCGCGAAACGACGATCTGCGCTCGCGGTTCCGGAAAGGTATTGCGTGCGTCGAGCGCCGGCAGATCGTGTCGCATCGAGGAAACGGGCGGCGCAAGTTCGCACTTCAAAGAATATCGGCCGACGGCGATCTCCTGAAGAGGATCGATCCAGCCGTGGGCGCGCGTCGCCGATTCGGCACCAGAAACGAGCGGAATCGCGAATATACCGACGTCGGTGGCGTGCAGGTAGAGTTCCCGTTTGCCAACGGAACGGTCGGGCAACAGGATGTCCGATTTGGGATGCGCACCGACGATCGCAAATGGCTTCTCGACCCGCCGGCGAACGACCCCCTGCCGACCTCGTACTTCGACAACGATGGCCCGATTACACCAGGCAGGACCATTCGCCTCAGGTGCCCCGTGCGACTCATCGTCCGGCGAGCGCCAGCGACTGGCGTTGCGCTGACTACTACCAGGATGTGAAGGTTCCGGACCGGACGGGGACATGGCGATTGCGCTGGGTGTGGCGGAAATTCAGTCTTCGGCGAACATCACTCCACTCGCCCGGCAACGGTCTCGCAGGTCGTGCATCCTAAGTGGCGGATCGATCTGCGACCCAACGCAGGAGCGTGGAGCGACCCCGCGATCGACGCTGGTCGGGCGATGGATGGTCCATCTATGATACGTTACACCGGCTTCCCTTTCCACGAGAAACGCGGGTCGATCCTCGCTTCTTTGATGGCGTTTACCGGACTGGTCGATCAAGCGAGCCGACGTATGCGGGTTATACGGATTTAACGCTCATCTTCGCCGTTATTCCTTCAAAACGAAGGTTGACTGGGCAAGGCAACCCGCCTTTCGAATCGGTCGGGGAGCAACCTCGATGGTCGGCGGATTCGGCGGAGTTCCAGGCGGTGCTTCCTCGGTTGAGGTCTCGTCTTCGTCGCTCCCGCCGCCGCGAACGCAACGCGGTCTCCTCAACTAACGCTGCCACTGGTGCTGCCACCCGCTAGCCGCTCCCACGCTGGCTGCACCCTTGTTGACCGCGGACCGGAATCAGTTTCGGCCTCAGGTACCTGGTGCCGACGACCGTGCCGTGGGTGGCTTGCAGTTCGCGGAAATTGAGCCGCAGAAAATCGGTACAGTGTCGATCGGGCGTGATCGCCAGCCAGCGATCGGCGAGCAACTTCATCCCGCGATCGTATGCCGCCTTCGACCCGGTGTGAGCGAAGCAGCGGCCTTCGTGCCGGCGGATATCGCCGTTGAATCGAGGTGAAATATGCCACAACTCGTGGAAGATCGTGATCAACTTTTCGTCGAAGGAAATGTCCATAAACCGTGGTAGATAGAGTGACAGCAGATAGAGCAATTCGCGGCCGTGTTCGTCGCGCACTTGTTGAATCGTAACTTCCGCATCGCGTCGCCACTGGGTAGCCGCTCCATGCTTGAACCGCAGAGGTGTCAGCGATGCGTAGATGCCGTAGCGGGTCCTGCTTCGAGTCTGCGACACGGAGAATCCGATGCGCGGCACGTCGAGATGGGCCAACTCGGGGACTTGCTGCCCAATCGCGCTGCAGATCGTTCGGCACGCGCGGGTAATATTGAAGCTGCCATCGGCAATCGTTCGAATGTTCGCCATCAGATCTCCGACCGGTCGGCGCCTAGCCAGCCAACGTGGATACCAAAGTGTCGCAGGACGAGTGTCGCGGCGCGATTCACGGTCCAAAGCACGAAGACTCCCAGGAACGGTGTCAGGGATACGAACCCGTAGTAGAGTCCCGAGAATCTGCCGTACAACCGCACGCCCACCATGGAAACAAAAAAGGCGGTCGCCACCATCAAAATCAGTTCGCTGACCAGAATCGCGCGCAGGTACCGCTCGTAGTAATAAAGAAAGCTGAACTCCAGCAAGCCTCGCAGCAGCAGGCAGATCAGAATCCCCTTCTGATGCAGCGCTACCGCGAGCAGGAACTCGCGTTGCCCGCTACTCAACGGAATGCGCCGCGTGGCAACTTGAGGCGGCTCATACGGGTTCGTAAAGGGAGGTTCCACACTCATTCCGGTTCCCGCAATTCGCCATTCCATTCGCGAGAAAATTGCCTCAGAAACAGCTCCATGAATGCATGCCGCTCTTCGGCGATGCGGCGTGCCGTCCGGGTATTCATCCGCTCCTTGAGCAACAACAGTTTTTCGTAAAAGTGGTTGATCGTGGGACCGGAATTGCGTTTGTAGTCTTCGAAGCTGTGGTGCGACTCCGGCGGCGTCTGCGGATCGTACATCGCCCGCCCCTTATGCCCGCCGTAGGCGAACGCGCGGGCGATCCCAATGGCGCCGATCGCATCCAGCCGATCGGCATCCTGGACGATGCTCCCTTCCAGGCTGCCCATGGGGGTCGGTACGTTGGCCCCCTTGAACGACAATGTCGCGATGATCGTGCAGACGTGATCCACAATCTGGGCCGCCAGATCGTACTGCGACAACCAATCGCGAGCGGCCCGAGGGCCTGCCGACTCGTCCCCACCGTGGAACTTCCAGTCGGCAATATCGTGCAGCAGCGCGGCGAGTTCCACCACCATCAAATCGGCGGATTCTTCCAAAGCGATCTGCCTGGCAACATGCCACACGCGCTGGATGTGCCACCAGTCGTGTCCCGAACTGTCGGACATCATACGGGAGCGGACATGGTCGGCGGTAGCGACTACGACATCACTTTCCGGGGACGTCGAGAATTTCATTCGCGTATTCTCCGCTATTGCGCGCCGGCCGAAATCAACTTGAAATCGTCCGTTCGAAACGGTGACGCTGGCAACCCTTCCTTGTTGAACAGGTTCGGTTCCGCCGCCTGCTCCCAGGCAAATCGGACGGCAACCGGTTTCGGTACTTTGCCGGAAGAGACCAAAATGGAACCGCTGTCGATCACGGCGGTCGCCTCGACAAACTGTTGATCCTCACCCGCAATCGTAAAGTGACTCAGCGGCTGCTCTCCCCGTGCAACCAACCCGCCGCCGACATGTTTGAACCGCAGACGGATTTTGTTGCCTTCGACGCTCATTGACTCGTAGAGAGGTCCCGAGTAGATAAGATCCGATTTGCCATAGTGCCTGGCCAGGGCCCATAACGCCAGGCGTTTTCCGACATCCTGTTTGTTGGCCGGATGGATATCGACAACGTTGCCGATATCGGTAGTAACCGCCATCCCGGTATTGGGAAGCTCCAGTGTTCTGCGCTGGGACTCCCATTGTTCGGCCAACAGCCGTGGATCGTGGCCGTACTTGAACGGCGCCAACTGAACGAACAGGAATGGAAAGTCTCCCTGCCCAAAACGCTTTCGCCAATCGGTGATCATTGCCGGGAACAATTTGCGGTACTGTTCAGCGCGGCTGACGTTGGATTCGCCCTGATACCAGATTGCGCCTTTGATTCCATAGGGAATAAGCGGGTTGAGCATGCCGTTGAACAGTACGGCCGCCTGATTGGGGTTGTTGGCCTGAAACACGGCCGATCGTTCCAGGATCGGCTTGAAGTCGGCGTCGGCTTCCAGCGCCTCGCGGCTGGTCCAGGCTTCACAGATTGTCCCGCCCCAGGAACTGTTGATCATGCCGATCGGCACCGACTTATCTCCCTGCCCCAACTGCTGCTGCAGGTGTCGCGCAAAATAATAGCCGACGGCGGAAAACGATGCCGCCGATTCCGGCGAGCAGACAGTCCATTCACCATTCAGATCGTCCTCCGGTCGCGACGCGACACGATGGGTGACCTTGATCATGCGAATCCGCGGGTATTTCGCGGCGGCGATCTCTTCGGCTGCGTTTTGCGATTGGGCCACGACCCATTCCATATTGGACTGGCCCGAGCAGATCCAGACCTCCCCCACCAGAACGTCTTGAAACTTGACCTCGTTCTTGCCCTTGACCACAAGCTCCAGCGAGCCGCCCGCAGCTGGCGTCTTGATGCGAACCAGCCACCGTCCGTCGGCACCAGCCTTCGCTTTCGCCGTGGATGTTCCCAGCGTAACCGTTACTTCCTGCGCCGCGTCTTCCCAGCCCCAGACCGCCACGTCCGCCTGCTGCTGCAGCACCATGCCGTTCCCGAATATTTTGGGCAACCGCAGCTCCGCCTCCGCTTCATTCGATGCCAGCCAACAGAACGCCGGAACCACCAAAAGCAGCCAGCGCACCAACGCTCCTGAACGCCTCGATTCTGAGCACATCGTGGGACTCCTCATTCGCTGATACTCGATTTGTTTCGTTTTGACCGTTGTGGATCGCTCGGCGGGCCTACATTGGACCGGCGTCCGATCCGCGACTCAGGACCTGCAGAATTCCTTTGCAGAAATCGGGAAGATCGTCGGGCTTACGGCTGGAAACGAAATGCCGATCGACGACCACCGGTGCGTCGTGCCACACCGCTCCGGCATTGATCAGGTCGTCCTTAATGCCCGGCGATCCGGTTACACGAACTCCCTGGTAGACGCGCGCGGAGATCGGAATCCAACCGCCGTGACAGATCGCCGCCACCAGTTTGCCCGCCGCGGCAAAATCGCGAACCAAATCGAGGACCTTGGCGTCTCGCCGCAATTTGTCCGGCATGAAGCCACCCGGGATCACAATCCCGTGAAAATCCGACGCCCGCATCCGCTCGATCGCCGCATCTGAAATGCAGGGATAGCCATTCTTGCCAGCGTACTCCCTTCCCTGCTCCGGCCCGGCCACGACAACTTCGGCGCCCGCTTCGCGTAGTCGCAGCGTCGGGTACCACAACTCGAGGTCCTCGTAGATGTCACCGACAAGGATCAGAATTCGCAAGCCGCTGAGTTCGTTAGACATGATCGAGTCGAATCGCTGGTGGTTCGAGCAGAACAGGGAACGCCGATTGGATGGCGACCGGAATGATATCACGGGAAGGAGCCGTCGGCTATTGATTTGCTGCCTGCGTCTCGAGTTCGAACACCACCCCCATCGGGCCGGCATTAATGACGGTTGTGGAGCCCAACTTGAGTTGCAGACCGGCGCTGGCATGAATGTGGCCACACACGGCGAGTGCCAGGCTTCGGGCCAGGATCGCGTCGCGAATCGCAGAACTGCCCCGACTGCGGCCCGAGCCATCGGCGTCGGCGACCCCGTACGGCGGTGCATGAGTGATCAGCACGCCGCGTGGAGGACAGGCTTCCAACATCCTGGCCGCGTCCGTTTCGGAAAAATCGTAGCTCCAGTCGCCAAACGGAGTGATTGGCACCGCGCCTCCGACACCAAAAAACGAGACGCCGGCGATCGTACATTGCGAGCCGTGCAGTACCCGGGCCGACGGCCATTCGACGGCCGCCTCGGTAAGCTCCTCGTACGATTCCGCGTTGCCAGGCACAATCAAGACGGGCACAGCGATCGCGCGCAACAACCGCAGGCATTCCCGCGTGCCGCGCCGCATATTGCCAAAATCTCCGGCGCCGACGACCAGATCGACGTCCGCCGCGCGCCTGACCAGTTCGGCGGCAGGTGCTGCCTGGCCATGCAAGTCGCTGAAAAGCAGCATGCGCATCGGTATCTCCTTGATCTCCATTCATGTCGCGTTATTGTACTGGTCTGGAGCGTCAAAGTCCGCGTGGAAGCGTAAACCGAGGAAATACACCATGCCTGCCGTCATGGCTCAAGAAAAGTCGCGACGTTCCGGTTGTATCTTGATGTTTGTCATCCTGGTGATCTCCGTGTTGCTGGTGGCAGGATCGCTTTTTGCGATCCGATGGCGCGGTCGTGGGCTTGTTCGCGACGAAATCGCGCGGATCCGTTCCGAGAACCTGCCGGCAACGACGGCCGAGGGCGACTCGTATTATTCGATACCGGAAGGTCGGGACGACATTACCGAAATCTGGGTCCAGGCGGTCGGCACGCACTCGACCGGTCCGTTTAACAATTCGATAATACAATTGAACCAGTACGAGGCCGAGGGGTTACCGTATGTGGGAAGTGACGCGGCCTCGATCGTGGTGCTGCCTGGCGAGGATTGGCCAGCGCTTCCGGCGGCCAAGGCTTACCTGGCGCATTACGAGGATGGCTTGCTCAAGGTGCACCTGGCGGCGCGACAAACGGGAAGCGTACGGTACCCGGTTCGCTTGGCAAGTGGTTTTGCGGCGCTGCTGCCGCACACCCAGGCCCTGCGCACCCCAAGCCGGATGCTGCGACTGCAGGCGTTGGTTCGTGCTCACGAAGGTGATGCGCACGGCGCGTTCGATTCGTTGATGGCGATCCTCAAAGCGGCGCAGTCTTTGGAGAACGAACCGCTGTTGATCTCATCGCTGGTGCATGCCGCGATCGTCTCCAACGGGCTGCAGTCGATCCGCGAACTGACGCCCTGTGTGGCGTTCACCGACGAGGAACTGCAGCGATTTCAAACCGAGATCCGGCGAATCCGGTCGCCGAAACTGCTGCATCGTGCCTTGGCGATGGAGCGCGCAATGGGAAATGACGTCTTCCAGAATCCGGGCCAGATGGGGCACATTGGCGTCGACCCGTCGCTGGCCCACCTCTCCTTGCTCAGTGGTCCCGGCGATCAACTTGCATACCTCGACCTGATGCGGCGATTCATCGACGCGGCAAAGCTCGATCTGCCACAATCGTTGGACGCAGCACTGGATGTGGAAAATGACCTCAAGAAGGTGGCGGGCGGAAAATTTTTGCGGCTGCAACGACCGCTGACGACCATGTTCGTTCCGGCCGTCATGGCGTCGTTCAATGCCGACGCCCGCACGCACGCGGACTGCCGAATCACGGATGTATTTATCGCCGTCGAGAGGTTTCGCCGCAATCACGATCGACAGCCACCGCCGTCTCTGGAAGCGTTGGTACCGGATTTCCTTCCGGAGTTGCCGATCGATCCGTTTGACGGGTTGCCGCTGCGATTTCGGCTCGATTCCACCGACGTCGTGATCTACAGCATCGGATCGGATCGGAAAGACAACGGTGGACAAGTCGAAAATGATCCGACCAAGGAAATCGTCGCGAGGTTTCCTCTCGAACCAACCCGCCTTGCGAATCCTCAATGATCGCCCTAGTCACGACTTTTGATCGGCACGACGCAACCTCACAAGGTTCTTTCGACGGCGGCGGGAATTCGCTACAATCCGTCGCAGGTGGTAACGCCGATCCTTGGCATCTTGCTGGCAATTTTCCGTCCGGTCGCCTCGTGGCGACCGGGAACCACCGTGTCACGAATTTCGTGGCACGGAACGCGTACGGCGGAAGCGGTGAGTGCCTGGGGCTTCCCGGAAAAGGGAGTATATGGCACCGTTGCTGCAAACGCCGCTCCACGACTGGCATCTGGCGCATCAGGGCAAGATGGTTGATTTCGCTGGCTGGTCGATGCCCGTGATCTATTCGTCCATTGTCGACGAGCACCGCGCGACGCGGTCGGCGACGGGGCTGTTCGATATCTCGCATATGGGCCGCCTGCGTTTTGACGGCAGCGATTCGGCCGCCGTTCTGGATCGGCTGTTCACACGCCGCGTCCAGGGAATGGCCCTGGGCAAAATCCGCTACTCGCTGGTCACCAATGAGCGAGGCGGGATCCTGGACGATGTCCTGGTCTATCGGCTCAGCGACCCCAGTGATCCTCGGGGCGGAGAATTCCATTATCTGGTAGTGAACGCGAGTAATCGGTCCAAGATCGTCGACTGGGTCTCCGCGCATCTCTCCGGATCGAATGTGCGGATGACCGACGAAACGCAGCATACGGCGATGATTGCGGTCCAAGGCCCCAGCGCGATCCGATTGATTCAGCCGCTGTTCCCGATGGCGCTGGAGGAAATCGGCTATTACAACGGAATGGTTGCGGAGATGACGATAACGGAGTCCGGCGCCGGCCGCACGACTTGCCGTAGCATCGTCAGCCGGACCGGCTACACGGGAGAGGACGGCGTCGAGGTGATCGTGCCGGCTGCCACGGCTCGTGCGGTTTGGGAGTGGCTGATCAACGCCGGTGGACGGGCAGTTGGCCTCGGCGCGAGAGACACCCTGCGGCTCGAAGCCGCGATGCCCTTGTACGGACATGAACTCTCCGAACAGATCAATCCGATCGATGCCGAACTGCAGTTTGCGGTGAATCTGGATAATCGCGAATTTGTCGGCAGACAGGCATTGCTGGAAGCGAGGGACCGAATCGCTCGCCGCCGAGTCGGCCTGGAACTGGTTGGAAAGCGAGTACCCCGCGAGCATTACCCGGTGCTGCGCGGCGATCGGATTGTCGGAGAAGTGACCAGCGGCACGTTTTCCCCGACGCTTCAGCGCCCGATCGCGATGGCCTACGTGGAAACCGACGCGGCCGCCGAAGGAACCGAATTGCACGTGGAGATTCGGGGCAGCCGGGAAGCCGCCAAGGTGGTGCGACTGCCGTTTTATGTGCGACCTCGATAGCAACAAAGGAATTCACCCGTGAAGCCAGAACAGCTCCTGTTTGCGGAAACTCACGAATGGGCTCAGGTCGATCGCAATGGCAACGACTCGGTTGCCACGATCGGAATCTCGGCATTCGCCGTGCAGCAACTCACCGACCTTGTGTTCATGCAATTGCCACAAGTCGGACGAAAGCTGACCGCCGGCGAGGAATTCGGGGAGGTGGAATCGGTCAAGGCGGTTAGCCCGATCTATTCGCCCGTCTCGGGTACGGTGGTCGAGGTCAATGTGGCATTGCCGGATAACCTGGACCGCCTGGCAGCCGATCCGTATGGCGCGGGCTGGCTGATCAAGGTCAAAATTGATGACGAAGCGGGGTTGTCAAAGCTGCTCAATTTCCAACGGTATCAACAGCAGTGCGAAGCGGAAGGTTGAAGCAGGAAGAGTGAAATGAGGGTGGGGTTCGATCGGTTGCGCGGTGGAATCTTCGGCAGTTTTCAATCGTGGTTCGAGGTATTGTCCGATGGCATATTTCTTTAACACACCCGAGGATCAGCGTTCGATGCTGTCGGCGATCGGCGCGGATTCGGTTTCTTCTCTCTTTGATTCGATCCCGTCGTCCCTGCGACTGCACCGCGCACTCTGCATCCCCCCTGCACTGTCCGAACTGGAGCTGTCCCAGCACTTTTCCAATTTGACGAGCCGCAACCAGGGCCCGGGGCAAAAAGTCTGTTTTCTGGGCGGCGGCAGCTACGACCATTTCATTCCGGCGGCGGTCGATGCATTGGCCTCGCGCGGTGAATTCTACACGTCCTACACCCCCTACCAGCCTGAAGTCGCGCAAGGCAACCTTCAGGCGATGTTCGAGTACCAGTCGTTGATCTGCCAGTTGACCGGCATGGACGTGTCGAATGCCAGCCTTTACGACGGTGGCAGCGCGGCTGCAGAGGCCGTCTTGCTGGCGATGAGCGTCACCAAGCGGCCCAGAAAAGTCATCTGTTCCTCGAGCGTTCATCCCGAGTACCGCCAGATTATTCAGACCTATTTCACCTGCATCGGCGCCGAGTTGGTCACGGTTGAGGCCCCGCGCGGCACGGCCAATCTGGATGCGATCGCCCATGCGATCGACCAGGAGACGGCGTGCGTACTGCTGCAAAGCCCGAATTTTTTCGGTGGCATTGAGGATCTGGGCGCCGCCGCAAAAATCGCCCACTCGGCCGGCGCACTGCTCGCCGTTTCCGTCGATCCGATCAGCCTGGGGCTGCTGAAACGGCCGGGCGATCTGGGCGCTGACGTCGTCGTGGCGGAAGGTCAGTCCCTGGGCACTCCGATGCAGTTTGGCGGACCGTATCTCGGGATCATGGCGTGCCGCGAGCAATTCGTGCGGCGATTGCCCGGCCGGATTGCCGGCCAGACCGTCGATCGCCGGGGGCGACGCTGCTGGGTGCTCACCTTGCAAACGCGCGAGCAACATATCCGTCGCGAACGGGCGACGAGCAACATCTGCACCAACCAGGGCCTGTTCGCGTTACGTGCCTCGATATACCTGTCGCTCCTGGGTCCCCAAGGCCTGCGGGAAACAGCGGACCTTTGCCTGCGCAAGTCCCATTACCTGCTGCGACAACTGACCGCGCATCCCCGGTTTGAGTTGGCGTTCTCGGCGCCAACTTTCAAGGAATTCGTCATTCGTGATCGCCATGACCAGGTCGATTCGCTGCTGGAGCGAGCCTTGTCGGACGGCTACCTTGCCGGACTGCCGCTCGGCCGCTGGTATCCCGCGATGCGTGACTGTTTCCTGATCACCACCACGGAAAAACGCACACGATCGGAAATCGACGGACTGGTCGCAAGCCTGACTCGTTAAGTCGAGTCACGGATCCCGCGCTGCGGTGACTCCACAACGTCGCACTCTCGGAGATGAGGAAGCATGCGGAACCTGCAAGCCACGCAACTGATTTATGAACTTTCCCAACCCGGCCGCCGCGGGGCTCGATCGCCCGCGTGTGATGTTCCTGTCGACGGCGCCGACAAACTGCTGCCCGCGGACCTGCTGGCATCCGCGCCGCCCCCCTTGCCCGAGCTGGCGGAACCCGACGTCATCCGCCACTTCACCAATCTCTCGACGCTGAACATGTCGGTCGACACGCACTTCTACCCGCTCGGTTCCTGCACGATGAAGTACAACGCCAAGCGGAACGAGCGGATGGCGAACCTGCCGGGGATTGTCGATCTCCATCCGCTGCAGCCGGACGCGACGATCCAGGGCATGCTGGACCTGCTCTGGCACCTCCAGGAATTTCTGGCGGAAATTTCGGGACTGCCGGCCGTTTCGCTGCAGCCCGCCGCCGGAGCACACGGTGAACTGACCGCCTTGATGGTCGCCGCCGCCTGGTTCCGTTCGCGCGGTGAAAAACGCACCAAGGTCCTGGCGCCCGACAGTGCGCACGGCACCAATCCGGCCAGCGCCAGTATGGCCGGGTTCGAAACCGTGACGGTAAAGAGTTCGGCCCAAGGTCTGGTCGACATGCAGGACCTTCAAACCAAACTCGACGATCAGATCGGCGTTTTCATGATCACTGATCCGAATACGCTGGGACTGTTCGACCACCAGGTGGCGGAGATTTCGGAGCTTGTTCGCAGCCGCGGTGGCTTGATCTATCTGGACGGCGCCAACATGAACGCCATTCTGGGAATCGCGCGGCCGGGCGATTTTGGCGCCGACATGATGCACTTCAATCCTCATAAAACGTTCAGTGGCCCGCATGGCGGAGGCGGGCCAGGCGCCGGCCCTATCTGCGTCGCGGAAAAACTGGGACCGTTCCTCCCTTCTCCGGTCGTTCGCAAAGAGAACGACCACTATCGCCTCGATTTCGATCGGCCTCAATCGATCGGCCGCGTTCGCAGCTTCTTTGGAAATGTCGGGGTTCTGGTCCGCGCCTACTGCTATATCCGGTCCCACGGCGCGGAGGGCCTGAAACAGGTCTCCGAACAAGCCGTGCTCAACGCCAATTACCTGCTCAGCCGAGTCCGCCATATTATCTCCGTTCCGCACGGAGATCGCTGTATGCACGAATTCGTTGCATCCGCGGCCGCCTTGAAAAAGAGCAAAGGGATCACCGCCATGGATATCGCGAAACGACTGCTCGACTTCGGATTCCATGCCCCGACCGTCTATTTCCCCCTGACGGTTCCGGAAGCGATGATGATCGAACCGACCGAGACTGAAAGCCGGCAGACCCTGGACGCTTTCGCGGAGGCACTGTTCCGGATCACGGAAGAATCGTCCGAGCTGCTGCACGAAGCGCCCCATTCGACCGTCATCAGCCGCCCCGATGAAGTCCGTGCCGCCAAACAGCCGGTCCTGCGATGGAAGTCCGGCTGATTGTCGATCGTCCGGCGAGTGGCTCGTGGAACATGGCGGTCGACCACGCGATGCTGGTCACTGCCGCGGAGACTCGGTCCGCAACGCTGCGGTTCTACGAATGGATCGAACCCACGGTGACGCTCGGATATTTTCAGAACTATCTCTCCGGCGATGCGCATGCCACAAGCCGTAGTTGCCCTCGCTTGCGCCGAGCCACCGGCGGTGGAGCCATCGTCCACGATTGCGAACTGACCTACGCACTCACCGTCCCCACGTCGCAAGCGCGAGATTCTGACATCAGTTCGCACTGGTATCGCGTCATGCATCAAGGGCTGATCAAGGCACTGGCGGAAATCGGTCTTCTGGCGGACGAAGTTCGCGAATCGGATCCTGGCAGGCCGACTTCGTATCTTTGCTTTCAGCGACGATCGATCGGCGATGTCGTGTTCCAGGGCCACAAAATCTGCGGCAGCGCTCAACGCCGCAGGCACGGGGCCCTGTTACAGCACGGCAGCCTGTTGCTGCGTCGATCCCGCCATGCGCCCGAACTGGCGGGGTTAGGCGATCTCGCCCACCGCCCCGTGGCGGCTGGGGATGTGCAACAGCTTTGGTGCCGGGAACTTGTCCAGCAAAGCGGATTTGACTTGATCCCGGGCGAATGGAGCGAATCGGAGATGCTCGAAGCCCAAACAGTGGCCGCCGGACAGTTCGCCAGTTCCGCCTGGAATCAAAAGCGCTAGAGCGCGTCCCTACCCCCAATCGCCTCGATCGGTCGTGCATCACGGTTTCGGTCACGGCGCGGTGGATTGGCGTCCGCGGGCCGGCCGTTGCGCTCGACCGATTTGCACGGCGATCGAAGCGAGGAATGAGTGAAGCGGCCAACCAAAAAAGTGCGCGCCTTCACCGCGCAGGCTGAGCCCCGCACCCATGGCACCCGCGCCGTCCGGAATTGCATCGTCGGTCGTCGATGGCAACCCGGTTCGGCGGCGGCGCGCCAGGGGCGGGAACAATTCAGAGCAGGTTGACGACGCGATCGGCAAGTCCTTTTTCGCCGAGCACGATCTTAAGCTGCGCCGCGGAAGCGACCTTTTCCAGAACCTCCAGTTCCCGCAATCGCATCAGCGTCGGGTTTTCCGCCAGCACCTTGGCGGTGTTGGCCTGGCTGCGCATCGCGGCAGTCTCTTCGCGTCGAGCAATCAAGTTGGCTTCGGCCGCCTTTCTGGCTTCCGTCACCTTGTTCATCAGGTCTTTCATCTCCCCCGGCAGTATCACGTCGCGAATACCGATCGAGATCAACTCCAGGCCCAACTGTTCGACGCGTTTACGAAGCAGTTCCGCCGTCTCCGCGGCGACGCTGTCCTTGTCCGCCAGGAACGCATCGAGCTCCTTCGCGCCCAGCAATGCCCGCAGCGCGAGCTGCGCCTCGCGGTACAGCGCCTGCCGGCAATCGTCCGAAGCGCAAACGGCGCGTCGCGCGTCGTTCACTCGGTAGACGATCGTCGCATTGACGCGCAACGTCACCTTGTCGGCGGTCATGATCTCCTGACCACTGATGTCGAGCGCCGTTTCACGCAAATCGACTTCGACCACGCGGGCATTCGCCGCGCCCTGCCAAAACGCATACAGCCCTGGTTCCAGGTTCGACGCGTACCGGCCGTCGACGAACAACACACCCGTCCGATCGCGCTGCACCTCGCAGACGTCCAACGCGGCCTTCGCCTGCGGCGAGCGTACAACCAGCGCGAAGTCCGGGTGCTCAAAACGCACTTTCCGCACGTCGACTACCTCGATCCGTACGCGCTTCAGACCGGTCCAGTAGACATAAAGTCCCGGCCGCAGCAACGCGCTGAATCGTCCTTCGACCCAAACCAACGCCCGTTCCTGGTCCTGCAGGTCCAGTACGGTAGCCCGTTCGCCGAGCAATCCCGACTTGACGATCAGGTCCAGCTGGTCGTGGACCAGCCAGGTGTCACGCTTGGAAACGACATCGACCCGCGCCGGACGGCCCGGAAGGTCGATGATCCAATACCGGCCTGGGTCCAGAACGCGTTTGAATTCGCCGTTCACGAAGTACAAACCGGCCTCGAAGCTCCGTACGCGCACTCGTTTCAGATACATGTCGCACCTCCTTCCATTCCCTTTGACGGGCTGATTGGTTCCAAACTGTCTCCGACGCGAGCGACGGCAGTCCGAAGGCCGAGGGCCTTCGGGAGCGTGGGACTCGCGTTTCCCGCTCGGCATGCGCGGAAACTGGCTTGCGCGCGCCGTGCGGCTCGGCGGCCTCCGAGTCGCCGCGACGCGTCGACTCCGGGGAGCGTCCCCTAGTCTTCGATTCGCGTTGCGCTCGAATTGGCCCGCGGCCTTTGTGACGTGCATCCACCTATTGCAGGGCGCATGCTCGCGGTGCGACAACGGGCGCGCAGCGACCGCCAGCATCGACGTCGGTCCGACGTGCGTCGGCACGGCCGAATCTCGCGGCAACCCGCAACTCCCTTCGTCGCTTGAAACATCGACATCCCACGCTCCTTCCGGCTTTGGTGGCGGCACGCTTGCGCGTGCCAACGGTGTGTAGTGACCCGTTTTGCTTTGGTACGGGAGTCGAACCCGTGACAGCCAGGTTGTGAACCCGGTGCTCTACCCACTGAGCTAACCACCTTGAACGTCACCATCGTCAGAATCCATGCGCGGAACACGTCGCGGAAACCCCTTTTACATGGTCCACAACGCGCCGCTGGCCCGGCAACGTCCCCGGTCCCCAGTTTAGACCGGCCCACCCCACAAAGGTTCGCGCGTTACGTAGCTGGAAACTTGTTTCGAGCTACCCCGAGGCAGCATCCCAAAGTCGCAGCGCGCCCTGCACGACCACCGACTCGCCGAGCGCCGGTGGCAGAATCTGGTACGATCCGCGTAACGGAGCGAAGACATACGCGTCGACATGGCGGCGCAGCGGTTGATGGAACAGGTCATCACCGAGCAGCGCGACACCTCCACCCACGACAATTACCTGCGGCGCGACGATTGTGATCACCTGGGCGATCGCCCAACCCAGCACTCGCAGTGCGTCGTCAATCACCTCGCGTGCCACGACATTTCCCGATACAAGGAACGGGCCCAGTTCGCGGGCCGTCGCGCCTTGCGGGAACGCTGTTTGAATTTCGGTTGCCGCGAGCCGCCAAGCCGCCTCGTTTCGGGGATCATCGCCCTGGTCGGAGCGACCTGGAGCCAGAATCTCCGCGATGCGTTGCGCGGCACGTTGTGCCAATGCCGGGCCGCTAGCCAACGACTCCACGGTTTGTCCGGCATCCCGACATGCGAGTCCTGGCCGCATATGCCCTATTTCGGCGACCGCGGGGCGACCGGCGCCATGCAGCCGTCCGCCCACGACCAGCCCTCCACCGATTCCAGTCCCGACGGTGACATAGAACACCGATCCGCTCCCCTTCCCGGCGCCGTCGAGTGCTTCGGCGAGCGCGGCGCAATCGCAATCGTTGCCGATCCGCGTCGGCAACCCCAACTCGGCCTCGCACCACTCCGCGAGCGGAAAATTGTCCCAGCCGCCGACCTGATGGCTTTTGACCACGCGCCGCGTACCGGCATCGTACGGGCCGCCGAACCCGATTCCGACAGCGCGAATGGCATGTTTTGCGATCAGCGGCTTCGCGACGGAGACGATCTGATCCAGGATCCCGCGGGCACCGTCCGCGATCCGGACGTCGCGTCGCACAATTTCCAGCGGCGAAGCGCCCTCCCCGGCGCCGACACCGAATTGCAGTTTGGTGCCCCCAATTTCAATTCCC
>VGZA01000067.1 GCA_016872775.1 Planctomycetota bacterium | reverse complement strand
GGCCAGCGTTTCTTGTGCCCAGGCCGGCAGCGACTCATACTGATCGTAGTCCGCTCTCTGGCTGCACATATTGTAGCCCAGTTCACGCCAGGTGATCAGTTCGTCCAGAAAGGACTCTTCATTCGCATCGACGCCCCACCAGCCCTGGGAGCTCCCGTTCGTTCTTCCGGTCAATTTGTCGGGTATCCAATCGGCGCGGCGCGTGAGCGCGTCAAAGATCGCATGCACCGAGATATGGCCGAAGTGCAGGTAGGGAGAGAGGCCGCTGGTCGCGTCCAGTTCCGGTTCGTTGCGCTCGGAAGCGTAATGCGACAGCTTCGAATCCAGGAAAAGCTGCAGCGTCGCTTGCGCGGCGCGGCAACCACCGGCGGTCGCGACCGGAGGCACGGAATGATCGATTGGAAATCCGGCCAGCTCGTCTGCCCTTCGCTTGAAACGCTTTAGATTGGCCGCGGGCCACCGCTTGGTAAGGGTGGCGGGCAGCGTGTTGATTCGTGGCAGATCGACGCCCGCCAGCGGGTCGGATTCCGGAAATTCAGCCAGGTGGGGCAACAAGTTTTTCTGCAGGAAAATCCGGAAGTCAAAGGCCCGGGTAAACAGTTTCGTTGCCGCCCGCATCGGCAACAAGCCATTCGAATCAATCAGTTCCAATCGGCACGCAACCTGATTCGCTGCCGCGGTCACCATCCGCGGTAGAAAAGAGCAGGGGAAATCATCGCCAACCACGACTGCCGCGCGATCGGCCAGGGCGGCGAGCAACCCTTTTCCGGCACCTTCGATTTCCTCCAGGTACGGGTAGTACAACAGCGGCTTTCCGGCGAATTCGGCCGCATTGTCGATCATGCCGTCGATGACAAACCGGTGAATCCGGTCGCTCGACCAGCGGTAGTTGCTGCGGAGTGCTTCGAGTACCACCAGCGGTCGTTGGAGTTGATGAGACCATTCCACCGCCCTCTGCAAACTGAAGTTGTGTCCGGGACGACGGAATGCCGTCATCCAGTAAAGGACGTAGTCCGCATCTCCGCGAGGTGGGAGATCCCGGATCGTACGGATGCGAATGTTTGGAACGGCGTGCACGATGGTCCCGCTCCCCGGCTAGATCGCCGACGGCATCCAAGCCTCGTGCCGCCTCGAACGGACGGCAAGCCAAGCATTCTCGCCACGCACCGGTTCCAGCAGGTAATGTCCTACCAGCCATGCGTTCCCCCCCTTATACCGAAACAGCTCGGCACATGCCATCAGAAAGATGCGCCAGCGCTGAAGAGTTCTACGGGCTTCCGCCGAAGACAGATCGCGCTCGAACAAGCGGCGAATCTGCCCGCGGTTGCGATCGAGATTCCGCAGCCACTGTTCACACGTCTGCCAGTAATGCATGCCATTGACTGCCCATTGCCGCGAAACGGTAAGATGCCGGTCGAACTCGCGAAACAGGTCGAGCGACGGCATCGTGCCGCCCGTGAAAAAGTGGCGTGCCATCCAATCGTCGTTGGCCTCGTCTTCGAAAAGATACGGCGTCGTTCGATGGCAGAATACGTGAAGGAACGCCTTGCCTTGATCGGTGAGCCAACTTGAAACCCGTGCAAACAGCAATTCATAGTTCCGCATGTGCTCAAACATTTCTACGGAAACCACGCGATCAAATCGCTCGCTCGTCTCGAATTCCCGCATGTCCGCTGTGATCACTCGAAGATTCTGCAGCCCCGCCTCTTCCGCTTGCTTTTCGATGAAGGCCCGCTGGCTTTGGGAGTTCGATACCGCGGTGACCCGGGAAGCCGGATAGCGGGAAGCGATCCAGAGGGTGAGCGATCCCCAGCCGCAGCCCAGTTCCAGAATCCGCATCCCGTCCCGGATCTCGGCGCGTTGGCAGGTTTCGTCCAGCATCCGCCGCTCGGCTTCCTCCAAGGTCGTGCACTCCGGCGTGAACAGGCAACAGCTATATTTGAGACGCGGTCCCAGCACCTGTTGGAAGAACTCCGCAAGTACCTCGTAGTGCTGCCGGTTCGCTGCGTCCGTATCGACGGCCAAAGGGCTGGCCCGCAGCAGTTGCACCATCTGCTCCGTACCCTGCTCCGACAAACTGGCCAGACGGCGAGCCAGGAGTCGACGAATCCCGAATCGGATCAGCGCATCCGGAATCAGCCCCAGTTCTGCAAAATCGAATGTATTCATCGGGAAATCCCCTGACGGAAGCTGGCCGTTCGTATCCCTGACGGTTACCGTCGCACTAACATACTAGTGGCGCGACAAGCCGCCACCTCCCGCAACCCAACATGAGTACCCGACCATGCTTCCGATCTTGTGGAAAAACCTCGCCGTTCTGGTCGCCATCTCCGGAATTCTCTGGACGATCTGCTGCCTGCTGCGAAATGTCAACCTGATCGACATTTTCTGGGCAATCGGGTTCGTACTGATGGCCTGGTTCTCACTCCTGTTCGGCGATCGATTCCTGGTGCGGCCGGTCGCATTGACCGCGATGGTGACGATCTGGGGACTTCGATTAAGCGGGTATCTCGCCTGGCGTAACTTGGGAAAGGCCGAAGATTACCGCTACGCCGCCATGCGGCAGAACCATGGAAGCCGTTTCGCGATCGTCAGTCTGTTCACCGTGTTCGGTCTGCAGGGGGCGTTGATTTGGATCATCGCGATGCCGATTCAGATCGGCATTCTCTCGTCCGGAGACTGGCAGGCCTGGCGGTGGCTTGGTGTTGCCGTCTGGATGACCGGCCTGCTGTTTGAGTCGGTCGGCGATTTCCAACTTGCCGCTTTCAAAGCCGACCCGGCGAACCGTGGACAAGTCATGAACCGAGGATTGTGGCGGCTGACCCGACACCCCAACTATTTTGGTGATTTTCTCGTCTGGTGGGGGCTTTACCTCGTTGCGGCGGAAAAGGAATCGTGGTGGTGGACTATTGTCGCTCCAGCGCTGATGTCGTTTCTGCTGATTCGCGTATCGGGCGTGAGGTTGCTGGAATCGTCGCTGCGACACCGGATCTCGGGCTACGAAGAGTATGTCGCCCGCACAAGTTCCTTCCTCCCCTGGCCGCCACGCAACATCGGGGATCGCCGTTAGCTGGGAGAGTGGGCACCGCGGCGTCGCCGAGTCGCGCCTCTGCAAGGGCAGTGGCCTGATTGTTCGGAGCAACAGCGGACCGCCCGTGTTCGCGTGGGGGGGACCGTTGCCGTCCACTTTCGGCCGCTGGCGTGCCAACCCTTGTCAACGATCTTTTCGGCACTATAGTTCCAGGCAATTGTCGTGACGATTGAAAACCGCTTCCGACGAGTTACGGCTCGAAAAACGTCGTGCGGCTCTCCGGAAGATTCCATTGATGACGACCAAATTTGCCTGCCAGGACCAAGGAAATCGCATGCGGATCGCCATCATCGGAACGGGAGTCAGTGGCAGTCTGGTGGCCCGATTGCTTGCCACGCGGCATGACGTTACGGTCTACGAATCGAACGGCTATCCAGGGGGGCATGCCAACACGGTGGAAGTCGAACTGGACGGCCGGACCTACCCGGTCGACACCGGTTTCATGGTCTTCAACCGGCGGACCTACCCCCAGTTTTGCCGTTTGTTGGAGCTGCTGGAAATCGCCTCGCAGGACAGCGACATGAGCTTCAGCGTCGGCTGCGAGCGTACCGGCTTGGAGTACCAGGGGAGTTCGTTGAACGGTCTGTTCGCCCAACGTCGCAATCTACTCCGGCCCTCGTTCTGGGGGATGCTGGGCGACATCCTGCGGTTTAACCGTCGTGGCATGCTTGCCGCCGAACGCGATCGACTGCGGGACGGTCGCACTGTGAACGAGTTTCTGCGCGAGTGCGGTGTGGGGCGCCGGTTCGTGCGGCATTACCTGGTGCCGATGGCGGCGGCGATCTGGTCGAGTGATCCACGAGCGATTCTCGAGTTTCCGGCTCGATTCATGATCGGTTTTTTCGCCAATCATGGTCTGATGCAATTGCGCGATCGGCCGCTTTGGCGCACGATCGTCGGTGGTTCCCGACGGTACATTGCCGCATTGCTCGAACCGATTCGCGATCGGGTTCGGCTTCGTTCCCCGGTGACCGCGGTCCAGCGGTGCGAACGTGGTGTCAGCGTGACTGCGGCTGGCGGCCAGCCTGAAGATTACGATGAAGTCGTTTTCGCGTCGCACGCCGACCAGACTTTGCGGATGTTGACCGAGGCGACCCCCGCCGAACAACAGATCCTGCGGGCATTCCCCTATCAACCCAATCAAGCCGTGCTGCACACGGACATTCGGATGCTGCCGCGGCGGCGCCGCGCCTGGGCGAGTTGGAATTATCAGATTCCCGATTCGGAGGAACAGGCGGCCTCCGTCACCTACGACCTGAGCCGCCTGCAGAATCACCATTCCAGCATACCAATCCTGTTGACCCTCAACCCGACTCGAGCAATCGAAGAGGCCAGAATCCTGCGCGTCTTCGACTACGCGCATCCGGCATACTCGCGAGCGTCGATCTCGGCCCAGGCTCGGCATCGGGAGATCAGCGGCAGGAATCGAACGCACTATTGTGGCGCGTACTGGGGCTACGGATTCCATGAGGACGGAGTCTGCAGTGCGTTGGAAGTTGCCGCCCATTTCGGACTGGGAATTGACGCATGCAAAGCTGCATCTATCACGGAACGGTCGCTCATCAGCGCTTCGAGCCGGTAACGCATCGATTCAGCTACAAGCTGTACATGCTCTACCTGGATCTCGACGAGTTGCCTGGGCTGGTCGGTCGTGGCAAAACGATTTCGGGATCACGCTTTGGCCTGGCTTCGTTCCTCCGCGGCGACCATCTGTTTGATCGTGAGCGACCGCTGGCCGATGAGGTCCGTGAACGGGTCGCGCGGCAGACCGGAATCGCGTGTCGAGGCCCGATCCGCCTGCTGACACAATTGCGATACTTCGGTTACTACATGAGCCCGCTGAACCTGTTTTACTGCCTCCGCGAATGTGGCACCCGCGTCGAAGCGGTGGTGGCGGAAGTCAACAATACACCCTGGAATGAGCGTCACTGCTACCTGCTCTGGGACGGAAACCGGGAACCTGAAGATTCGGGTATGCGGTTTATTCATCCTAAGGACTTTCATGTCTCACCGTTCATGGACATGGATCTGGAGTACGATTGGCGCCTGTCGCCACCGGACGCGTCCTTGAAGGTGTGTCTGGCAAACCGCCGCGCTGGCAAGACCCTGTTTACTGCCTCCATGAACCTGGAACGCCGCGAGCTAAGCAGATCGGCTTTGCGGCGTATGAGCCTCCGATTTCCCGTGATGACCGCGCGGATCAGCGCGGCGATTTATCTCCAAGCCCTCCGACTCTGGTGGAAGAAATGCCCCTTTTATGCACACCCCCGTCGGCTCAACCAGCCGATCCCCACGAAGTACTCTGCGACGACTTTGCCGGCCACCGTCCCGAATCGCGGCCCTCGTCGCTGATCCAGCGATCCAAGGATTGGCTCGATGCCAGTTGTCTGTTCCGCAAGGCAGTGCTGCGGCGGCTGGAATCGCTGCGCGTGGGACGCCTGACACTGTTCGACGCGACGGGCACCTACGAGTTCGGGCACGACGGCTCCAGCGACCTCACGGCCACGCTCCACGTTCACCATCGCCGGTTCTATCGATCGGTCGCGCTCGGCGGAGCGATGGCGGCGGCGGAATCGTATATCCGCGGCGACTGGGATTCTCCCGATCTGACGACGGCGATGCGCGTGCTGGCACGCAATATGGACCTGTTGGCGCAGATCGACTCCGGCCTCATGAGCCTCCCTGGTAAGGCGGGACGAAAAGGCTCGCGAATCACCTCGCCTTTCCGAGCATTCAAGCCGCTGCGTCTGTTGCGTGCCGGGGCCCACTGGTTACGCCGTAATACCCGCGCGGGCAGCAAGCGGAATATCGCGGCCCATTACGATTTGAGTAACGAGTTCTTTGCGCTGATGCTCGACCCGACCATGACCTATTCGAGCGGCATCTTCGATCGGCCCGAGATGACGCTCGAGCAGGCATCGATCGAAAAATACGACCGCATCTGCCGAAGAATCGACCTGCGGCGCGGCGATCACGTGCTGGAGATCGGAACCGGGTGGGGTGGATTCGCGGACCACGCGGTCCGTAACTACGGTTGCCGCGTTACGACGACGACCATTTCCGACGAGCAACACGCCCACGCCGCCCAAAGATTCCGCGCCGCGGGAATCGAACGTCGCATCCATCTGCTACGGCAAGACTATCGGGATCTGTCCGGGACGTTCGACAAACTGGTCTCGATTGAAATGATCGAGGCGGTCGGCGAGTCCTTCTTGCCAGGCTATTTCGAAAAATGTTCGCAATTGCTTAAGCCCGAAGGGCTCTTCTGCCTGCAAGCAATCACGATCCCCGATCACCGCTATGACAGCTATCGCAAGTCGGTCGATTTCATCCAGCAATACATTTTCCCGGGTGGCTTCTTGCCAAGCGTCGGAGCGATGGCTCGGTGCGTCGGAGAGCGAACCGACTTCCGCTTCCTGCAGCTTGAGGACTTTGGTTCGCACTATGCCGAAACGCTGGCGCGATGGCGACGGAATTTCTGGCGCGAGATCGCGAGGGTGAAGGCACTAGGTTTCGACAAGCGGTTCATCCGTACCTGGCACTACTACCTCTGTTATTGCGAAGCCGGTTTCCATGAACGACAGATCGGAGTGGCCCAGATTCTGTTGTCGAAGCCAGAGTTTCGGTGAAGAGGGGAACGGGGAACGTGGAATGGAGAATGGAGGAACGGGGTGGCCTGATGAAAACACCGGAATTTGGAGAGATTGGGTTTGATAGATAATTGAAAAACTGTTGCGCCTCTTCGTTGTGAAATGCGCCTCTTCGTTGTGAAAAAGGAACAACACTGTCCTTTGCGAAGGAACGCAACAGTGTCCATGTCATGGAGTGAACGGGTTCAACAATTCAAGTCGCTTTTGCGGAGCCGGGCAACGATTGGTTTTCATCCCATTCTCATCTTCAGTACAGGTGACCAGATGCGCTGTGCCAATTTTCCTTGCCGCTTCCCATCCGACGACGACTGTCGAAACCGCAGCGGCCGCAACGTCAGGCAGCTCACTTTGCTGCTGGTGCTCGCCGTTGGCGGCATCCAGTCGGGCAGTGTCCACGATGAGTTAGCGACAGCGACAGGGGAGCTGGATTCGATCCAGGCGGCGCAGGCGGCGGCAGAGTCGGTGGCGAATCGCGCGCCTTGGGTGTCGCGACGCTAGCACGGGCACTCGACTGCTGTTGACTTGGCGGCCGATTTCGGACCTAATTCGGCTGCAGTGCCGGAAGGAATCCAGGCCCAGGTTCGCCAGCGATGGCCCATTCACAGACACCGGAAGTCGCCGTTCTTGTTTCCACTTACCAGCGTCCCCGACATTTGGAACGCTGTCTGTTGTCGATTGCGCTGCAGCGCGGCGTGGCAGGGCGGATGGAAGTGGTGGTCGCCGACGATGGTTCGACCGACGAAACCCACGAACTCGTTCGCGCGTTCGCTGCGACGGCCGACTTTCCGGTCCGGATGACGACGCATCCGCACGCCTCGTTTCAACTGGCCCGATGCCGCAATGAGGGCGTGGCGGCGGCGCGCGCCGAGTATCTGATCTTCCTGGACGGCGACTGTATTCTGCCTCCCGACCATGTCTTCCAGCATCTTGCTCGTCGGCGCGATCGCGTGGCCTACGCTGGCTACTGCATCTGTCTGGACCGGCCGACGAGTGAACGGGTGACCGCCGACGCGATCCGCAGCGGCGCTTTTCTGCGTTGGGGCGGCTGGCGCGAACGTTGGAAGCTCGCCAAACTGGACTGGAAGAGCCGCTTCTACTATGCAATGGGGCATCCGATGAAGCCGCGGCTGTTCGGCGGGAATGTAGGCATCTCCCGCGCCGATTACGAACGAGTCAACGGCTACGACGAGAATTTTGTCGGTTGGGGGTGCGAAGACGACGATATGCGGATTCGGCTGCGTCGTTCAGGGACGCGGGTCGCTTCGATCTTGCGCTGGACGCGTACCTATCATCTGTGGCATCCGCCCACCGCGACCGCTCCGATGGCGTGGCGCGCCGGCAGCAATGTGGCTTATCTGACGCGGCCGATGCGCTTGACGCGTTGCCGCAACGGACTGCTCAAGCGATCCGACGACGATTTGCGACTGGCGTTGCTAGGTAACCGTACCGCGATGGTGGAGTTGGGCGGCGAGTGGGGCGACCTGGTCCGATTCGGTGATGGCGCGTCGTTCCGCGATCCGGCGTCGATGGAGCGGAGTAAGGCCGATTCGGCATCCGCATCACACCGTTCCATGGAGGGTGCGGCGGAAGTGGAGTTGATCGTGGGGGACGAACCGGGCGAATTTTCGGGGCGCGCCGATTGCAACATCCTGGTGCTGCCCGACGGATGCCGCGCGCCGCCGCGGGGGCTCCATCAAGCGCATGTGTTGGTGACGAATCAGTCGCTTGGCGCACCCTGGCAAGTGAAATACCGGATGACGGAGCTCCGGGCCGCCCTGCGGAACGTGGCCTGACGCGTTGCTAAGAGGAGATCGTACGATGCAGGTGTTGGGACTGATCACGGCTCGCGGAGGCTCGAAGGGAATCCCCGGCAAGAATGTCCGGCCTCTGGCTGGCAAACCGCTGATCGCCTGGACGATCGACGCCGCCCGGCAAAGCGGACTGGATCGCATCATTGTCTCCACCGACGATCAGGAGATTGCCCAGGTCGCGCGGCGTTACGGCGCCGAAGTGCCGTTCCGGCGCCCCGAATGCCTCGCCCGAGACGACTCGCCTCACATCGGCGCCGTGCATCATGCCTTGGACTGGCTGCGCGACGAGGAGCGGTACCTGCCCGACTACGTCATGACACTGCAGCCGACTTCGCCGCTGCGCTCGGCCGAGGAAATCGACGGTGCGATCGGGCTGGCCCGCGGCCGTTCGGCCATCGCCGTAGTCAGCGTCTATGAACTTCATCCGCATCCCTATTGGGCGAAACAGATCGGCGAGGATGGCGCGCTGGCGAGTTATTTCCGAGACACACCGGCCGACCTGCGACGGCAGTCGCTGGTTCCCGCCTACGCTCTGAACGGTGCGATCTACCTGAACCAGCGACAGCAGCTCGAGCAGCTGCCGGCGATGACGCCTCCCGGCGCCATCGCGTACGTCATGCCGGCCTGGAAATCACTCGATATCGATACGCTTTGGGAATTTGAACTGGCGGAACGGATCCTCACGCACGGGTTCCGCATTGCCGCTTGAGGGGTGAACGCCATGCAGTACGAACAGACCAACGGGATCGCGATTGCGGGGCGGCCGATCGGCGCGGGGCACGGTTGTTACGTGATCGCCGAGGCCGGCGTCAACCACAACGGACAGTTGCCACTGGCGCTGGAGCTGGTGGACGCCGCGGCAGACGCCGGAGCGGATGCGGTGAAATTCCAGACGTTCGAAGCGGAAAGCCTGGTGACGCTGGACGCGCCCAAATGCGAGTACCAGGCTCGCGCCACCGGGGCGGGCGAGTCCCAGTTCGAAATGCTCAAGAAACTCGAACTGTCCCACACCGCCCACCAGGCAGTCGTCGACCGGTGTCGCCAGCGCCGCATTCAGTTCTTGTCGACTCCATTCGACGAATCCAGCGCCGACTTTCTGGAGGGGCTGGGCGTGGCCGCATTCAAAATCCCGTCCGGGGAGCTGACGAATCTGCCACTTATCGACCACATCGCGGGAAAAGGTGCGCCGTTGATCCTCTCGACCGGAATGGCCAATCTCAGTGAAGTCGAACAAGCAGTGCAAGTGGTGGAACGCACTGGGAACCGTCAGTTCGTGTTACTGCATTGCGTCAGCAACTACCCGGCCGCGGCAGATGAGGTGAACCTTCGCGCGATGGCGACGCTGAGGGCCGCGTTCCAGGTGCCGGTTGGTTACAGCGACCACACGCTGGGCCTGGAAATCGGTTGGGCGTCCGTGGCGCTGGGAGCCTGCGTGATCGAGAAGCACTTCACTTTGGACCGCTCCTTGCCCGGTCCGGACCATCAGGCGTCGCTCGATCCGGAACAACTTCAGCACTTCGTGCGCGGCATCCACGACATCGAATTGGCGATGGGTACGGGACGCAAGTCGGCCACGGCGGCGGAAAAGGGAACCGCCGCGGTGGCTCGCCGCAGCCTGGTGGCGGCTCGCGATATCGCCGCCGGGACTCGGATCACCGCCGATCTGATCGCCTTTCGGCGACCCGGGACGGGGCTGCCGCCGGGGATGAAAGAGCAACTTCTGCATCGCACCGCCCGCGAGGATATCCCGGCAGGTACGGTATTGCGTTTGGGAATGGTGGCATGAAATCGATCGCGGTCGTGACGGTCGGTCGCTCCGATTTCGGGATTTACCTGCCGGTGCTGCGCGTTTTGCGGCGCTCGCAATTGTTGCGGCCGCGGATCATCGCAGCCGCCGCGCATCTGAATGACGAACATGGCCGGACTGCCCGGGAGATTGAATGCCTCGGTTTCGAAATCGACGCCCAAGTACCGATGACCAGCGGCGGCGACTCGCGATCAGATATCGCTCATTCGGCCGGCACAGGACTGGTTGGCTTCAGCGCAGCTCTCGAACACATCGCACCGGACATGGTCTTGGTGCTGGGTGACCGGTTTGAAATGCATGCGGCGGCCCTGGCGGGCACTTTCGCCGGAATTCCGCTGGCCCATATTCACGGTGGGGAACTCTCCCTGGGAGCCTGGGACGACGCACTGCGTCATTCCATCACCAAGCTCAGCCACCTGCATTTCGTCTCGACCGACGAACATGCTCGACGCGTGCGGCAGTTGGGCGAGGAATCATGGCGTGTCCATGTCACCGGCGCACCGGCACTCGATAACCTGCGCCAGATCGACGCCTGGGACCTGGTCCGACTGGAGCATCACTTGCAATTGGCTTTGCCATCGCCCCCGTTGCTCGTCACTTACCATCCCGTCACCACGCAGCTCGAACGGACCGGATTCCAACTCGAAGCGCTCGCGACCGTGATCGCGGAGGTCGCGGATCGAGGGCGACCGGTGATCATCACGCGACCAAATGCCGATCCGGCAAACCGGCAGATCGTCTTGCGTTTTCAGGCCCTGGCGGCCGATCGAGCCAACGTCCGATTCGTGGAGAACCTGGGCACCGAGCCGTACTTCAACCTGATGCGCCATGCGGCCGCCATGTTGGGGAACTCGTCCAGCGGGATCGTTGAAGCTGCCTCGTTCGAATTACCCGTCATTAACGTCGGCGATCGGCAGGCGGGGAGGGCCCGGTCGGCCAATGTTCTCGACGTTCCATGTGAACTTGCCCCGATGCGGCGCGCCTTGGGCATCGCGTGCAGCGCGGAATTCCGTCGCAGTCTCCACCGAATGGGCAACGTCTACGGCGACGGAAATGCTGCCCCGCGGATCGTGGAACTGCTCGAATCGCTATCCTGGGACGATCGGCTGATCAACAAGCGGTTCATGGATTGGCCGGAAGCCGCTTGAACCGACCTGGCGAGGCGTGGACCGATGACCGAGAATTCGACCGGATTTGCCCCGATCCTGATAGGCGCCGGGGGACATGCGGCAGTGCTGATCGAGGCACTTACCGCTTCAGGGCAGTTGCTGCCGCTGGTGGCGATCGATGCCGACCCGGCACTCCGCGGCAACAAGCTGCTGGGAGTTCCGATCGACGGCGGAGATGAACGGATACCCGATTGGATCGCCCGCGGGGCCAGCCGATTTATCGTTGGAGTCGGCTCGGCGGCCAGCACTGCCAGTCGCATGCGAATCTTTAACCTAGCTCTGGCCTGGAAATTATCCCCATGCGAGGTGTTGCATCCTGCGGCAAACTGTTCGCCGAGCAGTTGCCGAGGGGCTGGCCTGCAGCTTTTGGCCGGTGCGATTGTCGGGCCACGCTCCATTCTGGGAGAAAACGTTCTGATTAACCATGGCGCGATCGTCGACCATGACGCACAAATCGGCGATCATGTCCATGTGGCGATTGGGGCATGTATCTGTGGAAACGTCCGTATCGGCGACGGAGCGCACATTGGTGCGGGTGCGACGGTGATCCAGGGTGTCTCGATCGGCGCGAACGCGGTCGTGGGGGCTGGGGCAGTGGTCATCAAAGACGTTCCACCAGGCGCCGTGGTGGTTGGCGTACCGGCTCGCAATGTCCGATGACTGCCGAAACGATGAAATCGCCGGGCACGTACCACCTGAAAGACCGATTTTGCCGCGGATTTGTGATCCCGAAGAGACGAGTTCAGGAACCCCTTGGATCGCCGCAAGGTCAGCCCCCAACGGTCCGCCCCGCCAAACTTTGGCTTGGTTTACGAGTTGCCGAGAAACTTTGGTGTGCACGGTGTGTTTAAGTTCTTGATCTCGACCCGACCATGATCTTGTTGAATATACGTTCGGATGTCAACTACGATACGCCGACCTTTTGGTCGTGAATCTCGGGCCCCGAACAGCCGCTGTGAGCGCTCTTGCCATTCGTCGTGGCATCAGAGGGGTAGCAGGTCGGACGGGGAACTGCAATCTCGGCAAAGTTGTCGCATATGAGGAGTTTCAAGATGTTAAAGCGAGTGGTGGCGTTTGCGGTTTGTTTGATGATTGGGCTTACTTCGGTGGTCGTCGCGCAGGAAGGGCAACGCAAGGGTCCTGGCGGGGGGCAGGGGGGGCCTGGTGGCGGGCGAGGTCGCGGCGGGTTTGGTGGCGGATTCGGCGGTGGCGGATTCGGGATGGGACGCGGCGGCAATTCGCTGATGATCATGGCCATGGAGGAGGTCCAGAAAGAGGTCGGGGTTACGGACGAGCAGAAGAAAGAAATTACGGAGTTGCTGGATAAGAACCGACCCCAGTTTGGCGGCGGGCGCGGACGCGGTGGTGCCGGTGCCGGTGGTGGTGCCGGGGGTGCTGGCGGCGACGTCGACTTGGAGAAGCTTCGCGAAGAAGCGATGAAACGGGCTCAGGAGATGGAAAAGAATGTCTCCGAAGGTCTGGCGAAGATTCTCAAGCCAGAACAGATGGAGCGGGTGCAGCAGTTGCGCATTCAGCGCGAAAACGCGGCGGCATTGAGTCGTGCCGAAGTCGCGGAGAAACTCGGAATCACTGCCGAGCAGAAGGAGAAGATCACCAAGATCCAGGCCGATGCCCGAAGTGCATTAGCGGGTGGCGGCGCCAACTTCTTCGAAATGTCCGATGAGGAACGTCAGCAGGCGATGGCCAAGATGCGCGAACAGCAACGGAAAACCGAAACCGACGTCCTGGGTGTTCTGACCGATGCCCAGAAGGACCAATTCGCCCAGATGAAAGGCAAGGAATTCAAGTTCCCCGAACCGAGCCGCGGTGGCGGATTCGGTGGTGGCGGTGGTGGCGGCGAACGCAAGCGGCCAGAAAAGAAAAACAAGGCCTAACAAGGTAATTCGAAACCACGTAGCTCGAAACTTGTTTCGAGCTACAACAAGTTTCGAGCTACGTTGCGCAGCGGCGCGGGAGACTCGAAACAAGTTTCGAGCTACGCAACACGTCCTTTTTTTTGAGCACGCGATATGAAACCTGACGGACTATTTCGAGCCTCACAACCGATCATCGTCCTGCTCGCGATTGCCTCCACGGCGGCCGCTGCCGATTGGGTTCGATTCCGCGGACCGAACGGATCGGGGATTTCCGATGCGGTCGGGCTGCCCGGGAAATGGTCCGATAAGGAGAACGTGCTCTGGAAAACCGACCTGCCCGGCCACGGCTCCTCCAGTCCGATCGTGTTCAGCAACCGGATTTATGTGACCAGCTTCTCTGGCTACGGAGTCGGCCAGGACGACATCGGCAAGCCGCAGGATCTGGTGCGGCACCTGGGTTCCTACGAACTGTCGACCGGGAAAAAAGTCTGGGACGTGGCCGTAAAATCCGAAGGTGCCGAAGAACAATTCGACGGTTTCCTCACCGATCATGGCTACGCATCCAATACACCGACGATCGATACCGAACGTGTCTATGCGATGTTCGGACGGTCCGGTGTCCGCGCCTACGATCACCAGGGCAAGGAACTCTGGAAATTTCAATTGGGCTCCGACGGCAGTTTCCGAAGCTGGGGCTCCGCCACCAGCCTAGTGGTGATCGACAATCTGCTGATCGTCAATGCGGACGCGGAAAACGATTGTCTGATTGCGCTCGACAAGACAACCGGCAAGGAAATCTGGCGGACGGAAGCGAAAGGCTACAAGGGCTCCTGGAGTACGCCGATTGTGGTGGACCTGCCGGGCGGCCGAAAAGAACTCGTGGTTTGCATGCCAGGTGAGATTTGGGGACTGAACCCCAAGGATGGCGGACTGCAGTGGTACTGCGAAACGCAGATGTCGGCGCCGACCAACACCAGCGCGGTGACGGACAACGGCGTTATCTACGTCGTTCTCGGTTCCCCTGGGTCGTTTGCTGCCATGGCCGTGAAGGCCGGTGGCACGGACGACGTATCGGCCACGCATGTTCTCTGGAGAAAACAGGTCGGTTCCTATGTGCCGTCGGCGGTCGTGTCGGGTGGTCATCTTTATTGGGTCAACAATCAGGGGATTGCGTTTTGCCTGAAAGGGGACACCGGCGAGGAAGTTTACCGGGAGAGGCTATCGAACGCGGGCACGATCTACGCTTCAGCGGTGTTGGCCGATGGCAAGCTGTTCGCCGTGACGCGACGTAACGGGACTTTTGTGCTCAAAGCCGGTCCCAAGTTCGAGCAACTGGCGTTGAACAAGTTGTCGGACAAGTCCGATTTCAACGCCAGCCCGGCGGTTCCGTCCGGGCGGCTACTGCTGCGCTCCAATACCAGCTTATACTGCATTGGAACCAAATAGCGGTTTCGATGGAGTGCTAGCGGAATGGCTTCGAACTGTTGCGCGGACAGGAATCGCGACGAAAGCGGACGCTTGCTCCGCGCAGGCGTCGTTAGCGCCATCCTCTTTTATGTGGCATGCTTGCTGCCGGGCGCCCTGCCAGGCTGGGATGGGGACTCGATCGACGCGGAGTTCCTTGCCGGGTTGAGGCAACGTCGGTTGTTCGAGTTGGCCGAGCTTTTTTGCGAACGGGAATTATCGCGAGTGGCGGCCGATTCGAGTCGCCGTGCCTTTCTGGTTGCGGAGTTGGTCCGGACGCTGGGCGAGCACGCGTTGAACCGGATTGAAGCCGAGCGGGACGAAGAGTTGGCGAAGTCGCGGTCGGTGGCTGCGGATTACCTGCGAACCCACCTGGACGATCCGCGCCGCGCGCTTGTGCAGGTTCAGGAATCGCTGGCGGTTGTGGCGATGGCAGAACTGCAGCGTATCGAGGCGGACGTGGGTGCGGCGGGAGCGGACCTGGACCGGGCGCGCACGACGACGCGCGAGGCGAATCGGTTATTGCAGCAGATCGAAAAAGATATCGGCGCTCTGATCGTGGCGCGCGGGCGCCGGGCCGCCAAGGCGGGGGAACTGAACCCGACGGAACTTGTCTCGCTGCTCAATAACGTGCGGATGCATCTGGCTCGCTCGGAACGCAATCTGGCGTTGACCTACGAACGTGGCTCACCCGACCGTCTGGCGGTGATTGCCCGCTCGTTCGAACCGCTGCGTCTGGTCCTGTCACAGCTCGACGCGGAACACCCGTTGGCGATCCAGGCCCGACTGGACGAAGCGATCGGTTTACGACATGCCGACAAGTTTGCCGAGGCCGAGGAGTTATGGACCGACCTGTCGAAGCGAGAGGCGCTGGGCGAGTTGAAGGATGGCATGACCGGGGACTTGGCGGCGCGCACGCGCGCGGAGCGGATCCGGCTGGCGTTGGCTCGTGGCAACGCGGCGAAGGCGCGTGAGATCGCCGGGGGCGATGACGCGAATGCGGGCCATGCGGACCTTGATTTCGCGCGGCTGGAGGTGAGCGTCGAACGATGGAAGGCGGCCGAACAGGCCCGGGACGCGGCGCAGACCGCGCAATGGCAACGCGAATCGGAAATCTGGCTGGGTCGGCTCGAACAACGCCATGGCCCTTACTGGCGTCATCGTGGCGAGTTGCTTGTGGTGCGCTCGGCGTCCAGCGGCGTGGCCGTGACGAACCTTGACCTGCTCGCGCGCAGTGCCGACAGCCTCTACCTGAACAAGCAGGCAGACGAGGCGGTGGCTGCGTACGACAAGGCGGCGGCAATGGCGGCTTCGTTGGAGCGTGCTGACCGTCAATTTGATCTTGCGTACCGCGCGGCCGCGATTCGGCAACAACAACGGGAACATGCGGACGCGGCGCGGCGTTTTCGCGAATTGAGTCTGAGCTTCCCCGCCATGGAGCGCAGCGCCGCGGGGCATCTGCTGGCGGTCTGGAATACCGCCCAACTCGACCGCGCTGATCCGCGCACCAGGGAAGAATACGAGCGGCTGCTGCGCGAGCACCTGGAGAACTGGACGGTCGGACCGACCGCCGAACAGGCGCGTGTCTGGCTTGCCGCCGTGCTGGAATCGCGCCGCAATTGGTCCGAGGCGATCGGTCTTTACGAACAGGTGACGCCGCGAGGAAAGCTGGGGCGAGCGGCCCTGCTGGCGCTGGGACAGTGCTGGCTGCGCGAACTGGCGTCGGTCGAACGGGCCAGCGAGCGGTTTCGCGAGGGGGCAGAACACGTGCGACGGCATTTCGAGGAGGCACTTGTGGCGGCGCGGAACGATCCGGGCGACGGCGACGCACGGGATCTGCAGCGCGCAACATTGCTGGCCGCGCGGCTGCATCTGCAGTTCGGGGGACAATCGGAACGTGGCGAAGCCCTGCTGCAATCGTTGATCCAGGAGCTCGAAGCCGAACCGGACGCCGAGTCGGTGGCGCTGCGGTACGAAGTCGAGTCGCTAATGCTGGTGGCGATCGCTGCCAACCCCGACCGGCGTGGCGAAGCGGCGGCGAGATTGGATCGCTTGTCGCGTGCCGAGCCCCGGACGCTGTTTGAGGCGATTGACG
Organism: Planctomycetota bacterium; assembly: GCA_016872775.1. Lineage (GTDB taxonomy): Bacteria > Planctomycetota > Planctomycetia > Pirellulales > Pirellulaceae > VGZA01. The sequence goes on along the minus strand of VGZA01000067.1, from coordinate 8,471 downwards.
GACTATCGCGTCTGGAAGCGGGATTGCCCGCAACGGTTCGCCGCGATCTGGCGCAATGGGAATTACAGGCGATCGATACGCTGGGTGCCCGACGGCAACAGCTCGATCCACCCCAGCAGGTCCGGCTTGACCTGGTCCGTGCCACCGCGACCATGACGCTCGGCAAACGCGACCAGAGTCTGGCGGAATTCGCACGACTGGCCAAGGCCCAGCCGAACGACGGCACGATTCAGGAGGCGTATGCCCAGGCGCTGCTCGACGGCGGCGACGCCGCGTCCTGGAAAGCGGCGATCGATCAGTGGCGGCTGGTGGGTAGTCGCAGTCCGCCGCAATCGGAACGCTGGTACCGCGCCAAGCACTCCATCGCGCTGGCCCACTTTCGCAACGGCGATCGACAGCGCGCCGCGCAACTGATCCACTACCTGTTCGAAACGCCGCCCGGGGTGCCGGCGGGCAACTGGCGAAAGCTGTTCGAGGATCTGCTGGCACAATGCGAAAATCGGCCGGTCAGCCGCTGATTCGTACCTGTTCGTATCTCGGCAGGATTACGCGGTGGCGCTGGTGCAAGGAATGCCAATTGCTACGCGATCGCTTCCAGCACCGGGCTGCCTCCATGACTGATCGCAACGGGGCGACCTTCGAGGTCAGGGACGGTCGACGCCGGATCGATACCCAGCAGGTGATAAATGGTTGCAGCCATGTCCCCGGCGGAGACCGGTCGATCGGTGGGCCAGGCGGCGTGCTTGTCCGTTCTGCCGATGACCACTCCCCGTTGCGTTCCCCCTCCAAAGAGCAACGAGAATCCACATTGAGGCCAATGGTCGCGGCCGGCCTTGCCGTTGACCTGCGGCGAGCGCCCCATCTCCCCCATGATTACCACCAGGGTCTGGTCGAGGAGTCCGCGTTGTTCGAGATCGTTAACGAGCGCACTGGTGAGCTGGTCCAGAACCGGCAATTGGACGCGCAACATACCAAAGTTGTTTTCATGAAGATCCCAGTGGTTGCCGCGTTTGGCTTCCCAATTCACCGTCACGAATGTGCAGCCCGCTTCGACCAGGCGGCGGGCGATTAAAGCGCTCGAACCCCACAGACTGGCCCCGTATGCCGAGCGTGCGGCTTCCGTTTCGTCGGTGAGATCAAATGCCAAACGGGTCTTGCTGGACGCCAGCAGCGAAAATGCGCGCTGCTTCAGCGTGTCCATCCGACCAAGGGCTCCGTTCCGCTCCAGGTTTTTCAAGTCACGATCAAATTGCTCCAGGAGCGTGAATCGCTTTTCCAAACGGTCGGCGGTCAATTCCGAACGATCTCCCAGCGACGGAGGAATCGGCGCGCCCCGCGGAGTCACGGAGTCGTAGTCGCCTGTCGACTCTCGATCGTAGCTGGGATCGCAACTGGTAAAGAGCGGGTCGTATTGGCTCCCCAAGTAACCGCCGTAGGGGCCGGCGCGACGCAACGCCTGCGTGTACCCGGGAAATGCCGGCATCAGGACATGCCGCGGCACGTCGCCAGCGCCGACATTCCGATACTGGCAGACTGCGCCGATGCTGGGGTGGTCGGTACGTTTGGCAAAATAGTTCTCCGCGTCTTTACCCCCATCGAATCCGGTCAAGACGTTGTACGGGTTATGGCTGTTGTAGCGGTGCGAGTAGGTTCGAATCAGCGTCGCGCGATCCATGAGCTGCGCGGTTTTGGGCAGCAATTCACAGATTTGCAGGCCCGGGACCGAGGTTGCGATCGGGCGAAACTCGCCGCGAATATTTTCGGGCGCCTCCGGTTTCAAATCAAACATGTCTTGGTGAGGAGGGCCACCAAATAAATTGACCAATACGATCGACTTCGCGCGCGGCGCTCGACGGTTCTCGCCCGCAGCCAGGAACCGCGGCAACGTCAGGCCGCCGAAAAGCGACAATCCGCCGGCCCGCAATACTTCGCGCCGCGTCAACCGATCGCAAGCCGTTACCGTGTGCCCTAGGAGTCGCAGCATCGGGTTCTCCCCGGATGAAGGCATGTCCATCCACTTCTGTCGTACCCCCAGATTCTTCCCGCCGCCACCGCGACGAGCAACACCAGACGCGGAAAAAATGTCCGGAAATGCCCGGAAAAGACGCTCGGACTTCGAGTTTCTTGACGCCGCAAGCGGTTCGCTCTCTGCGATCTGCCGCGTGGCGCATCCTGCGCCTGGCGTTCGGCGAAGAAAATTCAGCGGCCCGTCGAACGATCTTTGCCGGCTGTTCGTAGACAACTGGGCACACTACGGCCTGACAGCCGTTCTGCGCGTTACGAATCCCCCATAGTGAACCTGTGTAGTTCGTCAACACACCGAATAACACGGGAATAGCAGTCCCGGAATCTCGCTCTGTCGCCCCTGTAGGGGTCAGCAATTTCCACACTATCGTCTGAGGGGTCAAATGGCACATGCTGGCGAATCTCGTCGCGCACAGCCATCAGCGGCACGAGTGACTTGTCGGATGTCGGAACGAGCAATTCAAAGGGAGTCTCCCGAACGAGAGTGAGAACGCGATGAACGAATTGGTCCGTATCGGTAAGGGGATTGCCAAACTCAAGGGTTTTTGTAACGTAGCGTGAATATCTTGTCACCGAGCCGGACTCAAAAGCGACCAAGTGAACCTCTAGCCCGGCGCGGCCTAGGGACCGAACGGTCTGCAAGCCCGCGAGTGCATTGTCACCTACTACAAGGACGGGTCGTCTCATGGGCACTCACCTGTGATTCGTCAAGTCGAGCAGCGGAGGAGCAAGGTGGTCCGACGCTCCTATCTAATCGACCACGCCCGTAGGGCGTGGGTTTGGCTTGCCCCGCAAAGCGGGGTGTAGTGTCATGCAACGATTACTCCAACAACTTGCTCTGTTGGCCGCCCAGGCACCGCAATCCACCTCGACTCGCAAGATCATGGCCGACCTTCTCACTGCCAACATGCAAACAGCCCACATTTTGTCGGAAGGGGGCACGCCGGAACGGCTTAGCCCCCAGGGTCGCACGGCCGTAGGCCGTGGGTTTATAACGTACGAAGCCACGCCGAGAGGCCGTTGAGGCTAGCATGAAACTCATCCACTGATAGTTCCCCTGGCACACAAACGCGGTCAATCTCAAGGGGACGAAGCGATTTCGGGTTTATGCTCCCCATCAAGGTGAAGGCGATTGTGTAGCCGGCTTCCGCGACCGCTTGGACGACCCCAGGAGATACGTCGGTCGGCCCGCCGTTCGGATACGCGATCCAAGGACAAGGCTGGGACAGTTCGCGCTCGATGCGCGATTTGCTCTCGCCCAGTTCGAGAAGCAAGTCGTCGCGTGAGAGCGTCGTGAGGATCGGATGGCTCACGGTATGGGAGCCTATCGAGAATCCACGGTGCGCCAAGGCGCGTACCTCGTCCCAGGAAAGGAAAGCGTAAAGTTCGCGTTGCCACCCTTCGTCCACTGAAAGCTGCTCCTGCCGTAACCGATTGAGATAAGCGACTCTCCCTTCGTGCGGCAGCCGTTTGCAGATACCCCGAATCCTGTCTGCTAATTGCCATCGGTCGGCCGTGTGCGTAGGCATGGATGCGTCTGCCTGCCCTTGCGGCATCGGCAGGTTGGTCTGCTTCCAAGAGCCTATTCGTTCATCGAGTTCCTGGGTCCAGAGGAGCCCGGACTGGCCGATATGCCCCGTCGCAACGTGAATCAGGGCCGGGATGCCCAGCCGTTCCAACTCTGGGGCAGCGTAGGTCAAGTTGTTGCGAAATCCAGCCCAGGACATCCATGCCATGAACACCGTTTCCGAAACTCTAACCCCTTCCCGCGAGAAGCCGTTCCTTCTAGCCAATGGACGAGTTCTTGGTGAGGTTCATGGATCTCAATGCCTTCCTGATATTCGCCGCGGCGAAGTGCGTGGACCAACGGAAACTGGAATCCACTTCTCGGCACAAAAAAGACCGTGGAAGAGCCGTCGACAACACGATCCTTGATTTGGCGGACCGAAACGGCATTATCCGTCTCATAGTAGCTGATTGTCGGCCCCAGGGTCTTGAACCCGTCGGGAATGATGTTCCTGTATCTCGCGTCTGGAAACACGAATTCCGAGATGCCATTCCCTTCCGCAGCTCTGGGTCTTAATGAAGCCGTACACCGCGTAGAGCGCACCCCGCAGCGTGTTGCCCGCCAGAGTTACGGGCGCAGCGTCGGCGGCAACGACGTAGCCCCCAGGTTTGAGTCCTTCGAGCCGGGCCTTGGCTGTCTTAAATTTGCTCGGGGGGTGGCACAACAAATCCGCCGCGATCATTTCGCACCAGCAGTTTATCGGCCCGCGGGTTTTCGATAAAGGATTCCGTGTCGGGATCGACCTTCAACCACGAGCCGCACTGCCATTTCTGGTTCGACGGATCGACGTTATTGTCGCGGAGGTGAGCTGCTGTTCGGTCCAGTGTTTCGCGCACGTTCTCTCGCGCGGAGAGTGGTTCGAGCCGCTGCGGCATCTCCTCGGCCGAAACCAATTCACCCAGGCGGTACGAGATATTACTCAAGTGACAGAGCGCGCTCGAAAGATGGCCGTCCAGAACGTCGGCATTGAGCATCTCGGCGCTGCGGCTGCGGACGGCGTCAATAAAGTTGTCGGTGTGGCGTTGATGATTGTGCCGATCGCCGCCTTTGAACGTTGTGATGACGTTGCCCTGCTTGTCCAAAGCGGTAGCACTGTCTTCGCTGGGGTTTACCAGGAATCCGTCACTGCATTCGAAGATGACGCCGACCGCGGCGCCGCGGTACGGCGCTGTCGGTAGATTGCGGACCTCAAAAACCAGTGTCCTGGAATCGTAGTCATGGATCGTCACGAGGCTATTAGGCGTTTCGCCGGCATCCTGCCAACGATAACGGTATCCGCAGGAAATCACTGCTCGGCTGAGCCGGTCCACACCGAGTCCCCAGCGGGCAATGTCCATTTGATGGATTCCCTGATTACCAATGTCCCCGTTCCCGTAGTCCCATTGCCAATGCCAGTCGTAATGGAATTGGCGTCGCGTGACTGGGCCATCGGGGGCCGGTCCGCACCACAGGTCATAGTCGATGTGGGGCGGTACTTCAAAGGTCCCACGAGGACCGATGGAATCTCTCTGGTTGTAACAGAGCCCGCGTGCCAGTTTCACGTCGCCCAGTTTTCCCGAGTGTAAATATTCGATCGCCTGTCGAATGGCTGGGCTCGATCGAGACTGAGTGCCGGACTGGCAGATGCGTTTGTGTTTCCTCGCAGCCGTCACGAGACTGCGTCCCTCGCGTACAAACTGGCTGACGGGCTTCTCCACGTAGACGTCCTTTCCCGCAAGCATCGCCCAGATCCCAGCCAGGCAGTGCCAGTGATTCGGCGTCGCGATCGACACAATGTCAACGGCCGGATCATCAAAGGCCTGCCGCATGTCTTTGACGTGCTTTGGTCTGCGACCTTGCTTCTGGCCCACAGCTTCCGCTCGGGCCTCCCCAATCCGTTGATCCGGATCGCAGATATAAAGAATCTCCGTGGCAGGATTGTTGACATAACATGCGAGGTGCGTCTGGCCCTGGCCATGAACGCCCAATACCGCTACGCCCAATTTCTCAGCGGGGCCGACGGGTTTTCCCGGCTCCTGATCAGCCGACACGGTGGTTGCAGACGTCGCCGCCAGGGTAGCGGCAGTGGCCAGCATTGAGTCTTCGAGGAATTGGCGGCGAGATGAGAATCGTGAATAAAGAGTCATGGCGTCTTCTTCTCCAGCTGCAGAACCTCGTCGGGGACATCGACCTTGACACCATTTTCCGGAATAGGCAACTTTAATGACCACAGAATCCCCTGCGCGACGAGACGCCGATACTCGGGCAATTTCCAATTCTCGTGAAAGTGCAGGCCCGTGAATCCGAACGAACGCCCGCCATCGGCTCGATCCCAGGCCCAGGCAATCGTCTCGGCGTTGCCTTCCAGAGTGGCCTGGAGCAGTGGCGTTATGCTTGCCGGCCGCTTCACGCGTTTGAGCTGGTAATAGAACTCGTCGCGAACTGCGAATGGACCGATTCCACGACAAACGGGATGCTGCCGATCGGCAATCGTCAGCATGGTGTCGAAAACGTTGTCCTTGCGGTCCGGGCCGCCGTGACAAGCGCCAAAAATGCTCACGAACGGTTCGATATTCTCCGCATCAACGGTTCCCATACCAAAATGCAACGCCGCACAGCCACCGCCGCGCTTCGCAAGCCGCTCAAACGCCGCCAACCGCTTGGGATCCTGCTTCAACCACCTGGCGCCTTGTTCGCGAAACAGTAAGACGCCATCGGAGGAATCGATCATGTCTGGGCCTTCATTCCAGGCGTCTTCCGAGTTTGCGATCCTGATGTCTAGTCCTTCGACGCCTTCGAGGCATTTCGAGATGATGCGCAGTCCGGCCATGTATTCGTGGCTGCCGACCGGGTGATGATCGAAGGGACCGCCAATCAGCAGGAGTTTCCTTGACGGTTTGTTCGGTTGGTCACGCTCCGGCTTAGTGTCTGCCTTCACAACGTCAACGACCCGAATCGGTTCGACGTTGTTCGATGTCACCCGAATCAACTGGTAGCGCAACTGCGGTGGGATGCTCGGGCCGCCGTAGACGAAGAGCACCACGTCGGGTTCGACTTCGAGCATCGCGCCATTGGCCCATGACGCCTGATCGATTTGATGGAATTGCCACGTCATTCCCTCGTCGCGGCTGATCTGCAATGCGATTCCGGGAAAGCGACCACCAATGATGATAACTCCGGAAGTCGTAGTGAGCATCGAGTTGTTGCAGGCGTACATCGGAAACGGACCATGAGCCAGGGGCGTCCAAGTCTGGCCGTCGTCGTGCGACCAGCTCTCGGCCATCAACGGCGATTCGTTCGGCCTGACCAGCGCCAACAGATCGCCCTGTTTGGTCTGCGTCGCCGAGATTTCGCTGGGAGTTGTCCGAAACAGCCACGGCCCTTCGTAGGGAGGTCCGTCGATATCGATCGGCTGCGACCACGACTGTCCGCCATCGGTCGATCGCAGACAGTAATTCATCCCTTTCGGCGAGGGCTCGAAAGTCCAATCGAGCCGGCCCCGGACTTCAACCAGCTGGTCTTTTGAATTTGCATACGCGAACAATAACAAAGATCCGTCACTCGTCTCCAACAATCGAGTAACGTAGGTATTGGTAAGCCTGAACCCGTCGGGAAACTTCAATTCCATCAACTCCCCGGATTCCGACCAGGTAAGTCCGTGGTCGTTCGACCGGCTTCTTCGGAGCAGAAAGGGAGGTTCAATGTCGATGGAATACGCTTCCAGCCGGCCATCTTTTGCCTTGTGCATGATGCTGGATTGCAGAAACGCGGGCAGGTCGGTTTCGTCTACAGCCCAGGTTCGAGCATTGTCGACGGAGCGCCACAGACGCCCGCCGGCGATCACCAGCAGGTCGCCATTGGACGCCCGCACGATGTTGGAACACCCCGTGCCCTTTTCCGGGTCCAATACACTCCAGTTGCGCACCGGCTGAATCGATCGGCTCCACTCAGGCGGCTTGATCGCGGAACCCCGAATGCGCAGGTTGCGAAACGTGCTCTTCTTTCCGGCCTGGTTACTGTTGTAGCTCACCAGGCCCACAAACCCTGGCGTTGAATATGTTTCGTCGCGAACGGTCGTCATCGGTCGGCCATCGCACCAGACGCGAATTTCAGCGCCGTTCACCACGACCCGCGCCTTGTGCCAGAGTGAGGGCTTGCTGCTGACGCCATGGACCATTTGCATGTGCAGACCCTCGCGCCATCCGCGCGCGTCCACCTTGGAAATGGTGCACCAAAAATGATTGGCCCGGTACTGCTGGCCGACGGCCGGGAAGTCGATCACATAGTAATGGCGCGCATCCTGGGCACGAAACATAAAGCCGGCGGTCGTCCAGGTGCTGTCCCAACGAAAGTCAAACTCAGCCTCAAAGTCGCCATACGCCTGCCTGGTGAAGAACGTCACGTTCTCATCGACTAGCTCGCCCGGAGGCTGGATATGCCGTTCATCGTTTTCATTCCAATCGCCACCGACAAACTGCCAGTCGGCCTGCGCCGCGCCTGACATGGAAAGGTCGGTCCACTCGTCGGCTCGCAATCCGGAGCCAGTTAGCCACAACACGGCAATCGTCAATCCGAAAACAAGCTGTCTCACCATGGGCGCTGTCCTTCAAAGAAAGTCCCGTCGTCCCGAATATTGCTCGTTTACCCGAGGGATTCTGGCATTCTAGGCTATCCACGAGCACGTGCAAGTCATCTTATTCCATCGCATTATTTCGCAGGAAATTGCGGTACTGACTCCAACACGCAATGCGCAAAACGGTAACGGGGACAGTCGAGGTCCGACCCCAACTACATTGACTTAGTCAGTAAAGACTCTCGAGAATGCGTTGGTAGGGAAGGGCGGCTTGGCCAGCAGCGGATTCCGGATGACTCGCATCGGTTCACTTATGAAGATGCGACG
>VGZA01000066.1 GCA_016872775.1 Planctomycetota bacterium | reverse complement strand
GGCTTGGTCGGTTCCGCATTCTCGCGACCGGGTCCGAATCCGCCGCGTCCGCCACGCCCGGGGCCGCCGGGTCCACCGGGGCCGCCGGGTCCACCAGGGCCGCCGGGGCCACCAGGTCCGAAACCACCGCGTCCCGGTCCACCGCGTCCCGGTCCACCGCGTCCGGGTCCACCTGCGCCCGGTGCTCCCCGACCGGAGGTCTTAGCGACTTTGCGTGCTTCGGCGCGTTCTTCTTTGTTCAAGCGACCGTCGTGGTCTTTGTCGAAGTCTTTCACGAGTTGGCGGTCGGGACCGCCACCGGGAGTCCCGCCGCCGAATCCGAACTGGGGCGCGGGGAACGTGAATTCCGCGCCGCGCAATTCGGACCATGCCTGCTTCTGCTGGTCGTTCAACAGTGCGGTAAATTGGGCCATTCCCTTTTTCTGTTGTTCCTCCATCCGGGCAAATTCAGGCGGCCCGAACCCGAATTCGGGGCGACCAGCCTGGAGGAGCTCCGCGAGTTTTTCCCGCTGTTCGGCGGACAGCGCCAGCTTCTGACCGACATCGTTGCGATTCACGGCGGCGAGTCCTTCGCGTTGCAATCGAAGTTGCTCCAGCCGCGTTTTTTGGGCGCTACTGAAAATCGCCAGAAGCTTGTTGTCCGTGTCGCGCGTCAATTCTTCCGACTTGGAGCGCGCGTCGGCAAAGATCTTTTCACGGACCTCCGGCTCCAGGTCCTGGATCTCCTGGAAATTGATGGCGCCGAAGACCGCCTGGTTCCTCTCCTGGAATTCCCCGATGACCGCATCGACGCGTGTCGCCAGATCGTCCACAATCCCCAGTTCCTTGCGAACCTCGGGAATTCCCATCAGCCCGGTCACCGAGACGGGTCCGAACGGCGCGAATCCCGGCGTGCCGCCCGGCCCTCGAAAAACCTGGACGCCGGGAGGTTGTGCCCAGAGCACGGCACATTCGGCGGCAGCCACGATCACGGCGACGGCGACGCACTTTGCAATTAAGATCGCCCGTTGACTCTTCCAGGTTTGCCGCGGCATCGACTGTACTCCCGGTCAAAGGGCCGTGGTGGTTCAAGACTCGCGTTTCAATTCCACACTTTGAACACCGTCCAGGCGGTTAAGTTCGTCCAAAAATGTGGCGGGGCTGGCATTTTTCCGAAAACGGACCTTGTAGGTGAGATCGAAGGCGGTTCCCTGGCGGGAGGAAGTGCCGGCAATCAGCGTCTGCGTTTCGATCCAGTTCGAAAAAACCGGCGCCAACAGCGACTCGGGGTCGCGTCCGATTCCAACGCGAACTTGCAAGGTCGAGTCTTTCGTATGCCATTGCGTATTGACGGGAGAAGGTCGCAGGCAGGCGGCCGCTGAACCGACGATCGCCATGCCAAACAGTGCTACCATCCAATGGTTGGCGCCGATCGCCATGCCGACCACCACCGAGAAAATGACAAACGCGATATCGTGGGTGTCTTCGACCACGGTTCGGAAGCGTACAATCGACAACGCACCAACAAGACTGAATGCCCGCGCGGCGTTGTTGCCGATCACCTGGGTGACCATCGCCACCAGGATCGCGAGCAGGACAAGGGTTGGAGCGAACGTTGGTGTGCTGATCGCATTTCGCCGTGTGAACCGGTAGATCAAGACGATGGTCATTCCGGCCAGCCAGGCGCCGGCGAGCCGCAGCAGCAGGTGCAACGGATCGACCGTTTCGTCGTTCACCGTGGCCTGCTTGAAAAAGTCCAGCATTACGTCGCCTTCCGTCGGGTTCGCGGTACAAAGTAGATCATATCAGTGGCGTATCGGCTTGGAGCCGCACCAGCGGAATGGTCGCGGTCAAGCCGAACGCAGATTGCCGTCCCGTTGCTCCGTGTTTACGTCGACCGTTCCCACGCCAGATGCGGCCGTCCCCAGGGAAGCGGCAGCCGCGCCCGCTGCGTCCTTGTCCGGTTCCGGCGACGACTCCGCGGCACCATACATCCCGACATGCAACCCGCAGGCAACGATGGCCGTGCGATACTTGGAAACCGAAACCGGAGTCAAAGCGAATTCGCGCACGATCGTGTTGAACAAGGGTGGCAGTACCGTCGTGAATTTCAGCTCCAGGATACTCTTGTCGGTGAACAGCGGCATTCCTTGTTCGAGGACGGGAAAGCTGGCTCCACTTTCAGGGCGGCAGACCAGTTTTCGATCGACCGTCAATCGGATCGGCCCGTCTGACGCCATGCCAACACGCGCGATCCGTTCGTACGCAATATGCACTTTCGGGCGAAGTCCCCGACGGACCAGCCGGCGATAGAACCAGAATCCATCCCAGGCGGCATCCGGCTGGGTTTCGAGAATGCGAGGCAATTCGGCCTCCGGGATCAGCGTTCGTCGCTTGCGGACGATGCCCCGCGATTTCGCCTTGCGTTCGACGAACAGCGTCGGCGCGATGCCGTACCTTCGCAGTCGGAATTTTCGCTTGCGAAAACCGCCCATTCGCCGGAACACATCCAGTTGATCGTTGTCGAAATACAGGCTGTTGATCTGATAACGATCGAATAGTCTGGGATCGGCATTCGGATCGGCCTGCATGTTGGCTCGCGCCAGATTCAGGATCTCGTCCGCCACAGCGTGGTCGAGCAGAAACTTGATTTCATAGGCTCCGTCGCGGACCGGTTTCGCGATCGGACCTGCCTCCGGCCCCCCATTGTCGGGAGTAGTCTGCCCGGAACCGCCTTGATTTCGGTCGTCGTCTGACACGAGTAGATCCTTAAGAGCACGGGAGGGCCCGTGCGAAAAATAGTTGTTAGTAGTTTCGTCGAATCGGGGATTTTTTTGGGCGCGATTATCCTTCCGGACAAACGATCTGTTCAGGACAGTGACCGAGGGCGTCCTGGGAGCAGCGATTCCTGCAGCGCGGCCCGGGCGCGGGCCAGCAGCCGTTCAACAGCTTTTTCTGTCAATTCCATGACTTGGGCGATTTCGGCGTAACCAAGCCCTTCGTAGTAACGCAACACCGTCGCCATTCTCTGGGAAGCCGGAAGTCGGGCGATCGCGGCTTGCACTTCCCGTTGTTCATCGGTCCGGCTCGCTGCCTCACATGCCGTCGGCCGCCCATCGTCCCGATCGGGAACGTCGTCGACCGTCAAGGGGCGTTTTTTCTCCTGGAAATCAACGCAAAGCCGGTGGACGATGCGAAACAGGTAGGTGCGGAACGACGCAATCGGCTGGTAACTGGTTGCGCCTCGCAGGACCCGCAGGAACGATTCCTGAACAATGTCTTCGGCTTCGGCTGGGTCTCCAAGAAACCGCACCGCGGCATTCCACGCGGAGCCTTGATGGCGCAATACAAGGTGTTCGAAGGCGCCCAGATCCCCCGTGGCGACGCGGGACATAAGCGTCTCATCGGCCGGAACTTTCTGGACGTCGATGATCGGATCGACACGCCGCGGGTCAGTCATCGCCACCCCCGCTGCCCGGCACCGCGAACAACTGCCGCAATCGATCGAACAACCGCGTGCGTTGCTCGGCGGTCAAAGCCTGTTTATCCGCAAGCAGGTTCTCGAGGATCAACTCCTGCATCCGCTTGTGCAACCCGAGAATCTCCTCTTGTTTCGCGGAAATAGCTGCCGCATCGGTTTCCGCGGCGGCGATCAGATCCAGTAATTCGACATTCAGTCGATGAAATGCCTGGTGCGTTTCCCCCATCGCATCTAAGAATTGCTCGTGCCGTGCACGCATCTTCTCCCATTGAGCGTCGTCGACGCCAATTTCCCGCAAGATTGTTTCGGGGCTTGGCGGCCCTGGATTGCCTGCCCGTTCGGCGTGCCCCGTTTCGGATCGTTCCAAGTCGTCCATCGCCGCCGCCGAGCGGTCCGCCGCGGGTTCGAGCGAGTGCCGAGCCCACATGGCGACAAACGGAACGTTGACGGCCAGGGAAAGCACCAGTACGAAAAGCACGACCCTCCAGATCATGGCGATTCTCCCAGCTCTTTGACGGGAGTCAGCGCCGATCGCTTGCCAATGGCCTCTCCGGACACCAGCGTCACGTAAGCGTCGGTGAGGGAAACCGGCGATGAGCGGTTGGTCGTTCCCAGACCGTAGAACACGAAAATGGCACTTTCGCGGGCGAGTGATTCGGATGCCCCCATGCGGCTTTCTCGCCGCAGTCCCATGCTCATCACCGCGCCGAGGACAAGTCCGACGATTGCGAGCGCGATCAGACTGGCCAGCGAGGACGGCGTCTGGGTCCAGCGGCGGAATCGGCTCCCAACCGGAATCGGCATTTCCGCGGGCAGGGCCGATTGCGATCGAACCAGGATTGCCGACTCATTGCCGGCCCGCGCCATAATGCGCGCGGTAAGATCGGTCGGAACGGCCGTGCGCGGGTCCAATTCGAGCCGGTCCCGAAGTGCACGACCCGTCTCCCACGCCCGGCGGCAATCTGTACATTCGTTTACATGCCGGCGCAACTCACGACAAGCTGCGGACGGCAATTCGCCATCCAGGAATTGATCCAGCAGTTGCCCGGCAGGACAAGTCATGATACGCCAATCCGTAGTAACGAAAGTTCCATATTAGCAATAAACGGCTTGTGGATGAAAATCCCCCGATGATTTTTAAGAAACGGCGAAATTTTGGTGAACTGTCCAAAAAACGAACCGTTCGGCACCGTTTTCCGATTCCTTGATGATAATGAGTGGCCGAATGGCTGACATTACTCAAATCATTGGGGACGTGCGTCTGTGGCGCGAACATGCGGTCGGCAGGCTGCTGGCCGTCGTCTAAGATGAATTGCACCGACTGGCCGCCCGAAAAATGGCGCAAGAAAGCCCCGGACACACCCTGCAGACGACCGCTCTGGTCCACGAAGCCTATCTAAGGTTTACCGGAGGAGATTCTCAGGTCGGGAAAAACGCGCACGACGCCTCCCCGGCCGGGGAGCGAGCATTGGGGCTTCCCCCGTGCGGCCCGCCGCTCGGTCTCGCATCCAGGCCGAACTCGAACAACTGAAGTCCGACCAGCTGGCAAGTGTGCTTGAACGATTGATCGGCGCATCCGATCCGGAACAGGGACATCCCGCGGACTATACGCTGCGGCAATTGCCGGACGATTCGGTAGATGAACTGCGCAATCGCTGCGGGGGCAGCCCGAAGTCGAAGCCCGTTTGCGTCGAGCGATCGCCCGCGCCTACTGGCATCTGGGCGACCAGGCCCGCGCCGGCCCGCATTTCGAACGCGCCCATCTGCTTGCCAGCGATACCCTTGCGCCCGGAACTTCTCTGCGGAACACAAGCCAGGTTGAACTGGCGTTGTACCTGTCTTTCAGTGGCCGCCTCCAGGAGTCCGAGGAGATTTTGAAACGCATGCTGCCCGACCTCGCCTCGGGCGGATCCGACCGACGATACGCAACAGCATTGGTGGCGATGAGCCGGGTCCACTTCTGGGGCTCTCGAAACAAGTTTCGAGCTACGCGGCTCAGGCGAGGAGTTCGCTGATCACGCGTACGGGTTCGACGCCGGTCAAGCGCTGCTCGAGGCCCTGGAATTTGAAGCGGAACTGTTCGTGATCGATTCCCAGGCAGTGCAGGATCGTGGCGTTCAAGTCGTTCACATGACAAGGGTCGCGCACGACGTTGTAGCTGAAGTCATCGGTTTCGCCGAAGGTGACGCCACCTCGGATGCCGCCGCCGGCCAGCCACATGCAGAAATTGCGCGGATGGTGGTCCCGGCCATAGTTGTCGGAAGTTAGCGTGCCTTGCGAGTACACCGTGCGGCCGAACTCGCCGCCCCACGCGACCAGGGTCTGATCAAGCAGCCCGCGTTGTTTGAGGTCGTCGAGCAGTGCGGCGATCGGCTGATCGGTGTCGAAGCACTGGGAAGTAATGTCGCGCGGGAGATTACCGTGCTGATCCCAACCTCGATGCAGGATCTGCACCACGCGCACACCCCGCTCGATCATGCGGCGCGCGAGCAGTGCGCTGGCGGCGAACGTTCCCGGTTTGCGCACTTCGGGTCCATACCGTTCCAACGTCTCCGCAGGTTCGTTGGCGAGGTCGGTCAGTTCGGGAACGCTGGACTGCATCCGGAACGCCATCTCGTACTGTGCGATCCGCGTCTTAATCTCCGGGTCGCGCAGTTCCTGGAACCGCAGGTCGTTCATTTCGGCGAGCCCGTCGAGCAACGTGCGGCGATCGGCCGCGCCGACTCCCGGCGGATTCCGCACGTACAGCACAGGGTCACCGACACTGCGCAGGGCGACACCATTATGGCTGGTGGGCAGAAATCCGCTGCTCCACATCCGCGTAAACAGTGCCTGCGCCGCGGCGCCGGAGGACCAGGTAGGGGTCAGGACGACGAACGACGGCAGGTTATTGCTTTCGCTGCCGAGTCCATAAGAGACCCAGGAGCCGATACTGGCTTTTCCGGGCACCTCGCTGCCGGTCATCACGAAGGTGCAGGCCGGATCGTGATTGATCGCATTGGTATGCACGGTCTTGATCAGCCCGATGCTGTCGATATGCCGGGCGGTATACGGCAACAGTTCGCTGACCCAAGTACCCGACGCGCCATGTTGCTGGAACTTGAATTTGGACGGCGCGACCGGGAGTCGCTTCTGGCCGCTGGTCATGGTCGTGATCCGTTGCCCCTGCCGGATCGAATCGGGCAGATCCTTGTCGAAAAATTCAGCCAGTCCGGGTTTATAATCAAAAAGGTCCAACTGCGAAGGGCCGCCATTCATATGCAGGTAGATTAGCGCCTTCGCGCGAGGCGGGTGATGCGGGAATCCTGGCAGCGCCGGGTGGACCCGCTCGCCGGCGGCGCCGGCGCCCCGTTCCGCCGCCCTGCTCGCCGATCCGCCGCCGTCGTTCATCAACCAGGAAAGCCCGATGGCACCGGCGCTGATTCCTGACTGGAACAGAAATGCGGATCGTTGCAGGAACGTGCGACGCGCGATCGATCGGCCGTCGGAACCGCGAATGGAGTCGAACATAGGAAGCTCCGTTCAGGGGCGAGTAATTGTCTCGTCGAGGTTGAGAACCAGGTTGCCGAGCAGCGTGTAGGCGGCCAGTTCGCGCGGATCGAGCCTCGAATCGGGTCGCGACGCGCCGAACTGAACCGCGGCTTGCGCTTCCTCGGGCGCATCGTGGTAGCGTTGTTGGAATCGCGCGAGTGCCGACTTGAGAATCTCCGCCTCGCGCGCGGTGGGGGAGCGTCCTACCGTCAAGCGCAGCATGGTATCGATCCGTTGTTCCGCCGTCGCGCCGCCGTCCAGCATGGTGCGCTGGCCCAGCGCGCGGGCCGCCTCGAAATGCTGGGTGTCGTTCAGCAACTGCAGTGCCTGAAGGGGCGTATTCGACCGTTCACGTCGGGCGCAGAATTGTTCCCGATTCGGCGCGTCAAAATTGCTCATGAACGGCGGAGGCGCCGTGCGTTTCAGGAAACAGTAAATACTGCGGCGATAGAGCGCGGGGCCGGAATCGACCTGGTAGAAACGCGTATTGCTGTCCGAATAGCCGACCGGTTCCCAGATATTCGGCGGCTGGTACGTCAGCGCGCCGCGTCCTCCCATCCGCGGATTCAAAAGCCCGCTCACGAACAGTGCGTTGTCGCGGATCTGTTCCGCATCCAACCGCAGCCGCGGACCGCGCGCAAGCAGACGATTGACCGGGTCGCGTTGCTGCTGCAGGTCCGATATCCGCGCGTCGCGACGAAATGCGGCGGACGTCACGATCAATCGCACCAGTTCCTGGGTATTCCAGCCGCTCTGCCGATACCGGACCGCCAGCCAGTCGAGTAACTCCGGGTGGCTGGGCAGCTCTCCCTGGGCCCCGAAATCATCGCTGGTGCGAACCAGCCCGGTGCCGAAAAACTGCTGCCAATATCGGTTGACCACCACGCGGCTGGTCAGCGGATGGTCGTCGGTAAGCAACCACCGGGCAAGATCGAGTCGAGTCGGTCGCGGTCCGCCGTCGATTCGCAGCGGCGGCAGGATGTCAGGCACCCCCGGCTCGACGCGATCTCCGGGCTTGTCGTACTGCCCGCGCATCATGACAAACGATTCGCGAGGCGCCTCCAACTCGCGGAACACAATCGTCCCCGCAATCGCATCCTCCACCGCCAGTCTGGCGATACGGGCCGCAATCGACCGCTCGCGCTGCCCGCGTACTGGCGAACGATCGAGATGCTGAACCTGTTCCAGGAAGAACTGCCGCAATCGCTGTTCGACTTCCGCCGCATGTGGCTTGTCCGGTCCGTCGAGATACAACTGACGGATGTCCGAATCGATTCCCTGAGGATCGCCGCCGGCGCCCTGTTTCCAGAACGCGGTAAAGGAAGCCCGTGGATCGACCGTCGCAGCCTGTTCGCCAACCAATCGTACTCCATCGATCCAGACCCGGCCGCCTTTCTGGCCAACCGTCAGCGATTTGATGCGGGTTCCTTCCGGATAGTCCTCCGCGGAAAGCGATGTGGCGAGCAGCGTCCATTCCTCCTCGCGCGGCAGTCGGCCCACCGTCACATTGGCGCTCGCTTCAACCTGCTTTGTTTCGCTCGTGGCGTCCCAGACCATTCGCCGGTTGACCTTGCCGCCATCCAGTTGGACGCGCAACGATTCCGCCGGATAGCCCGGTTCGATATAGATCCAGAATTCGATTCGCGCCTCGCGCGGGACGACGACGGGGATCGTGGCGAACGCCACACTCACCTCGTACTCGCCCGAGCTGGCCAATCCCAGCGCGCGGCGTCCCGATTTCGCGCCGAACCCCGGCTGATCCGCCCATACTGCCTCGTTGCGGGAAGTATTGCGGGGGCGCGAACCGAACGGGAATTCGTCGTCCAGTAAATCGATGACGACCGGCTGCGGCCCCGGCGGTGGATCGACTGTCGCGGGATCGACGTATTCCACGGATTCCACGGCGGCTTTTAATGCCTGCTTCGCCGTCGCTTCCTGCTGCTCCGCCGTCCCTAAAGCCTGGGATTGCTCCGGCGTGGGCACCGGCATGTAGGGGCGCGTGTTGCGGATGTTTCCGTCCATTGCCGGGTCCGCGGCGGAATTGAAAAACGCGTACAGCGAATAAAATTCGCGCTGCGTAAGTGGATCGTATTTGTGGTCGTGGCAGACCGCGCACCCCCCGGTCAGCCCCATGAATACCTGGATCATGGTCGTGGTTCGCTCGACGGCATAGCGGTACAGAAACTCCGCGTCGATCGAGCCTCCTTCGCCCGTTGTCACGTTACATCGATTGAACCCGGTCGCGATCTTCTGATCCTGCGTCGGTTCAGGCAACAGATCGCCAGCAAGTTGTTCCACTGTGAACGCGTCAAAAGGCTGATTGCGATTGAACGCCTGCACAACCCAGTCCCGGTAGGCCCACATCGTCCGTTCGTTGTCCAAGTGCAACCCGTGCGTGTCGGCATAGCGCGCAAAATCCAGCCAATGCCTCGCCATTTCTTCGCCGTAGTGCGGCGACTTCAAGCACCGTTCGACCATCCGGTCGTAGGCGACGGGCGATTGGTCCGCCAGGAACTCATTGACTTCCTCGATCGTGGGCGGCAGCCCGGTCAAAGCGAATGCCACGCGGCGAATCAGCGTTTCGCGAGGCGCTTCGCCGTTGGCCGGCAAGCCTTCCCGCGCAAGCCGCTGGTCAAGAAATCGGTCGATCGGATGATCGCTGCCGAACCCCTCAACCCGCTCCGGAACCATCGGACTGCGCGGCGGTTCGAATGCCCAATGCTTCGGATAGGTCGCTCCTTGGACGATCCATTGCCGAAGCAGCTCCTTTTCGCGCGGGAGGAGCTGTTTCTTCGAGTCCGGCGGTGGCATGATCATGTTCGGATCGCTGGAACTTACACGCCGCCACAGCTCGCTGCCATCCGGATCGCCAGGTCGGACGGCGGCCGCGCCGTCCCGCACTTGCGTCGCGCCTTCCCATGTATCCAATCGCAGGTCGGCCTTGCGCTGTTTGCCGTCAAAGCCATGGCAGGCAAGACAGTTCGCCGCCAGAATCGGGCGGATATCGCGATTGAACAAAACTTTTTCGTCACCTGGCGCTCGGCCCGAGTAACCCACGAAACAGATGCAAAATAGCGCGGTCGTGAAGCGATTCATGGCGGTCTCACTCCTCTGCGGTACCTGGCTCCTATGATACCAGCAGCCCGACGGGAACTGAACCGCCGATCGACGATTGACCGCCTGACTGTTCCACGATCGCGTGTCTGTTATGATCATGACTCGAAGTGCCACCAGCATAAAAAAGGAGCCGCCATTCATGAACCCGCAGCCGCACCGTCGACGCTCCGTGGAGCGCCACCAATCGGCAAAAGATGTGACGCGAAGGAACTGGCTGAGCGTGACCGCGTCGACCCTCGGCGGCATCGCCGCAACGACCGCGTCTTCGAGTTGGCCTCGTCGGGCCATGGGATGGCATGGGATATCCGGACGATCGGGCAAGATCAAAGTTGGCCAGATCGGAGTGGGGCATGCGCACGCCTCCAAGCTATCGGCATTTCGACGATCGGACGATTACGAACTGGTTGGCATCGTCGAGGACGACGCCGAGCTGCGCGCGAAAGCGTCGAATTCGGAACCGTATCTCGGCCTGCCATGGATGAGCCGCGAGCAGTTGCTGAACACCAAGGAACTGCAACTGGTATTGGTCGAGACCAAAGTGCGTGACTTGCTGGACAACGCGGAGGCATGCGTGTCCGCCGGCGTGCATGTGCATCTCGACAAACCGGCCGGCGAATCGCTCGCGCATTACGAACGCATCTTGAAAGACGCGGAGCGGCAAAAGCTGCTGGTGCAGATGGGCTACATGTACCGCTACAATCCCGGTTTTGTGCTGCTTCGCGATCTGCTGAAACGCGGCTGGCTGGGAGAGCCTTTCGAGGTGCATGCGGTCATGAGCAAAGTGGTCGATCCCACTAGCCGGCGCGACCTGGGCCGCTATCGAGGCGGGATCATGTTCGAGATCGGTTGCCACGTGATTGACCAGGTGGTCATGATCCTGGGAGCGCCCGAGAAAATCACGCCCTATTCCCGGCAACTGATCGCCTCCGACGATCTGGTCGACAACATGTTCTCCGTCTTTGAGTATCCCCGTGCGACGGCCAGCGTCCGTTCGACGGCCCTGGAGGTGGACGGGTTCGCGCGACGGCATCTGGTGGTCTGCGGGACCGAGGGCACATTCCACCTGCAACCCTTAGATGATCCCGTTGCCCGACTGGCCTTGCGCCAGCCGCGCCGCGATGCCGACGCCAAGGTCGACTTCCGACAAGGGTACCAGGAACTGCAGTTTCCCAAATATGTCCGGTACGTCGATGACGCTCGCGACATCGCTCGAGTCATCCGCGGCGAATCGCCTCCGCTCGCCTCCTACGCGCACGATCGGAACGTGCAGGCCGCCGTCCTGCAGGCCAGCGGCCTGTGAATTCTCAGCGGAACCACGTAAGGAGAATCCGATGGGACTGTCACACCTTGCCCGCCTCCGCAACCTGACGGCGATCGTTGTCGCTGTCGCGATCCAGACGTTTGGTGTCGGAGAGGAAGATCGGCTTCCATCGCTGGCGATCCAACGGACAGAGGATGGCACGGAATTCGGCCTGTTCGGCGACAAGCCGGCGGCACCCGCGGCGACTCTCATCGTCTTTGCCGTCGGCCTTCAAGATATGGAGTCTAACCGAATTTACTCGGACACGGGCCGCTTTCTGGCGCCGCATGGTTGGATCACGGTCGCGATCGATCCGCCCTGCCACGGCGCGGATCGGCGCGAGGGCGAGCCGGCCGGGCTGGACGGCTGGGCCGACCGCTTAAAACGAGGCGAAGACCTGATGGGGCCATTTACCGATCGAGCCCGTCGGGTCCTCGATTTCCTGATCCGCGAACGGTACACCGATCCCCAACGCATCGCCGTCAGCGGTACGTCGCGAGGCGGTTTCTGCGCGCTGCATTTCGCGGCGGTCGAACCGCGCGTTGCGACAGTCAGTTGCGTCTCCCCTGTGACCGACCCCGCAATCCTCCGCGAATTTTCCGGAATTGACGAGCCAACCATCCGCCCCACGACGATCTCCAGTATCGCCAGCCGCCTGACCGACCCGGCCATCCTAATCACGATCGGCAACGATGATGCACGCGTGGGCACACCCGCCTGCATCGCGGCAGCCCATTCCATTATCAACAGCCATCGAGCCAGGCAGTCCGCCAACACCCCCAACGCAACTCGGCCCCCCGACACTCTCATCCCTGTCGAGTTGATCGTCGCGCCATCACCCGGCCACCGCGCAATCGACAACGCCTACGAACTCGCCGCAAAATTCATCCTGCGACGAGGACGTGAGAAGACAGAAGAGAGAAGTGAGAAGTGAGGTGTTCCACGATGCAGCAACACATTTGGATCGATCCGTCGACGAGTAAGCCCTGCATCGCGGGAACCGGCATCCGCGTGTGGGATATTTTTGTACTTTACGAATGGCTGGGGCGGTCAATTTAACTCATAGCAGATATTTGCCAGCAGGGGATGTGCCTGTATCTTTTGGCCGAAGGCCAACAGCCTTGCCACGCGCTCCGTGCTCGGTGCCGTTGCATCTGTCATCCATTTGCGTGAAGGCCGTTGGTGAACGGGACGGCGGATTCAGGCGTCGTAAGTTGCCGTCAATTGCAGATCCTCGGACAAGCTGCGCAATGGTGGAACGCCCCGCTTGACCAGCTCGGCGTGGTACGACCGGACCGCTTCCTCGGCGGCAAGCTGATCGTCAGCGATCGCGCGCAGATGGGCAATGAATGCCAGCTGGTCCTCGGCATAGTTGATCCGTCGGCCAAACAGCGCGGCCCGCGCACCGTGCCGCTTTGCGTCGGCCAGCAGGTGGAATGCGTCGTGCGTTGTTCCGGACGAACCGCCGAGGATGCCGATGATCAACGTCGGGTCGTAATGAAAAAGGGCCTCCATCGAGCGTGGCCCGAAATAGGGCATTTTCAGGAACAGTGGGCGCGCTGCGCGCGGCACGCCGGCCAACGTCCTGGCAATCGTGTCGTTGATGAATCGGCCCGGTTCGAGCGGCTTAGCGCTCGCCGAAGTATGACTGGCCGGCGCGTTGGGCGCGAATACCTCCAGAAAATGCCGGAACCGCTTCGCTTCCGCTTCCAGGCGAAACTCCCGGTAATGTTCCAGCGATTCGCGGTCCAGGCGTGTATCGTTATTGGGCGTGATCGAGTAAAGCCCCAGGTCGGCGCCGCGGGTTCGATCCGCATCCTCGCAACGACCACGCCCCGATTGAATCTGGTCGATCGTCGCGGTGCGGAAGGGCAGGGACGGTTGTCGCGAATACTCTCCACTCATTCCCAACCAGATGTCGGTCGAGTCGTTCGCGCGCACCGCCGGGGTGACGCTGCTGCCATCGAACAACCGTTCCTCGATGGTCAACAACTCGCTGGAACTGGCGCTCATCAACATGATGTCGACCAGGCCCTGCCGCACGATTTCGCGCATTTGTTCGCGAAATTCGGCCAGGGACCTGAAAGCGTGCCGGCCGTTTCCGCGGTAGTCGGGTCCCGGCGCGGCGATCCCAAATCCCATGTCGGCATCCTTGGCATCCGCCAGGATGAACTCCGAACAGAACGGGGCTCGACGCAATCGATCGATCTTAATGTCAAGTGTCTTTTCGGTCACGGTTCACACAATTCAGTAAGAGTTGGAAGACTGCGCCCGCTTGGCGTGCTCTAGTGTAGTCGCACCGCACGATGATCATCAACCACTCGGGCCGCGTGGCAGAGGCTGCCCGGTTCTTAAGCAGCTGATGGTCGACAAGGCTGTGTAGATGATTCTCGACGGCGCGAAACTCATCGCCACCAACTCGGACCCCAGTTGCCCTACCGAGAACGGTACTCGACCCGGCTGCGGCGCTATCGTCGCGATGCTTGAAGCAGCAACGGGAATCAAGGCGTTCAGCGCAGGCAAGCCCAGTCCCGTCATGTTCCGCGCAGCGCGGAAAGAACTTGGATTACGCACCGAGGAAACGACGATGATTGGTGATACTATGGAAACGGATGTGCTCGGGGCGGTGCAGCTTGGCTTCCGTTCGATCCTTGTGCTTTCCGGGAGCCACTCGGCGTGAGGACCTCGCCCATTTCGCCTATAATCCTGACCGGATCGTCGATTCGGTCGCGGATCTCTGCGAGTTGACTTAGCACATTCTCCGCACAGAATGGACGGTCATGCAGTCGATCGGTTTTTGTTCCGAATGCGAAGGAGTATCTGGTGGCGGATGTTGTCGTCTGTGGTCTGGCAACCGTGGATATTGTCACCCGCCCCGTTACCCTGGGCCAACCACTCGGCGGATCCGTTTTGACCATCGCCGATCGCATCGAGTTAACGACCGGCGGACTGGTATCCAATGCCAGTATCGCCTTTGCCCGATGGGGCTTGGATA
The DNA here is from genome assembly GCA_016872775.1 of Planctomycetota bacterium. Lineage (GTDB taxonomy): Bacteria > Planctomycetota > Planctomycetia > Pirellulales > Pirellulaceae > VGZA01. Next base: position 11,147 of record VGZA01000066.1, on the reverse strand, counting down.
CCGCGGCAGTCGCCTGCCTGGGCGACGATCCCTGGGCCGAAACGATCCGTCGGCAATACCAGCGCGAGGGCCTTTCGACGGCGCACCTCGTGGTCGACCCAACCACCGGCACCAGCGCAACACTGGTCCTGGTCGATCCTTCGGGCGAACGGAGTTTCATTTTTCAGGAGGGTGCCTCGGCCCGACTCTCCGCCCAGCGGATTCTGGACCAGCGCGAACTGCTGCGAAGCTGCCCGTGGGTTCTGTATGGATACTATTCTCTGTTTCCGGATCTGGACCGGGAGCTCCCGAAACTCTTCGCGGAGCTGCGTCGGATCGGATGCCGAGTGGCGCTCGATACGGCCGGCAGTGGTGGCGGAATCGATCCGCTGGCCGAGATCCTGCCGTACGTCGATCTCTATATGCCGAACTTGCACGAGGCCCGCCATCAATGCGGCGACAAGTCCCCCGACGAACTGCTCGAATCGTACCGCCGACTGGGCTGCACCGGGATTCTGGGGATCAAGCTCGGAGCCCAAGGCGCCCTGCTGAGCCCGACGGAGCAACAGCGTCTGGTCGTTCCGTCGATCGAACCGCCGGGCGCGGTGGTCGATACGACAGGTGCCGGCGACGCCTTTGATGCCGGTTTGATCGCAGGGATGATCCGCGGATTTTCTGTGTCCCAAGCAAGTCGTATCGCAGCGGCGGCCGGCGCCTGTTGCGTGACTGCTCTGGGAGCCACGCCAGGCCTCCGCCCGTGGGAGGAAACGGTGCGGCTGGCCCGGATCGAAGCACCCTAACTTACGGCGGCACACAAGCTCTCAGAGTGTCTTCAGGTATTCCAGTACCTGCCGTTTTTCGTCGGGCGAAAGTCGATCGGGAAAATCGTGGCCCTGCGCACTCTTGCCGGGCAATCGCGTGTCGAAATAGCGACGTTTCTGGCGCGGGTCGGTCGCATCCGCGGGCAGTTCGTCCCGTGCGCGCACCGTCAGGCCCACGCGCTCGCGATCGTAACCGTCCTCGTCACGCTGCCACACAACGGGACGTTGCGCGGGATGAAACAAGTGCCACAGGGTCGGCACCGAACCGTTGTGCAGGTACGGCGCGCTGGCCCAGATGCCATCGAGAGGTGGTGCAACATATCCCTTGGGCTCGAGCACCGTTTCGAGCTCATCAAGCCGTGTGAACCAGCTCCCGGCGTAGGCGCCGCGACTGTCGGCGTCCAAAGAATCGAAGCGAACTCTGTCGGTGCCGATTTCGTCGATCGGAATAACACGTTCTGGATAGCTTGACGCCGAACCGTACGTTCCGTGGCACTCGGCACAGTGGCTGCGAAAAACGTGTTCTCCAGCCCGGGCCAGTTCGCCGTCCACCGGCCACGGAAAACGGGGCGCCTCCACCGCCTCGATCCAGGCCAGAATATCCCGATATTCTTTTTCCCAGGCCCGGAATTTGTCGGGACCATTGCTCGGAATCAGCAGGAATTGCATGATCGCCCGATGGTTCTTCGGGACGAAAGCGTCGGCGTAGAGTCGCTTCTTTTTCTTGACGTTCCACCAGGCCGGAGCGTCATGGTCGTGGTGCAGCAGGCCGGTCGGAAGTCCTCGCACATGTACGCCCAGATCGGGGTCGCGGTACGTCATCAAGATCTTGCCGAACATCACGGCATTGGTGGTGCCGATGGAACCTCCCAGTGGATAGAGCAACGCTCCTTTGTCCATATGCGCGAACGGCTTGCCCAACGGCAGTTTGGTAAGCCGCACGTCGTCGGTCAGCGTCTGCAGCGCGTAGAGCGAATTTGGAGCCCCGAGCACCACTTTCCCGGCCACCTTGCCGGTGTGGCAGGCCAGGCAGTTCATCGACCAGCCGCCGTTGCCGTTGGCGACATACTGCAGTGCGACCCCCTCGGGCCGATCGGGGTTCTCGGTCAAACCGTACCGCGAGAATGTCAGCCGTCGCCGTTCCTCCGGGGTGGCTTGCTCCGCCGCCGTGCGTGCGGGCTCCTCCCAATGCTGCCAGAGATTGTCAAAGACCTGCTGATCAAAGTCGGGTGGGAGATACGCCTTGGTCGTCAGCCACCGCCAGCCTCGCCGCGCTGCCAGCACGTCGTCCGGCGCCGCGGCGTTGCCGACGACCTGCCCCAGCACGAGCAGCGCTGCAATCAATCCACCCGCCGCGCGCATCGATCGATAAAATTTTTGCACTTCCATCGACTCCAATTCGACCGCATCCTGGTGCAGCCAAAGAACCTGACAAAGAAGCGGCAGGCAACGGACACCACCCATTACGCCTCGTTGGCATTTTAGTGGCGCGGTGGCCGAATGACCACCCTCGCCGGCGCGACCCGGTGCCGCTTCGGTTTTGTCAAAGTAGACCCGACGGACTGCTCGCCCGCTCGGGCAGGGAAGGGTGGTGAGGGCCTTCTCGCTCCTGGGGCGCGATCCAGAAGTCGAGCGGCCGCTGGCAGTAGCCGAGCAATGGCAGGGTCTCGGCGTGGATGAGGTCGCGGACGCGGGCCAGCGATTCGGAATCCCAATGTGGCCGGTTACGGATCGGTACTGTGAGCCAGCGTTTGAATGTCGAGCGGTATCGGGCCGGGGCCAGCCAGTCGCGCGCCGACGCGTATCCGGGAACCCGGCGAAGTTGTCGCAGAATTGGCGAGTCCTCGCGTTTATTCGACGATTCGTTCCAATGCACACGAGAGGTCGCCGCAGAATGATCCGCCTCCAATCCCAGAAAGTCGAGACATTGTCGTACTACGGCGTCCGAATCCCGCCGAAAGTCCTCGAAGAACAGCACCTGAACTCGATCGGCCGGAACCCGCCGCCGATATTCGTTCAACTGGGTCCAGTAGCGGGCGGAATCGAGCAGCGCCGGGAATTCGCGCAGCGCGTCCGCAAAGCGATCGGGAATTTCACAGCCCTCCGAACGCCACTGGATCCATGCCGACGCCAGTCGTTCCCATGGATTGCGGACCAGGTAGACGAAGCGCGCGTTCGGCGAGTACTCCAGAATACGATCGGCCGTACCGGGGTAGATACCGCACAACGAATAGGTTGTACTCGCCTCGCCGATCACCGGCTGATCGGTCACGGCCCGGAACAGCGATTCGTACCAGTGCCGTCCGCGCGCCGCATGTTCCGGAATCGAAAAATAGCCCGGTTCCTTGATCGAACTCATGGCGATCCGGGGATGGGCCTTGAGCATTTCGAACAGGCTGGTAGTGGCCGACTTATGGGCCCCTATCAAGAACAGATTCGGGCGGCGATCAGGCATGGTTCCGGCTCCATCGATGGGTCGCGATCCAGGATTTCGCGCGCCTGGCTTTCGATCGCGAGGGCGTCGATTCCGTACACGCGGCGCAGATAATCCTGGCTGCCAACGATGGAAGAGAACCCGGCGCGCAGCCCGAGTCGGCGGAAGCGACGTGGTACGGCGCCTGACTCCAGCAGCGCTTCAGCCACCGCGCCGCCCAATCCTCCCTTAACCGAATGCTCCTCGATCGTGATGATGCCACCCGTCTCGCTGGCAGCGGCACGCAGCGATTGCAGATCGAGCGGTTCGAGGGTGGGCATACTCAGCAACCGGCAGTGGATTCCATCGCGCGCCAGGGCGTCGGCCGCTTCGCAGGCATGGCGCAGGATTCCGCCGGTGGCGACCAGAGTCAGATCGGTGCCTTCCCGCAAGCGGCGCGCGCGGCCCAACTGGAATCGCTCGCCATGGCCCGCGGCCGACGTTGCACCGCAGCGGTCGAGCCGCAGGTAACAGGTTCCCGGCCGCTGAGCGATCGCCGACGTCAGCTCGGCCGCTTCCCAATCGTCGCCCGGCGCCGCGACCACCACATCCGGGACGGCACGCATGATCGCCAGGTCTTCCGTGGCATGGTGGGAACTGCCCAGTGCGCCATAGCTGAATCCACCCCCGACCGCAATCACTTTGACATTGGCCGCATGGTAGGCGGCGTCATTGCGAATCTGCTCCAGGCAGCGCATGAACGCGAAGTTGGCGATCGAGTACGTAAAGACGACAAATCCCTCCATCGCCATTCCGGTCGCGACGCCGATCATATTCTGTTCGGCCACGCCGACATTCAGATACTGGCGGGGGAACCGTCGCGCAAATTCGGTTAACACGCCAAATCCAAGGTCCGCCGTGATGAGCACGATCCGTGGATCGCGTTCGGCCAGTTCCGTCAGGCGCTGCACAAATGCGTCTCTCATGCCGCGTCTCCCGCCAGTTCCCGCCAGGCCGCCTGGTACTCAGCACCGCGCGCCGTGCGGTAATGCCAGAGCACCTGGTGCTCCATGAACGATACGCCTTTGCCTTTGACGGTGTGAGCGATCAAGCACTTGGGGCGGCCCTGGCCGAGTGGATCAGGGACCGATGCCTGCTCCAGTACCTGGCGGATTTCCTGGTGGTCGTGGCCATCCATTTCAGAAACGAGCCAGCCAAAACTGGCCCACTTGTCGACAAACGGTTCCAGCCCCAAAGTTCCTTGCACCGATGCGAGGCTCTGCAACTTGTTGTAGTCGACGATCACGAGCAGGTTGTCGAGTTGCTGATGCGCCGCGAAGAGCATCGCTTCCCAGTTCGAGCCCTCATCGCATTCTCCATCGCTCAGCAGCACCACCACGCGGTGCGACTGCCGGCGCATTCGAGCGGCGTAGGCCATTCCCGCGGCGACCGGCAGGCCGTGGCCCAGCGATCCTGTCGAAAATTCCACACCGGGCACGTTCTTGTGGGAGACGTGGCCGGACAGCATCGAGCCGTCCTGGCAATGGGTTGCCAATCGAGCCGTGGGAAGAAAGCCGGTCTCGGCCAGCGCGGCGTAGACCCCGGCACCCGCATGTCCTTTGCTGAGGATAAACCGGTCCCGGCTCGGATCGGTCGGATCGGCAGGATTGATGCGCAATACGGCGCCGTACAGTACCGCCAGAATATCGGCAACCGACAACACGGATCCGATGTGCGAGCTTTCGCCGCGGCTGGTCATCTCCAAGGCATGCAGCCGGATCCTGCGGGCCAACTCGATGGTGTTGATCTCCATACTCTCTCCCCGCCGCCCGTTGCCCAGGTCGCTAGTCCTGTCCGATCACCGCGTAACCGATGTACGGATCCCAGGGCAACCGCTCGATGCGCAGTCGCTGGATGCCAATCGTGTCCATCAGCGCCTGAGTCTCGCCCGGCCAGATCGGATTATCGAGCTCGTCAAACGCCACGACCGCGCCTTTGGGCATCCGCGGCAGGAAATGTTCGAGCGCCACCTTCGTCGGCTCATAAAGATCAAAATCGAGGAACAGCAGGCTGACGACCAGATGCGGATGACGGGCCACGAATTGTGGAATCGACTCACAAGCATCCCCGGCGATCAGATGGCACTTGTCGATATGCCCGAGAAAACGATCGCGATCGTATTCGCCGATCAGGGCCTCCAGTTCCGGCTGGGAATTCGCCGACAGCTCACCCTGCCTCGGCATCGCCACAAAATTGGCGTCCTGCTCGCCGACCGATGGAAATCCCTGGAACGAATCGAAGCCATAGATTCTGCGCGTCAGGTTTTCCGGTTCGAGGATCGTGCTGAATTTGGCCCACGACATGAAACCGAACCCGCGGAACACGCCGCACTCGACAATCGATCCTTTGATCGGCAACACCAACTTGAAGATCTCGTACAGCGCCAGGAATCTCTTCAACTGCTGCCGACGGACGTACTTGGGAAAGTTCTCCAGTTTGACCTGGGTGCTGTCGCGGCAACGGTCGAAGATCGATGCAATCGACTCGCCGACTTGCAGCTCGGCCGCGGTTCGAAAGGACTTCATGGCAACTCCCTGGGATCTCCCGAGCGTCGTTTCAGGCGGCGGAGCGGCGGATCGCCTGTTGTTCGCAAAACGCGCAAATCTGGTCACAGATATATTCGACGTCCTGGTCGCTGAGCAGTTGGTTCATTGGCAGCAGCAGCAGGCGTTGAAACAGACGCTCCGTCCTGGGCAATTCTCGTCGGTAGCCGAGTCCCTGGAACTGGTGCACGGCTTTGCCGCCCCACTGCACCAGCGTGCCGACGCCGCGTTGCTGGAGATAGGCTCGCAACGCATCGCGGCGATCGGCTTCGATCTCGTAATTCTGGAATATGTCGTAGTGATCCGGATGGCTGTCGGGGGCGGGTGGCAATACCAGACCCGGCAGATCACCGAGTCGCTGCTGGTAGCGCCGGGCGATCGCGCGACGCCGTTCGATCGTCTCGGGATAGTTGGGCAATTTGAATCGCAGGATCGCCGCCTGCAGATTATCCAGCCGCGAGTTCAATCCCCAGGTGATTACCTCGCCGCGCTCATCGCGGCCATGATCGCGGAGCAGGCACAACTTGCGGTAGATCGACTCGTCATTGGTGATGACGCACCCGCCGTCGCCCAGGCAGCCCAGCGTCTTGGCCGGGTAGAAGCTCACGCAGGAAGCTAACCCGAAAGTTCCCGCGCAGCGGCCCCGGTACCGTGACCCCAGCGCCTGGGCGGCGTCTTCCAGCACCAGCAGTCCGTGGCGCTCGGCGATCTCCATAATCGCATCCATCTTCGCCGTGCGACCGTTCAACTGGGTCGGTATGATCGCTCGCGTTCGCGCGGTGATCGCCTCTTCCAGGCAATCGGGTTCGATCAAGTGATCCGCGCCGCATTCGACCGGAATCGGTTTGGCGCCGGCGTAAGCGACGGCCGCAGCCGTGGCCACCATTGTATGCGAGCTGAACAGCACTTCGTCGCCCGCGCCAATGCCGGCTGCCCGAACCGCCAGGTGCAGTGCATCGGTCGCGTTGGCCATCCCCAGGACGTACCGCGCCCCGACGTACCGTGCCAGTTCCTGCTCAAAGTCGCGCATGTCGCTCTGGGAAATATAGGCACCCCGCCGGCAAATGTCGCGGAAGATCTCCACCAACTGCTGCTCGTCGTTCCGCGACAGGGCAGGGTAGTCGAAAAACGGTACCGTACGATCAGAAGGTTCGGACATCGAATTCACTTCGTAAGTGTGCGTACTTGACGGAGGAGGTATCTTTCAAGGAACCAGGGGTCATGCCGGCTGCGCGTCGCAGGGCTCCTGTCGGAAGTTGACTTGGGTCGCCCGCATTGAGGATGAGTTGGACTGGCACCCCGCCGATCGCAATTGCGGGCAGCCGCGAATCGCCGCCGGAATCCAGGAACGGAACACCAATCGGATCAACGTGTGCGCCAGGATGGCAAGGTCCGTCGCCAGCGACGCCTGTCGAACGTATTCCAGTTGCAAACGGAGCTTGGTGGGCCGAATCAGTTCGATGTATGCCTGATCGGGATCGGCCGCGCCGGCCAGCACCGCGCCCTCGTCGGAATTCCAGATCGTCGCCCAGTCGGTGATTCCTGGACGCACTGCCAGTATGGCGCGCTCCTCGGCAGTGTACTTCTCCACATCATGCGCGACCTGCGGGCGCGGGCCGACCAGACTCATCTCGCCCGACAATACGTTGAACATCTGCGGCAGCTCATCCAGTTTGAAGCGGCGCAAGACGCGTCCGATCCGAGTAATCCGCGGATCGTCGTCCCCGGAGGAACTGCCGCCCCGACGCTCCGCGTCGATGATCATCGAGCGGAATTTGCACATCCGAAACGGCTTGCCATCTCGCCCGATGCGCACGCCGCGATACAAAATCGGCCCGGGAGAGGTGAGTTTGATGATGCCGGCGATGAGCACCATCAGTGGAGTCGAAACCAGGATCAAGCCCAGAGAGAAAAAGATATCAAAGCACCGCTTCGCCATGACCGCTCCCGTAAGGACGCGAACGGGAATGCCCGCAAAACGCAGACTTGCCACAAAATGCTGGCTTGGCGTAACCCGGGCAAACGGGAAGCCCTCGCCCCGCCCAAGATTCCCAATCGCGAGGGCGGAAAAATAGCGGCGGTATTCCATCGCCGTCAAGAGGAACTGCGGTGCTAGCAGTCCGAAATCGGCGAATGTAGCTCGAAACTTGTCTCGGGGTACGTACAACTCGAAACAAGTCTCGAGCTACGTGCTTCTCGAAACAAGTCTCGAGCTACGTGCTTCTCGAAACAAGTCTCGAGCTACGCAAGTCTCGGGCTACGATTAGTTTACGTCTCGCCCCACTTAGTGCGTATCGACGTTGCCGACCATGTGGAAGTGGTTGTGGTCGATGTAGACGACTTCCTGCACCTCGTCGTCCCGCAGGGTATGCGGAACCGGCCAGCCGATGCGTTTCACTTCACTGAAGTAGATCGTGCATTTGTAGTGGGCATGGTGGAGTTGAGCCGGTCCGATCAGCGGCACGAATCGTGGCGGATCGACGTAATCGGCGATCTTTTCCTTGACGATGCGTACGTTATTGCGGTGCACGGAGTAGAGGAACGGCAAGCCGCCTTCGGTCGGCCTCGCCTTCTCCAAGGCCCACATGACTTCGTCGTCGCTCGGTGGATCGAGGGCCACGTGGGGGCCGCCCGCAGTCAACGGTTCCAACACCGGAACGCGTTTATATCGTTCCTGAAGCCAGAACTCGTCTTCCTTCTTGTCCTGGAAAAATGGGCTGACCGGAATCGGAACACCTGCGAAACCGAGGTTGGGCCCGTTCTGAATCCCGACACAACCACTGCCGGAAAGCACCAGCACGCAAAACAGCCCACGGATTGCGGAACTCAAGGTCTTGTACGACATAGTCTCATCCTTGAAAGGCTCGATCGTAACTAGACCTACTTATCGTGTTAAGCTGGGCCGAACTTGCGGATTTTTCCGAATGGCGGGGAAATTCCGCAAAAATGGCTGCGGGCCGATTTGGATTCCGCCAGCACCCCTTCAGCGGAGGTCTCGAATCGCGATCACGCGCCGCGTAACGACTGTTTCTCCTTCGAGATAAGTGACGCTGGTCGTCTGCTGGTAGCAGGCGAGCAGATCCTCGACGACGCGCAAGTGGTCCAGGGCAATCTGCCGTGCGAACGGAATTCCAAGCTCTTCCAGGCCGGGCAGCAGCAGGGCCCGCAGCCAGGGGCGAGCCGTTTCCACGCACCGTTCAAAATTCAAGTGCGCCAGCGACACCGGAAGCTGCCCCGGGGATAACGCGAGCATGCCGGCCGTCCCGTCCGATACTCTCAGCAGCCGCGCCACTTGCTGGGGAGAATAGGAAAACAGGGCAACTTCCGCTCCGATTCCGAGACTTGGCGCGATTTGTTGCGGCCAGGACCATTCGGCCGGCAAACGAAAATAGTAAATCGTTCCCTGTTCCGTGGAGCGGCTCTCCGGCGAGGACAATCGCAGTTCCGGAAATTCCTCCGGATCGATCGCGTACAGTTGGTCGACGATTTGTTGGACGAGATCGCGGAGTTCGCGGCAGAACTGTTGAAAGCCGCCTTGATCGCCAAGTCCCAGCGAAATGCTGACCTCGGGGTATCGCAGCTTCAAATCCGCGGCGTCGGGGAGTTCCCACCAGAGTTTAGCGGGGATCTGGGCATCGATGACGATTCCGAGCTGACGATTCCAGGCTGGCAGCAACCGCGACTTGGTCAGGTTCAAGAATTCGTGTGCGAGCGGGCCAAGCCGTTCCCGCATTTTTTGCAGACGCTGCAAGTCGGCGTCGTTCTGCTCCGACTCCAGATGCTGTTCGTACTGCGTTACAATCCTGCCGGCCACTTGCGCGAGACGATCGAGCAGATTCTCGTCCAACTCCCATCGTCCGATCGCAAGATACAGCGGTTCGGCATCGGAATGGCGCGTCAGCGTCAGGGGCGGATGGTCGGCCGGCGTGGCCTTTCCATTCTGGCGAAGATACGATTCAAGACCTGTCTCGGCGAGCATTTCGAAGGCCAGCTGCGAGGTCGCCTGCGGCGATTCCGACGATTCCGCGAGCTCGGCTTCCAGTTCCTCTACGCCTTTCAACAAGATCGACATCTGCGGCATATCGTCGCTTCGCCCCGCGTCTTGCGCCGCCAGCATGTCCCAGGCCTCTTCGAATCGTTTCGAGATCAACGCCTCGAACTCCGCGGCGATTCGCAGCCAATCCCCGCTGGCGAAAGTCACGGAGAGGAACGTCCTGTGCGCGAAGGGGCGCAGAGGCTGGAGTTCTTCACGATCGCGCAGCAGCGGCCCCCTGCCCAAAGCACGGATCGGTTCCGCATCGCAACCGATCGCCACCAGCAGAAAGTCCTCATATTCCGCCAGGGAGATCTCCAGTTTCTTGCCCCGTAACTTGTTGATCACGAGGTTGAGCATCTCGGCGTCAAACTGGAGTGAAAGCGATTCCTCGAACATCTCCCAGGGTACCTGCCGGCCATCGACGGTCAAAACCCACAAGAGGCGTTCGTCGTGGGGGACTTTTCGCAGCGTGCCGCTCCAGCCAGGTTGTTGATCGAGCCACTCTGACACCTGTTCCAGGCGCGCGAATTGAGTCCCCACCAACTCGCGGCGTGGGCACCGCATCCCCAGCAGCACACCGGGCGCTTCGAGTTGATCGAGCAACTGTCCAAGCTTCGTTAATTTCTCTTTGCGCATTTCCGCCATCGACGGGTCGTCGTCGTCGTCGCCGCCGCCGAATGGACTGCTCTCGCGCAGCAGTTCGGCAATCGCGATCACGCGCTGCTGGAAGTCCGGGACCGACTCGCCTGCAGCCAGAAAATACTCCGTTCCCAGCGACGACAGGAGCAGCTGCTTCAACTGTTGGTTCTCATGGCTGCTCCAATACTCGTGCCAGCTCCGCAGCGATTCGCCGGCGTCCTCGGATTCCATCGCCGACAGGAGCTGTTGCTTCGCGATCTGCATCAGCGGCAACTCGAAAAACTGCCTCGCCGCCTGACTACTCGAAATGCTCTCCCACAGCTCGCCCAGGCGCATCGTCGTGGAGTAAAAATGGGTGCCGGCAGGAATGAACCGCAGCGAGGAATGGTCGAGATCGTCCCCGAGGGATCTTGGAATAACGGCGAAGCAAACGCAGCATGCGGCGAGCGTGCCGGCCACCGTGCGCGTCATCGATCTCGAACTCTCTCGGCGCGTCGCCGCAGCGATGCTTGTCAATCTTCGAACGGAAATCATGATCGGTTTCCTCTTGCCACACCCATTACTCGCCGGCGCGTCAGTTATGCGACGTTATACGGCGCAACAACGGGCGGCGGCATCCCCCGTTCCCCGTTCCCCGTTCCCCGTTCCCCAGCTAG
>VGZA01000065.1 GCA_016872775.1 Planctomycetota bacterium | reverse complement strand
ATGGCGCGTCGCGTGGCGCTGAAACTGTTCCCCAAGAAAACCAAGGACGCGCCCGAATCGACGGAAAAGTTGCTGGCGACGGCACGGATTATCTCCTCGATCGATCATCGCAACATTGTCCATATCTACGACGTTGATTATGACGCCGACTTTGACCGGTACTTCCTGGTCATGGAGCTGGCCGCCGGCACCAGTCTTAAGACGAAACTGGCGGAGACGCACGCGATGCGTTTGACGGCCGCCATCGAATTGGCGCGGCAGATTGCCAGCGGGCTGGCATACGCCCATAGCCGAGGGATTTATCATCTGGAGTTAAAGCCAGCCAATGTGATGCTTGACCTCCACGGCAATGTCAAGATTCTCAATCTGGGAGTCGCGCGCCTCGTCGAAGTGGCAGGTCGTGAAAACCCCAAGCTGGCGGAGGACGATCCGGCGGTCTTCTTTCAGGCCCCCGAGTTGCGAACCCCCACGACGGTTGCCGATGCCCGTGCCGATCTTTTTGCTTTGGGACGCCTGCTCTATGCGGCCTTGGCCGGCGCTGTTCCCCTTCGCAACCAAACGGTGCCGGACATCAGCAGTCAGCGCTCGGATGTTCCGGGCATAATCGTCGAATTGATTCGGTCGCTTGCCGCCGAATCCCCGCTCGATCGCACCGGTTCCGCCGCGGATGTCGAACTTATTCTGGATGAATGGCTAGGAAAACAGATCGTGCCTGCCGACGAATCCAGCCCGAGCGCATCGTCAGCCAGCGACAAAACCGACGGTCTGGACAATCCGTTGGCCCCGGTCGATCCGTTCAGTTCCACGGAAATGGAAGCCGTGGTGCGCGTCGATTCCAGTGCGAGCCAGCCCGTCGTCAAGTCGAGGAGCGACCTGCCCCTGATCGTTCCGGCGATCTCCGCCGCGAGAGACCCGGCCGCGACAGGGCCTTCGGACGAAATCGCCATCAAGATCCACTCCGGCAAGCGACGAAAAAAGACGCCGCCCTCGGCCAACTCGGGGGTTTCGGAACCAAAATGCGGAACATCGCGTCCGTCGCGAAAGAGTTACGCGATCATCGCAGGTGGCCTGTTGCTCGCCGTGTTGCTACTGGCGATCATCGTCCCTTGGATCTTGAAACGGGCCCCGAAGTCCTCCGCCATTTCCCATCCTTCTAAGATCGCGCAAACTGGTCCACGCAGCGACGCCACGGCGAACACAGCAGGAGGCGATACGGCTGTTCCCGGGGCGAACGAATCGGGCAACACGGTACCGCAACCCACCGATTTGAAGCCCAAAAATGGTTCCGACGAACCGGCCGCACCGCCTCCGCCAGGACAGGACTCCACACCCTCTTCAGAGAATCGTCCGGCCGATGCCCCTGCCACGCCCCCGGCAGATGTTCCGGTCGAGTCGGCTGGTAAACCGCCCGCGAATGGGCCAGGCGAGACCGCTCCGTCGCAACCCGCGACTCCACCCGCAAATCCACCTACGACTCCACCCGCAAATCCACCCGCTGCTGCCCCCGCCGATCCTTTCGCGGACTTTCCGGTTGCTGTGACCTTGCCGGCCCTCACTGTGGCAAACAAGCCTAACCCGGATGCGATGCTGCCAATGGTCATTGGAAAGTTGAGCCTTGATCGTCGGGCCTTTTGCATCATTCACTTGCACGGCGGCGCCACAGCCACCACCAAGACCAAAACCGACTTTACTCTCAAGGAACTTGGCGAACGAGAATGGCAGGTAGTATTCAAAGAGGGCTCGGTCGCCGCGGGAACAGAAGTTGCGCGGATTCAGATACGGGATTCGCAGGTCCAATTTCAATGGTCCGCCGGTGCGACCCGGGAACCGATGTCGCCGTATCTCGCCAATTGCGTTTTGACGATTGCCGCGGGCCCAAAGTCGCGCGATCTGGCTCTCCGCCAGGCGGTGCAGGCCGAGCCACTTTCGCTTGCCGATTTCGCGAAGGGAATGAAAGGCCAGTGGGAAATTCCCCACGTGCCTCGTTCCGACACGTTGCGACTGGAATTGAAATTCGCTGGATCTCCTCCGCCGCACCGGTTCGAGATCGAAGGAGAATTCGGATTGGACAGGCCGGCGACGATGATGGCATTCGTCGATAAGGACAACGAGCCGATCGTCGCGATTCGATTCGAGTTCGCATTGCGCAAGAACCTGGCCCTTACCGGTACGCCCTACTTGAAACTGGCTGTCGATGCCGACAAAGTCAAAATCACGCCCAAGTTACTGGCGGAACGGCGCAAGTTGATGCCCCGATTCAGCCAGGAGCTTGAATTGGCGACGTTAAATACCAAGCAGTTGAGCGAAGCAGCACCCGCGGACGAGACGCTGCGGAACAATTACCTGAGGGCGGAGGAACATAAAAAAGTCGGTCTGAAGGCGATCGGCCAGTTCCAGCAAGTCGAGTCGCTGTTGACACTTTGCGAATCGCTGCAGATCAATCTGACCGTCACTCATATCGCCGAAGACAAGCGCGTCGTTCTGCTCTCCACAGCTAAATAGCCCCTGCTCTCCAGACCGCCGGACCGTTGCAATCCGCGGAACTTCCCGAAACCTCCCCGTCGAAGCTCGGATTGTCTGTGGCGATTCTACTCGCTGTACCGATACAAGACGGTGGCAGACAACAACGCGCCCACTGCGGGGCAATGGCGATCTCGCACGTTGGCGACAAGTCGGAAACGAACCATGGCGATCGGTCGACGCACATTTCTGAAATCCGCATTCCAGCATAGCGCAATGCTGGGATGCGCGCCGCTGTTGGGACGGATCGTCCATGCAGACGGGATGCCCTCGAGGTGGCCGAGCGTGGCAATCCAGGTACCGAGTGACCAGGCGGGGCACAAGCCACCGGTTATCACCTCGGTCGCGATTCACCCCGGTGAACGGCTGCTCGCCACCGCGGGCGACGATCACCTGGTCTATGTCTGGGATATCGCCCAGGAACGAATCGTGCATGCATTGCGCGGGCATACCGACTGGGTTCATTCGCTGGTCTTTTCGCCCAACCATCAGATCCTGGCCAGCGCCGGGTCGGATCATCGCGTCATTTTCTGGGACGTTCCTTCGGCGGTACCGCTCGCCGAATTGGATTCGCAGGATCATCCCGTCACCGCATTGCGCTGGAGCCATGATGGCGGATTGATTGCCGTTATTGGATTTCAAAATCACCTGCGGATCTACGACGCGGTAACACGCGATTTGATCCGGGAACTGGAATGCCCCAGCGCCGACATGCGGACGCTCGATTTCTCCCCTGACGATCAGCAGATCGCCGCTGGAGGTCGCGACGGTTGTTATCGCGTCTGGAATCTGGCCGACTGGTCGATCGCCAGGGACTTCAATCCCCATCAGCGGCGCATCCGCGGGCTGGCCTATTCACCGGACGGGCGTTTTCTTGTCTCGTCCGGCGAGGACCGCTGCATCCACGTCCAGTCCACTCGGGACGCCGACGATTTTCACATCAGTGGCTGTTCCGCGAAGATCATGTCACTGGTGTTTTTTGGTCCTCGGGAATTGGCAACCGGTTGCAGCGACAATCAGATACGACTCTGGGACCTTCAGTCACGATCGGAAATCGGCCAGTTGCGAGGGCATACCGGCAGCGTCGCGACACTCGACTGCCGCGGGAAGCTGCTCGTGTCGGGGAGTTATGATACGACGGTCCGGATCTGGACGATCTCCGACGCGCTGGCCCGCGACGATCAGCGTGAACCGAGTGACGCGTTCCGTACCGATCGAATTTCGAAATAGGGAGACGGGGCAGTTTCCAGCGCAGTCCAGGGATGAACTGCGAACGATAAGCAGGGAGGTCCGACGTGGGTTGGTTCAGCAGGCTATTCAATTGGCGTGGAGCGCGGAGTCTGCCGCCGGGTCTTGAAGGAACGCGGAAACCCGAAACGGCCCGCAAAAGAAGGTGCCGATTCGAGGCGATGGAGCAACGCCGGTTACTGGCGATCACCCCCGTCGTGATCGGTGCGACCTACATCGAGGACGATTCGGGGCACGATCTGCGCGGCGATACGTTCGAAATCAAGTTCGAAGGCGGCGCTCCGCAGACCGAACTCAGCCGGATTGTCATCGATACCGATCACGATGCCCGAGGATACAGCGTCGGCGACCTGATTTTCGACACCTCCCATGCGGGGTTAGGCACCGACGAAGCGGTGCCATTTCAGATCGTCTCCCAGGTCGGAATCAGCAAGGTCAACGCGACGCTGGAAGATGGTGGCATGCGGCTGATCCTCGACTTCGAGGGCTTTCACGCAGGCGACAAGCTCGTGTTCACCGTCGATGTCGACGAGATTCAACAATTCGATCCGGCGGTCACGGATCTGGGTTTGATGAACGAGGGAGTCGACCCGATTGCATCGGGTGTGGAGTTCCAGTCATCCACGATGACGGCGACGTTCAAGGCGCCCCATTTTTACGACGCCAACGGAACCGCTGAATTTCGAAACGTCTACGATCGGCTGTTCCTGGGGACCGGACTCTTACGGAGCGAAGCCAATCCGGAAGGACTTCCGTTCGATAATTATCTCGGACTGCGGGACCGTTCCACCGGTGCCGCGCTGCCGCTGTCCCAGCGGCTGTTGCCGGTCAGCGTGAGTGGCTACGTGTATCACGACACGAACGATAACGGATTGCGGCAGTCGGGCGAAGCGCTGATCGCGGGAACTCCAATCCGCCTGGAACCACTGCAAACGCTGGAACCCCAGGCCAACATCACCGTCGTCACCGATGCCCAGGGGTTCTACAAATTCGAGGGAATCTCGCCCGGCACTTATCGCATCGTGGAGACGGTGCAACCGGCCGGGCTGTTGGACGGAAAAGACACGGCGGGAACGATTCGAGGCATCGCCGTAGGCCAGGCCGTCAACCCGGGAGACAGCATAGAGTCGGTGATTCTCGCCGGTGGCGATGTCGGGATCGAATACAACTTCGGCGAACTGCGGCCTGGCAGTATCGAGGGATTTGTCCACCTTGATCTGGATCAAGACTGCGAAAAGGACGCCGGCGAGTCCCCCATCGCGGGAACAAAGGTCGAATTGGTCGATGCTGCGGGCATGGTCATCGCGACGACGCGCACCGACGAACTGGGTCGATATCGGTTTGAGGGCCTGGCGCCCGGCGAGTATTCGGTACGGGAGACGCAGCCGAACGGTTTCTTCCATGGGGGGCAGACGGCGGGAAAAGCCGGCGGTGATTCGTCGGTCGACGACCTGATCTCCGCCATCACGATCGGCGCCGGCCAGAATCTGGTCGACTACAACTTCTGTGAAGTTCCACCCTCGCGGCTTTCGGGAACCGTCTTCCAGGACGGGCCCGACATCGAAACGCTCAACGGCACCCTGCCGACCGATCTGTCGGCGATTCGCGACGGCAAACGGACCGTCGACGACCGGCCGATCGCCGGAGTCGTTCTCGAACTGCGCAACGGGATCGACGGCCGACCGATTCTCGGCGAGCAGGCTCTGCCGGGACTCTATCCGTCCGGGCCGATCCGCACCACGACCGACGCGCAAGGGCGTTACGAGTTCCGCGGATTGCGCGGACGGGCGAGTTACGCGGTGTTCGAAGTCCATCCCGAGGGATTTGTCGACGGGATCGATACGCCGGGTTCGACCAGCGGGATCGCGTTTAATCCGGGTCAAGTGGTACCGCAGTTTGTGCTGCAGACGTTGGCGGTGCAGCCCCGCAACGACGCCATTGTGCGAATCCCGCTGAGAACCGGGCAGTCGTCGGAATTCAACGACTTCAGCGAAGTGCGCGTTACTCGATTGCCACCTCCTCCCGAGACCATCCCTCCGCCGCCTGCCTTGCCGCCGGAAACGCCCCGTCTTTCCCTCGCGACCACTCGCGCTTTGCCGCCACCGTGGCTGATCGTGACACCGGAAGCGGTGCCGATCTACGGTGCTCATCCCGGAATGACATGGCACCTCAGTGTGATCGATGCCGGCGTGCCGCGCGGCCTGACGCTGCCGCAATCGGCCGAGGTGGAATGGACCAGGACTGCGTTCGTTCTGGCCAACGAACCGTGGTCCACGCATCGGTTGGATGCCGGCGAATGGGTCATCACCACTTCGGATCAGCTCACTCGCCGGAATGCCGAGGACGCCGAAGGGCGAAAAATCCGCTTGGGAATGCCCGGCGCCATTCCGATCGCCGGCGACTTCAACGGGGATGGACTATGCGAGGTTGGCGTCTATTTCCGCGGCGAGTGGTTTATCGATCTGAATGGCAACGGCGAATGGGACGATGGCGACCTGTGGGCCCGGCTCGGTGATCGCCAGGATCTGCCCGTCGTTGGGGACTGGGACGGAGACGGCAAAGACGACATCGGCATCTACGGTCCGGAATGGCAGGGGGACCGGCGCGCCATTGCCGCCGAACCGGGACTGCCGGATCTGACGAATCGTCCCAAAGACAAACCAAAGAACGTGCCGCCCAACATCGACGAAGCGACGGACGGTCACCGATTATTGAAGCTGACCAGGAATGGTCGTCCTCGGGCCGACCTGATCGATCATGTTTTCCGTTACGGCAGAAGCCAGGATTTGCCGATTGCCGGGGACTGGGACGGTGACGGCATCGATTCGATTGGGACGTTCTGCGACGGATATTGGATGCTCGACTATAACGGCGATGGCCGCAATCGCGGGCAGGAATATGCCGCCAGTTTCGGTCAGGCCGGCGACCTGCCGGTCGTGGGGGACTTCGACGGCGATGGAATTGACGAAATCGGCGTGTTTCGCGCCGGTACGTGGTACATCGATTCCAACCACAATCGCGAACTGGATGCCCATGACAAAGTCTTTCAACTTGGCGGCGCCGGCGACCGACCGGTCGTAGGCGACTGGGACGGCGACGGGATCGACGATCCGGGCGTTTATCACGACGCCCCCCCTGCCCCCGTGCCGCCCGGCGCAACGACGGCACGCAATTAGGATTGCCCGCGACATCCCCCCTGAAAATGGCTGCGGCCACCCGGTAGACTCTTGATAGTGGCGGCGCGCGGATGTTTCCGAATGCGCCGTGAGCGACGGAATCCAAGAGGCTGGACATGGTGGTCTCCGAACAGCGTGCCCCCGAACAGCGCGCCCTGACGGTCTCGCAGCTTTCGGAAATGGTCAAGCTGCAGCTCGAGGAGTTATTCCAGGGCGTCTGGGTGACCGGCGAAATTGCCGATTTCTCGCGGCCAGCATCCGGACACATCTACTTCACGCTCAAAGACCCCTCCGCACAAATCCGCTGCGTCATCTGGCGCTCGACCGCCAGCCGGCTTCGCTTCCAGCCCAAAGACGGGTTGCAGGTCATCTGCCAAGGAGACATGAACGTCTATGCTCCGCGCGGGAACTACCAACTGGTTCTGCGTACGATGGAGCCTGTCGGCGAAGGTGTCCAACGGCTGGCGCTGCGTCAATTGCATGCGAGGCTGTCTCGGGAGGGGCTGTTCGATCCGGCGCGCAAACGTCCGCTGCCGCTTTTTCCCCGGCGGATCGGCCTGGTGACCAGTCCGACCGGCGCTGCGGTTCGCGACTTCCTGGAGGTTGCCCGCCGCCGCTGGCAGGGCCTGCATATCCTGATCTGCCCTACTCGGGTCCAAGGCGACGGCGCGGTCGACGACATCGTCAAGGCGCTGGCGTCCGCCCAGTCGGTTCGTCCCGCACTGGATGTCATCGTCGTCGCCCGCGGCGGAGGCAGCATTGACGACCTGGCTTGCTTCAACGACGAGCGTGTCGTCCGAGCGATCCATGCGTCGCCGATCCCGATCGTCTCGGCCGTGGGACATGAAATCGATGTCACTCTGTGCGATCTGGTGGCCGATGTCCGTGCGCTGACTCCCACCGAAGCGGCCGAACGCGTGGTTCCTTCCCGGGATGAAGTCAACGAGCAACTCGTGGCCTTTCGACGCCGGCTGGCGGCCGCGGTAACGCGCCGACTGAACGAAGTTCGCTTGCGGCTCGGAGCCATCGCGAACTCCCGCAGCTTTCGCCGCCCGTACGCTCTGGTCGATGACCGGACGCAGTTGCTCGACGAGTACCAGCAGCGGGCTCGACGAGCGATCGATCGCTGCCTGCGCGCCTCGCGCGAATCGTGGAGTCAGCTTGGCGCCCGCCTGCATGCCCTCAGCCCACTGGCCACTCTGCGTCGCGGCTACTCGGTCACCCTGCGATCCGATCGAACGACGATGCTCAAGAACGCCGACGAAATTAACGCCGGTGAATCGATCGTAACGCGGCTCGACCAGGGCTGGATCACTTCTCAAGTCGTCAGCAAAGAGTCAAACCGGGAGACCGACCCATCATGACAGACCAGGCAAACTCCAGCGAAGAAATCCCCTTTGAGCAACTGCTGCGGGAACTGGAGGAGATCGTCCACCGGCTCGAGGATGGTCAATTGGGACTCAGCGAGTCACTCGCGAGCTACGAAAAAGGGATCGTCCACTTGCGGCGCTGCCATGCCGGGCTGGAGCAGGCCGAAAGGCGCATTGAGTTACTGAACAAGGTCAGTACCGATGGATCCGTCGTCAGTGAACCGTTCGACGATGAACTGTTGAGCAACGACGCCAAAGTCGATGCGCGGAGCCAGCGCCGTCAGCTCCGAGGCCCACCACCAGCGTAGGGCCGGCCGACGGATCCGGTCTCATCTTCCCCGACCCTTGGTCGTTCGGCGGGCAGGTCCTCTTCCCACCTGACAATAACGGTGCACCGTGCGACTATTGCAGGTGCTCGTCAAACCAATCAGCCAGCAGCAACAGATCCTTGTCCATGCCAGCCCAACCATGGGCGGCGCCCGGCTTGGTGACGAGTTTTGCCGGCACCGATTCGTTCTGCAGCGCTGTGATCAGCAGTTCCGCCTGCTGGATTGGAACCAATTTGTCGGCGTCACCATGAACGATCAGGGTTGGGGGGTCGTCTTTCGACGCATGGTAGACCGGCGAGATCCGTTTGCCAATCTCCAACAGGCGTTGTTCGTCGGTAATCGCGACAAAGACGTTGTTCGACGGATCGTGCTCATGGAAGTCAAAAGGGGCCCGAAAGTTCTTCAACACACCCCGTCCCAGTGCCACTTCGCCCGACTCGCCATAGTTCAGAAAGTCGGTGGGTGGAAAGAAACAGGCTACCGCCTGCACGCGGCTTGAAAGCCGATCGACAGGGTCCTTGGCATCCGGGTTGCCGATGCTGCCGGCAACACCTTGCATGCACGAAAGGTGTCCGCCGGCGGAGCCACCATAGATGCCTAGCTTCTCCGGGTCGACTCGGTAGTCGGCGGCGTGCGATCGAATGAATCGGACGGAACGATGCATGTCGTCCAGAATCTCGATGATGGTGAATTTCGGTTGGCTGCCGTGCACGACGGCAAAGACGGTATACCCCCGATCGAGAAATGGGGTGACAAATCCCCGATTGATCGCCTCGTGGGCGGAGAACCATCCGCCGCTGACTACGAAAATCAGCCCCCGTTCCTTCGACTTTTCTTTGGGCTTGAAGACATCCAGTGTCAGCGCGGTTCCGAATTTCCGGCCATAGATGACATCTTCCTGCCGCGTGAAATTATCCTCCGCCCAGAGGGAACGCAGCGATCCAGCAATTGCGATGGCGGCAATGGCCGCGGCAACAATGCGGCGGCGGAAGTGAACGATTACGATCGATCGATGTGCGTTCATTGAATCCCTCTTTTTTCCAAGCCAGCACAAGGCGGCGTGGCGAATTGTGTGACATAACCTCGGTCAGTCCGAAGGGCCCGTTGGCAGGGTCGGTGTCAAGACACCTGGGATTCCGGCGGAATCCTTGTCTAGTGCTCTGTCAACTGTTCGACTTGGGGAACGACGGACTACCAGTCCGTCGCAACAGACGTCTCGCAACCCTCTTGGAAGTCCATTGTACGGAGGCACTGGTACCAGCCCTGAGCAGGCTTCGCGATCGGCCTGTCCCCAGCGGCCGGATTTCGATCAACGCGCCTGGCGCGCCGTACGCACCACGTACGCGTCGTCGTCTTCGAGTTCCATGGCGCGCAATCGGTTGCCCAGCCGAGGGTCGGCGCTGGTGGCCATGAGCGCGGTGGCCGCCTGCCGGACCGACGGGGAACTGTCCATGCTCAGCCAGATCAGCCAGGGTGCCGGATCGAAGTCGGGAATGTCGGGCAGCCGTTCAACAAGACGCCGGCGAACGGTCGGATCGGGGTCGGTGAGCTTAAGCGTCAGTTCAAATTCGCGTTCAAGGAATCCGCGCTGGCGCAACTCGCGAATCGCCTCGGACGACGCCATCAGGTCGGCATGGCGAACGTAGTCCATCAGCGCGCGCGTCGGCAACTCGGAAATCGCCGGTTGTGCAGCATCGTCCTGGTTTCCCATGTCGTCCGGGGATCGATCGGGCAGGTTGTCTGGCGATTCACTGATTGATGCGCTATTCCGGTTGCCGGAAGTCGCAGCCAGCCGCGGAACTCGGGAGGACGCAGGCCGCCTGTCGATCGGCGACGCCATGGTCAGCGGTACCTCAGGGAGCTGATTCGAATCGAGACTCGGGGGACCGGTGTCCGCGGGGGGATCGAGGAGTTGCTCGGTGGAATCGGAATCCGCAGCATTGGCGGGGTCACTCAACGGCTCCCTGCCGCGGAGCCTGCGTGGCGTGCCGGCCCATTTCAACTTGCGTTGCAGGCTCGCTTGTCGCAGGATCTCCTCGCAGGAACGCAGCATTTTCGCGGTCGCCAACGGAGACTGTTTGACCGGCCAGTCGAGGATTCGACCGGCCATTTCGGCAACAAACTCCCGATTGCGTTCGTCCGCCTGGTCATAGACCTCGGCGAGCAGCTCGGCCAATTCCGTGACGCGACGAGACGACTCGGCATGGGAGAGCAGCTTCCACTGTGTCACTTGTTCCCGCAGCACGGTGCGCGCGGCCGCCGATTCGGCCGGACGCGGACTGCCAAGCGAACGCACCAGCCCCCGCCAGCGCGTCGAATCCAGTTTTAGCAGTTCGCGCATCCTCGGCAGCAGTTCGGCGGGCGGAACGCGCGAGATTTCTGCCTCCCATCGCCGCGCCAATCGTTCTCGCGGACTCCAAGCGGCCGCGAACCAGAACGCAAGCCCGACTCCGATCGCCATTGCCAAGGCCGCGAATCCGATCCACTTCATGCATTTCACCCTTGCGCGTGCCTTGCTGCCGTCATCGGCGTTCCAGGTTGATGACGTTGTCCGCCACCAGAACGGGAAGCAGGTTCTCGGGATCCCGGCGTGGTCGATAGTCAGCGCCGCGCTTGCCGCGAATGCCTACTTGCAGCTTTTCGTACCGACGCAGGTTCACTCCCGGCGAGGGGACAATCAGGTAGGCAGCCTTACCCGACGCGTCGACTAACGCGAATTTTGGCGCCTTGGGGTCCTGGCTGTGCGCGGGCACAAGCCTGCCCGTGGCCGCGAAATTCATTTTCTCTAACTTCGGGCTATGCTCCGACGCGGGAACCGTTCCCGTCGCTTGAGGCGGGGACCGTTCGCTCGCGGAGCCAGGCCGTTCGCTTGCGGCACCGGACCGTTCGACAATCCCGCGATCCAGTTGGACCTGGCGTTTGCGCAGGTTCTCGAACGCCTCGAGCCGCTCCATGACCAGGCGTGCGCGACCTCGATCCAATGGCGTTGCCCCCTGGTCGATCGCTTTCTGCAGGCGTTCACGCAAAACGGTGAAATCCCAATTGCCGGGCGGTTTGGCTACCATCAACGCCATCTCGGCCTCCACGCGCACGATCTCATCGCGCGTCGCGGACGACGAAAGGGGTGGGCCCGTTCGCGGCGGCCCATCCAAATCTCGGAACCGATCGGGTTCGCGCGGCGCTAACGATGCGACTCGCGGACCACCGTCGGGTGCTGCGGATGATGCAGCCGGCGAAGGTGGATTACGACGCCCCGCTCGCAAGTCGGACGGAGCCTTTTCATTTTCCCGGCGTTCGTCACCGGTCCAGGCGGAACGCCGCACCAGTGGATCGCGCAGCCCGGTCGCATCGTCGCCGCGAGGCGGTCGATCGGGCGACGTTTCGGCCGCCGTCGTTTTTCGCCGGAGAACTTCGATGTCGCGCACCCAACGAAACTCCCCGGAAGGCGGTGCAACCCGATACCAGAGTGAATCTCCAGGTCCGTCGATGCGCGCCACCAGCTTCTCGCCAAGGAGTGTCAGTTGCTCGCCTGGATTCAGTTCTACTTGCCAGCGATGCTCGCTGATCTCTTCGACCACGCTGCCTATCCAGGCGACCGCACCGGTTCCGACGACCTCCCCGATGTCGGCATGGGACGTGCGCCACAACCGTTCCCCCGAAACCCAGCAGAAACTGTCGGGCGGTGGTTCGATAGCCAGCCAGCCGCCGGCCGCCTCCTTGTAAACCTTGACCTTGGTCCCTTGAGGTAGCCGGCTGGTAACATAGTAATCCTCGCCGGGACCGCTGCGGATCAATGCCTGTGTGGTAACGACGTAGGCGTCATACGGAAATCGGCCTGTCTCCTCGCCCCTGGACGGTTCCGCGAAAGCCGGCGAATGCCCCCAGGCACCCCACCAAACCAGCCAACTCCCGAGAACGAGGGCACGCAGCTTCATGACGGAATCTCGCATCCTCAGGAACAGACGATACAATAGCCGACCAGTTGCGGGCTTGTACCGCAATCCGCCGTGCGACTCAAGAGCAGTACGGCCCGCTAGCACCTTTCGCCAACGATTACCGACGGATAGTACCGGTTTCGGTGCCGTCATCGGGCCCCGCAACCAACCTGGTACGGGATAGCGCATCAAGGGAGTAGTCGGTTGCAAGAACCAATGAAAAGTGAGGTCGAGAAACCTCCGCGGGCCGATGCGGCCGGTACACGACTGCTCGTCGTCGGTTGTGGCTATCTCGGCAAAAGAGTGGCGATGCGGCACCTGGAAACGGTCGGACCGGTTTGGGCGCTCACTCGCAGCCAGGCGCATGCCGACGAGTTCGCTCGGGTCGGTCTGAAACCGGTGCTGGCGGACGTCATGCGACCGGAGACTCTCGACCAGCTTCCTGAAGTCGAGCGGGTCCTGTACGCGGTTGGCTTCGATCGCCGCGCCGGCCATTCGATTCACCAGGTTTACCAGCAAGGTTTGGCCAACGTCCTTTTGCGACTGCCCGATTCGATACGACGATTCGTCTATATCAGCTCGACGGGAGTGTATGGCCAATCCACCGGCGAATGGGTCGACGAAGAGTCGGAATGTCAACCGATTCGCGCGGGCGGCGAGGCCTGCCTGGCGGCGGAGAAGTTCATCGCCGATTCGACCGTTGCGGGCCGCTCGAATTGCCTGCGGCTTGCCGGGATTTACGGCCCCGGCCGCATTCCCTATTTGAAGGAACTGCGGGAAGGAAGCCCCCTCCCTGTCGGCGAGGGATATCTCAATTTGATTCATGTCGTGGACGGAGCCGAAGCGGCTTTGGCCGCCCTGGCGTGCCAAACGGCTCCTCGGACCT
Organism: Planctomycetota bacterium; assembly: GCA_016872775.1. GTDB lineage: Bacteria > Planctomycetota > Planctomycetia > Pirellulales > Pirellulaceae > VGZA01. The sequence goes on along the minus strand of VGZA01000065.1, from coordinate 12,131 downwards.
GGAACGTTGCGGACGGGACGCCGGTCCTCCGCCCCGATTATTACCGGTTTGTCGCGGCGGCTCTGCGGGCTCCGGCCCCCCAGTTCGTCTCCCACAGTCCTGCGACCGACAGTTCGCGAGCGGAACGGGCCCGGTCGGACAAACGAATCTCCGCGACTCGCATGCGGACCGAACTTGGAATCCAGCTCCGTTTTCCCAGTTTTCGCGAAGGGATCCTCGATTCGCTGGGCCCCATACCATTCACCTGATCGCGGTACTGGTCTAAAATCGCTGCAGTCGCATTTCCTCGGGACCGCAAGGATCGTCCATGCTGATTCGCCGAACTGTCTTTCCAAACGTCATCGAGATGAATGTACAGGCCGGCCATGTGTTAGGCTGCAACGTCTATCTGGTCTTTAGCCGCAACGAATGGATTCTGATCGACATCGGGTACACCGACGCGGTGGACGAGATCGTCGAAATGATTCGCGGTATGGACTTTCCGCTGTCGCAGTGCAAGCTGATCATCGCAACCCATGCCGACGTCGATCATATCCAGGGCCTGTCCAAGATCAAACAACTGATTCGGGCTCCCGTCGCGGCACATCCGCGGGCAATCGGTCCTTTGGAAAGTGGCGACCGAATCCATACGTTCGCCGAGATACCTGCCCAAAATATCCGGCTGGAAATGCCGCCTGTCAAAGTCGATCAGTCGCTGAACGAAGGGGACCGCATTCAGGTGGGTGACCTTCAACTGGATGTCTGGTTGACCCCGGGCCATACCGATAGTCAGCTCTCGTTCCGGCTCGGCGACCTGCTGTTCAGCGGCGACAATATCTATCGCGACGGCGGCGTGGGTGTGATCGACGCCCACCACGGCAGCAACATTCCCGATTTCCTCCAGTCGCTGCGGCGCATCCGGGAATGCGACGCGAAATGGTTTCTTCCGAGCCACGGGCCGATCTTCCGAAAAGACAACCAGCTGCTCGACCAGACGATGCAACGCCTGGAAAAGTACTTGCACATGCCCGATTTCGGCACCTGTGCGATCGACTGGCCCCTGATGGACGAATGGGAGCGTGAACTGCAGGAAGGATGGCAGGTTCCGGGGTCGCGATCGAAGTAGGTCGGGCGTGGCGTTTCGGACTACCTGAGGCGAGGTCCGCTCGAATACGACCGGGGAAAGGACCCACGGTCGATTCCTCACGATTTTCCGGTCGGGCAAACTGTCCTGGCCGTTTGCCCCGCCTGCGTCAACCTGTTACGATTTGGGGACCTGTTGGCCGGGCCTCGTAGCGTCCAGGCCGGGGACCGGATTTTTACTTCAAAGGTTTTTCATGAGTACACAGCTGTTTCGCTCCGCGGTTGCTGCAATTGCAGCCGGCCTTTTGATTTCGTCTTCGTTTGCCGACGACCTGTGGCTCGTCGACTTCAAGGCCGCCAAGGAACAGGCGGCCAAGGAAGGCAAAGACATTTTGATGGAGTTCACCGGTTCCGACTGGTGTCCGCCCTGCATCGCACTGAACGAGAAGGTGCTCAGCAAGGATGTCTTCCGCGACAAGATGCCCGAGAAGTATGTCCTGCTGAAGCTGGACAGCCCACGCGACAAGTCGAAGCAGTCGGCGGAAGAGCAGGAACAGTACAAGCAACTCGCCGCGGAATACAAGATTACCGGCGTCCCGACGATCGTATTGGTCGACGCCAAGGGCCGGCCATTTTCGAAGTCCGTAGGCTACTCGGGAGCGGAAGCCGACGAATACGTCGACGACATGCTGGAGAAAGTGGAACTGCGAACAAAGCGCGACGAGCAATTCGCCAAGGCGGAAAATGCGACAGGCGCCGACAAGGCAAAACTGCTTAACGAAGCGGTGGAATCGTTCGAAGGCGATTTGGTTGTCGCGACGTATCGTGACGTTGTTGATCAGATTGTCGCTCTTGATGCCGACAACGGCCTGGGACTGAAGGAAAAGTACGAAGGTTTAATCCGGTCATCCGAGTTCAAGGCGTCGCTCCGCGAATTGCAGCAGACACCGCCCAACGGAGACCTCAACAAGATCGTCGAAAAAATCGACGAGCTGATCCACGAGAAAGCACCGACGGGAGAATCGCTGCAGGAGGCGCTGTTCTTCAAAGGGCAGGTACTTTACGGCATCAGCAAGCCGAAAGCCAAGGAAGCCCTGTTGGCCGCCGCCAAGGCCGCGCCGAACTCGCAAATGGGCAAGCAGATCCCGTTGATCATTGAGCGTGCGTTCGCCGACGAGGAAAAGGACGATGCCGAGTCCAAGGACGATGCGGAGGAAAAGCCAGCCAAGAAGGAAACCAAGCCAGCCCCGAAGGAAACCAAACCAGCGACGAAGGTCGCTCCGAAGAAATAGTTGGAAGCGCGCGCTCCGATTGGTATCGAAACCAAGGCCCACGTGGCGGCATCCTGGCCGCTGACGTGGGCTTTTTTTGTTTGCGTGTTGGTTCCGTGCATTGGTCGGCGGTTGCCGATCGGCTGACCTTTGACAATAATACGAGAATAGTTGCTGGATTCGTTTCGTTCGTAGGCGGTTTTCTGGCTGGCAAAGCCAACGGTCGGTCCGCCCTGCCTTGCCTTGCAAAAGGAGCCCTCCCCTGTCCAACTCTCCCTATCGTCTGGGAACGCTCTCGGTAGTCGCGGTGCTGGCATTACGGGTCGTCATTGGCTGGCATTTCTTCAAGGAAGGTACCGGAAAACTTCAGGACCCCAAGCCGTTCTCCGCGAATTTTTTCGGCGCCGCCAAAGGCCCGTTCGCTTCCACGTATGCGCGGTTAGTCTGGGACGCCGATGGAACTGCCCGGTTCGATCCCCAGGCCACGCGCATCGCCTGGGAGTCGTTTCGCGACCGGGCAAAAAACCATTACCAATTCGATGCCGATCAGATCGATCAGTCCCAGAAGATCATCGATCGCCGGATCGAGCAATTGGGAACCTACCTGGATGCGAACGGGGCGGCGATTTCCGAATACCTATGGTGGGTTGAGCGTCGCGATCAGAACCAGGCCGACCCGAAGCGGCGCGAGTACCGCGAGGTCGCGTCCCTCAAAGGTCAGGCCGACAAGCTGGAATCCAAAGTAAAGGCCGACCGCGGCCCCTGGCTGGCGGAGATTGACCGCTTGCAGCGGGATTTTGAGCGCGAGATCAACGGCTTGGCTACTCCCCAGCAGCGTTCGCGGGGCGAACTGCGTGGCGGGAAGCCGGGCCGACGCTGGCTCGATTCCGAAGCGATCGACAAGGTAATCCCCTACTTCGATTTGACGGTCGGCGCTTTATTGGTTGTCGGCCTGTTCACACGGTTGGCCGCACTGGCCGGAGCCGGTTTTCTGGCAACCGTTGTGCTTTCGCAGTTTCCCGGCTCGGCGGGCGCCGCGCCGTCCTATTATCAGGCGATTGAAATGGTTGCGTTGATTTGTCTGGCCGCCCTCGGCGCCGGGCAGTTCGCCGGCCTGGATGTCGTCATCCGTGCCCTCCGCTGCAAATGCTGTCCGCCTCGACAGGAAGGATCAACATGAATCTCACTCCCGAACAACGTGCGATCGGTAAGGACAATTACTATGAAGCGATCGGCGTGACGCGTCGTAATTTCATGAAAGAGATCGCGGCGGCCGGCGCCGTCACCGGTGCCGGTCTGGGAGGCATGTACTATCAATATCAAAAGATCGGCGATCCGCTGCGCGTCGGCGTCATCGGCACCGGCGATGAAGGTCAGGTGCTGATCGGCGCGGTAAATCCCGATTTCGTCCAGGTGGTGGCGATCGCCGACATTCGCCCCTACAACATCCACCGGGCGTTTCACGGCGACTGGGCATCCGACGTCGCCCTCGGCGCACGCCCCGGCCTGATCAGCAAGTACAAGTGGGCCGGTGAAGACGAGGCTCGCAAGAAGGTCAAAGTCTACGACCAGGACTACCACGACCTGCTCAACGATAAGGACGTCGAAGCGGTGATCATCGCCTTGCCGCTGCACTTGCACGCCAAAGTCGCCGTCGAGGCGATGCGCAAAGGCAAGCATGTCCTCTGCGAAAAGCTGATGGCCCATAACATCGCCCAGTGCAAGGTGATGGCGCAGGTGGCCGAGGAAAAAGATCTGTTCCTGGCGATCGGCCACCAGCGTCACTACAGCGTGCTGTACGACAACGCCAAGTGGTTGATCAAGCAGGGGCTGCTCGGCCAGATCCACCATATCCGAGCACAATGGCATCGCGACAACCTGCCGGGCGGCGATAGCTGGCAACAACCACTGCCGGGTGGCGAAATGGGCTGGATTCAGAAGAAGGGTGAGGACCAACTGTCCCACGTCAAGATCGACAAGATCCTGGACCGGCTCAATGAAATGAAGAAGGCACTCGAAAAGGAAAAGGATTCGTCGCGCTATCGTCAACTGGAACGCAGGATTGCGCAATGGGCCGCATGGGATGCCGACAAGGCGATCAAGCCCGAAGACTACGGTTACCAGAGTTTTCAGCTGGGGAGTGATAAGCGATCGGCACTGGAGGAATTGTGCCGTTGGCGGCTTTGGGAGCGCACCGGTGGCGGGCTGATGGCGGAACTCGGAAGCCACCAACTCGATGCCGCCAGCATTTTCGTCAGCGCCTTGCGCGGTGACGGTGAAAAGGTCCACCCGCTCACCGTGCACGCCGTCGGCGGCCGCCATATTTTCCCGCTCGACCGACATGCCGAAGACCACGTCTACTGCATCTTCGAATTTCCCGGCCAGAAATACGACTACAGTTTCGACCTCGGCTATCGCGATGAAATGACCAATACCCCCGAGCCCGGTAACGGCGTTCCATCCTTCGAGGAAGACCCCAACAAACGGGTCGTCGTTACCTACTCGTCGATCATGGGCAACGGCTACGGCGGATACGGCGAAGTCGTGATGGGGACCAAAGGCACGATGATCCTGGAACGGGAACAGGAAGTTCTGCTCTTCAAGAACTCGGATACCTCGTCACGCGTCAGCGTGAAATCCGAAAAGGGCGCATCGGTCCTCGATACACAGGCCAGCGGCAGCCCGGCGGCCGCGGTCGCCAAAGCGGCCGATACCGGACCGGTCAGCCGCGGCTACACGGAGGAAATCGAGCACTGGGCATGGTGCATTCGCAACAACGCGCCCAAAAAAGAGTTGCACTGCCACCCCGCGATCGCACTTGGCGACGCCGTGATCGCCTTGACCTCCAATGTTGCTCTGAAGCGTTGCCACCAAGGCGAAGCCGGCTACGTGCGGTTTGAAAAGGAATGGTTCGACGTCAACAACCCGGCCACGCCCGACGGCAGCAGCGTCGAATCCGAACGCCAACGTATGGCGTAGCCCGCAATGTGTGCCACGGGTTCGGTACCCCGAGCCTGTGCTCGCACCGTAATCCTACGGATTCGACTTCGAGGAACGGGCACCGAACCGGGCGAGCGCGGCCAGAATGAGGATCACGACGGAGCCGCCGATCGAGGCACCGATCAGCGACGGAAGGCGGTCGGCAGGCACGATGGCGATGGGGCCGACAAGAATTCCCAAGGCGCTTCCGGTTAAGATACCCAGTAGGACGCCTGTTGCGCGGCGTTCATCGAACGCGCCGATAATTGCTCCCAGGATCCCCAGGGCGATCATACCCAGTCCAGCGGCTGCCAGGGTTTTCTTCAGCGACGCAGCGTCTTCGGCCGCGAATTGCAGTGCGGGCCTCACCAGCCCGATCAACACGGCGCAGATTGCCGTCAAGACAAACAGGGCCAGCAGAGGGAATCCACGGCGCGGGGCGGGGCGTTTCAGCCATTCTTGGGTTGGCAGCGATCCGGGCGCACTTGATCCCTGACCGGTTGCGGACGCCACGGCCCGGCCAGCGCTTTGCACTTCCGGCGGCGCGACGGGCTCCTCGGCTCGCGAACTGCGCGAAGGCCACGACGGCGCGGCAGCCGCCTCTCGGCCCGGAGGGAGCTGCGGAGCGCCCCGAGGTTCGGGCCTCGGCGCATCCCGATCTTTTCGCTCGAAGATCGCCTGGATTCGTTGCGCTGCGATTCGCAAACGGAAGTCGACCATCAACAGGACCAGCGCGACCAGCATCATCAGCAGGCCGATCTGACGGAGCGGTGTTCCCAAGGAATCGGCTAACTGCGGGCTGCGCGCGATCAATACGGTACCCGACAGAGTCAACAGCGTCGCCAATCCCAACAGGGAGACGCCGATGATGCGCAGCCAGGAGGCCCGGCGGAAAAACGCGGGCGGAGCGTACCGGGTTTCGCAGGAAGATTCTGGAGGACCGTCGTTGGCCCGTTTTTCGTCGTCACTCATGCGCGCGTCAGCGCTCCGCGCCGCTCCTACCAGGGATCACTTAACAGCTGGCCGTCCGCGCGGTGTGCGAGCTGCGCCAAAACCGCCTGGGCGATACTGGACGAGGTGAATCGTACGCTTCCGTCGCCGAACGCCAGTAAGGCACCGCCATGGTGTGCCGATCCGAATCCACCGATCTCCAGCACGTCGATGCCCTTGCGGGGTGGGCGGACGGTGCCTGTATTGCTGGAATCGCCCACGCCGGTGGCTCCGCTGTCCGCAGTTACGGATTCCAACCGGGCGATCATTTCCTGGATCTGGTCTTCGGTCATACCTCCTTCGCGCAGATCGCCGAACGGGTCCGACGCGCCGGGCAAGATCGCCGGCTGCATTCGGCCGTTTGGCAGGAAGCCGGTCTTGTTGATGCCGGCTCCGGCATTTCTCAATGTGGCCCGCGTGCCCGACATCCACCCCAGATCGAGTCCGTCGTGGACCTTCTCACCCAGAAAAATAGTATGGGAAATACCATCACTGACGTCGTCATAACGCACGCGGCTATTGAGAAAGAACACACCATGATTGTTCGTATCGAGCGGCCCCTCGGCGTCGTGGTGGCACGCCGCGTAGTTGGACACGAAGATGTTGGCGCCGGCCACTTTGGTGTTCGCGGAAAACGGCATCGACGGACAACCCAGGATCCGCATGCGAACCGACCGTGGCGGGGCGTTCTTGACGTGGTATGCGCCGACCTGGAAGTCGATGGCACGGTAAGTGTTTCCTTGTTCGATGTAAGGCAGAGTCTGCCCCAGCCAGCTGTGGTGGTAGCCAAACGGCAGGTTCTGGATCGGCCCTTTGTCATTGATCGTTCCGGCCGGGTAGTAACGGTGGCTCATTTCGTAGTTGCCAACGGCCAGCACCAGTTGCGTCAGGTTACTGAGGCACTGCACACGCCGGGCAGACTCGCGCGACGATTGAACCGCCGGCAACAACATCGCGACCAGGATTCCGATCACCGCAATCACGACCAGCAATTCGACGAGCGTAAACGCTTTCGGTCGTTGTCGCTTGCCATGCGCCGTGCCACCGCAATCAACCTTAGTCTTACCCCGGAAATACAGATCGCCACTTTTTTTACTCATCGTGCAACATTCCTCCATCAGCTCTGTTGGCCAGCCTGGCCATTGCTTCGGAATTTCCCGATCCGCGTGCAAATCGTACACTCCCGTCGCCAAAACCAAACATCGAACCGCCCGGATGGTTCGCGGCGAACTGGCCCACTTCGTGCAGATCGACGCCGGTCTGCCGCAACAGGCCGCGGGGTTGCAGACGCTGCAATTGGGCGGCCAGGTCCTGTTCATTCAATTCGTGCTCCTTTAACGCCGCAAACGGGTCATCGTCAGCGGCGATCACCCAGAGCAACCGGGGGCCGCTCCGCCGGGCGCCAGCCGATGCTCCGGAGAGGAAAGTCCCGACGTTGCGAAGCGTCGAACGCGTCCCCGACATCCAGCCGAGCTCCAGCGCGTCTTCCAGACGTTCGCCGATGAAGATCGTATTGCTGAGTCCGTCGGTGATGTCGGCGGTCCGGATCTGACTGTTGAGGAAGAACACTCCATTGTTGTCGACGTCGATTGGCGCTTCGGCGTCGTTGTGACACGCCGCGTAAGTCGAAACACCAACCCGCACACCGGCCGCGATTGTCATTTGCGGCACCCCGGACGACGGGCAAATCAAGCTCCGCAGATCGACGCCGCGCGCCAGATCGTTTGCCGGCTGATAAACACCCTGCGAATAGTCGATATCCAGTTGCAGCTCCTGGCGATCGTAGTACGGTAGAATCGCGGACAACCAGTTATGGTGATAGCCGACCGGAAGTTGGGCGATCGGTCCCTGAGAATGGACCGTTCCTGACGGAAAACGCGCCTGAAGAAACTCGTAGTTCTGTATCGCCACCATAATCTGCCCCAGATTGCGGAGGCAGGCCGCTCGCCGCGCCGCCTCCCTGCAGGCGCCAACCGCCGGCAGCAGAAAGGCAATCAGGATACCGATCGCGGCGGCTACGATCAGGAGTTCCAGGAACGTGAATCCCGGCCGCGGAGCAACCCACTTGCGAAATCCGGGGGCACGGCGCGTGGTCATCGGCGGAGCACCTCACGATTCCGCGGAAATACGGCCGCCAGATCGGTGGTCACACCTCGGAGCGGGTCGAATGGAAATCTCGCTTTGACGGCAATCGAGACTTCTTGCGGCTGACCTTGCACGGCAGCGAGTTCGATCTGAACCTCTGCGCCATCGCTTGATCCGGGAGCCAAGGCGGACGGATCGGAGAAACAGCCGGCAGGAACTCGCCAGGTCTCACCGGCATAGTTGGAATCGAGTTCCAGCCGCCGCCTGGCACGCTCGATCGCCGCTTCCGCCAGCAACCGCGATTGCTGTTGCCACTGCCAGACTCTCGCCTGTCGCCGGGCCCGGCTCAATTCCGGAACCAGCATCGCGAAGAGCAGAGAGACGACCAGCAGCACCACCAGTAAAGCGGCCAGAATCACGCCGCGGCGTTGCGCGCGGCGGCGGCCCGATCGGGCCGCAACGTCGCGAAGCATTTGGCCAGGAAGATGCGCAATGCAAGCCGTTCCGCCGATCATCGATCGCCTCCTCGCGTAATGAGGCCCAACACTGCTTCGACACGCAGTTGAATGACGTCGGGCGCGACGAAATCCGCGATCTGCAGACGAATGCGGACGATCGCGTCCTGGCCGCACTCCTCGAACGAAGCGCGACGTCGCACCCCCAACGGAAATGTCTCGCGATGGAGCGGGCGGTCGGCGCCTTCCACACGGCGTTCAATTCGGTCGCCGGACAACATGTAGCGGATCTTCGCGCCGTCCGGCATCATCAGCGCGATGCCCGTTTCACCGAATTCGACCTGTTCGGACGCATGAACGTCGACACGAAAACGGTCGGCCAATCGCTGTTCGATATTCGCGAAATAATACGCTTGATGCGATTCCGTTTGCACGCGCCAGGATTTCTGAATCACACCGACGGCGATCGGCAGCATCATTGAAAACAGGAACATCACCGCGACCATTTCCGCCAGGGTATAACCGGACCGCCGAGCAGTTCGGGCGGGGAAGATGGTTCGACTCCACCGGCTCATGGCAGCTCCTTGCGATCTTTGCGACGCCAGCCTGTGAGTTCGGCCAGAATCTGTTCGTCGCCCTGCTTGCCGCAGCCGTAAACCGTTACCTGGATACGTTCCAGGCCGGGCGGATCGGATTCCTCGTCCAGAACGATCTCGACGCGCGCGTCCGGCACCAGGTCGATCAGCGGCACTCCTGCGGCCATGTTCACAACCTGTTTCCGCGGCCGGCTGTCGACCGACCGCCGCTCCTCGCCCGCGGCTTCTTCCGGGCCCGCTTTCCACGTCGCGGTCCACGCCGCCGGACCCCGCGCCCTTTCTAGAATATTGGTGGCCTCTTGTAACGCCGCGGAACGACGGTTCAGATCGCGCTGACTGCCGCGAACGGCGGCATTCATCGTCGCCAGCAACAGCAGCGCCGCGCCGGCCAGTCCCACAGCGACGGTGGCTTCCAACAACAACGATCCGCGATGGGGCTGCTTCTTCACGCGACTCTTTCCAGGATCAGGATTAAAGGGTGCAGCAACCAAAAGTGAATCATACCAACCACAACTCCAAGTGCCACAATCGTCAATGGGACAAGCCACCCCCGCACCCGCTGCAGCCGGCGGATATGCCGCTGCAGATTCCGGTCCGCCAGTTGACGAAGCCCCCAATCGAGGTTTCCAGCCCGCTCGCATGACTGCAACAGGGCCACTTCCGCCGATGCGAGCAAGCCGACCGTTCGCAGTGCGTCGGCCCAATGGCGACCTTCACGCGCAAGGGCCGCCGCGCGGGCCAGCCGACGACCAATATTACCCCGTGGGAACAAACGCCCCAACGACTCCAGCACGGCTGGCAACGATCTTTGCGCACTCACCGCCCAGGCCAATCCCCGCAATACGCGCGACCGATCGGCCGGAAAATGCAGTAGACGCGCCCCAGGCAAATTCCTCGGCACGAGTTCAAAATACTCCAGGAAGACCAACATCGCGCCGCCGAGCAGCCCGATCCCCAGCAGCAAGTCGATCCCGAGCTGCACCGGTCCCGGCAACGTAGTGAACTCGAATGCGATCGTATCGACCCAGGTCGTCGTCACCGAAAGGAGGGGATACGCAATTTCCGGTTCGATACTCTCCTGCGCTAAAATACTGTTGAGGACCGGAATGACCTTGAGACTCATGAAGACACCAGCGATGGCAACCGCGATCATCATCAACGCCAGGTAGCAGAAATGGCGGACAAGCGGCGCCGCGGCGTCACTCAGCCGTCGGTCGGTGACAAGCGCCTCGCGCATCGTGCCAGGCAGGCAGCCGAGTAGTTCTCCCATGCGCGCGGCGATCAATACTTCGATCGAGACCCTCAATCGCACAAAATCGATGGCGACGGGCAAGGGCGCGCCACCACGAAGCATGTCGCCAAGCTGCCAGGCACGCGATCTGACAATCGACCGTTGTTCCGCCGCGAAGGCCCAGGCCGCCTGATGCAACGGCAGATTGCGTTCCGCGGCGATCACCAGGGCCCACAGCAATCCTTCGCGATCGGTTCGCATCAACCGCAGCCAGGATCGCACCAACGTCATGACAAGTGCCAAACCGATCAGCAGGGCAAACACAAACGACAGCTCAACAAGCACCGTCACAAAGACCGTGGACAGCAGAATCAATCCCGCCAGCTTCATCACGCGCCGCATCGTACCGGTCGACTCGTCCGCCACTCCACCGAACAGCAGTCGTACCGCGATCAGCGAACTGATCGCCAACGGCACCAGCAACAACAGGTTCAACAACTGGATCTCGTTACTCAAAACCGGTTTGCTCCGCAACGTCGGGTCAAGTCACATCATCTTCGTCATCAACGTAATGAGTGGCAGCAGTGCGCCGATAAAGCTCATCGTTACCATCGTTGCGACGAACAGCATCACGAACGGGGGCACGGTCGCTCGCACCCAATCGGCGCGGCCTTCGGCCCGCCTTTCGAGCAACTCGGCGCCCGAGTCAAGGGCGTCCTCGAGTGCGCCCACCCGTTCGCCCCAGGAGATCACCGGCAGGATCGACCGCGGCCAGGCCTCCGTCTGTTGCATCGCGAGACTCAGCGAATGCCCGTTCTCAATTTCCCCCGCCAGCCGACGGCAACTTCGACTGGCCTCGGGCGACGACGTCTGATCGGCCACGAGCCGCAACGCTTCCGGCAAACGTGATTCCGTCGCCAGCAATGCGCTAAGCCAGTGCAACGCTTCCGCGGTCGAGGTCCAATGCCAGATCGGCCCGATCAGCGGCAACACCGACAGGACCGAACCGAGCCATCCAGGCCGCAGCAATAATCGAGAAACGATCGCCAGAAACACGAAAACCGCGACGATCACCAGCACCCCCGGTGAGACACGGTTGCCGATTCGGATCAACCACTTCGTGGGCGACGGCTGTTGAATTCCGAAATCGGTCAACAACGCTTCAAGATCGGATGTGATCAGCATCGGAAGGCCAAACCCGATGACGATACCAGCAATCAGAATGAATAACGGGTATGCCAGGTCGCCGATCGCCCGCTGCCGTAGACTCTGGATACGCTGCCGCTGCTCGATGATCCGGGTCAGCAGAAGCCCACGCTCCCCCGAGCGACTCGTGCGGGCAACAATCGTTCGCAATAGGGCCGAGCCGCTCCAACGCGACAGTGACTCCTCGAGGGTCGCCCCCTGCTCGATCGCCGCGGCTGCCGCCCGCAGTCGAGCCGCCTCCTGAGCGGTCTGCGCG
>VGZA01000064.1 GCA_016872775.1 Planctomycetota bacterium | reverse complement strand
CAGACACTTGACACCTTCCAGATTCGGGTCAGCGGCAAACGCAGCAGCCGAAGCCAACAAAGCCGGAACCAACAATGCAGCGAGACACTTCTTCATCCCAACTCTCCTCAGATCGGTTTGAAAATATACCAATTGGCGAAAGCTTATGCGTAGGATTCTATGCGAATCGCAACGACGACGTCAACAGTCTCCTGGATAAAAACAGATTGCCACGCCTCCGGCCCACAAATCAAGCAAGCCAGCCCCATCGTGGAGTTCAGGCAAGCTAGGCAAGAAGCTCCCATTTTACGGCCTTTCAGGCCCCCAGTTCATCGGCTACTGATTGGGAAGAAGTTCACCGAAACTGACGCTAAAAAGGTCGGAAAGGGATTCTAGATCGTTAGCTGACGATCACGAGCCACCACATTCCAGGTGCCGACAACCGCCTGATTGCGGATCACATAGACTTGCTTGTGGAGTGCGGTCGTGGGGCAAACGTGCCGAGGAATCGCCAGAAACTCGTCGCCGATTCGGATCTGCCCCGCCCGTTCTGTCTCGATCACCAGGTGCTCTTCGTTCTGTAGCACCGCTTTGGCGTCCGGCAGATCGGGAATCGTCAGGCGATGACCTGCCGGCGGATCGGACGCGATCGCCTTGTAGCCCAGGTCAAGCGTCACCCGTTCGGGAGTCGGGCGACTGATGACTCGCGTCAGGAGCAATGCGGCGGGTTCAAAATGCAGGTCGGGGAACATTTCTCCATATCCGGCATCATGGAAGATCACGGTGCCCGGGCTGAGTTCCAGTTCGGGAATTGTCATCGTGGCGAAGATCGGGAACGATCCCGTCCCCCCTGCGACGATCCGGGGTACCGGAAGCGAGGCGGCTACCAGCTGCCGTCGCAATTCGTCGATCGGTTCCCAGCAAGTCAGCACCGCCTGTCGACGTTCTTCGGGATCGCGCTGGTGATTGTGTCCGTCATAGACGTGTAAGCCTCCGGGGCGCAGCCCACGGGTCTCCGCGATCAAGTGATAAAGTTTCGCTGCGCGGTCACCGGCGGGAATTCCGGTCCGATGTTGGCCGGTGTCGATGTCGAGCAGGACTTCGATCGATTGTCCTGCATCCTCCATCGTTTCGCCAAGCTTGCGCACCTGTTCCGGGTCGTCCGCGGTCACGGAGAGAATTCGATCGGGGTAGCGCCGGCGGAATTCAACGGCGCGAGCCAGATTGGGTCCGATAAGCGGGTAGGCGAGAAAGATGTCGGACACGCCGGCGCGCGCCAGCATTTCGGCTTCGGCGAAGGTCGCGCATTTTCCTTTGCGGATACCGTGGCGGCATCCCAATTCCGCGATTTCCTGGATCTTGTGCGTTTTGCAATGGGGGCGAAGGCGGCCGGGGTCTCCCACGACCTCGATCATCGAGCGCAGATTGCGTTCCAGCAATTCCGAAAATACCAGCAATGCCGGCGAGATGATCTCCGAAGTATCGGTAATGCGGTAGCAATCGCGCATGGTTGGCTCCGTGACAGAAGGCGGCACTTGAATGTACGAAGGATCGGTTGTACCGTGAACCCTACCTGCCGTGATTGTCGGCGTGATTTACCGTTCAGAACGTGCAGTCCTCCAACCGACCGGCAACACAACGTGACCGCCATCCTGGGGATATCGGCCTACTATCACGACTCGGCCGCCGCGTTGATCCGGGACGGCGAGATCATTGCCGCCGCCCAGGAGGAGCGCTTTTCGCGACGGAAACACGACCCGGCATTCCCGGCGCAGGCGATTCAGTACTGCCTTTCGGAAGCGGGGATCACGGCGGCCGAACTGGATTTTGTCGGGTTCTACGACAAACCGTGGCTGAAGTTTGAACGGCTGCTAGAGACCTACCTGGCGTTCGCGCCGAAGGGGCTTCGGTCGTTTCGCGCAGCGATCCCTGTCTGGGTGCAACAAAAGCTGTTCTTGCGGCGCGAAATGCAGCGGGGCCTGGGCCCGAACTACCGTGGGAACTTTGTCTTCACGGAGCACCACGAGTCCCATGCGGCCAGCGCCTTCTTTCCGTCACCATTCCAGGATGCCGCGATTCTCACCGTCGATGGCGTCGGTGAATGGGCCACCGCCAGCTACGGTGTCGGTCGAGGCAATCGGTTGCAGTTGAGTCACGAACTGCGATTTCCACATTCGCCGGGCCTGCTGTATTCCGCGTTCACGCAGTATTGCGGCTTCAAGGTCAATTCAGGCGAATACAAGCTGATGGGCTTGGCGCCGTACGGCGAACCGCGTTTCGTCGATCGGATCCTGGACAAATTGATCGACCTCAAACAAGACGGCTCATTCCGCATGGACATGCGCTATTTTGCGTATTGCGACGGGCTGAGCATGATTTCGCCGGCGTTCGAGCAGTTGTTCGGCGCCCCTCGGAGGACACCGGAAACACCGATCACCGAGTCCCTTTACATGGACGTCGCGGCTTCCATCCAGAAGGTGATCGAGGAAATCCTGTTGCGCATGGCGCGGCACGTGCACCGCGAGACCGGCATGCGCCAACTCTGTCTGGCGGGCGGCGTGGCACTGAACTGCGTCGCGAATGGGCGCGTGTTGAGGGAAGGTCCCTTCGACGAAATCTGGATTCAGCCGGCAGCCGGTGATGCCGGCGGAGCGGTCGGAGTGGCAACGTTCATCTGGCACCAACTGCTCGACAAGCCGCGTGGAGCCCAACCGACCGATCGGCAGCATGGTTCCCTGCTCGGCCCTCGGCCGCAGCCCGCGTCGATTCGCTCGCTGCTGGACCGCGAGAGCGCGGTCTACCACGAATTCGACTCCGACGAAGAACTTTGCGAGCATGTGGCCGAACTGATTGCCCAGGAAAAAGTCGTGGGCTGGATGCAGGGCCGGATGGAATTCGGACCCCGGGCGCTTGGCGCGAGAAGCATCCTGGGCGATGCGCGCAGCCCGCGAATGCAATCGGTCATGAACCAGAAAATAAAATTCCGCGAGTCGTTCCGGCCGTTCGCGCCGTCGGTGTTGCAGGAGCATGTGGACGAGTACTTCGCGACGCGGCCGGCGGAATCGAGTCCCTACATGTTACTCGTCGCCGACTTACGCCCCGACAAACGGCTGCCGGTGAGCCCCAATGGCCCGCACGGCATTGACCGGCTGAAACAGCTGCGATCGATTGTGCCTGCCGTCACGCATGTCGACTATTCGGCGCGGATCCAGACCGTCGATCCGGAACGGCACGGACGTTACTATCAGTTGTTGCAGGCTTTCGCTCGACGGACCGGCGTGCCGATTCTGATCAACACCAGTTTCAATATTCGCGGCGAACCGATCGTCTGCCGTCCCGAGGAGGCATACCGCTGTTTTCTCAGCACCGACATCGACGTGCTGGTGCTCGATCGATTCGTGTTGAGGAAAGATCAACAGCCGGTTCGTGATCAAGTCGAACGACAGAAGTACCTCGAACAATTCCATCTGGACTGAAATGCTCGAATTCAAAACAGAACTCGGCCGGCGCGAACGGTACGTTTTTGCGCTGCTGATGCCGCCCTTTGTCGCTCTGGTCGGGTATGCACTGGAGCGGCGAACGGCGACGCCCAATCTCGGTTTGATAGTGTCGCTTATCGGCGCGGCGATCAGCGTCGTCGGCATCGCCTGGCCCCCGCTGTTGCGTGCGGTTTTTCTGGTCTGGATGGCACTGGTCTATCCGATCGGATGGCTCGTGTCGCAGCTGCTGTTGGTGATGCTGTACTATGCGGTGATTACGCCCGCGGCCCTGATCATGAAATTACGGCGATTTGATCCGATGCAGCGTCGCTTCGACCGGTCAGCCGCGAGCTACTGGCAGCCCCGTTCCAGCGATTCCGACGCGCGAAGATATTTTCGGCAGTTTTAGTGGGTCGGGTTACGGGTTTCGGGGAACACTTTGCCCGCTCGGCTTGCCACTTCTGAACTTCGGCGGACTTGTCCGTGGCGGTGTAGAATTCGATCAGTCGGTCGATGGCTTCGGGGAGGCGGACCTTACCCTGCTCTGGAATCGCCGACTCCCGTTGCTTCATCCCCTCGTACCCCGCCAGCAGCAGCTCGGCGTCGGCGTACTCCTTCTGTCCCAGCAGGACCCCTCCCAGCCTCGATTGCGTGTTGAACGTCGTCCACTCCTCCGGTTGAGATTTCTCGCGGATGGCCAGGCACTCACGGAGCAATCGCTCGGCTGCCTCCCACGCCTTGAGTTTGATTAGCGACAGGCTGTACGCTGCGAGTGCTCCGGCCAGCTCGGGGCTGTCCTGAGCTGACTTCTCGCGTGGCGCGGCGAGTAACTCCTCGATCAGAGTCACGACATTCGCCATGGACTCAGGTCGAGTCGGCTCGGCGGCCTGGGTGAGGGCGTCAAGGAATGGTGAGCTAACCCAAGTGAGTGAATGTTCGCGCCTCGAGGCTTGGTACGCCTCTTCGAGCAGCGGGAAGGCTTCCGCGAACCGGCCCGCATCCTTGTAGTTCACGCCCAGGTTAGCCAAAGTCATGAGCGTTTCGGGGTGTTGCCGCCCGCGTGCTGCCTCTTCCGCCTTCAGCGACTCCTCGAACAGCGGGATCGACTGATCGAGTTTGCCCTGCCTCCAAAACAAGCCGGCGAGCTCGTTCATGCTTTTGGCGATGTTCGTGTGCCCGGCGGGGAAGGCCGCTCGGCGGGCAAGTCTCCACCGCTTCGTCGTGCAGGTAACGCTCCACGTCCCGCGCCAAACCGTTGGCCGTTTCATAGCGCCGACCGCGCTCCTTGTCCAGCGCCTTCATCACGATCCAGTCCAGATCGCCGGCCAACGCTTTGGCCAGGCCAAAGTCGATCACCTTCGGAACCAGCTTGCCGTCGTACAGGCGGGCCAGGATGTTCGACGGTTTCAAGTCGCGATGAATGATCCCCTTCTGATGCGCATGCTCTGCACCGCCTGGCAGACCGGCAGGAACAGCTGCAGACGTTCCTTCAGCGAGAGCCTGGCTTGATCGCAGTACTCGGTCAGCGGCACGCCCTTCCCATATTCCATCACGAAGAACGGACGGCCCTGTTCGGTCATGCCCCCATCGAAGACTTTGGCGATGTTGGGGTGGTCCATCAGCGCCAGCGCCTGGCGCTCGGCTTCGAACCGGGCCAGTACCTGGCGCGAGTCCATGCCGGCAGGTTGTTCGTGGGCGGCCAGCAGACGCTCGACGGCGGCCCGTAACTCAGAGTCGTCGCCACAATGGGCGGCCAAATAGGCAGCCCGTTCCGAAATCGGCAATTCGGCGGCCGCAAAGAACTGGTCGCGAACGAGCTTGGGATCGGTCGGCATGGGCTAGTCTCCGGGCTATACTTTGGCAAGTTCGCTTGCAAACAGCGAGCCGAATGTACGCGAGTCGGGCCGCCCCAACCGTTGAACTTAAGGAGTCACCGGTGCACGAACCCCAAGCGAAATCGCCTCTTGTGCCCGCAACGGAGGGCAGCACCGACGAACACCCCGATTCCACGGGCCGGCAGGACCGCGACGCGTCGCTGGCGAGCCAGTTTCAGCGCGAGGCCGAGTCGGCGGCGCCGGGATTTGTCGCCGAATTCTGGGAGTTTCTCCGAAGCAACAAGAAATGGTGGCTGACACCGATTATCCTGGCGATCCTGCTGCTGACTTTGTTCGGCCTGCTCGGCCAAAGCGTGTTGGCCCCATTTCTCTATCCGCTGTTTTGACGCGCTCCCCGGATGGGACCTGATCTGCGCGCTGCGCCGGCACCAGACGGGCCACAACCAGCGGGCGTCGCACGAACCGTTCGATGCTCCGCAAAGCGCCACGCTCGTCCGGCTGGCAGAATGAAATCGCCGTCCCCGAAGCTCCGGCGCGGCCCGTGCGACCAATCCGATGCACATAGGTTTCGGGATCGGCCGGCAGATCGTAATTGAAGACGTGGGATACGTCATCCACGTCGATGCCCCGAGCCGCGACATCCGTCGCGATCAGCAACGGCGGATTGGGGGTACGAAAGTCGGCCAGGGTGCGTTGCCGCGCCCCTTGACTCTTATTGCCATGAAACGCACAGGCACGAATGCCGTGGCGATGCAATTCCTTCACCAACCGGTCGGCTCCATGTTTCATGCGAGTGAACACGATCGCGCGCGTGACCTGCTGATGCCCGATCAACTCGATCAACAGGCGGGATTTCTGGGCTTTTTCCGTCAAGTAAACCTGTTCCTCGATCCGTGCCGCTTCGGTGCGAGTCGGCACCAGCGAAAGGGTATGCGGTCGGGACATGATCTGGGACGTCAGCCGAGCAATCGTCGGCGGAATGGTCGCCGAGAACAGGAGCGTCTGGCGCTCGACCGGCAATTGAGCGATGATCCGCTGCACTTCCGGAAGAAATCCCATGTCCAACATCCGATCGGCTTCGTCGAGAATTAGAACTTCCACCTGATCCAGCCGGACCAAGCCTTGCCGGAGCAGGTCCCCGAGTCGACCGGGGGTCGCCACGATCAAATCGACGCCACGCCGCAGGGCTTTCTCCTGGCCGAACTGGCTCACACCACCATAAATGGCCGTCGATCGCAGGTTGGTGAATTGGCCGTAGCAGCGGATGCAGTCGGTGATCTGCCCCGCGAGTTCCCGCGTGGGTGCGAGGATCAATACGCGAGCCGCCTGTCCCGGCCCGCGCTTGGCCGCGGGTCGGTCGATCAGCCGCTGCAACGTCGGCAGAATAAACGCCGCCGACTTGCCGCTACCAGTCTGGGAACTGACGATCAGGTCCCGGCCAGCCAGGGCGATCGGTATCGCCTGGGCCTGAATCGGAGTGGGTGCAACATAACCGGAGCGGGCGACCGCATCCAGCAAACGCGGGCTAAGCCCAAGGTCAGCAAAAGACATAATTGGTCCTGGGAAAGGGCGAGAGGACCGAAAAGCGAGGAACACAAAAGGTGTTCACTGAGGCACCATTGGACCTGACAGAATTCCAATGGGCAGGCAGCAAAAGCGGCAAACGCCTCAAGGATCTGATTTCAACGCCAGACCTAAGACTATCAGGAAACCGCCTGCTTGCCAAGGGCGCGCGGACCAACGAGCAGCATCACAACCGTCGTGAGCAGGAAAACGGCCAGAGCGACGACCCGGAACGCCGTCATGCCATAAAGGATGGGCATGAAGAACGAGATCATTGCGCCGCCCGCGGCACCGATGGCGTCCAGCGCGAAAATGTGCAGACGGTCCTGGGGATGGGCCTCGAACACCGCGGGAAACATGTTGCCGGTCACCAGGGTCGCCAGGAACATCGCCGCGAATGTGACGGCGGCACCGGTGGCATTGAGTTGCAAGAGCCAGATCACCGGCCCGATCCAGGACAGCAGGATCGCCCAGCGCAGCGTGCGATTGTTAATCAGCAGGCTGCCCAGTCCCGTAATCGTCAGGAATGCGACCACGCCGACAATGATCGCATCGTAGTAGATATATTGCTTCCGGAATATTTCGAGCACGCAGATATGTTCCAGCATCAGGAAATTCGCGCCCAGAAGCAAAGCCAGGAACTGGACGCGGAAATTCGGCGCGCCCCCGCCTTTGCGTTCGGCCAGGATCAGGAAGTAGATCACGACACAGACCAGCACCAGCGCCGCGCCGATCTGATAGAACAAGGTCCGCACATTCTTGATCGAGAGGATGCTGGCAATGTTGCCCGCCAGGTAAGGACGGTCGTCGGTAACGGGCGAGAAATCGGTGCTGAACAGTTCCTCGTCGCGCATCTTGCGGATCGGATTGCCATGCACCTTGCGCCCCACGGTCGACTCGACCTGTTTCCAGTGCGCGAGTTGAGCCGGATCGGCGTCCGGGGAATAGGCGATCAGGCAGAATTCGACCGGAGGCGTGCCATGCTCAAAGGCCACAACCTTGGCCCCGTGCATTTGCAGCGTCATGGCGTATTGCCGCAGCAGTACTTTTTGCGGGTCGAGTTCGCGATCGTAGCCCATGCAGAATACGCCGTTCGGCGACAGGTGTCGCACGAAACCACCCAGGGCTTCCTTGGTGCGGATCATGTTTCCCGGTTCGAGCATCAGCTGAGGATAACCGCCGACACTCCAGAAAAAGATCGCGTCGTACTTCTCGGAACTCTTTTCCAGATAGGTACGGGCGTCGCCGGCGATGACTTCGACACCGGGCTGCGAATAAACATCCTCGAACTCCTCGCGGAGCAAGCCCCGTGTCACGCGGAACACGGCCGGCTCCACATCCATCGCCACGATCTTGCCGCCGCTCACCGAGCGCACCAGTTTCACATCGCGGCCACCGCCCGAGCCGATGATGACGATGTTCCTGGAGTCGGTGACGAACGGCTGCAACACGGTCTCCCGAAAACCTGGATCGAGCGTGCCCTGGCGGTACCCCCATTGGTTCATGTCGTTATAGAATCCCCAAAGCACCGAATCTTCGCCGGTTTCAATCTTCATTACTTCAAAATAAGAATAGCGCCCCCAGCCTTCATACAACGACCTGACACTGTCACCGTAGATAGCCTTATAATGCGCCGCGGAATTGGGCTTGGAAGATTTAAAAGCGAGCATGAAATCCCGGCTGGTTCCGGGATAGGCCAGCACGGCGATGAGCGCCAGCGCCTCCAGTCCGCGCAGCACCCGCCAACGTGGGGAAAGCGCCAGTTTGACCGCGGTCAGCATTCCGATCGACAGCACCAGCAGCCGGGCGACTCCGACCGATTCCTGCAGCAGGCTGACGACGAATCCACCGGCGGCGCCGAACAGGACCAGCGCGTAGACGCCGTTCATTCGGTGTTTGAGCACTTCGCGACCGGTCAGGTATCCGAGGTATTCGGTGGCGCCATAGGCGACAAAAAATGGGGCATAAATCGCCGAGAAAATAGCCACCTGAATCATGATGCTGGTGGTGTCGACATTGAACAGTCCCCCGCGCATGAAATCGACATGTTTCAACAACAGCGTGGCGACGACCGTGACCACCATCACGAGTTGCAATAGCGGTAGGGCAAGGCCGAATCGGCGAGACGGCTCGCCCTTCCACCAGACCGCCAGCGCGGCGCCGATCGGAAAGCAGACCAGCAGCAGGTCAAAGAACAAAGACGGCATGATGAAGAAACTGATTAGCCGGAACAGCGAAAGACTGAACAGCACTACCGCCATCGAAAGCACGAACAGTGCCAGGGAAAATCGCAGCGCGGTTGGGGGGGCCGGGTGTTGACTGATCGGATCCTGTTCACTCACGAAATCACCGCCGCATCGATACCGCAGAATCTGGCAAGTTGTCTAGTGTACTTCAAGCTTGACGCACGGCAATTGGCCGGGCCGAATTGGCGTGCTTGCCACTTTCGCAAATGGCCCGACTGCCCTAAAATCTTCGAGCCTGTTTCGGCAGACCCCCGTCCCGTTTTCGTGCGACTCGCTTTGGTCGCCGCTTGCGGCAAGCAACGGATTCGCCCGAGGAAATGTCATGAAAACTCCACGCAATCTTGTGGTGGCCCAGAGCGGTGGACCCAGCCCCGTCATTAACAGCACGCTACGCGGATTAGTGGAAGCGGCCCGCGGATTCCCGCAGATCGGCGAGGTGTATGGCGCTCGACACGGAATCGAAGGCGTTCTCAAGGAGCAGTTCATCAATTTATCGGCGCAGCCCGAAGAGGAAATTGCCTTATTACGCTACACGCCGGCCGCCGGTTCGATCGGCACTTGCCGCTACAAATTGAAGTCGCATCAAAACGACGATTTCGACCGCTGCATCGACGTTTTTCGCGCCCACAACGTCGGCTATTTCGTCTATATCGGCGGGAATGATTCGATGGACACCGCCAACAAGATCGCCACCCTGGCACGCGAACGGGGCATGGATCTGGTGGGCATCGGGGGGCCCAAAACGATCGACAACGACGTGGGCGACAGCGAATTCAAGTTGATCGATCATACCCCGGGATACGGCTCAACCGCCAAATACTGGATGCACGCCGTGCAGAATGCCAACGAAGAGAATGCCGGTTCCTGTCCGGCCGATCCCGTATTGGTGCTGCAGGCGATGGGACGAAAGATCGGCTATATCCCGGCCGCGGCGCGACTGGCCGACCCGGCTCGGGAGATGCCGCTGCAGATCTACCTGGCCGAAAGCCCCTGTTCCCTCGAGGCGCTCGCCGATCAAGTCAATGATCAACTGGGCCGCGACGGCCGCTGCCTGGTCGTGATCAGCGAAGGATTCAACGTGGGGTCGATCGGAGAGCGCAAGGACTCGTTTGGACATACGCAGTTCAGTTCCAGCGAATCGACGGTCTGTCAAGTCGTCGTGAATTACCTGAACAAGGTCGGATTGAAGGCCAAAGGCAGCGCGCGGGGAAATGTTCCTGGTACCGACCAGCGGCATTCCATGGCGTACGCCTCCACGGTCGACCTGGACGAAGCGTACCACGCGGGCGAAATGTGCGCGACGCTCGCCGCTCGTGGGGAAAGCGGTTACATGGCGACGATCCTGCGGAACCCGGGTTCGATTTACAGCGTGCGGTTCGACAAGGTTTCCCTTTCCGACGTCGCCAACAGCGAGCGAACCTTTCCCAAAACTTGGATCAGTGCCAGCGGCTACGATGTCACTGATGATTTTGTGCGCTACGCGCAGCCGCTGGTGGGCAATGAGATGGTGTCGCTGCCGATGATCGGTGGACGCCAAAGGTTGGCCCGGCTGCAGCCGCTGATGGTGACCCGGAAACTGCCCGATTATGTCCCGCAGGCGGACCGTGGCGGAATCTGAAACCGCAGCGTTGCAGCGCTGCAACGGCCGATCGGGTCTGGAGACCCGACCTACCGGACCCATTACCCGATGAGATGAAATCCATGTACGAAATCACTCCCCAGCATTCGTTTCTGGTCGGGATTGACTCCGACGGCTGCGCCTTTGACACTATGGAGCTAAAGCACAAAGAGTGCTTTATCCCCAACACGATCAACCATTACAACCTGCAGGCGATCAGCAAGTACGCGCGGGAAGCGGCCGAGTTCGTCAATCTTTACTCCAAGAGCCGCGGCATCAACCGGTTTCCCGCGCTGCTTGAAACGCTGGAATGGCTGCAGCGACGCCCGGAAGTCCAGGCGCGCGGCGTGACCGTCGCCATCCCCGATTCCTTGGCGCGCTGGTGCCGGGAGGAAACCAAACTGGCGAATCCGGCGCTCCAGGCCAAAGTGGAAGCGACGAACGACCCGGCCCTGGCCCAGGCCCTCGCCTGGTCCAAAGCGGTCAACGACTCGGTCGCCGCCATGGTCCGCGGTGTCCCCCCGTTTCCTTTTGTCCGCGACTGCCTGCAAAAGCTCTCCGGCCAGGCCGACATGCTTGTCTGCTCCGCGACCCCCAACAATGCGCTGCGTGCCGAGTGGCACGAACATGGCATCGACCGATTCGTGGCGGCGATCTGCGGCCAGGAGACGGGCACCAAGAAGGAGATCCTGACGAACGCCTCCAAATATGGTCCCCATCAATCGTTGATGATCGGCGATGCCCCCGGCGACTACAGCGCGGCGAAGGCCAATCAATGCCTGTTTTTCCCGATCAATCCTGGTGCGGAGGACGCGAGTTGGGAACGACTGTATGAGGAAGGTATTGACCGGTTTTTGCAGGGCCGATTCGCCGGCGATTATCAGCGAACACTGCTGGAGGAATTCGACCGCTACCTACCCGAAAAGCCGCCGTTCCGGACGATCTGAAGCGGCCCCAATCGGCGGGTCCCCGCCGTGGCCCTCCGCGGTCGACGATCGCCACGGCAGGCCGGGGATCGCACCAAAGTGACTCACCAACCTGGAGTAGAAGGAACATCGGAATGACCGAAAAGTGTGATTTTGGACTGATCGGCCTGGCCGTAATGGGTGAAAATCTCGCGCTGAATGTTGAAAGCCGGGGCTTCCGCGTCGCGGTCTACAATCGGACCGTTGATAAAGTCGATGCGCTGCTCGCCGGCCGCGCGCGAGGCAAAAGATTCCAGGGCTGCCATACGATCACCGAACTTGTCGCCAGCCTCGCCAAGCCACGCAAAGTGATGATGCTGGTCAAAGCCGGTCCGGCCGTGGACGAACTGATGGAACAGTTGATCCCGCTCCTGGAACCGGGCGATGTCATCATCGACGGCGGCAACGAACACTACACCAACACCGAACGGCGAACCAGATACGTCGAATCGAAAGGACTGCTGTTTATCGGAACCGGCGTCTCCGGCGGAGAGGAAGGGGCGCTGAAGGGCCCCAGCCTGATGCCCGGCGGCAGCCCCGCCGCCTGGCCCCTGTTGCGCCCGATTTTCCAGGCGATCGCCGCGAAAGTCGGCCCGAACAACGACATCCCCTGCTGCGAATGGGTCGGGCCGCGCGGAGCCGGCCACTACGTCAAGATGGTCCACAACGGCATCGAGTACGGCGACATGCAGCTGATCTGCGAGGCATACTTGATGCTCAAGGAAGCCCTGGGATTGAGTAATGCCGAACTTTACGACGTGTTCGACGAATGGAATCGGGGCGAACTGCAAAGCTATCTGATCGAAATCAGTCGCGATATTTTCAGTGTCGCCGACGATCTCGCCAGCGGCGAACTCGTCGATAAGATCCTCGATACGGCCGGCGCCAAAGGCACGGGAAAGTGGATGAGCCAGCTGGCGCTGGATCTGGGAGTCCCCAGCACGCTCGTCACCGCGGCCGTCTATGCCCGCTGCATCTCGGCCATCAAAGATGCGCGCGTACGTGCCAGCCAGGTCCTGAGCGGGCCGCAATCCGCCGCCCACGCAATCGGGGAGCGCACCGCATTTATCGAAGCCGTGCGGCAGGCACTCTATGCCTCGAAAATCTGCAGCTACGCGCAAGGCTTTGTCCAGCTCCAAGCGGCGGCCAAGGAACATGACTGGCCGCTCAATTACGGCGATTGCGCCCTGCTTTGGCGCGGCGGCTGTATTATCCGCGCGCAGTTCTTGGACCGCATCAAGGAGGCCTTCAGCAAAAAGCCCGACCTGGAGAACCTGCTGCTGCATCCGTACTTCACGCGGGCGGTTCACGAAGGACAGTCCGCATGGCGACATGTCGTGACCACCGCCACCCAACGCGGAATCCCGGTACCGGCGTTCAGCACGGCGCTGGCCTATTACGACAGCTATCGCCGCGCCTTCCTGCCCGCGAACCTGCTGCAGGCGCAGCGCGACTACTTCGGAGCTCATACCTACCAGCGAACCGATCGCCCGGGCGTCTTCCATACCGATTGGATCGCACGCCGTCGAACGCCTCGCTGACCCCAACACAGCCGCGGAAACGGGAGGCCCTATGGTGCCGGATTTTCTTGAATCGTTGTTCGGGTTGAAGGGGCAGGTCGCCGTCGTCATCGGCGGTACCGGGACCCTGGGCGGCGCCTTGGCCGAGGGACTGGCGCTTGCCGGAGCCGATGTCATCGTCGCCGGCAATGACGCCGAGCGAGGCGAAAATCGCGTGCGAAGTATTCTGCAGTCGGGCGGAAGGGCTCGATTCGTCTCGGCAAACGCCACATCGCGCGACGACCTGAAGAAGTTGCTCGATGCATCGCTTCAGCTCCGTGGCAACGTCGACATGCTGATCAACTGCGCGGGGGTCAATTCGGCCGTTCCGTATGCGGAGATCACCGACGACGACTGGTCCCGGGTGATCGACGCCAATCTGACCGCCACCCATCGAGGATGCCAGTTGTTTGCCCCGCGGATGGCGGAACAGCCGCGTGGTGGGGCGATCCTGAATATCGGCAGCGTTACCGCCCACATCCCGCTTTCCAAGGTCTTTGCCTATTCGGCCGCCAAGGCGGCGGTCCTCAACCTGACCAAGAACCTGGCGCGCGAATACGGCACGCGTGGCGTACGAATCAACGTGCTCTGTCCCGGGTTCTTCCCCGCCGAGCAAAATCGAAAACTGTTGGACGAACAGCGGACAACCAGTATCATGAGCCAGACCCCGATGGCCCGATTCGGCGAACCACGCGAACTGGTCGGCGCAGCGCTGTTACTGCTGTCCCGCAGCGCCGGTAGTTTTATCACCGGATCGGCCTGTTTCGTGGACGGTGGTTTCACGGCGATGCGATTTTGATCGATGCAACCTGTATCCCTTGTCATTTTCGGCGCCTCGGGTGACTTGACCAGCCGCAAACTGGTCCCGGCCCTGTATCAGCTCTACCAGCGCGGCCGGCTCCCGGAGGGTACCCGAGTCCTGGGCGTAGCGCGTCGCGGGTACACCAGCGAAACCTGGCGCGCGGAATTGGCGGCAAGCACCGCCCAGTACGAATCCCGCTCGTTTCAAACCGATCTCTGGCAGCGTTTCGCCGAATGCCTGCATTACCAGCCAGGGGACATTGAAAACCCCAGGGATTTCCAATCGATCCGCGAACTTCTCGATCAGATCGAGCAGGGTCGCCCCGCGACAAGGCTCTACTATCTTTCCACTCTGCCGCGACTGTACGAACAGGTTACCACCCAACTTGGCGAAGCCGGACTCGCCGATGAATCCCAGGGATCGCGACGCATCATCGTCGAAAAGCCGTTTGGGTCCGATCTGGAATCCGCTCGCAATCTGAATCATGCACTGCATCGCGTCTTCTCGGAAAAACAGGTCTTTCGCATCGACCACTACCTGGGCAAGGAAACGGTGCAGAATCTGCTCGTGCTGCGGTTCGCCAACAGCATTTTCGAGCCGATCTGGAATCGCAACTACATCGATCATGTGCAGATCACCGTCGCCGAGGAAGTCGACGTCGGCAGTCGCGGCGCCTACTACGACGAAGCGGGCGTGCTGCGCGACATGGTGCAGAATCACCTGCTGCAGTTGATGATGATCACCGCCATGGAAGCTCCCGCCCGCTACGACGCCGATCTGGTGCGGGACGAAAAGGTCAAGGTGCTAAGGTCGGTTCGCCCCCTGGAAGGCGCCGACTTCGCCCAGAATACACTCCGAGGACAATATGAAGGCTACCGGCAAACGGACGGCGTGCCTGCCAACAGCCAGACTGCCACGTTTGTGGCCCTGAAACTTAATATCGACAATTGGCGCTGGAATGGGGTGCCATTTTACTTGCGCAGCGGCAAGGCGATGTCCTGTCGCACCTCCCAGATCGTGATTCAGTTCCGCACGCCACCCCATATGCTGTTTTCCGAAGGACCGCGCAAGTCGATGGAAGCGAATCGACTGGTGATCCAGGTGCAGCCCGCGGAGGGAATTCATATGCATTTCCAGTCCAAAGTTCCTGACGCGGGAATGCGGTTTAACCTTTCCCACCTGGACTTTCGTTTCCAGCCCGATCGAACGCAATCGATGCCCGACGCCTACCAGCGACTGCTGCTCGATGCCATGAGCGGGGACGCCAGTTTGTTCGCCCGGAGCGATGAAGTGGAACTCGCCTGGAGCATCGTCGACCCGATCCTGGCGGCCTGGAAAAGTCCGGCGACTCCGAGGCTGCTGTCGTATCCGCCCGCGGACTGGGGTCCCGCCGGCGCGGTCGATTGGATCGAGCGGGACGGGCGGTCCTGGTACGACGTCTGTCCGGTTTTCTGAGCGGTTCAGTCTGGCTCCACCCGACGCAGAAATTCCGGCAGGCGGCGCACGCGCCCTTCGCGATCGATGCAGGCCACCGTCGACCAGCCGCGCGCCAGCAACGTCGTTTCTCGAAATACTTCGTATTCGTGTTCGATCCGAGCCCCCCGCGCGGCCACCGTCCGAGTCACCAGCCGGATCAAATCGTCGTAAATCGCCGGCTGAAAATACTCGCAGCGGATGTCGGCCACCACCAGCATGATCCCGTCTTTTTCCAGGTCCCGGTAGCTGTACCCGAACGACCGCAGTAGCTCGACACGACCTATTTCGAACCAAGTCAGGTAATTGGCGTGGTGAACCCGCCCCTGAGCATCCGTTTCCTGATAACGAACGCGAAATGAATGTTCATGCTGCTTCATGGAGTTTCGGAGGCACAACAATCAATTGACCGGCGGAAGTCGTTTTCCTATAGTTGGCTCGGGTCGGCGCGGCTCATCGGCATCCCTGCGCACGCATTCAGACACCTCCGATAAGATACCTCGAACCCAAGAAATGGCATAGCACATGAGCTTCGGCGAAGGTGCCAGTACCGATTACTCGACGATGCGGGGTAAGACATTCCCGACCCTGCGGCAGTTCACCATTTTTCTGGAGAATCGCGTCGGCCAGTTGCTCGAAGTGGTTCGCCGCTTTGAGGGCAGCAAGGTGCGGATCGTGGCACTATCGATCAACGATGCCACGGAATGCGCCCTCGTGCGTCTGTTGTTAAGCGACCCCGAGCGGGGCCGCGAGATCCTGGAGCGTGCCGGACTGGCGATGATCGAATGCGAATTGATCGGAATTGAACTGCCCGATTCGCCACAGCCGATGCTGCAAATCTGTACGGCGCTGCTGCAGGCCGAAATCAACATCGTGCAGGCCTACCCGCTGATGGTTCGACCCCACGGCCGACCCGCGGTCGCGCTGATGGTGGATAATATCGAGCAGGCGTTGGAGACGCTGCACAACAAGAATTTCACGTTGATTCACGAACCGGACCTGACGGAACCGGAATGACCGCGGAGGACGCGGTGAGCGCGGAGGTTGGGCCGGCGGCATCAACGCGATTCGCGTCGCATCAGTCGGCGTAAAAATACTCGTGGGGATAGTCATCCATGTTGCGGATGACAAGTCGCTCGACTGCGTCCCAGCGAATCGCCGTCAGTGCGTGCTTTCCCTCGGGTCCGTCCGCCGCGAAAACGGCGAACCCGAATCCCGACAGCGCCGGGGCATAATTGTGAATCTCGATCGACTGGCCGTCGCGAAGCCGCAATTCCACGATCGATTTCCGGTCGCGCTGCCGCCATAGCCATTCTAAGAAATCACGCTCCGCGCAGTCGCGCCGGCTCTCCGGCAATGGCAACACCCAACTCGAAACAACTTCCGTCACCGGCACGTCCAGCTCCTCGGAATCGGAAACGGGCGGCGCCAGTTCAAAGGACGCGGAATTGGACGGAAGTTCCTCCGCGGTTGGATGCGCGCCGGCTTCGGCCAGCGGAATGAAAAAACGCGCGTGGCAGCGAGGACACTCGCCAGGCTTTCCTCGCAGTTGGGGTATCCCGTGGAGCTTATGTCCGTTCGGACATTGGAATTTAAAACGGGAGTCGGAATTGGAGCCATCCGCGAGGCCGCTCGCTCCCGCGGGAGGTGGCTCCGGCGCATTGCCCGATGGCAGCTCCATCGCAACCGATGCGATCTCCTCGAGCGACGGGACGACGAATCGCGCGGCGCATTTTGGGCATTGCCCGGGGCGCCCGGCCAACTCTTCCGGCGCGTTGAGCGAATGGCCCTGCGGGCAGAGGAATGCGATGCTCATTTTCAGTCAGCGCCACGCAGGTTTTCGTCCATGTTGATGCTCTCGATCTCGTCGAAAGGAATCCGTTCAAGCGATGGCAGGACGCGGCTTTGTTGCTGGATCGCTCGGGCAAGATCCTGAATGAACGGTTCGTCCCCGCGGACATTGACCAGCGGAATCAGCATGTCGAGTGCCTGGGTGTAGTTCCCTTCGGAAGCGAATTGGTGCACCAGTACCGCCTGCCCCCAGAATGACTCGGGCTCGGTGAGCAGTATCTTGCGGACGCGGTCTTGCACGAGTTTTTCTTCCTTCATTTCGGCGATGGCGATCGTCATATCGCGAATTCCCCGCTCGTTCTTCAGCAATTTCAGCGTCTCAAGAATTGCCTCGGCCGTTTCCAGGTTGTTGTTCTTTACCGCAATCGGAGCCAACAGGGATTTAGCGGTTTCGCCTTCGCCCCGCGAAAGAGCCATCCGCGCCAGACCGACACGTGCCTCGTGGTTGCGGGGGTTCAATTCGAGCGCCCGACGGAAAGCGATATTCGCCGCGTCGAAATCCTCGCGCTTTACCAGTACTTTGCCCTGCAGAACATAGGCCTTCTCGGTTTCCTCGTAGGCGAGGCTCTTTTCAGCGTTCTCAAAGGCCCGATCGTAATCGCCGGTCTTGTACAGCAAGTCGGCGAATTTGGTGAGCATCGTCTCGGACTTGAACGGGAGACCTTTTGCCTGAGGGGAATACTCAAGTATGCGGCCATAGGCCTCCAACGCTTGCTCGTTGTTTCCCATCTCCTCGTGGAGGAATGCCAGCCAGTTGTAACCTGACGGCTCCATATCGACGGTTCTTGCCAGGGTTTCCGCATCCTTCAGAGCCAGATCGTATAGCGACAGCTTTCCTTGGCAGACGAGACGATCCTCGATGGCAAACGTTAAATCGGGTTTCACTTGCAACGTGCGATTCAAGAGTCGCAGTGCCAACGACCATTGGCGTTTTTCCATTTGCGCTCTGGCCAGCGCATAAGTTTCTAATTCGTCCGTCGGCGGGAATTCCGCGAACAGGCTAATTGCATCGTCGATCTCTCCGGCCGACACCAGAGCGCGGCCCATCAGTCCTTGGGCCACGGAATGTTTCGGGTGATCGTTAAGGAAATAGCGAAGCAACTTCAGCGCCCGTTCTGGATCGCCATTTTCCAGCCGTTGCCGCGCTTCGACGAGCGGCCGCTCGTCCAGCCAACTCTTGCCGTAGACGATCGCCGCCGTCGCCAGCAGGATTGCCAGCAGGCTGACAACACGTCGCCGAGAGAATTTGAAACCACGCGCTTCCGAGTTAGCTGCTGCGATCAACGCCTCGTCACCGTTAATCTGCGGATCGTTCTGGTTCTCTTTGGTTTCTCCTGACGGAACGCTCATTGCGTTGCTTCCCCTTCTCGAATGGTCACCCGCGCATCGCCGGCAATGTCACGGATCGTCTCCGTTAAGCCCGAAGGCCAGTGGATCGTCAACTCGTCGACCTTTTCCGAATCGCCAAGACCGATCTGGATGGTGCGCGGCGCCTGGGAGCGGAACGAGTTGTGCGGATAACATTCGCGCACCACCTGCCGGTCGCCGATTTTCGCGACGAGGCGCGTGCCGATCGCCGATGGATGGCTTTTCGTGCCGCGCAGCGTGATTTCCAGGAAATGGCCGGCGGCGGCCTGATTTCGGTACAGGACGAACGGCCCCCCGCCCACCTGGCGCAGGACAAGGTCGAGACGTCCGTCGTGGTCGAGATCGACCGCGACCGCCGCCCGCGAATCCCCGTCATTGTCGGCCCCACTGACATGACTTACATCCAGGAAGCCCCGTCCTTCGACGTTTAAATAAAGCCGATTTCGTTCGAAGCAGGACAGATTGTTTTCCTGGAAAATCTTCCAGGGATTACCTACCCAGAATTCATTCAAATCGGGATCGATCGTTCCCTTCAGTTTGACATCGCTTCCCGTATCGCAAGGCTGTGACACGACAGCCAACCAGAGGCAGTTTCATCCATCCGGTTTATCGCGGTCCCGGCTGATATAGCCGGCCGTGGCATAAATGTCGAGGAACCCATTATTGTCAAAATCGGCGGCAACTGGTCCCCAGGCCCATCCCACGTCATGCACCTGCATCTTCTTGCCGGCGCCTTCAAATTTTTCGTTACCAAGATTGTGATACAGTTCGCTGCCGTCCACGAGGCTTCGCAGCCTCGTCATCACTTCCGGGTCGTAGGCATCGGGTTTCATATTACCGATGACGCGACTGCCCGCTTTCGAGTACATTTCGCCGGCGTAGATGTCGACGTTGCCATCGTTCTCAAAATCGCCGGACGTGACGCCCATCGCGCCAAAACCGGCGATGTTCGGATCAATGTCGACGTTGTCAAATTTCTTGCCTTCGCGATTGAAGTAGATGATCCCATCGCCGAACTCGTTGATCGAATAAAGATCCGGCCAACCATCGTTGTTAAAGTCACTCCAGACCGCTGAAAATACGCTGCGTCCCATCACGCTGGGACCTAATCGATCGGAGACGTCCTCGAACCGCCAATTGCCGAGATTCCGCAGCAACTGGCAGGGAGGCGAGGTCTTGCTGGCGTCTTCCAGCCAGGACTTTGGCCGAATGCCGAGCCTTGCGAGGAATAGATCAATCTTGCCATCCCGATCGAAATCGGCCGGAATAATGCCCTCGACCGACATCCCCATCAACTGGTCGGAAAGGTGCGCCACGAGGCTGAAATTGGACTTATTGGACACATCGCGAAACCGAAGCCCCTGGATGTTTTGCCGTACAACGCCATCCGCGTAGATAATGTCGTCCCAACCGTCACCGTTCAAGTCGATCCAGGCAGCGATACTGCTGTATCGTAATAAGCCGCTGGACTGACTGGAGCCCAACGCGGCGCTGACATCGACAAACGTTCCGTCACCTTTACCTCGATACAATTGTTCGAGCGTTTGATCGACGTCTGTGAGGAGCATGTCCTGATGCCCGTCATTGTCAAAGTCGGTAAAATAGACCCCCCCCGAGACATTCCGGACGTCGGACGGGGTTTCCCAATTGTCATGCAGGGTTTCGGTGACCACGCCGCTCTTCGCCGTCTGATCGAGAAACAACGGATCCTTGGCCTGGGAAACGGCGATCTGGGAAGCACGAAATTGCTGAATCCATTTGCCGGCCAGCAGGTTCTCCTTGCTCGGTTTGGCGATCCGCAGGGCCACCCAGACCCGCAACTCGCCCGGCTCGTCGTCATGCTTCCCCCAAGCGCGTAGGACGCCTTCGACTTGCCAGGAGCCGTCCTCGGTATCCACCGGCGAAATGCGCAAAACTCCGACTTGAACGCCCGCGATCTCCGTAATGAACGACGTCGTCCGCAGCAGCCAGTCGATAAAAGCGTCGTGGCTTTCGAGGTCCTGCAACTCGCCACTCGCCGACCACCGTGCCGCGGTCACCAAATCGGAGTGGTAATCGAGCCGATCGCTTTCTGGCAGGACTCGGCTCTGAAAGTCGTCGGCCAGCAAACCGCGGATGGCTTCGCGATCTTGCTGCCGCACGGCCTTGTTAAGCTGTTTGAAACCGTGCTCGCCCAGAAGATTTCCATGGTGTTCGCGGTCCCAGATCAGCGAGGTTTCTTCTTCGGGCAGAAGGAGATCGGTAGGCATCGACGGGCGGGCGGAAACATCCGCATCGACAGCGAATCCCGGTAAGCCTCCCGGCAAACCTTCCGGCGGGCGCGCCGTGCCGACCATTTTCATCTCGTCCGTCACGCCCGGCCCACCCGACTCCGCGCTGCTTCCTGTCGCGGAGGCAGCGCGATCCCGGCAGCCGGTCAAGACGGGCGAGACCAAAAACAACAAGACCAGGACCAGGCCGCGAGAAGACCCCTGCCGACGGTGAAGGCCGTTCGTTACTCGCTTCGCGACACTCCGATACGGCGGCGGAAACTCGATGAACTTACCGCCGCTGAGTCCCGTACCACGACCGGGTCGTTTCATTTTGATTCTCGCTGCAGAAAGAAATGGAATCGAGGATTAATTATGATAGCAAGGTCCGATTGAGTTTCCCAGTCTCTGGACGGCCTTCCGGCCCTGGATTATGTTTACAACGAAAAGCGCCTTGCGGCGGTTCGAACAACGCTAGGCAAATTCCCGACACGACCCCATGAAACAGTCCGTCCCACGCCTTCCCAAGTCCGATCCGAATCGAGGTCGGTGGTGGCGCTCGCAGCCGTTTCGGCACAAGGTGCTGGCGGGATGCTCATTGTTTGGCCTCAGCTTCGTGCTGGTCCTGGGCTGGATCCACTATCAGGAAACACCGCTGCGCGAGGCACTCCGCCTGGAAGGCGCTCAGCAGCACGAAAACGCTTTGCGATGGGCGGAATTTTATCTGCACGGCAACCCCAGCGATGTCCAAGGTCTGGCCTTGAAAGCACGGCTGCTGACCGTCACGCCGGCGATGATCGGACCGCAGCAGGCGGTCGAGATTTTTGACAGAATCGGCGCGGCGAGTATCGACGATTTGCACGCGTTCGGCGTGGCCTACATGCGTCTTTCGCA
This sequence comes from Planctomycetota bacterium, assembly GCA_016872775.1. Lineage (GTDB taxonomy): Bacteria > Planctomycetota > Planctomycetia > Pirellulales > Pirellulaceae > VGZA01. The sequence continues at coordinate 4,363 of VGZA01000064.1, read as the reverse complement.
TTGGTCGCGCGCCGTACCGCTGTTGCAGAGGGCTGTGGAACTGGATCCTGCGAATGGCCTCGCCTGGTATGAACTGACCACCTGCCGGATGCGGCTTGGACTGCTTAACGAAGCGTTGGAGTCGGCCAGGAAATACGCCGATCTGCCTGGCTATCGAACCCGAGGATTGTTGCTGCAGGCCGCCATTCAGAACGACATGACCAATGTGGAAGAAGCAGTGAACCTCCACACCGAAATCCTCAAAATCACGCCCGATGCCAAGAACCTGATGATTGAGCCCGGCTCGTTTTTTGTGCAATTCGGCACGCTTCTGGCGATGATCGGTCGCACCGAAGAATCGGTCGCCATGCTGGAGCGGGCGGCGGTGCTCGAACCGCGGCCTTACGTTTTCGTCAATCTCGGGACCGCGCACAGCGCCGCCGGAGACGTTACGAAGGCCGTCAACGCATGGAAGTATGCGCTGAATCTCGACCCCAGCAACGCCCAGGCAAGGGAAGCCCTGGCGCGAGTCAGCCTGGAAGACGGCCACCCCGAAGAGGGTTTGCAACTGCTCAAGGGAATGGAACAGAATCCCGCCATGAACTCCACCTCGGCCTACCTGTTCCAGCGGCTCTACGTCGTCCAGGGCGACCAGGAAAAAGCTCAAGAATGGGAAGAACGCGTGGCCAAATTGCGTAAGGAAGAGGAACGGCAGAATTCGATCAACCAGTTCCTGGTGCGTGCTCCCCGTTCCTACTGGGCGGGTGTGATTCGCGCCTACGAGTATGCCAAACAGCAAAATTGGCAGCAGGCTGGCGATCTATTAAAAGAGGTTGTGGCCATCGACGATTCCGATCCATTTGTGCAGAAGCTGCTTCAAGCCGTCAACGAGCGCGGGCAGCTGCCGCCGATCGACGAACTGCCGCTGCGCCATTTCTGATCGATTTCCCGCCGTTTTGATTCCGCAACATCCGAGATTGATCCATGTTGATCCAGAATTTTCGTTTGGCCGGGTTTGTTGCGGCGGTCGCCATGATTTGCGGTTGCCAGCCCGAGCGCACCGCGATCGACGTTCCCAAAAACGAGCTGGATCTGCAAGGGACGTCGAAAAGTGATCTGCCGTCGGCGCTGAATCGCAAGGCGAAAGCCAAGGCACCCGAATCGACCGACGAACCGTCGGCCGATCATTCAAAGGGGTGGTTCTCGGACATCAGCGCCGAGTCAGGAATCGACTTCGTGCACTTTTCCGGCGACGAATTCGAAAAGCCGTTTCCATCGTCCAATGGCAGCGGAGTAGGAGCCATCGATTTTGATCGCGACGGAATGTGCGACCTCTATTTCGCGACCGGCTGCGAATTTCCGGTCGACGAATCGACCGCGACACCGCATAACCGCATCTACCGCAACCTCGGAGGAGGCCACTTTTCCGATGTTTCCGGTCTAGCGCGCGCCGACACCCGTGGATTCAGCGCCGGAGTGGCGGTCGGTGATTTCGACAGCGACGGCTTTCCGGATGTTTACGTTTCCCGCTATGGCCAGGACCTGTTGCTGCGGAACCAGGGCGACGGCACCTTCGAACGGATCGAAAAGCAAGCGGAAATGCAGGAAAACCGCTGGGGGACCAGCGCGGCTTTTCTGGATTACGACAGTGACGGACTGCTCGATATCTACGTCTGCAACTATTCCGACTGGACTTGGGAAACCCGTATCTACTGCGGCGATCAGGTGCGCAAAGTGCGGATGCATTGCGGCCCGACCAGCGTCGCCGGAGAAGCCAGTCTGCTCTGGCACAACGAAGGCGATGGCACCTTCACGAATCGGCTGGACGAGGCCGGTTTGGCACAGCGGATCTGCCGCGGTCAGGGAGTCGTCGCCGCCGACATTAATCGCGACGGATACACCGACCTTTATGTCACCAACGACCTGCACCCGAATTTTCTGTTCTTCAACAACGGAGATGGCACCTTTCGCGATCTCACGGAGTCTTCCGGAGCCGCCTACGACGCGTTTGGAACCTCCCAGGCGGGGATGGGCGTCGATGCGGCCGATATCAACGGCGATGGTCGTATCGACCTGTTCGTGACGAATTTCAGCATGGAATATAACACGATCTATATCAACACCCAGGAGAAGTTCTTCCAGGATCTGACCTCGCGATTCGGCACGGCGGCCGCGTCGTTACCCTGGATCGGTTGGGGAACCGCCTTCATCGATTTTGACCTCGATGGACGCCTGGATCTGGTCGTCACTAACGGGCACGTCGACAACAATCGAGCCGACGAACCGTACGAGCATTCCCCGTTGCTTTACCGGGGCGTCAAAGGCAAGTTTGAATCGATCGGAGGAAAAGGCGGTTCCTACTTTCGCGCTGCTCATACGGGCCGCGGGCTGGCGGTCGCCGATCTCGATCACGACGGCGATCTGGATCTTGTCATCACACACCAGGACCAGCGGCCCGCAGTTTTGCTGAATAATCGGATACCCGATAACGGTTCCCGGACCGACGCCGTCGCCGTCCGGCTGATCGGCCGCCAGTCGAACCGCGATGCGATTGGTGCGACGGTCGTGGCGGAAATCGGCCAGCGAAAACTCACCCAACCGGTGAAAGGTGGCAGCAGCTATTCGTCCTCCAGCGAGCGGAAACTGGTTTTTGCCGTTCTGCCAGGCGAAACGGAAGTCAAATTGTCGATTCGCTGGCCCGGCGGCCGCCAATCGGAAGTCGCAGGATTGCAAACCGGCGGTGATTATGTCATTGTTGAACCGGATTTGGTCGATTCGCGGTAGTTGATAATCAGCGCCACTTTTTTTGTCAGGTGCAACCATGAGTCAGTCTCCACCCACTTCCTCGGCGCCCTCCTTCCGGCCGATGCGCATCGTGATGGTTGTTTTTCCGATTGCGATTGTCGTCGCCGCGGTGATGTTTGGGTGGGGATACTTGAACATTTCGGGACGGATCGCTCGCTTTGGACGCCCCGATTTGCTGAAGATCAAGGGGAAGGTGGAATTCCAAGGGAAACCGCTGGCATACGCGCGAATCGAAACTTCGGTCGTCGGCGGGAAACTCACCGGTGCCTTTGCGACGGCCGACGACCAGGGAAATTTTGTTTTGTCCACAGACTTGGATGAGGGGCGGACGCACGGTGCGTTCGCAGGCGAGCACAAAATCGTCGTGACCAAGACCGACCACACGGCGGCGGTGGCGATGGCGGTTCCGAATATGACACCGGCGGAATACGAGAGTTTCGATACCACGCCCTTGAAATTCGTGTTCGATGCCAATCTTGTTTCCCAAGGCCTGAATCTGAAACTGGTCGGTGAACCCCGTTACCAGCGGCCGGAACTGGCCGACAAGCCGGCCGCGCCGCGCAACCGCGACTTCGGTATGTCGTTAACACAGATGGCGGCAATGGTTCGCCCAAGGTTGGACTCCGACAAGGACGGCAAATTGAACCTCGAAGAATTCACGGCCGGATCGGGGCAAACGGAGGACATGTTCCGTTCTTTGGATGAGGATCAGGATGGCTTCTTGTCAGACCAGGAAATTGGAAAATGGCTCAGCAATCCCACAGGGGGTGGAGATTCGGGCGGCGAACCGAAGCGGGACGCGGTGAAAGATCCCCCAGCATCAACTTCCGATACCGATACCGGGCCGGCCCAAGCGTCCGAAAAGCAAGAATCAAGTTCTCCAGTCGAACCGACTTCCGATCCAAGTGCCAAACCACCCTCCTGATCCTGGGAGGTGCGGTCGATCCTGGCTCTGGCGCCGAACAACTCCGAGGCTCTGCAGTCCCCGATGGCGCTGAAAGAGGGGGAACGTGACCTGCGACAGGCGGCCATCCTTGATAATCGGGCCGTCCGGCTCAACCCGACCCGTCCCGATTACTACCGCCGGCTCCTGGAAAACGCCGGCCGGGGACCGCCGAATCCCGAAGTCACATCCTGGCGCGAAATCCATCAAGGCCTGCCGATCGCCCCCTGAGCCTGGTGCACATCTCGCCCGATACGAATTGTCAAAATCGACCCAATCGACAAAATCCCGCAAAACTTGTTATGGACTCGCAAATATTTTGTTGACAGCATTTTTCTTGTCGAGTATACAAAGATGGAAATCGTTATGGTGCCGAATTAGATTAATTTGAGGTCTTTGGGCGGAAGCTCTTATTTTTTTCGTTTTAATTCTTACCTTGCAAGGAGTTTCGAATGGAAAACAGATTGTGGCGACAGAGAAAGTCGCGTGGCTTTACCCTGGTGGAACTGCTGGTGGTAATTGCCATTATCGGCATTCTGGTGGCACTATTGCTGCCTGCAGTTCAGGCTGCCCGCGAAGCAGCCCGTCGTGCTCAGTGTGTTAATAATCTCAAGCAGATTACGCTTGCGATGCACA
>VGZA01000063.1 GCA_016872775.1 Planctomycetota bacterium | reverse complement strand
GACTGCGTCTTCTGTGCCACAGGACAGGCTCCCTTTGCACGCAATCTCACCGCCGGCGAGATTGTCGCTCAAGCGCACCATCTGGACCAGGAACTGCGCCGCCAGGACACGGGCGGGCCGGCCAAGGCCCGATCGTCAAACGAGCGTCAACCGGGAAGAGATCGCGAGCCCGTCGGGACCAAGGCGATGCGCGGAAGGGGCATCCGGCTGCGCAACATTGTGCTGATGGGGATGGGGGAGCCGCTATTGAACTACGATCAGGTTCGACAGGCGATGTCGGTGATGCGAGACCGCAACGGGCTGGCGATCGGCGCGAAGCGAATTACGCTCAGCACGGTGGGAGTGATCCCCGGGATCGTGCGACTGGCCGACGAAGCGGAGCCGTGCTCACTGGCAGTTTCGCTGCATGCCGCAAATCAACGGGACCGCGAGGCGCTGATTCCCTCGGCCCGGCAATGGCCGCTGCAGGAGTTGCTCGATGCCTGCCGCTACTACTGCCGCCGCCTGTGCCGTACGATCCTTATCGAATGGACCATGATCGCCGACCGCAATGACTCGATCGATCACGCCCGAGGATTGGCAACGGCTCTGGACGGCATCCAGGCTCACGTCAATCTGATCCCTTTGAACACGACGGCCGGTTATGCCGGAACGGCCGCGTCGATCGACAGGCTGCGGGCGTTCCAGTTGGCATTGAGGCAGTCGGGTATTCCCAGCACCGTCCGGCAGCCGAGAGGTCTCGACGTCGATGCCGGATGCGGTCAGCTCGCGGCGCGTAGCTCGAAACTTGTTTCGAGCGGCCACAACGCAAATTCACGCCGATAAACTACCGCCGAATCACTCCGCCCAGCCGTGAGCATCCCGCACAGCGATCATGGCCCGGAGGATATCGTTCCAGGTCTGCGGCTTCATCATGACGTCGTTGGGGAACATGCAGCCGTCCCAGCAGATATGGCGGATGCGGCGGGTCACATTGCCGTAATGGTCGCGCAGCCAGAATCCGGCGTGGTGCGCGATATTGAGCTTGCCGTTCGGGTCGGTGGCCAGGCAATGGCGGCCTGTCTTATCGTGCGACCCCGATCCCTTGACCGTTGCGTCATTCTGAGCCACGTGGAAATCGATCGTCCACGGTCGCAAGGCGGCGGTCAGCGTTTTGAGTGCCGCGTCGAGCACCTGTCCGTCTTTCCAGCCGTAGTTCTCGGGCAAGATGCGATCCTCCGCCGCATTGTAGCCCAGTGTGTAGAGCAGCGTGTGCGCCATGTCCGCCTGAAAGCCGATCGTACCGGGGCGGTCGGTCAATTCCAGCAACTGGATCATCCGTCGCCAGCTATGCATGCCGCCCCAGCAGATTTCCCCTTCCGCCGCGAGCCGTTCGCCGGCGTCCGCGGCCACGTCACAGGCACATCGGAACGTCTCGGCAATCCGCCTCTGGTTCGTTTCCGTCGCTTGGATCCAGTCGCCGGGTCCGCACGCCGAGTCGATCCGCACGATACCATCCTGGCGAATACCAAGTTCCCGCAACCGGCGGGCGATCCGGCAAGCCTTGCGGACCTGCTCAACGAACTGTCCGCGTTCCGCTTCGGAACCCATTGCCGATCCGCCGCCGGTCGGAGGCCAGACCGGCGCGACGACCGAACCGATCCGCAAGCCGCGTTTGGCGACGCGATCGGCAAGCGACTTCAGATCGTCGTCGCTGGCATCGATACCGACGTGCGGCGCGAACAGGAACAGGTCGACTCCGTCGAATCGGACACCGTCGACTTCCGCCGCCGCGGTCAGGTCGAGCATCTTATCGAGTTCAATGAATGGTTCGGCGTCGGGCGAGCCCTTGCCGACGACTCCTGGCCAGGCGGCGTTGTGCAGTTTGGGGTAGTTGTTGCGCGCTGCGGTGATCATGGTCAGATTCCCTCTATTTATTATTCCCACTATTTATTGTGGTCGCCCACGTTGGGTAGTTTCTTATGCACGTCCGGACCGAAATACCGCAGGCCCACCAGCGGCTCGGAACCGGTATTTTCGATTTCCACGCCCTGTGTGGCGGCCTCAAAACTGATAAATACCTCGTCCTCGGTTTCCTCGCCGAACCGGATCATCGCCGGCGTCTGCAACGCCAGTTTTCCAATCCGCCCCTTGCCTTGCACCGTGATCCAACCGCTGGCGCCGGGGTCTTTCAACGTGCATTTGCAGCCGGGCTCCACGGTCAGTTCCTTGGCACTGAACAGCTGCTGGCCGTCGATCGTGCCGTACACGATCCAGCGATCGGTATAGCCGTCGCCGCTGGCCTTCTTGTCGACAATCGGCTCGATGTAATTATGGTCCTTGAAATGCGTATCAACGTTCTTGTTCCAGTCCAGCTGGCTGATAATGAAATCCAGATTCTGGTGTTTGTCGGCGGGCACGTCTTTGACGAGCAGCGACCAGGGTACGTAGCGGCCTTCGACGATCGACTGGAACATGCCGAACACATCGCTGCCCCATTGCGGTTCGTAGGTGCAAAGCGAGCCTGGCGCGTGCAGCACACCGGGTGGAATCAGCCAGCCCGTGCCGCGTTTCAATCGATAAGCGCGCGACAGGTCGAGGATCCCGTTATCGCCTTTGTTCCAATTCTCCAGGCAGCGGCGCACGTCGTCTTTGGTCGTACCGGGCTCCAGGCCCATGAACGTGTAGCAGAAGTTGTTGTCGACGTTGTTATACTGCGGCGGGAAGTAATAGCTCTCCGGCTTTCCTTCCTGGCCGGTCAATTTCGCGTGGGCGAACCCCTGATGCATATGGTGCGGAATCGGGCCCATGTTGTCGAAGAATTTTGAATAGACCGGCCAGCGGCTGTATTTCTTGAACATCGCTTTGCCGACCAGCCGATCGCCCGACTCGGCGACCGCGTCGCGCAACGTAAACAACTTGCCGTCAAAAGAAGCGAAGCTCAGCCCTTCATGCCAGACGCGTCCTTCGTTGGCCGCTTCGGTGGTACTCGCAAACCACCGCTCGTCAATCCCGCCCCGATTAGCGCCGTAGGCATAAAGATCGGCGGGATGCAATTTGATGCGGCGTCCCGGGTGCAGAAAGCTCCGCGGCACCCAGGTCGGTGTCAGCCGCAGCAGGCCCTGGCCCTTGTCCAGGGCTCGACCGAGGATTTTACCAACGTTGTCACTTTTCAAAATATTCGACGCGATCATGGAAACTCCACTGGCTTGAACCAGTTCTAGGAATGCGGCTGACTTGGTGCGGGAAAGTGCTTGTTTTATTCGCTTTTGGCAGCCCAGGCAATATGCGGTCGGGACGGTGGCAAAGTAACGACGGGCATCGTACATTGTGATCTTGATGAGCGATGCTTCAGCACCGCGGACGGCAGACAGACGGCAGGTGCCGCCCGGCGGTGAACGAGGCGTGGCTCGTTGGATTCCCTCATTCTGGAGTCAGCGCCATGGCAGCCAAAACCGTGAACTTTTCCGATCCCGCGAGTAGCAAGTTAAGCGAAATCACACCGCAAACCGTCGGCGGGCGAGCCAACGGCTATTCGATTACTCGGCATCGGCTGCAAGGTGGAGCCAGCGACGGAGTGGAAGTAATCAAGGTCGACAACGGCCTGCTCAAGTTCGAGATCGTGCCGACGCGCGGCATGGGAATTCGCAAGGCCTGGCTGGGGAGCGAGGAAATCGGCTGGCGTTCACCGGTCCGCGGGCCAGTGCACCCGCAGTTTGTCGATCTCGGCGAGCCGAGCGGGCTGGGCTGGCTGGACGGCTTCGACGAACTGCTGGTGCGCTGCGGCCTGGAAAGCAACGGTGCGCCGGAATTCGACGATAAGACCGGGCGACTCAAATACCCACTGCACGGCCGGATCGCCAACAAACCGGCATTCGGCGTCGAAGTCAGTGTCGACGGCGACAGCGGAGAGATTTCCGTCACGGGGACTGTGGAAGAATCGCGATTTCACTTTCTGAAACTGCGGATGAAGTCAACCATCACCACCAAAGTAGGCGAGTCCAGCCTGCGGGTCCGCGACGAGATCGAGAATTTTTCCGCGCTGGAAGCGGAGACACAGATGCTGTACCACGTGAACTTCGGCGACCCGCTGCTCGACGCCGGGTCCAAGCTGGTGGCGCCGATCAAGACCGTCGTTCCACGCAACGCTCGTGCCGCCGCCGGCATCGCGGGCTGGGACAGCTATCCCGCGCCGCAAGCTGGGTACGACGAACAGGTCTATTTCCTTGAACTGCTCGCCGACGCCGCTGGCTCGACCCGTTCACTGCTCCGCAACGCCCACGGAACGCGCGGCGTGAGCTTGATCTACAACAAGGCGCAACTTCCCTGGTTCACACTTTGGAAAGACACGGCGGCCAACGCGGACGGGTATGTGACCGGCCTGGAGCCCGGTACGAATTTCCCCAATCCGCGCAGCTACGAAGGCAAGCAAGGCCGCGTCGCCAAAATCCCGGCCGGCGGCAAGATCCAGTACGAGCTGCGGATGGACTTCCACGGTTCAGCGCCGCAGGTGGAAGCCGCCGAAAAAGCAATCGCCGCCATCCAGGGCTCCACCAAACCCAAAATCTTCGACGCGCCCCAAGACGGCTGGTGCGCCCCTTAACGCGGCTTAACGTCGGGTGGGTTGGCAAGAGTCGGCATTGGCCGAGGCTCATGACCTCGCCACGATGCAAGGACGCGATGTCGCTGAACGTCGCCTCATTCAGGCCCATCGCCCCAAATTCAGGTGAAAAGGACTCGATTAATCCTTGAGGGGTTGGGTTGGAGTCCTCACCCGGTTACGATGCGGTTCGCGGAGTTCTTATATCGTGCGGAATTCTTCCCTAATTCAACCAAAGGTCTTATGTCATGAAATCGATTTGCCTGACTGCCGTGGCGATTGTTTTTTGTTCGATCCAGACCGCCACCTCCTTCGCCGCGGATCCACCGTCGGACGCAATCGCCGCCATCGACAAGGCGATCCAGGCCCTGGGAGGTGAAGCGAAACTGAAGGCCGCGACCGCCATCAGCTGGAAGACCAAAGGGAAAGTGAATTTTGGCGGCAACGAAAGCGAAATCAACGGGCAGACGGTCGCCGAAGGCGCCGACAAGATCCATGGCGAGTTCGAAGGCGACTTTGGTGGAATGAAGTTCAAAGGTGTGACCGTAATCAATGGCGACAAAGGCTGGCGCAATTTCGGCGGTATGGTCATGGAGCTCGACAAAGAAGGACTGCAGATGGAGCGTCGAAATCACCTGCTGCAGATCGTGCCTGTCACGCTTCTGCCGCTGAAGTCGGGCCAGTTCAAATTGGTGTTGCTCGCGGGTGAAAAATCGGCCGTCGCCGTCAAGGCGACCGGAGCCGACGGAAAATCGTTCACGATTCACTTTGACAAAGAGAGTGCCCTTCCGATCAAGCTGGTCGCCAAGGTTGCCGGGTTTGATGGCCAGGAATTCACTCAGGAAACGTCGTATTCCGACTACAAGGAAATGGGCGGCATCAAGAAAGCGACCAAAATCGCGAGCCTCCGCGATGGCGAGGCGTTCGTCAAGCAGGAGGTCGTCGAGTTCAAGATCCTGGACAAGGTCGACCAGAAACTGTTCGACGAACCCAAGTAACTTTTTACCTTCTCATCAGGTGCCCGGAAGGAGCTCGGGCGCTGGTCAATGAATTCGCGCGGGATGACGAACGCTGGGCATTGGGTCGCGTCGTTTCGTACGCGACGCGGGGCACAGTCTCCCTGGAAAAATGCAGTACCTGGAGGCCCTGAGCCTCGCGTGAGTTGCGCAGTGCCGTCAGCAATCCCACGATCTGTTCGTGAACCTCCTCGGTCGCGTTAATTCCCAGGCAGATTCCAGCCGGAAACGGTTCGACCGTACCGACGCCGCCGTCGTCCACCCAGCCCGGCCTGGGAGTCCCTGTACATTTCTTGATCAGGTCGACGATCGCGCCGAAGTCCTGCCGGCTCCGGGAGACCTGAGCGAGGTCTTTGACAGGATAGACCCTCGTCACCAAGTTCGCCTCCGCAACCTCATTCGAAGTGACAATGACGACGCCATTGCGCGCGATGTACGTCAACCCGTGCGGTCGAAGCATCAACCGCAATGCCTTCGCAAGCGGAACTCCGCTTAAGGTCATAGTGACGGGGGTATCGCTGGATGCCCCCGCGGTTTCGATCGACTGACGGTCGAGCAAGGATTGAATTCCGTGGGTCGACTCGACCCACTGCATCACATCGTCAAGGGAAACATCGTGAAAATCCCAGTTCACAGGACGGGCCATGCGGGCTTGTAGGACCTTCAACATGGCGAACTCCTCCGGAGGCTCCGCATCGAAGTATATCTGTCCGGAAACGGCCGCAGTCCCTGCAGCGATAATCGCGAGGGTCAGGAGGCACACCCTGCAAGGGTAAGGGAACTTTTTTTGCCCGACATCAAGACGGTTAAGATACCGCGCCGAGAAAACACACATGACGAGACTCCTGGCGATGGATGAGCAGCTTGAAAAGAATCGAGTTGGGATGCCGACAACGGACTTGTCCTGCCCCGGTAATCTATCGATAGATCGTGGCCCTTCGAGCGCCGAGAATTCCCGGTACTGGAACCCCACCACACGCATCCCGACGGCGGATGCAACGTCGAATAGTCTACCGGCGAACGCCGTAAGTTGGACAAGTTCGATTCATGCTACCGCTATAGCGCAATGAGCTCAAGAAAATTGCGCGACGAAAAGTCTGTGCGGCAGCGTCGGGCTGCGCAAACTTGACGATCCGTGCAAACTTGACGATGCCATGCCGATTCTGGACGCTCGTATCTGGCGGATCGACTTTACCCCGCGAGCCGTTGCTGGGTGGCACCGGCGTTTTCCGGTTTCCCATCCCGCGAAACGGACTTAGGCGACGATCCGCGAAACACGTCGCAGATCGTCTCGCGGATCTCGCTCTCCACGATTCGGCATTCCATCACACGGTTCATCCGCAACCAGAAATGTAGTTCGAACACCACCGCCGTGGTGCTGAACTCGCGCAACAGCACGAGCGGCTCGGGCGACGGCAGCACTTTGGGATGCGACGCTGCGCAGTGCCGTAACAACCGTCGCGCTTCGTCCAGGGGCATTGTTGGCACGATACTGGTGCCGAGGCAGGTCTGCACGAGGTCATCCGAGAGCGTCAGGTTAACGACGCGGTTCTCCAACAACTTGCTGTTGGGAACGATCAACTCGTGATTGCTCGCGGTACGCACCCGCGTGCTGCGCGCCCCGATATGCTCGACGGTTCCCTGGACTCCGTCAATTTCGACGAGATCGCCCACGCGGATCGGCTGTTCGGCGAGCAGGATCAGGCCGCTGATAAAGTTATTGAGGATATTCTGGCTGCCGAATCCGATTCCGATCGCGGCCGCTCCGCCGAGGAACGTAAAGGCGGCGAAAGGCAGATGAACGACCTCCAGCGACAACAGCCCGAACATCACCGAGAGCGCGTAGAACAGGATGGAGTGGATGGCGTGAATCGCGCCCTCGTTCAAACCAAACCGTGGCAGAAGCCTCTTAGCTGTAACGCGCCCGACGATTCGGGCGACGATCAGACCCAGTCCGCAATAAACGACCAGCAGCACAATTTTGCCGATCGTGATCGGCCGATCGTCGACCGAAGCGATTTCGTAGGACCAGGCCGACGAGGCCCACGCAAGCATCGGGCCGAGATAGTCGGCATTCGATTCTGGTTCAAGCCGCGCGTCGAGATCGGCCTGCAGGCGATGCGCGCTGCGCTGGCCGGCCTTGAGTTGGATGATGCCCATTTCGCAGACGTCCGACAACCGGCGCAACTGGTCCGACTCAAAGTCAACCCAGCGCCGCGATGCGCCGCTCGATTCGGCCAGCTCGCTCGCGCGGCGAAACAAGGTCGCCTGGTCCAGCCGCAATTCGTCCAGACGCAACGCCAGCGAATGCTCAGACTGACGCAATTGCGTCAGAAACTCGCCGATCCGTTCGCGCCAGTCCGGCAATTCGTCCGCCTTCGCGCGCCCGTTCACCACGGCGAACCGGCATTCCCAGAAATAGCGATAACGATCGATCTCCACCATATGCTGGTTGAGCAACGTGATCTCTTCGTGCAGGCAGCGTCGCGCGACGCGGTAGGCGTTCGTCACCTCCCCACGGGCCGATGACGATTCCGTGGGATCCTCCAGACGCCGCAACTCCGACGCTTGCTCACCCTCCAATCGCGCCAGCCGTCCCTCAGCTTCCCGCAGTTTCCGTTTCAGCTCCGTGGCCCGACGCTGCAGATCGTTCAGCCGCGATTGCAGGTCGCGATCGGTAAATGTCACATTTTGGGAAACCCGATCAAGTTTCTCGTTCAGCAACGTCTGTTGCAGCTGGCACTGCGCGATGCGGGCCGTCTTTAGCTCAATCTCCTGCTTTCGAAGCGCCACAGCCTCGCGACTGATCGAACTTTGCAGCACCGCCAGCCGCAACTCCCTCGATAGTGTGGCTTCGGAATCCGGTTCGTCATTGTTCTCCATATCCTCCGCCGCCAGACGCCGTTCCTGTTCGTTGCGGTCGAACTCATCCCGCACCGCCTCGAGAACCTGTTCCGCCGTCTTGCGATCACTGTTCGCCGCCTGTTCGCGGTCGACCTCGGCGTCCAGTTGATCGCGTAAATCGTCGAGTAACAGAAATGAATACGGCTTCGGTTCGTCCGGACCGAACGCACGCAGCCTTTCCAGGGACTCCTGCAACCGAGCCCGCTCGGAATCGATATCCAGCCGTTGCTGGTGCGCGGCGAGCCGCAGCCCCAGCAGCGAATCCAACGTTCGCAAACGCTCGAGTTCGTCCTCGTTGTCGGTAACGACTTCCACGCCGCCATCCGCCGGGGCTGTCTGACTGAGCAGATCGATACGTGCCGCCAGTTCACGGCGCTGGCCCTCCAGCTGTTCCTCAAAAGCGGCCGGAAAGGACGCCTTCGCGCCCGTTTCGGAGCCGGTGCGGGTGGCGGAACCGGTCGCGCGATCCGGCTTGCGATCCGTGGTGGCATCGGTCGGGCTTGCCGCCGCAACATGTTCTTCGCGTGGGGGCTGCCCGCCCAGCGCCCCGCCGGCCATGCCGATCGAGACGACAACCGAAAGCTGGATGGCGGCCCAGGCGATGCCGTTCGACACAATCGCGGGCGGCGTGACGCGGGGAAGCAAGTTGCTGACCGAACGACGTGCAAAGCAAAGCAAACATCGGCTCATGGCAGGCGATCCATCGCGAGGGAGAGAAAACTGCTATCAGACTCGTTGCCCGTTACCGGACCGGTCCGGAACCGTAGCCACTTCCGCGCCCGCAGGCAATAGCGAAACTGCGTAGCTCGAAACTTGTTTCGAGTCGCCCCGCGCAACCGTGTCGCTTTCCGCCAATGCAGCACCACCACACAAGATCCGCAAATGGCCGCCGCAGGCTCTCTCTCTCGAAACAAGTTTCGAGCTAACTAATACTCGAAACAAGTTTCGAGCTCCAAGCAAGATACCGCGAATCCCGCTTGGATGTTTCAAGGCTGTTGACGGTTTTTTTTCTTCGTGGAAACGGGTAGACTGCGTGCTTGTCGGTCCTCTCGAACAGGACCCAGCAGTTCCCTTGTCCCCAGGAAGCGCTCATGGCGGCGGATGATTTTGGCGAGCAGCGATCGTCGGAATTGACACGCGCACTCGGGCCGCGGATCGCGACGGCGATGGTGGTGGGCATGGTGATCGGTTCGGGGATCTTCTTCAAGCCCGGGCAGATCGCCGCGAATGTAGGCGATTTCCGCATCATCATCGGCGTCTGGGTGTTTGGCGGACTGCTCTGCATCCTGGGCACGTTGTGCCTGGCCGAGCTGGCGTCGATGTTTCCTGAGGCAGGCGGGCTCTACGTCTATCTGCGGGAAACGTACGGCCCCGGCACGGCGTTCCTGTTTGGCTGGTGCGAATTTCTTTTCGCCAAGCCGGCTGGCATCGGCGCGTTGGCGGTGGCGTTTATCGGCTCGTTTTCGCTGGCGTTTCTCGATGTCGATCCGTCGGTGGGCTTGTCGCTTCCGGCGCAGATTGTCTGCGTGAGCGCGATTGTGGTCGGGCTGGCGACTGTCAACGTGCTGGGAGTGATCTGGGGTGGGCGGCTGCAGCTTGTGATCACTTTGATCAAAGCGTTCAGTCTGGCTCTGGTGGCACTGCTGCCTTTTCTGTTTGCGATGGGAGGGCACGCGACCGTCCATGCATCGAATTACAGTTCGACAATTGTTCCGGCGCAGACCACATTTACCGCGCAGGCGGGCGCGGCGTTGTTATCGGTGATGTGGGCCTATCATGGCTGGCATGGGATTACTCCGCTGGCGGAGGAGATCCGCGACCCGCAACGCAACATTCCGCTGGCGCTGTTTGCCGGGATCGGAATCCTGGTGCTGTTGTATGTTTCGGCCAACATCGCCTACCACGGCGTGTTGTCGATGGAGCAGTTGGCGGCGGCGGGTGACCATGGTGCGGAGCAATCGGTCCGCCAGGTCCTGGAGAGCGTCTTCGGCGCGTCGATCGGTTCCCGCGCGGCGGCGGCGATGTCGCTGGTGATCATGTGCAGCACATTCGGCGCCATCAACTCCAACCTGATGGAAGCGCCGCGCGTCACGTTCGCCATGGGGAGGGACGGTGTTTTCTTTCGCAGCCTGGGAGCGGTCCATCCGCGGTTCCGCACCCCGGCGGTCGCGATCCTGGTCACGGCGCTGATGAGCATTGCGGTAGTGGTCATCGCGGGGCTCGGCAAGATCGTCGCGCAACAAATCGACATCGAGCCGCAGTCGCCATTCGCGCGGCAGCTCGTGAATAACCTTCGGCAAGGTTCGCTGTTCGAGCTGTTGACGAACTTCGTGGTGTTCATGTCGAACCTGTTCTTCGCGCTGACGGTCCTGGCGGTGATTATTCTGCGGCGGCGATTGCCGGATCGCGTTCGCACCTATCGCACCTGGGGGTATCCGGCGGTCCCGGTCGCTTACCTGCTGATCACCGCCTGGTTTCTCTGGGAGGTATTTCGAGGTCATCCGCTGGAGTCGATGATCGGGATTGGCTTGACCGTACTCGGATTGCCGGTCTACTGGTTTTTTCGCCGCCGCGGCAGGATGGCCCACAGCGCCGGGAGACTCGCGACGGTGCTGTTGGCGCTGCTGGCGGGAGTTGGCTGCATCGGGTCGAGCATTAGCGCGGCGGCGGGCGCTGAACCGATCAAAGTCGAGGAGCTCTACGCGCGGCGGATCCAGCCGCTTCTGGAACGGCACTGTTACGATTGCCATTCGGAAAAGGCGAATGAACTCAAAGGCAATCTGCGACTCGACAAGATCGAGCTGATTCTCAAGGGGGGCAACAACGGGCCGGCGGTCGTTCCCGGCGATAACAACAGCTTTCTGTTGCGGTCGATTCGCTACCAGGAGGACGATTACAAGATGCCGCCACGCGCCAAGCTGGCCGACGACGAGATCCGCGATTTTGAACGCTGGGTCAAGGCCGGCGCTCGCGGCCCCGCCGCTCCTCGACGACATCCGGGCGAATTCCGCAATTCGTTGAGCGACGCTACAATCGATGGCCAGCGGCGCCCAGCCCGCTGAGTCCATTTCGATTGCCCGGGAGCGTTTGTCATGAAACCCCACTTCGTGCCCGCCGAACTGGCGGAGTTCCGGTCGATCATCCGTCTTCCCGTGCAGTGGGGAGACCAGGATGCGTTCGGCCACGTGAACAATGTCGTTTATTTCCGCTGGTTCGAATCATCACGGATCGCCTATTTTGAACAGAGTGGCATCAACAAACCGATGGAAACCGCCGGCCTGGGACCGATCCTGGCGTCGATCAAATGCAACTATCGGCAACAGATCGTCTATCCGGATGTCGTGTTGATCGGTGCGAAGATCACCGGCTTCCGCAACAGCAGCCTGACAATGGTGCACATGTTGTACAGCGAACGCCTGGCGCGCATCGCCGCCGACTCGGACTCGGTCATCGTGGCTTTCGACTACCAGGCCAACATCTCCCGCAGGATTCCCGATCCGGCCCGCAGCGTCATCGACGCGTTTGAAGCCCAGCGCTAGTGCAGGCCAGCAAGTGATCTGTCAACGCTTCGACTTGGGGTGCGACGGTCTTCCAGTCTGTCGCAACACACGTCTCGCAACGGACTTGGAAGTCCGTTGTACGGAGTGCCAACCCGAAAACCTGGCTTGAGGCTGCAAACACTTGCGGAACAATGCGTTACGGACATGCTCGCACGACGTCGGCCGGTTGTTCAGTTGGCCGTCTCCTGCTACAATCCGGCCACAAGAAAACTGCTTTCCGCCCGCCTGCGTTTGCCGCCCACGGTATCTCCGGGGGAGCTCCTGCGAGGGTGCCGTCTCCAGGGAGCGTTTCTGCCGATATCCGTCGACGATCCGGTAATGACCGGCCCCCTCCGGCCGCTTGCTTGCGGCCGGCGGTGCGACGGAAACGCACCATGGGAAGGAAACGCAAAACTGGAAACTGAGAAGGAAGATCACCTTGTCGAACGACGCTGGAACTCCTGGTGACGGATCTGAAAACGGGGGGCCACCCGAAGACCGCGGGCCCGAGTCGCGGGACGCGGCGGACGGTGACCGTCTGTTGTTTCAGCCGATCGAAAGTGAGCTGAAAGAGAGTTATCTGACCTATGCGATGAGCGTCATCGTCAGTCGAGCGCTCCCGGATGTCCGCGACGGGCTGAAACCGTCGCAGCGCCGGATCCTCGTAGCGATGAACGACCTGAATCTCGGTCCTGGAGCGGCGCGCGTCAAATGCGCCAAGATCTCCGGTGACACCAGCGGTAACTACCATCCGCACGGCGAAGCGGTGATTTATCCCACGCTCGTACGCATGGCGCAGGAATGGAACATGCGCCACACGTTGATCGACAAGCAGGGTAATTTCGGATCGATCGCCGGTCTGCCCGCCGCCGCGATGCGATATACCGAAGCCCGCTTGTCGCCGATCGCGGCGATGATGCTCGAGGACATCGACCTGGATACCGTCGACTTCGTTCCCAGCTACGACGACCGGAATCTGGAACCGACTGTATTACCCTCCAAGTTTCCCAACCTGCTTGTCAACGGCGCCCAGGGGATCGCCGTCGGCATGGCGACATCGATCCCACCGCACAACCTGGGAGAAGTTTGCGACGCCCTGGTGCGTCTGATCGAAAACCCGGACACCTCGATCGATGAACTCATGGAAATCGTGCCGGGCCCCGATTTCCCGACGGGAGGAATCATCTGCGGCCGCGCGGGGATTCGCCGCGGCTACTACACCGGGCGGGGAACCGTTGTGCTTCGCGCGCGGGCGCGCATCGAGGAGTTCAAGAACGATCGCTACCGCATCATCGTCAACGAAGTTCCCTACCAGCAGGCTCGCGATCGGGTCACCGAACGGATCAAGGAACTGGTCGAGGAAGGGCGAATCAGCGGTATCTCCGATATCCGCGACGAAAGCGACCTTAAGGAACCGGTGCGACTGGTCATCGAGATCAAAAAGTCCGACGACCCCGATATCGTCCTGAACCAGCTCTACGAATTCTCCCCCTTACAGGAATCGGTATCGATCATCCTGCTGGCACTGGTCGACGGCAAGCCGCGCGAACTGACGTTCAAGCAGTTGCTCGAGGAGTTCCTGCGCCATCGGATCAACGTGATCCGCCGCCGCACGCAGTTCCTGCTGAATAAGGCTCGCCGGCGTAAGCACACGATCGAAGGACTGCTGCTGGCGCTGGCGAACATCGACGAGATCATCCGGATCATCCGCGCTTCCAAGACGCAACCCGAGGCCAAGGCGGCGTTGATGGGCGTCTCCTGCCCCGCCGCCATGATGCATCGTGCCCTGGGCGACGAGGGGTTTGCGGATTTTCAGCGGGAGCGGGGCGAAGCCGACAGCTACACGCTCACCGCCGTCCAAGCCGAAGCCATCCTGCGGATGACGCTCGGACAACTCGTCAACCTCGAACAGGACCGCCTGGGAACCGAATACAACGAACTGCTCAAGGAAATCAGCGAACTTCTGGAAATCCTGGGCGATGAAGCCCGGATCATGGCGATCATCAAGTCCGATCTGCTCGACATTCGTCGCCGTTTCGCCGACGAACGGAGAACAGAAATCTCCGGCGAGGAACTCGGCAATATCGACCTCGAGGACCTGATCACGGAAGAATCGATGGTCGTCACCATCAGCCACAAGGGATATATCAAGCGCACGCCCTCGAGCACTTACCGCGCTCAGAAGCGCGGCGGTAAAGGACTCAAAGGCGCCCGAACCGAAGACGAAGACCCGATCTCGCACCTGTTCGTCGCCAGTACCCACGCGCATCTGCTGTTCTTCACGAATCGCGGTCGGGTCTACTGGCAGAAGGTCTACGACCTGCCGCAACTCAGCCGCGAGAGTCGCGGGCGAGCGATCGTCAATCTGCTGAACCTTGCCGAAGGCGAAATGGTCACGGGCTGCATCACCGTCCGCGACTTTGACCTGCCAGGCCATTTCCTGGTGATGGCCACGCGCAAAGGCCTGATCAAGAAAACCAAGCTCGAGGCATACAGCCGACCCAAAAAAGGCGGCATCATCGCCGTCAAATTGCGGGAAGATGATTCGCTGGTCGATGTCGTCGTGACCAAACCGGGCGATGAACTTGTGCTCTCCACGGCCAACGGGATGGCGATCCGCTTTCCGCAGTCCGATGCACGAGCCATGGGACGGAATTCGTCGGGTGTACGCGGCATCAAACTCGGGAACACGGACGAGGTTGTCGGCATGGTGGTCGCCGATCCAGAAGCCACCTTGCTGACCGCGTCTGAAAACGGATACGGCAAACGGACCTACTTTGGCCCGAACTCTCCGGCCTCCCTGGACGCGGGCGGGGGCGACGAAGGCGAGGAGGCCGAGGACGACGATCTGAGCGAAACGCCCGACGAACGAACGGACGACGCCTCCGCAACGAGCGACAATGGCGCGGAGGACGCCGATGACGAAAGCGATGCTTCCTCGTCAACCCGCTACCGCACGCAGAAACGCGGCGGCAAAGGGGTGCGCGATATCAAGACGTCCGAGCGCAACGGCAAAGTTGTGGGAATTGTCCGCGTCGATGGCGCCGATGAAGTACTGATGATGACCGCGCGCGGCAAGATCCAGCGCATCGCCGCTAGCGACATCAATGTGATCGGCCGCAACACCCAAGGCGTGCGGATCATGACGCTGGACGAAGGTGATTCCCTGGCAGGCCTGGTACGCGTTCCCCGGGAATCCGAACCGCAGGCGGAAATTCGCGAACCCGCTGGACCCAACGAGCCGCCAGGATAGCAGCCCGATACATTCCGTAACGGATCACCATGCCACGAGCACTGATTACCGGAGTCACTGGACAAGACGGCGCTTATCTGGCGCGGTTTCTGCTCGACAAAGGGTATCAGGTGCACGGCATGGTCCGCCGCTCCAGCACCGAAAATTTCGAACGCATCGCCGACGTGCGGGACCGCATCCAGTTGCATCAGGCCGACCTGCTCGACCAACTGTCGTTACTGCGATTGCTGGAAAGAAGCGAACCGGACGAACTTTACAACATGGCGGCCCAGAGTTTCGTCCCCACCAGTTTTGACCAGCCGCTGCTGACCGGCGAATTCACCGCGCTGGGCGTCACGCGGTTGCTCGAGGCAATCCGAACCGTGGACCCAAAAATTCGTTTTTATCAGGCCAGCAGCAGCGAAATGTTCGGGTCGGTGCGCGAGGAGCCGCAGAACGAGCAGACACCGTTCTGGCCCCGCAGCCCCTACGGCGTCGCCAAAGTTTACGGGCATTGGATCACCGTGAACTATCGGGAAAGCTACGGAATCTTCGCCTGTAGCGGGATCCTGTTCAATCACGAGTCGCCCTGGCGCGGCAAGGAATTCGTGACCCGGAAAATCAGCGACGCCGTAGCGAGGATCCACCACGGCAAGCAACGCAAACTGCAACTCGGCAACCTCGACGCACATCGCGATTGGGGGTTCGCCGGTGATTTTGTGCGCGCCATGTGGCAGATGCTCCAGCACGATCACCCCGACGATTATGTGGTCGCCACGGGAACGAAACACTCGGTGCGGGAGTTCGCCGATCGAGCATTCGCGCGCGTCGGCCTGGACTATCGCGAATTCGTCGAACTGGATGCGGCGCTGCTGCGACCGGCCGATGTACATACCCTGCGCGGCGACGCCTCGAAAGCGCGCCGCGAACTGGGATGGCAGCCAGAGACCTCCTTCGAGCAACTCGTCGACCTGATGGTCGACGCCGACCTCCAACGCGTCGCCGCCGAAGCGTAGGATGGGTCGAGACGCGCCGAGACGAATGTAGGACGGGGCTCCAGCCCCATCTCGATTCGCGAACGAACGTCGCATCACCGAAGTAGGACTTGTTAGTCGAAGCGCGCCGGTCGGGTCTGGAGACCCGACCTACCAGCGGCGGACAAAAAATGCGAAACCTCATCGTTGGCATCGCTGGATTCGTGGGAAAGCACCTGGCGCGGCATCTCCGCGCTCAGGGAGAGGAAGTACTCGGTACAAGTCGCCCGGATGTTGCCGCAAGATCACTCCAAGAGCCGTTCGCAAGACACCCCGCGCCGCCCTCTCCCCGTGCTGCGTCAGAATCGAGCGACGCCGACTCGGAATCGATCCCGTGGAACATTGCCGAACCGATCGACGCCGACGCGCTCGAACGCATCCGTTCGTTCCGCCCCGACGTCGTATTTCATCTGGCGGCGATCAGCATTCCCGCCGATTGCGGCCGCTCGACACCGACGCCGGACGCCCTGCGTGCGAACGTCGAAGGTACGGCGCATGTCGTGCAACTGGTGCGCTCGCTGCCCGGCCCCCCGCGGCTGATTTTCGCGAGTACCAGCCAGGTCTACGACGCTACCTGCGCGCGATCGGGCTCCGTCGACGAATCGGCGCCGTTGCGACCGGATTCGGGCTACGCCTGGACGAAATACTATGCCGAACAACAGATCCTGAACGCCGTCGCCGACTCCCGGTTCGAAGCGATTATCGTCCGTGCTTTCAAACACTCCGGCCCCGGACAGTCGTCGCGAATGATGCTCTCCGAGTGGGCCCGACAATTCGCGGAAAACGTCTCGCCGGTGCGCGTGCAATCGCTGGAAAGCTACGTCGACTTAACGGACGTCCGCGACGTGGTGCGAGCGTATCACGCGTTGGCCGAAATCGATCGGCCAGCGGCCATCTACAATCTGGGCAGCGGCCTGCGGCGCCGGACCGGCGATATCCTGACGGCATTGCAGCTGCTCGCCGACCCCCAGCGCGCGATCTGCGTCACCGGTGCGGCTCCGCGGGACGAACCGATCGCCAACACCGAGCGACTTCGCGGCGACACCGGGTGGGAGCCGCAAATTCCGCTGGGACAAACACTCGCTGATACGCTGGCGTTCTGGCTCGCATGAGCCTGCCCTTGCCTGCCCTACCCAGCCCCGATTCCGGTATGGAAGTCTAAGATACGTTACAATCACGCGCATGACGCTTTCCATAATCCTCCTGCTTTTCGGCTGGCCGTCATTGGCCGAACCGCGGGCCACACCACCGATTACCGCGGCCGCCATCGCGCCGGACGGGGACGCTGTGCTGCTCGGATCGCAGTCCGGGATCGAATTGCGAAGCTGGCCTGAGCTGGCGGCGATGGGACGTTTGCCGACCGAGCTTACCCACGTGCATGACCTGCGTTTCTCGCCGGATGGCAGACAGTTGCTGGCCGTGGGCGGTACCCCCGCCGAACAGGGCGCTTGCGAATTATGGTCGTGGAGCTACCGCAAACGGTCGCTCCACACGTCGCTCGGCGACGATGTTGCTTATAGCGCCGATTGGTCCGTGGATGGAAAATGGTGGGTGATCGGCGGCGGCGATGTCGGCGGCGGCGGCAAAGCCATTTTCTTGGACGCCGTATCCGCAAAGCAAATTGGAGAATATCAGGGCCATTCGCGGCCCGTGCTCACCGTGCGGTTTCTCGATCCGCAGACCGTGGTATCGGCCGGCGTCGACAACACGCTGCGAATCTGGTCCGTTCCGGACGCAAAGCACCTGCGTACCTTGGACAATCATCTGGGCGCCGTCAACGATCTGGCATTCTCCCCGCGTGCGAATCCGGAATCAGAGCCGATCCTCGGTTCCGCCAGCGAGGATCGCACGGTACGGCTCTGGCAGCCCCGCGTCGGCCGTTTGATGCGATTCACGCGACTTGCTTCCGTGCCGCGCTGCCTGGTCTGGACAGCGGACGGTCAGCAGCTGATCGCAGGCTGCAACGACGGGCGACTGAGGTTCCTCGACGCGCAGACCATGGAATGCGTGCGGGAACTGGACGGAGGCCGTGGACGGATCCACCAGCTGATACTCGAGCCGCGGCGCGAACGCATCCTGGTGGTCGGCGAAAACGGTTTCGCCGGAATCGCTTTGCGCTGATCCGACTCCCCGTTTCTCCCCGCCCCACGCGGTAGTTTTGCGCGCCGCGGGCAGTTTTCACCGGCGGAATAACGGCTCACTGCGCGATGGCAAGCAGGTGCTTCTCACCGCGGATGAGCAACGTCCCTTTCGCGACGGCGGGAGTAGCCAACACCGGTTCGCCGATCGAATTGCGGGCGAGAATGGCACCGTTGTCGGTCGCGGAAGTAATCGCAGTCACCCCTTGCTCGCTGGTGCAGTAAATCCGCCCGCCGATCGCGATCGGAGACGCGGTATACGCGTTGGAGGTCGCATCGCTGAGCCGCTGCCGATGGAGTTGCTTGCCGCTCGCCAGGTCATAGCAGGTAAGCAGCCCATTATTGCCAAGCACAAACAGCTTCTTTTCGAGGATCAGCGGAGTCGGCATATACGGACCGCCACGGCCGATACTCCAGAAAAAAGGAGCCTGCGCTTCCGCGGGTTGCGGAATGGTCAGTTCGCCACGCGCCGTATGGGAAAGGGTGAAGATCGGCTGCACCGGCGCATAGCCGCTGCAGATCAGTAGCAGATCGCGCGTCACTTGCGGCGTCGGTACGACGATTTCGGAGAGCCCTCCACATTTCCAAAGCAGTTCGCCGGTGCGGGCATGGTAGGCGGCGCTGCAGCGCGTGCCCGACACCACCACCATCGGCGTGCCATCGGATCCGACGAATGCGACTGGGCTGCTCCACGTCGGAATTTCCTCGCGCGGGGTCTTCCAGCGTATTTCGCCATTGGCCAGATCTAATGCGGCGATAAATGAATCGTCCTGGATATCGCACTGCACGATGACCAGGTCCTCGAACAGGTACGGCGAACTGCCGAAGCCCCATTGGTAAGTGCGATCGTAAAACCAGCCGCTGTCAAGCAGCCCCAGATCGCGGCTCCATTTGACGTTACCCTGCAGATCGTAGCAATGAATTCCCGCGCTCCCGAAGAACGCCACGACGACGTTGCCGTCGGTGGCGGGAGTCGGATTGGCGTGGCTGCTTTTCGCGTGCCGCTTGACTTGGGGAACGGCCCGCGCCGCTTCGCGCTCCCAGAGGATCTTGCCGCTCCGCAGGTCAAGGCAGAGCAGCAGGTAGCGGCATTCGCCCTGCTGCTCGACGGAATCGACATCGCCATAAGGTCCAACGCGAAATCCCGATGCGTCGCCATCGCAGACAGCCGTTGTGACAAAAATCTGATCGCCCCAACTGATTGGCGACGAGGTTCCGCAGCCGGGGATGGCGGTCTTCCAGGCGATGTTCTTCATCGATTCACCCTCCCATTCCAGCGGCGGCGATGTCGCATGGCCGATGCCTCGAGCGAGCATGCCGCGGAACCCGGGCCAATTTTTGCTATCGACGGGAAAGTCGTCGCCGAGCGCCAACCGCGGCTCACCGGCTTGCGCAGGCGGGCTGGAGGACGGATCGTCCAGCGATTCGGTGACGCGTTCAAATTCCATGACGTCTCCATCGACGCGGCGCGCAAGCCCGCTGACCTTTCCGTCCTGGCGACGAAACTGGTATTCGGTATTTGCCGCGGTAAAGGTGTCTCCTTCACCCAACGCCAGCGACGGAACGTCGGGCTGCTCCGCGGCCTTCTGGCCGTCGACTTTCGCCGCGAACCGAATCGCAAGCTGCGCACCTTGAACGCTTACCAGGAGACGATCGCCCGAGGGACCGCGATAGGTCCCGCGGAATTCTTCCAGCCGGCGGGCGGTCCTGACAGCCACCCGAACTTCGGTCGCCGCGGCCCGGTTGTCGTCATTGATGGCCGCCTCGAGCAACATCAGGATCGCTTGTGCATTGGACTCGTCGGCCACAGCCATCGCTTGCCCGAGTCCCGCCGCGGTAAACCGCCGCGTTTCCAGGGCCTGCTTCACGAGTTCCAGATTTTGGCCGGCCGTGGCGAAATGCAGCGCCGGGTCGACAGGCTCCGCACCAGCATCCAGCAATTGTCGGACAATCGCCACGCGGTTGCGCATGACCGCCCAGACCAACGGCGTCGCGCGATAGAAGCGATCGTGGCAATTCGGGTTGGCGCCGGCGGCGAGCAGTGCCGCGACAACCGGCTCGTGCCCGTGATCGCATGCCAGCGAAAGGGCGGTGACGCCGTAGTCCGTCGCTGCGTTAATATCGATTTTCTTCTCGGACAAGATCGTCTCGATGGCGGCCAGATCGCCCCGGCGTGCCGCCTGATGAAACTCCGCAGTCGCTTTCCGAGTTAATGGCGAAGCCGATGGGACGTCGTCAACTCCTGCTCCGAGCGCTCCGAGCATCGCCAGAGAGACGGAAGCCAGCAGACTCGCAAATCGTGGAATCGCCATCGTGGAACTCCTTTCGGCCGGTACCAGGCGAGAACGTCGCTCATTTCTCTTCCGGGGGATCACCCAGGAGTCACCCCGATTCGCCGCCGTTATGGTATGCTGGCGGCGCGTCAACCGGAAGGTATGTGCAACCGAAGTCTGATACAGGAGAAGCAACTCATGAATTCTACGAACATTCGGCATCGGATCGCGGCGGCGGGCGCCGCGACGATGCTGATCGTGTCGGGATGTGGCGGTGGTCCGGCCAAACCACCCGCGAACGCCGGTCCCGTGTCCGGCAGCGGAGAAAACAAGCCCGCCGTAACCGCCAACACGACGCCCCAGGAAAAGTTCGACGCGATAGTGGCGGAACGGGAAAAAGCGGTGAGGCAGGTCCAACGGGCATTGAACGACGCTCAGACCCGCGAGGCCCAGCAAGCTGTACTCGATTCGTTTGAGGGGGACACGCCGTTCGCACGCCAGATACTGGAACTGGTTGACTCGGTCCCCGACGACCCGGTTGTTGTTCCGGCACTCGGATGGGTGTTACAGTCGTCAGGCAAAGCCGACCTCGAGGAAGTCAAGGATCGCGCCGTGGACAAACTGATCGCGGCGCACCTGAACGATCCGCGGTTGCGCGAGTCGATCGAGGGATTGGATGCGTCGTTGTCGATCTCCGCGCAGCGGTTACTCGAAGCGTTGGCGGAAAAATCCGAGGATCTGCCCACGCGCATCCAGGTCCGAATGGGGCTGGTGATGTCCTGGAAACGCCGCTCCGAAATCGCCCTGCAGGTGCAGAAGTTCTCGCAAGACCAGCTGATCTCGTTGAAATCGAATCTGGGGGAGGTCGTCGTGGAGTCGTTGCTCAAGGACGACACAACCCGGCTGAACGAGCGAACGGCTGAAGGGCTCGACGCGATCGTCGCGATGGCAGAAGGAGTTGAGGGCATGGAAGCGATCGTCAGTTCGGCCAAATCCCAACTGTTTGCCCTGCGCAACCTGGCGATCGGGGCGACGGCCCCGGAAATCGAGGGCCGAGATATCGATGGCAACGAACTGAAGCTGAGCGACTTTCGCGGAAGGGTGGTGGTGCTCGACTTCTGGGGGCATTGGTGAGGGGCCTGCCGGGAAATGTATCCCCACGAGCGGTCGCTCGTGAATCGCCTCAAAGACAAGCCGTTTGTTCTGTTTGGTATCAACACTGGCGACGAAAAATCGCTGCTGCGAAAACTGATCAACGATGGGGAAGTCACCTGGCCGTTCTGGATCGACGATACGGGTAAGGACGGCCCGATCACCCAGCAATGGGCCGTCGAAGCGTTTCCGACCATCTACGTGCTCGACGCGAAGGGTGTGATCCGTTTCAAGGATGTGCGCGAAGAAGAAATGGACCACGCTGTCGATACACTTCTGGCCGAACTGGAGGAAGAATCCAAGAGAAAGGAATCGTAATCCGTCGACCAGGTACCCGAAGTTGAATCGCTCGACGGAATCCCGTCGAGCGATTTTTTTTGGGTCCAGGGCAACGGGCACCCCTGGCGGAACGACCGTGCAAAGCGGCATCGATGTCGGTCTGTCCTGGTGCGCGCCTCAACGCGTCAGGCTGGCTTGCAGTAGAAAGGTGTCCGAGGGGAAAAAAACCGAACTGCCCAGGACGGAGATGTCGCGGGCGAACACATACCCCGCTTCGATCTGGCCAGCGCAACGACCCGGTCCGCTCCATTCGCAACCGATCGTCAACCTCAGATCGCCGTAGGTCATCTGCAGGTTGGTACCATCCGGTTGCTCGATGGCCCAACTTCCGCCGCCGAATTGTCCGGCAAGGTAACACCAGAATTCGCTGTCCCGAGTCGTGAGCCAGCGGCGCGCGAGTCGCGGACGGGGCACGACCAGTTCCACGCGACGATTCTCGTCGGCCCAGATCAGGCCTCCGACCGGCAATACGCTGGTCCGTAATTGCCGCACCCAGGCCACCCCTCCCACGACCGTCCAGCGGTCCGACACTGCCCAATCGCCAAGCAGCCAGCCTGTGAGTTGAAACGCATGTCGGTCCCATTGCCGAAGATCGCCGTAGAATCCGGGTGTGATCCCCCAGTTCAAACGCGTGCGCGCCGATTCCCAAAGCGTTCCGCTCACGTCAAGGTACAGGTCATAAACGCGCGACGGTAAGTCCAATGCCGCCGGGCCGCTCCAGAAATGGAAACCGAAACCGGGAGTCACCGCCATGGGCGGCCTCCCTGCGGACCATTCGATGTACGCGCTGCGATGGAGGTCAAAGTCGGCCATGCCGAAACCGTTTCCGCCACGAGCCGGCAACCAGCCGCCGCTGAGCTGCCACGCGGGCGGTCTCGGCCCATCATCGCTGACGACAAGATCGACGGCCGGTACCGATTCCTCTGGGAAGGGAACGAGCGGCCCGCTCGGCGCGAGCTGATCGGGTGGCAACGACTGTTCCCATCGCGTTGCGAATGGCTCGGTCGGTGCCTGCTGCGTCGCCCAAGCCTCCGGAGTCGTTTGTAGCCCCCCAGCGTCTCGTGCGTCATAGGTTGGAGTCGAGTGCAACGACAGACTGGAATCGGTTGCGTCAGATCGGCGGAAAGCGGTACTGAGGCCGATTGCTAGCACGATCGTCAGTCGAACCCATGAATAGGGGTGCGAATCCGTGTTGATCCAGCGCCGGTTCATCGTGTAGTAAGGGATCCTGCCCCGATGGTTCCGCCGATCGGCGGGGGCGGGAATCGTAGAGCGAGAAATGTAGTTTCACAAGTCGAGAATCGTTATTCCCTTGGTAGAAGTTCTACCGATATCACCGAAGAGGAGAAATCAGCATGCGATACAGCGCGAGCATGGCGGTCGGAATGGCGATAGGACTGATCCTCGTTGGCAGATTATCCGCGGACGGGCCAGGGCCAGGTGGAGCCCCGGGACTCTCGAAGGCGCTGAAGGGGAGCGCCGGCCGCGTCCCGGCGGGTGCTCGTTCGTCGTCCGGCAAGTGGACCCAATCGATGTCGAAACGGGGGACAGACGTCCCGCGTGCCAATCAGGGAATGGCGCGCTCCGCCGACGCGATGCGTGGCGTCCGCCGCGGGCCGTCGACCGCCGGTCAGAGACCAGACCCTCTGCCGCGGATGGATGGAATTCCCAAGCCGCCGCCGGAATTGCCAGACGATCGCATCAGCGGCCGGGATGCCAGCATCTTGCGGCAGCGCGAGGTAGCGCAAAGGAACCTGGAGCATCGCCAGCAGCAGGCCGAACACCTCCACGGAATTTCCGAGCGCAACGGCAACGAACGATTGAGGGAAAGCGGGGAACGCATGGAGAAGCGTGCCCGGCAACAATTCGAATCCCGCGACGACCGGATTTCGAGCATTGAGAATCGTCTCGTTGAGCGTTCGTCCGATCGCAAGGAAAATCGGGTCGAGGACAATCCTTTGCGAATCGAGCCGCGTCCACTGCGTGAGGATCCGCGTTCCGAGCGTGGTCCAAAACCCAAACCTCGCGACGAAATCCGCGCGCGCAGCAGAAACATCGAACCACCCGCAAGCGAAATCCGATCCCGACGTGACGATTCGCTGCCGGCCGCCGAAGAGACGCTGCCGACCTTGGCGGGACCTAACGAACAGCCGTAGGTTGCGGCTTCGGATCCTGGCAGTCTTCAAGAGCTGCCTGGCGACGAAGCGAGGGCAACGGTTTTCGGCATGGTCTCCAGCCAACTCCGCAGGTCGGCGACCACGTCCTGGTTTTCCGGAAACTGACCGATGCGGGTGAATTCGCGTTCCGCCAAAGCACGTCGCAGGTGTTCGATCTTCTCTTCGGCCGAAGCGAAAAATCGAGACAGCTCCTCGGCACTCAAGACTTCGGCCACCAGCCGCACCGCGTGGGACCCCCGTTCGCGCGTCAGTGACCAGAGCCGGCACTTGTCGGCCTTGATCAATGCCGATCCAAAATAGGCTCGCCGTAGTTCCCGCTGGGAGTTGAATTGCAGGACCAGATCCAGGCCAAAGTAGATGGAGACGGCGCCGTTGGCGCGAAACCCGGCGAAGATCGACTGCTGCTCCTTGCCCGCGCGCAATTCCACACGCCGCACCAGTGCGATCGCCTCGCGCAACAAGTCCTCTCGGTCCTGTTCTCGCTTTGCCATGAGCGGCAGCGTAATCGATCGGCGAAATCTCGTCCAGCGTTCGGGACGAATGGACCGGTGCGCCCCGGAGTTCTTGCCCCGCAGTACATTGCTCGACGCAGCCTCCGGGAAAGCCCCGGCGTATGGAACGCGCTCAGTCCGTCCAGCGTTCGACGTCGAGCGTCAAATTGGCCCGGCTGATATTGTCGATCTCGCGGATGGCGTCACGCGCATGGAAAAAGGCGTCGACGACGCGTGCATCCCAGTGCTTTCCGGCACCTTCGCGGATAATTTCGTCGACCTTTTCCGCCGGCATGCCATCGCGGTAAGGACGGCTGCTGGACATGGCATCGTAGGCATCGGCGACGGCCATGATCCGAGCGATCCAAGGAATTCGCTCGCCCGCCAATCCATGCGGATACCCTTTCCCGTCCCATTGCTCGTGATGGTGCAGCACCGCCGGCAGCACATTGCGGAGTTGCTTGATGTCGGCCAGGATCCGAAAGCCTAGTTCCGGGTGGAGCTTGATATGTTCGTATTCGGCCTCCGTCAACCGACCTGGCTTGCGGAGAACATTCTCGTCGATGCCGATCTTGCCGATGTCGTGGAGCAGGCCGGCCATGTAAATGGTATGAACGAGTTCGGAATCGCAGTCCAGTTCACGGGCCAGCCTCACCGCGATGCGCCCGACGCGGTCGCTGTGCCCGCAGGTATAGGGGTCCTTGGCATCGATCGCGGAAGTCAGAGCCCGCACGACGCTGGCCAGGAACTCCGCCTGCTGCCGATAGAGTTCGCGGTTCCCGGAGTGAATTCCCAGGATCACTGCCACCGAGGCCAGCAGGCTGGCCTCGACCGTGTTGAATTCTTGACCGCGCACATGATTGAAAGCCAGGATCCAGCCAAGCAGATTCTGCCCTTCGACCATCGGCACCGCGATCAACTGCCGCACCGCCGGGAAGGGCCAGCTTCCCGTGCCGGTCACGTCGGAATTGGCAACATACGGCCCATGGTTCGGCCGCAATGCCAGGTCGCCGAGCAACGCCACCAGCTCGTCGATCTCCAGCGGGCAGATCCCCTCGCAAAGCAGCCGTCGCTGAGTACGCGCTTCGTAGGTCGTTTCGCCCGGCGCGGCGACTTCATGAAACAGAATCGCGAGTCCTTCCGCGGGCAGGCAATCGGCGAGTCGCCGCAGGGCGAACTGCCCGGTTTCGTCATCGCTGTTGGAAATGCGCAGGTTCTGCGTCAGTCCATGCAGCAGCGAGATTTCTTCGTAAGTCGATGCCAGGTTTTCCGTGATCTTCTCGACTTCCCGCGCCGCGCGTTGCGACTGCGATTCCGCTCGTCGCTTGTCGAGCCATACCTGACTGAGCCGCTCGAGCGCCTGGGGAGTCCAGCAACCGTTACCGAACGGGGCGCTCAAGGGATCGACGTCCTGCAGAATGCGCGAGCGCGCCGCTCGATTCGATTCCGGCGAACCGGCCTGGTACTGAAACGCCGCGACGGCCAGAACAACCACTTCCCTGTGGCGCGGCACCGGGATCGCCAGAATCAGGATCCCCGCTTCGTCGAACAGGAACTGCGGGCACCCGCCTGCGGCGGCTCGAATCAGTTCCGGAGCCACAATCTCCTCGCGGAACCTGCCCTGCCCAGGAACCGCCAGCTCCCCTGTATCGGCGGCATAGAGGGCGAAATCAACGTCAAATGTCGTCCGAAGGTCCCGCCGCAGCTCGGCGATCCACTCCTCGCCTGCCTCGCAAAGTGCCGAGCGGGCCGGCACCTGTGCGTCAAGCGGAACTGCCAGTGCTGCCACGGATGTAAGCATGAAACGCGGGCCTCAACTCAAAACACCCTGCGGAGCCAGCGGCACACCGACGCCGCGCTGGTTAACCTGGTGTCTCAAACCTACGTCAATCGTAGAAAGAGGCAACTGGCCCCGGTGGCACAACCGGCATCCGCGGCAGATTGCGAAAAATCGGTGGAGCGGAGATGTGGGGCATAAAGAGGGCAGTGAATTGGGTAAGGTTTCGCGCAATTTACCCCGAAGGGGTTTTTCTGCCGCACAACCGGGGGTTGCCGTATTCCGGCTACCCCCGGAGGACCGTCCCACGCGACGCGACGGCGGTCGAGCTCAACGGTCCATCGACACTCATGGGCCTGCCTCCGAACGGAACCGGCAGCGCAGGGAACTCGATCAAGTCGCCGAAACAGTGAACTTCGACCGCTTCAGGCAAAGCGTGATTTCGATGCTGACCGACGCCCGCGTGCATTACGCGACCGCAGAAGACGACTCGTAAATTTCACCCCAACTCTCATCGCTGGACTGTTAGCGTCGTTGAAGCGCCGACAGGATGGCCTCTTTCGTTTTCGCCTGATCGCAGAGCCGCCGCAGTTCTTCCCGGCTGAGCGACACGAGGCCGGCCGGGGATTTCCACTTCAACAAACTCATCGACTGGGATCAGGAACTGAGCGGCTTGAAGCTTGTACTTCTCGACAGCCTCCCAATCGCTATCCCCATCCTTCGGCTTGATCCGCGGCGGGGTGGCGAATTGGGATTCGAGCCGCGTCAGTCGGACGCCGATCGTCACCCAGAGGCGCGTCACCTTCCGGTCGATATCCACCATGATCGGCACGGAGACTCGGGTATCCTGCGCCAGATCCGGGTCTGCGAACGCGTTCGCCAGCCAGTCATTCGCGGCTTCATAGCAGCGATCGGCGTCATCCAATTCTGCTTCGTGGAGGGCCGGGTTGCGATCGATTGGGTCGCTAAGCTGACTCCCGGTACGATGACAAAGTAAACGCGCAACTACTTCCAGAATGTTGGAACGGCGAGATGACGATACAGGTGCGGTAGGCCAGGTCCGTACCAGTG
>VGZA01000062.1 GCA_016872775.1 Planctomycetota bacterium | reverse complement strand
CATTGGAAATTCCATGTCGGACGCCGGCGGGATCGCTGCGGGATCGGCGATTCCATGATCGGCCAATAGCGTGCGCAATGCGCTGGCGATTCGATCCTTTGCGCTGTAGTTGGCCGCGGCTGCATCGTACAGCATCCGAAGGCGCTCTTTGAGTTCCTCAGCCGAGGCCGGCGGCAGGTGCGTTATCGGTGCGGTGATGGTTTGCGCGTAGGCCCCATTGTCCTTGACGGTTTCGCCCGCTTTGTTCTGGTAGGTCTCGAATCGCCCGAAGTATTTTTTGCCTCGGCCGGCCTTGATAGCTTCGCGGAGTTCCCCGCGGCTGCGCTTGCGTGGCATGACACAATCCCTTTCGTGGCCGGTGGCCGGCCGTCGAATGCGGGCGGATTGTGTTTCCCGATTCGACGGCCAGCCTGCGCGAGGATCAGTCGCAACCGGCAGTTCGATTTTATCCCATTTGGGCCGCGACGGTTTCGGCCAGTTCCAGGTTCCGGGCGGTATAGGTTTGCGTGACGTCGGCTCGGGAATGGCCTAATACCATTTGCGCGTGCTCAAGGCCGAACGTGCGGCGTACTTCGGTTGCGGCTGTGTGCCGTAGCTGGTGCGGGTGCCAACAATTTGCGGCCCGCCACTCGTTCGCAAGCGATTGCAGCCGGCGGCGCTCCTGTTCGGGGGCCCGGCCCTTCGCGGGAATTTTCCTCAGTTCGGCAGGCATCCCGAATGCCAATTCGCAGCCGCGGGTGATGGCTCGGCGATACGTGTCGGTAGAGTAGCAATCACCCGGCGGGGATCGGCGGCGTTTGGTGCTCCGATCCCCTGGCAAGTTCCCGCAGGAAAGCGGCGTCGTGCGGTTCATCGTCCGCCGGCGGCGCTGTTTCTCGGCCGATTCCGACGGTACAAAACAGCAGGTTTCATCGGCCCGCAGCAAATAGGGCTTTAAGATCATCTGGGCCCGCGGTCCAATGCAGACAATGCGTTTTCGTTCGTGGTGCTCGGTCTTGTGCTCCTGCGGCGTGAATCGCCAGACGGGGCCCGTACGGTCAATGTCGGCCGGCCGCATTTGGATTATTTCCCCAGGCCGCGCACCTGTCAGGCGTTGAAGCTGAACCATGTCGCGTACGACGGATGGCAAGTAGGGCAGCGTGCGGTCAACCACGTCATCGGCAACGGGCATTACCGGCTGTGTTTCCCTCGCCGGCGTCCGATGCTTTCGCAGGCCGCTTACCGTCATCAAGGCGCGGTGGATTTCCTCGGGAATAATCTCCTCGGATGCGGCCCATTTGAAAACTTGGCGGATTCGGTGCATCCCGTCATTGACGCCGCGACGGCTCAGGCCCCTATTCACAAATGCCTGCATCATCGCCTTGAGTGCCAGGGGGCCGAAGTCGATTGCGCGGGTGTGGCCGTAGGTCTGATTCAGAAGGCGAAGCGTCGGCCGAATGTTCTCGGCGGCGCCGGTTGGCCGGCCGTTCTTCACGTAGAAGGCTTGCGCCCAAATCCAGAATCGGTCTATCAATTCTGTGATCGTGAGTTCGTTCGCATGTGGCGATTCCGGTTGTTGGTCGCTCACTTGCCACTCAAGACACAGGCGCTTGTACTCGGCCCGCGATTCAGGGGAGTTATACGGGCCTGGAAGATAGATGCGTTTGCCGGCAACGACTACAAAGGCTGAATCTCGGTCTGCTCGGCGGCGATACTTGGGGAATGCGGTGACTAGCTTCGGCATGGTGCGATTGCTCCTTTGCGCAAAAGACCCCGTGGGGTCGTTTGTCACTTCGGGAATGCAGCCGCACTTGCGAACGTCGCAAGGTAACAAGTTCTTGTTTCGGCGAGACTTAGAAAAAATGGGCGGTACAGAACTCGAATCTGTGACCTCCACGATGTCAACGTGGCGCTCTAACCAACTGAGCTAACCGCCCTTTTTAATGCACGTTCGAATCGTTTCTCCAAGTCCTGCCCCGACGCTAGTTCTTTAATTCGGGCCCCGACTCTTCGACCGGTCGAGGATGGCGCGACCTGCGGAGGGGGTTGGTCCCGTCGGGGACAGCTTTGTATCCGCGTGCTCGGCGAAGCGGCGTTTCTTGGTGCCGCACGTCGATGCGACGCTTGGACTGGGAGCGATTATACGGGGCACCTTGACTTGCCACAAGTACTAACAATCGTATACTTTACGCACCTCGGTCCCTTGGTGGACCGACTGCCTGTGGTTCGCGCCTGTCCAGGTCCTTTGTACCGATCTGACGGCCGATTCCCGTTCACTCGCATTATGGAAACTCATGCTGGAAGTTCAATTACCCGACGGCAGTATCAAGGAATTCAGTGCACCTGTAACCCCCAAGGATGTGGTCGCATCGATCGGGCCCCGGCTGGCGAAGGCCGCGCTGGCCGCGCAGGTGGACGGCACGACGGTGGGGCTCG
Organism: Planctomycetota bacterium; assembly: GCA_016872775.1. Lineage (GTDB taxonomy): Bacteria > Planctomycetota > Planctomycetia > Pirellulales > Pirellulaceae > VGZA01. The sequence goes on along the minus strand of VGZA01000062.1, from coordinate 25,614 downwards.
ACTTTCGCTTGCCGGAATCGGGTCGGGTTGCGATGCGGATCTTGACCGCGAAGGACGCCGAGTCGCTGGCGGTCATGCGGCACTCGGCGGCGCACATCATGGCACGAGCGGTGATGCGACTGCACTCGAATGTGCAGTTGGCGTTCGGTCCGACGGTCGAGGGTGGTTTCTATTACGACATGGCGTTGCCGCGTGCGCTGACGGAGGACGATTTTCCGGCGATTGAAGCGGAAATGAAGCGGATTATTGCGCAGGACGAATCGTTCGAGCGGCTCGAGGAACCGCGGGAAAACGCCCGATCGATATGTGCCGGACTGCATCAGGAGTTGAAGGTCGAGCACCTCGATACGGGACTCAAGGACCACGCGCAAGTGTCGTTCTACCGGCAGGGAGAGTTCCTCGACCTTTGCCGCGGCCCGCATGTTCCTTCCCCCAAGGCGATCGGTGCGTTCAAATTGCTGTCGGTGGCGGGCGCTTACTGGAAAGGGGACGCGTCGCGGCAGCAGTTGCAGCGGCTCTACGCGACCGCGTTTTTCACCCAGGAAGAACTCGACGCGCACTTGGCGAAGATCGAAGAAGCCAAAAAACGCGATCATCGGTTGCTGGGCAAACAGCTGCAGCTTTTTTCGGTCGATCCGAAGGTCGGGCAAGGACTGGTGCTCTGGCATCCCAAAGGCGCGCTGATTCGCGGTTTGCTGGAGACTTTCGTCCGCGAGGAACTGCGGCGCCGCCAGTACCTGCCGGTCTATTCGCCGAATATCGGGCGCGTCGAACTCTATCAGACCAGCGGCCACTTCCCCTATTACCGTGACGCGCAGTTCACGCCGATTTTCGACCACGACGCCGGGCAAATTGTCGATGCCCTGCAACGCGGCCTGGAGCAAGGGCGATTCTCGCGCGACGACGAGCGAAAACTCATGGAAGCGGCGGCCGTGCTGGGGGCCGACTTGCGCGGGTACGACTTCGCCGGCAGCCTGGAAGGCAAAATTCGCGTGCTGGAGCGTTGGGCCACCAAACAGGAGCGGTATCTGCTCAAACCGATGAACTGTCCGCACCACGTGATGATCTATCAGACGGAGCCGCGCAGCTATCGCGAACTGCCTCTGCGGCTTGCCGAATTTGGTACCGTGTACCGCTACGAGAAATCGGGACAGTTGAACGGAATGACCCGCGTCCGTGGATTCACGCAGGACGACGCGCACATTTTCTGCACGGACGAACAGGTGGAAGACGAATTTCGTGGCTGCATCGATATGACCAAATTTGTGCTCAGGTCGCTGGGGCTGGAGAACTACCGCGTGCGGTTGGGATTTCGCGATCCGGCCAGCGGCAAGTACGTCGGCAGCCCCGAGCAGTGGGATCGAGCCCAGCAATCGCTGGCGGCGGTTTGCCGCAACCTGGGAATGGACTTCACCGAAGAGGAGGGTGAGGCTGCGTTCTACGGTCCCAAGGCCGATTTCGTGGTCACCGACTGCATCGGCCGGGAATGGCAGCTTGGCACTGTACAGCTCGACTATAATCTTCCGAGCGACGAACGGTTCGGCTTGAGTTACGTCGGCGCCGATAATCATGTGCATCGACCGGTGATGATCCATCGCGCGCCCCTGGGTTCGATGGAGCGGTTCATCGGAGTGCTGATCGAGCATTTTGCCGGGGCGTTTCCGCTCTGGTTGGCCCCGGATCAGGTCCGCATTTTGACGGTCAGCGAAAAATCGGAGGAATATGGCCGGCGGGTGGAGGCGCGGCTGCGCGAAGCCGGCTTACGCGTTTCCGTCGACTATCGCTCGGAAAAGCTGGGCAGCAAAGTCCGGGACGCGCAATTGGAACTGATCCCGTACATGTTTGTGGTCGGCCCGCGCGACGCCGAAGCGGAAACGGTCTCGGTTCGCGATCGAATCGCGGGGGATCTGGGCGCAATGAAAGTGGAACAGGCGCTGGAGAAGCTGCAGGCGGAAGTGCGCGAGCGAACGGTGCGCAAGACGTTCAGCGGCGACGCCGGGCTTGGTGGACGGGGGGTCGGGAATGAGTATTAGCCGCAGATTCCTGGGAAATTCCGCCCGCATGACGGTTGACGCCCTGTCGTTCCTAGGAAATACTCGATCCAAAATCATCGTTGGCGGCCGGCGGACCGACCCGTCCTTGGCGAGCCGCCTGAGTTCATTACTCTGACAGAAGGAGCCTAACTATCGTCGATCGTGACCAAACTCGGGTCAATGAACAGATTCGTATTTCACCGGTGCGCGTGATTTCGGCCATAGGTGAACAACTTGGAATTCTCAATACAGCGGAGGCGATTGCGCGCGCTCGCGAATTGTCGCTAGATCTGGTCGAGGTGGCCCCGACGGAACGGCCGCCGGTCTGCCGAATCATGGACTACGGCAAGTTTAAATACGAAAAGCGCAAGAAATCGCACCACCATACGCATCAGACAAAGATCAAGGAAATCCGGCTGCGCCCGAAAACAGGCGAGCACGACATCGAGTTCAAGGTCAAGCAGGCCAAGGGATTCCTGCAGCACAAGGATAAGGTGCAGGTATCGGTGGTGTTTCGCGGGCGCGAGAATGCCCACATCGACGAAGGGGAGCGGGTCATGCAACATGTGCTGCAGCAGTTGCTCGAACATGGCAAGCTGGAAGCGCCTCCTCTCAAGCAGGGGAGCAAGATCATCTGCACTGTGGCACCGAAATAGCTGACCGAAATCGCATTCGTGGAATCCCGGCGGCACGGCAGCCGTATGTTGGTACGGACTGTTTTCGTAACGTCGAGGAAATCGAACATGACGACCAGGTCTTCCACGGAACGCGTCGAGGATCGCCGGCACTTTCACTGGTCCCTGGGGGCGGCAGCTCTGGGATCGATTCTGGCACCGCGCTTGCATCCGTCGTTGCCGTCCCTGGCGGTGGCGGGCGACTTGCCCGACGACTCCCCAACGCCGTCTCCCTTACGTATTGAATGGGAATCGAAGTTCCTCTCGATTCGTGGTGAATTTCCAGGCGAAGAGATTCGCATCAATTACCTGGAAGCCTACTGCAGGCCGGGATCGACCGATCGTGATTGGCGCGAAACGGTGATCCCTCACCAATCCCAACGGATCGCCGGAGGCATCGACGGGAAAGTGATCAAACTGGAGGACCATTTGCAAGACGGCGTGATCGTCATGCATACGATCACTGCGGGAATCGACGAGATCGATTTTCAAGTCGTAGCGCACAATCCGATGGCCCAGCCTTCGCTCGCGCATTGGGCCCAGCCGTGCATGCGGGTCGACAAGTTCACGGGCTGCGCGACCCAAGACGCGCGGACGCTTGTTCCCCAGTACGCGAGGCAGTGTTTTATTCTTCTGGATGGAAGTCTCACGCGTCTGCCGACGACGCCCTGGGCGGAAAAAGCGCGTTACACGCCGGGGCAGGTCTACTGCCCGGCGCACGTCGATCGGGACGACGTCAATCCCCGCCCGTTGAGCAAACTGGTTCCGTCGCACAGCTTGTGCGGCTGCTTTTCCTCGGATAATCGCAAGATCCTGGCGGTGGCCTGGGAGCCGTATCAAGAGATTTTCCAGGGCGTGATCAGTTGCCTGCACAGCGATTTTCGGATTGGGGGTCTGAAACCGCAAGAGACGAAGGTGATTCGGGGCAAGCTGTATGTCGTCGACGCCGACGTGAATCGATTGCTGAAAAGATACGCTCAGGATTTTCCGGAGCAGAAGGTCGACTCGCAGAAAGTCGCTCCGTAGGTCGTGGGCGCGCCCCGAGCGCTGCGAAACGATCTCACCAGACCAGCGCGAACAGCAGCACCAGCGCCATCAGGAATGATACGGTCAATTTCGAGACCGTGCCGAGCATCCGGCCCCAGAAGGCGGCCTGACCTACGGAGAAGCTATGGTCGTAGTCCCGGCCGCGCCAGCGCTCACCTAGCACGGCACCTGCAAACGCGCCCAGGCAGGCTCCCAAGACGCCTGCGATCAGACTGCCGACCACAGGAACAGGCACGCCGATCACCAGGCCGGCGATACCGCCGGACACCGAGCCGATCAATCCGAGCGTAATCGCGCGGCGACTGCCCCCGGCCCGCGCAACCCCCAGGGCGCCTGCCAGAAGTTCGGCAAGCTCGCCGACAATGGCGAATAGTGTCACCGTTCCGACTCCATACCAGCTGAGCGTCAGCCGGGAATTGCCGGTGACGACGACCGCATAAAATGCCGCGGCCAGAACGATGACCCAGTTGCCAGGCAGTCCGACGGTCGTCATCACGATCCCGCCGGCAATCGCCGCAATCAGCAGCACCACAGCCAGAATCGTCAGCCACATACAAATCCGCCCGCCAAGCTACAAAGTCCCTGCCACACTGAATCCTCCGTCATTCGCCAGTGCACAAGCGGCCGGGATGCTCTATCATGCCAGCGAAGGCCCACGCCAGGTACTCGTTCGGAAGCTCCAGAGCAGAATATTCATGATACCGCTCCGCGACAATATCCCCTCCCATCACCCGCCGCTTACGAATTACGTCGTATTGTTCGTTACATCCTGCGTCTTCTTGTTGCAGCTGGCGGCGGCCGGTCGGCCTGGCGAGGGGCTGGAAGAGAAATATGGGATGATTCCGATCCGTGTCCTGCATCCGCATGAAACGGTCAAAATGCAGGAAGTCGTGCGGATTCGAGGGCAGGAATTTGTGCGCATTCACGAATTGCCGGCCACGACGATTCCGCCCTGGATAACGCTGGTGAGCTGCATGTTTCTGCACGGCGGTTGGCTGCATTTCCTTGGAAACATGTGGTTCCTGTATATCTTTGGCGACAATGTCGAGGACCGCCTGGGGCATGTCGGATATGCGCTGTTTTACCTGGTGAGTGGCGTGGCAGCCGGGTTGGTACACCTGGTCACCAACGCCTCAAGCCCTGTGCCGACGATCGGGGCGAGCGGCGCCATTGCGGGAGTGATGGGGGCGTATTTTGTGCTCTATCCCCGGGCGACCGTCTTGTCGCTCGTCCCGCTGCTGGGATTTGCGCAGATCGTCGTGCTTCCCGCGCCGCTGTTTCTGGGGTTCTGGTTCCTGATGCAGTTTTTCCAGGGAACGATGGCGATCACCAGCATGCGCACTGGCGGCGTCGCTTGGTGGGCGCATATCGGCGGCTTCGTCGTCGGGGTGCTGGCCGCACTGATCCTGCGGGCGATCCGCCGGGACGATGACGCGCACCCGCCATTTGCCGATCATCGCTCGCGCGTCGGCATGTATCGATACCGTTGAGGTTGGCGCCTTCTCAGGCGTCGAGCGAGAACGAACTGACCGGGGTCTCGCTCCCATTACCGTAGGGGCCATGAGTCTCGGGTGGAATAGCCAGCAGGTCGATACGCGTTTGATTGGCGTCGATACGCTGCTGGAGCGATTCCTTCCGCGCGTCGAAGAGCGACTTGCCGCTGGGAAGCCCGTTCTTGGTCGGAGTTCCGGCCAGATCATCGATCAGTGCGTTCAGCCGCTGCGCGCCGCGTTGTAGTCGGCTCGAATCCCGTTGTTCGCCGCATTGATGCGGGAGATAACCTCATCCAGCGTATCGGCGTTGGCGAGATCGGCTGCTTCACCGGACTTGAGTTCATACAATCGTCGTTGGACGCCGGCGATCGCATCGCCCAATCCGGTCGAGTTGAAGCTCTGGAATCCGATTCTGGATTGTTGATTGCTCAACACATCCGGCCCGAGTTGGAACTGAGTGCCACCCCCCGTGATGTTGAAGCTGGTGCTGCCGACCGTCGTTCCGAAAGTCGTGTCAGCGAAGCTTGCAGATCAAGCGTCGAAGTATTCAAGGTGATGGAGAGGCCTTTGCCCGACACGACGGCACCGTTGACATTGCCGGCGACATCGGTCCCGGTCGCGCGTGTGCCCGCACCCGTGAACGTGCCACTAATCGCGGTGACTTCCACAATCGCGTCGGCACCGTATTTCTGGGACGTGAAGACGTAGGCGCCCGCACCGTTTGTCGTTGCGTCGACGCCAATCGCGTTGGAAACCATGCTGACTGCGGCAACGATCGCCGCGGCAGTCGTGCCAGTGCCGAATGTAAACACTTCGGCGCCTTTCGAACCCTTGATCTCGACGACCACCGCGCCGACCAGATTGGCGTTGGAACTGGTAATCGTCGTCTTGGCGGCCGCCGTCGTCACATTGACGGTCAACGCCAAAGAGCCCGATGATGGCAGGCTTGCCTGTTGGATATCTAAGGCCGCAATATTAGTGGAACTGACACTGGAAGTAACAAAGCCCAGGCTCCCATCCAACAGTTTCTTGCCTTGGAAGCTCGTACTTGCGGCGATCCGGTCAATCGCTTCCAAAGAGGCGTCAACCTGCAGCTGATTCGCGGCAATCTGCTCGGAGCTCAACGCACCTGTGTTGGCGGATTCGGTTACCAGTCCGCGGATGTCATTGAGCAGCTGCGAAATCTGACTCAGTGCGCCTTCCGTTGTCGCGACCAACCCATCCGCCTGCTGCGTGTTCGAGATCGCTCGATTGATCGAGACGATATCGCTGCAGAGCGCCTCGCTGGCGATCAGTCCGGCCGGGTCGTCCTTGCCAGTGTTGATACGCAGACCGGTGCTGAGCCGGTTCAGCGAAACCTGCAGATCGCTGTTGGCCTTGAACAGATTGATTCGTGAAACCAGCGACGCGACGTTCGTGTTGATTCGTGACATTCCAGGCACCCCATCGTGTCGGTAAAAAATTGATTCTGGACGCTGCCTGACCGGTTTGGGGTGGTAATCCATCCGGTGCGATCGGCCGCAGTTTGACTCTGCTCCCGTTTACCATCTGTCGCGAGCACACAACTCGCGGGAATCCGGGGAGCCACCGAACTTCTATAAAAATGTATCGTCTGCATTAGATGCAGGTGTTAGTGAGCCGGGGTAAAATGCGTATGAATTTCCCGGTGGGTGATTGGCGCAGGTCGCAACCCGTAGATTCGATCGGTAAAGTCGTTTTTTCCGATGCAATTGGTCCCGCGCCGCCGACGAGAGTTCCGCGATTCCGATTGGCAAACGCTTTGTACTTAATCGCGAGCGCTGGAAAATCGAAGCGCGGCAAGGAATGCGACCAGTTCCCGCCGCTTCGCCATCATCGCAAGTGGCTTAACCGGTTAGGAAGCGTAAGTCGCTGGAAATTGTGCCGTTTTCACCGTGGTGCGGGACCGGATCGCGAATGTCGATCGCGTGAGAATTCGGTCTGGCATGTCTCGACGACATGACGATGCGGATTCTTCCGGAAAACGAAATCCTGAGTGGAAACCGCGGCCGAAGCGCATTTCGTGCGGGGTAATTCGCGGTCGGACCGATCGAACTGCCCCGCCGCGAAACAGGGCCATGCCGGTTCTCCCACACGATTTTGTCAGCACCCCCGGAAGCGAGCGGGGTTGTCGCACGGTCCGCGGAACTCGTGGCCCGGTCGCACCGCCGCGCGCCATCCCTGGATGGCCGGGCGGCGACGTATTGACAGGGTGGGAAAGGAGATACGTGCTAACCGTTCTTGCCGACGTCCCGGGTGTCGGACGGCTGAATCTGGGACGCCTTGTGATTCTCGCGCTGAATCGCGTCGTAAACTTCCTGCCGATGCACAGGCACGTCCTGGGGAGCGTTAATTCCTAATCGCACCTTGTCGCCGCGTATGTCCACGATGGTAACAACGATGTCGTCACCGATAATAATGCTCTCGTCACGATGTCTCGACAGTACCAGCATCGTGGCAACCTCCTGTATTAGGGAAACATATAACTGTTTGTGGGCCGAATCTCGCCCTGCAGCAGGTTCTATCGGTAGCGCACCTTACCTAGAATCACTCTCTTGCCGAAGCGTTACCGTTTTTCAACGTGCAACGACTATGGCGCGCTCCGATTGAAAGCGGATTGAATGCGGGTGTCCGCGCAGCAAAGTGCCGTACCGAAAAAAGACGGGCCGATGCAGTCGTTTCAAGCCGTTTGTTTGAAACGAGCATCGACGCGAGCGACGGCGAGCTGTAATGGCTGCTCGTCCAGCGTCAGCAACTGGCGCCCCAGACGCTGTTGCAGATTGAGCAGAATCGGAGCTCGAAGGTTGATCGTAAGCTGGTCGGCATTGCGACTTAGCACGACCAGGACGTAGGGCGAGGCTTCCGGCGAAAGTTGCAGCAGTTCCAGCTGCCGGCTGGAGACGTGCAGATTGTAGTCGGGTACGAACCGCCGGGGGCTGACAACCGCCATCGCCAGTTCCGGACGTGCGACCTGCTGCAGCCAGGCGATCGATTCATTATCTTCGTCCGCCAGCAGCACCCAATACTGTTCGGTCTCGTAACCGACCAGGCCTTTGGGAAGCGTCAAAATATCGTCGGCCTGGAACTCCACGTTACCGAATCGGGTCGTGTGGATGATCATGGCCGGTTCCTCGCTGCTTTCTCCCCGCCGTCTTGTTGACGCGCGCGTGATCCACATAGTTCATCGGCAAAGCGGAATCGGCAGAATCAGAAAATTCGGCCTTACAGGAAATCGAGCAGGGTCAATTGGAATACCTTCGCGGTCAGTTGCAGCGAGGCCTGCAAGGCGGCTTGCCGCGCCGCCAGTTCCGAAATCGACTCCGCAAGGTCGGCGTCGATTTCCTGGGAAAGTGCCTGCTTCAGCTGCACATCCTCGTCAACCAACCGCTGCCCGATCGAATCAAGGTTCTGTTGTTCGGCGCCGATGCCGCTGCGCGCGAAGATCAGGCGGGAGTGATCTTCATCGAGCAGGTTGACGAGTCGCTCCAGTTCGGAGGTATTGCCCGAGGTCAGCGCCGCGTGCAATCGAATCAGCGTGTTGAAAATCCCGCGCACCTCCTGGGGATTCACGTCCGATCCGGTAATCGCGGGAGGCACTCCGTTTCCGGAGATTGATCCTTGATTGACCGGAATCAGCCCCAGGTCCCAGGCGGACGAACGGGTTGTTTCCTTGGTAATGACCAGGGAGCCGGGTCCTCCGGCCTGATCTTCGATCAAAATCCCATTGCCGGTGGGCACCAAACGCGCGCTGAGACCCCCGGCGGCGTTCAGCAGATCCAGAACGTCCTGGATGGTGGTTGCGGTGGAGAGATCGATGTCGAGCGTTACACCGTCGGATCGCTGGATGCGAAAATCTACGCCATTCAGGGTGGCGACGCCCCGCTCATCATTCAGTTCATCGAGTCGCGTCGAGGTCGAGAAACTCCGCAGGCCGAGTTGGGTCGCGGAGGTACCCCCGTTTTCGCCGATCGAAAAATCATAACCGCTCAGTCGCGAGCGGAGATCAATACCGTTCGCCGCGGCATTGATCTCCGCGGTCACGCCGCTGGCGGGTGAGCGATTCAGAAGATTCAAGAGGTCTTCGACCGTTTCGGCGGCGGCGAAGTCGATCTGGTAGGTAATCACACGCACCGCTTCCTCGTCGAGATTCACCCCCTCGCTGTTCAATTGCAGCCTTCGATCGGAAGTAATCGTCGCGTCCAGGCCATCGATCGACGTTAGAGCATCGGCCAGCGATTTGCCTCGTCAGTTCGTTAACTGTAGTCACCGACTGCACGACCCGCTGATTGACGTCACGGCGCACTTCCCGCGTCCGCTGATCGAGTCGCCGGATGTCGTTGGTCAGCGCGATGCCCTGCTGAATGGCCACATTGCGTGTCGAAAGACTTTCGGGCTGGTTCAGCACGTCGTGGATCAAGTTGAAAAAGCGAGTCATCGACGAACTGATATCGGTGTTTTCCAGTTCGCCAATCAGCGTCTCGATCTCGCTGTAGATCGTCTCCTGCGACTCACTGTAGGCAACGTCGGCGTCGGCTACCCTCAGACGTTCCTCGAGAAAACGGTCCGTTTTCTGGATGATGGCGTTGACTTCGACACCCAACCCCACGAGGAGGTTTCCATGGCGAGAAGTCGGTGCGGGGGAGGATTGCACCTGTTCGCGCACATAGCCGGGCATATTGGCATTGGCGATGTTGTTGCTGCTGACCTGCAGGCCGAGCTGTTGCGCGTTGAGCGCGTTGTTCGCGATTTGCAGGGTGCTGAACAAGTGACATCGGTCGATTGCCCGGAGACGAGACTAGCGGCTGCGCGGGCGATCGCTTCGAGCACTGTTCGCCCAGACTCCTAGGCTTCCCGGTCCAACAATGCGCCCCGTGCGTGGACCGATTCGCCTTCAGTATATGTCCGCTTCATCCGACCGCCGGTGGCAATAATCTCGACGAGTTGCGACAGATGAAGCAACGTGCGATGTGCTAGCAGCCAGTTGGTGAACGCGCCGCCACGGAGGATGCGGGTGCGGGCGTTCATCGCGGAGATCCGCGGCGTCAGGGCCGTTCCGGTGGTGTGATCGATCGAATGGGCCAACCGTTCCAGGTTCTGCCGCGGGCGTCCTTCATTGCCGGCGCGGGCCAGCAGGGAGTCGCGGCGCGACTGCATTTCGTTCAAGCGGCCGAGCAGGCTTTCCTCGCGCCCTTGCAGTTCGCTGATCCCGGTGAGATCGCCGCGCGACAGAGCCTTGCGCTTGTCGTTCAGCACGGCGAGTAAGTCGTCCTGCAGCGCCGACAGGTCGCCGAGAAAGTCGACCAGTTCACGCTCCAGCGACACGGGATTGGCGAGTGGCATGCCGGACTCCATCGAAAATTGCGTATTGATTTGTAGGACGGACATCTTGTCCGTCCGAGAACGTCAGACGGACAAGATGTCCGTCCTACAGTTTTAATTTGGGACAGGCACTAATCGCGTTTTAACATGAACAGTTCGTACATGGGACCGGCGATACTATCGGCGGTCTTTTCGCTGATCGATTCGACCAGTTTCTGATCGAGTTGCGACTGGAATACCGATTCTGCGTGACCGCCATGGAAGTAGGCGGGTTTCTCGACGGTCTTTCGCATGGCACTCATCAGTTGGCCGAAAAAGGTGTTCCCGGCGAATTCGACGAAGGTCGCGCGGGTCTGCGGTTCGTCATTCGTGGGCGCCGCGGATGGTGGAGCTACCGGCATCGCCGGCAGCGGGAGTTGTGGGATCATGCTGCTATTTCTCCTCTGGAATTACTCAATTACGACCTGGCCGTAGAGGTGCCCGCTGGCTTCATGGCTCTTGATGATTTCGATGACATCTTCGCTGGGCGCTTTGAGTGCGTTCAGGGCATCGACCAGGTTCTTCAGCTTGGTGGTGGCCAAAGTGGTGTTCGTGGCGTCCAACGGAACCCAGGAGGCGGCGGACGGCGCGGCTTCGGAATCCCCCGTACCTTTCAATCCGACGACGATGCCGATCCCTTGCAGTGTGTTTTCCTCTTGGCCCTTGAGCCGGCAGATATGTTTGATCCGCAGTTCGGCGCGGAGCGGTCCGCCGCCCAGCACTGTCACGCCCAGGATCAGCCCCGCAATCAGAAAACGCAACATGATGGCACTTCTTAAAATGGATTGAATTGATTCAGCCATTTGACGAACCAGCCGCGCTTGTAGGCGTCGCGGGAACTACCGGAACTCCCGCAAAGATCTCGACCGTCTTCGGCGCCACAACTCGGGCCGCCCGTTTATGTTTCGGATTGTCCAAGGTCTCAATCGCGATCAAATCATCGAGCGTTCCCAACTCCAGCGCCCGCGCCGCTGTCCGCACGTGAACGCCGGCCGAACGGGCGATCAACGAGACCGTTTCATTGCGGGAAACGATGAGTGGCTTTCGCAATCCGGTTTCCGGAATCGGCTGGCCGGCCTCGATGGCATGGATCGCCTCAAAGCCGACCACCGCATCGATGGTGGCCGCGTAGTCCCGACGCGTCGCCTGCGCTGATAGGGGCCTGAATTCAATCGCGTCGTTCCGGATCACTTCACCTCGTGCGATCAGTCGGCGGGCGTGCAGCGCGGCTGCGGTCCGCGTTTCGGACCCGCGTCCCGATTGCGCCCGTTCCCTCGGATCCTGCCCGCGGCGGATACGCACTTCGTCGGCGCCGCGCATCTGTACTGCCGTCAGATCCACGCCGTGCAACGTAAGCAGTTCGCGCAGCTCCGATGCCCGCAGCGCGCGCGTCTGGCGGTCCACCGGAGCCGCGAATAACTCGATCGCCGCGATCTCGCGGGCTTCCTTCGGCTGTACATTGCTCATGTCAACAATGTCACCGACCCGCACGACGGCGCGTTGGCAGATATACTCGGATTTGAGCTGAAACTCGGCCGCGTTCCCCGCGAGCTGTGACGCCACAATGCAACAAAATGCCACCTCGATCCTCAACCGCTGGATGTTCGGCATCGAATACTCCGCTCATCATTCGAAGGACAGCTGTTCCTATCCGCGACGCAAGTTGGAGATCAGCTGCAGAACCTCGTCGCCAGCCTTGATCGCCTGGGAATTCAGTTCAAACGATCGTTGTGTCGTAATCAGGTCGATCAATTCCTGGACCGGTTCCACATTCGAAGCTTCCAGCATCCCCGAACGGATCGAGCCGGTCCCGTTTGTTCCCAGATTATTCAACGTCGCTATGCCGGATGCGGTCGTCTCCGAATAGAGGTTCTCTCCCATTTTCAAAAGGCCCTCCGGATTGACGAAGGTTGCCAGTTGCAGGGTGCCGGCATTGGTCGGTTGCGCCTGTCCCGCCTGCTGCACAAGCACCTGACCGGAGTCGTTGATGCTGATATTGGTCATCGTACTGGTATCGATCTGAATCGGCGGCTGCAGAATTCGGCCGGTGGCGGCGGATCCGATCACCAGCTGCCCCTGGGCGTTGATCGACAGGTTGCCCGCCCGCGTATAAACCGTGGTGTTGGTGGAGGCGTCCTGGACCTGCAGGAATCCCCGCCCTTCGATCACGATGTTCAACGGGTTATTTGTCTGCCGGAACGCGCCCTGGCCAAAATCGGTCTGCACGCTGGAAACGCGCGAACCGATTCCGATCGGATTGCCGCCGATGTCCAGCACCGAATGCCCTTGCTGCGTCGGGAGTTTTCCATCGGCTCGCATCGTGAAGTTGCCGGCGCGCGTCAGAAACTGCTGTCCATCCTTTTCCACCATGAAAAAGCCGTCTCCCTCAATCGCGAAATCGGTGTCAACGCCGGTATGCTTGACGGCCCCGGGGCCAAAGTCGATCAACGATTCGGCAAGGAAGACACCTCCTCCCACGTCATCGATCGAACCTCCGCCCGGGCTCGATTCTCCGCGCAGGATCGCTTCGCTGTGTCGCGCCTGCGCGATGGCAAGCTGCTGTTTGAAGCCGACCGTGTCGACGTTCGCCAGGTTGTTGGATATCAACTCCATACGCCGGCTCTGAACATCGGCGCCGGCGGCGGAAAGGTACATTCCATAGGGCATCTTGTGTGGCCTCCGAGCGGATCGAATGCGCGTGGCCGTTCCAGAAAGCAAGCGATGTGCCAAAGACGCATCTCGCCGCGGAATCGTCGACAGTTCACGCTTACGTTTGCCGGCCAAGAATGGCGACGAGCCGCCAAAAGCGGTGAAAAACGGCCCAAAACGGCGACGGTTTCCGCCGAGCGGGGCCGATGCCACTGCCGCCTCGCCGGTTTGCGCGTGCCAGCGTCCCCCCTTCAAAGATCGGCGACTCCCGCAACATTTGCCGGTCGGACCGGCAGGAACCGCATGCCTGTCAGCGGTCAATAACGATCGCCGAAACGCCGATTCAATCCGGGTTCGAAGAGTTCACCCGGCTGACAAACTCGCAGCCGATAAACCATTGCGCGCCGCGGCTCCATTTGCATTCGTGCGAAGGTACGATTCGACCCGCGACATAGATCGGGGCGGTCACATCCCCCAACATGATCAGGATGTTCTTGGTACTAGGAATCACCGAGTCAAAATAGGAAATTCCGGTTGTGGCCAGATCGCGCGTCTCGACTTGCCTGAATTCCCCCGGCGCCGGGAAGTTGGCACCATCCCATTCCGCGATGCGAATCAGCGAACGGACGCCGACCCGCTGTGATCTCCGCTTCTCGTGGAGATTGCGTCCCAGTTCGGTGACTGTTCTCGGGTGTTCATGCCTCGTAAGCGATGTTCCAACATGCGCCTGCCTCCAGCCTATCTGAAATCTAGGTCAGATCATCATGTTGTTAAATCGCATCGACGGGCGGACGGTGAATTCGGACCCGCCCGCCGAATCCGCCGCGGTCAGGCCGCTTCTTTCGTTGCAGATCTCCCGAGCCGGCCGCGACCGATCGGGTAAAGTGCCCGGAACCCGAAAACCGGCATGAATTGGGCTCGCCAAGCCGCCCTGACTCTGCAATCATTCGGACATGAGCCGATGGCAACAAACCCTAGCACTGGTCTTCGTGGCGGGAACCTGTGTGGGCTGCGATCAGGCAACCAAGGTCTACTTCGAGCAGCGATTCGAGCGAACCGGACCCGAATCGTACCTGTACGATACGATACGCCTGCATTTCGCCAGAAATACGGGTGCGTTTCTGAGCCTGGGAGAGACACTGCCTGCCTGGACGTTCATCGGCATGGGGGTGCTGCTGGTCGCAGGTATGATCGCCTATCTCTACCGTTCCACCAACCAGAGTTGGTTCTCGACCACCATCCTCGCGCTGCTGGTGGGAGGCGCCGTTGGCAACCTGATCGATCGCAGCTTATACGGTTTCGTCCGCGATTTCCTCAATGTGGGCATCGGCCCGGTTCGTACCGGCATTTTCAATGTTGCGGATGTCGCGATTACCGGCGGAGTTCTGGCCCTGCTTCTGGCGGGAATGCGCCGTACGTAGCTCGAAACTTGTTTCGAGAACTCCGCGCGACGCGGTCCTTCGCGGTTAATTGTTCGTACTCGAAACAAGTTGTTGAGTTACGTTTCGAGCGACGCTCTCGAAACAAGTTTCGAGTTACGAACAAGTTAGGAGCTACGCGAGGATCTTCTGACAGACTTCGCCTTCGTTGATCGTTGGGCGTTCGGGGCGGCCTTTGTGCAGATAGGTGAGCTGGCTTGCGTCGATTCCTAGCACGTGCAGGATCGTGGCGTGCAGGTCGTGGACATGCAATCGATCTTCGACGGCGTGTAACCCGATTTCATCGGTGGCACCGATCGTGACTCCGGGGCGAACGCCGCCACCCGCCATCCAGATCGTAAAACCGTACGGATTGTGATCGCGCCCGTCCCCCTTCTCACTCATCGGCGTTCGACCGAACTCGCCACCCCAGATCACCAGTGTCTGATCGAGCAAACCACGCCGCTTCAGATCCTTGAGCAGCCCCGCGACCGGTTTGTCCGACGCTCGACAGAGTTCCGAGTGGTTCTTTTCGATGTTGGAGTGAGCATCCCAGCGGCTGCCGGCGCCATGATAGAGCTGAATAAATCGCACGCCGCGCTCGGCAAGCCGCCGGGCGAGCAGGCATTGTCGGCCGAACTCCGCCGTGGGCTCTTCCGAGATGCCATACAGGTCCAGAGTTTGAGCCGTTTCGTTGGAAAGGTCGACCGCCTCGGGAGCCGATGCCTGCATGCGGAAAGCCAGTTCGTAGGCGCGAATACGCGCTTCCAGCTCGGACTGCTCGGGATGGCTCCGCATGTGCTGCCGATTCAAGCGTTCCAGGAGATCCAGCCTTCGCTCCTGCCGCGCATTGCCGATGCTTTCCGGGGTGCGCAGGAACTGGATCGGCTCCGCGCCCCCGCGCACCGCCACTCCTTGGTATGCGGCCGGCATGAAACCGGCACTCCAGTTCCGAGGCCCATTGATGACTTTGCCCGGATTGTCCTCGAGCACGATAAATGCCGGAAGGTTGCTGTTTTCCGTTCCCAGGCCATAGTGGACCCAGCTGCCGAGCGAAGGGCGGCCCGCCAGAATGGATCCCGTATTCATCTGGCAAACGCCGTTGGAGTGATTCAAGCCGTCTCCCCAACATGACCGAATGATGCAGAGGTCATCCACACATTGGGCAATTTCGGGAAGCCAGTCACTGACCCACGCACCACAAGCGCCATGCTGTTGAAAAGTGCGTTGCGACGGCAATAACGGCGCGTCGTATTCACCCATGGGCGTAATGACCGGCCCGAAGCTTGCCGGCAGCGGGGATCCAGCCAGCTGTTTCAGTGTCGGTTTCGGATCGAGTAGATCGATATGACTCGGACCCCCCTCTAAAAAAATGAATATGACGCTCTTGGCGCGCTGGGGCGGACCGGGACGCTGTCCCGCTGGCGTGCCCGAGCGTTGGACTTCGAATGCGGTCGATGTCGATCGGGTCGAGAAAAGCTCGGCCAACGCCAACGCGCCAAATCCGGCTCCCGCCCGCAGCAACATCTCTCGCCGCGTGGAGTAAGGAGCAGGGGCCGGCCAGCGTCGATCGTCGTTCATCGCAGATTACTCCACGTAGATAAACTCACTGGAATTCATCAACACATGGCAGAAGTCCTCGATCGCTTCGCCTCGACCTGGGCTTGTCGCCAGTATTCGGGCGAATTCGGTTCGTTCGCTGTCGAGCGGCGGGCGGGAAAGGATCCGCTCGAACAACTGTTGAATCACCTGGTCGTTGTCGGGGTCCGCGCTTAATTGTCGAGCCAGCTCTCCGGCACGTGCGAGAACGAACGGGCCGTTCATCAGCAACAAGGCCTGCATCGGAGTCGTGGTGACATTGCGCTGCGATGTACTGGTAAAGTTGTCCACGCCATCGAACAGGTCGATCAACGGGTCGCGTCGATTTCGCAGGATTTTGACGTAGATCGAGCGCCTCGGACGTTCGGCATCGACACCGGGACCGGAGGCCGACAGGTCGAGTTCGCCGCTGATCTGCAACAGGCTGTCTCGCAGTTGTTCGGCCTGCAGACGGCGTACCGGCATCCGCCAGAGCCAACGGTTTTCCGGATCGACCCGCAAACCCTGTTCGGTCGCGTGCGACTGTGAACTCTGTCGATAAGTTGCGGATGCGAGTAACATCCGATAGAGAGGTTTGAATCGCCATTCCGCGCCTTGAAAACGGCGGGCCAGCCAATCCAGTAACTCGGGATCGGTCGGAGGCGTTCCGAGTCGCCCGAAATCACTGGGGGTTGCCACGATTCCCCGTCCGAACAGGACCTGCCAGAGGCGATTGACCGCGACGCGGGAGGCAAGTGGATTGTCGTCGGACGTGATCCACCGCGCCAGCGCCAGCCGCCGTCCTGTCGACGGCAGTTCGGGCAGCGGTTCGATGACGGCATCGGACGGGTCGAGCAAACTTGGAAATCCCGGGGCGATCGGCAACTCGGGCCTGCCCGGAATCGCAATTTCGGGAGCGGATGTTCCGACGTCGGCGGCGGCGAACGCGGTGGGGGGCGCCGCGGGCCGGTCCTGCGCATATTCGGCAAGCCGTTTCGACAGCGTCAACCATTCCTGCTTCTCGTCGTCCGTCAGCTTCGATTCCATCTTGAGGTTGACTTGTTCCATGGTGATCTGGCGACCCGCCAGGTCGGCGATCTGTCGCTCGAACGGTGTCCGCTCCGACTCCATCTTGAACAGCATTGGGCGGATGTCTTTGGGAAACTTCTCGATGGCCTGCGCGGTAACCTTGCCACGATGCGGGCGTTCGATCGCCGCCATCCGCTCCCGGACTTCGTGGGTCTTCGCTTCCCATTCCGCCAGCCGTTGCTGGTAGTCCGCTCGTTCCGCCGGATCCGACAGCAGGAGCTGATCGCGCGGCTGAAACGCCGCGAAGAATGCCTGTAAACGGAAATAGTCGCGTTGAAGAATCGGGTCGTACTTGTGGTCGTGGCACCGGGCGCAACTCATGCCCAACCCGAGGAATACGTCGGCGGTAACATCCGTGATGTCGTTGAGAATGTGGGCCCATTGGCTGCGCACGTCGCGCTGGTTGTATTCATAAATCCAGTGGCGCAGGTAGCCGGTAGCGATGAGTGCTGCCGGGTCGTGGGTAGCCAGCTCGTCTCCGGCAATCTGCTCCTGCACGAAGCTCCGATACGTTTTGTCAACGTTGAATGCGTCGACAACATAATCACGATACCGCCAGGCGTGCGGGCGATAATCGTCCTGCTTGAATCCGTCTGAATCAGCGTAGCGTACAAGGTCGAGCCAGTGTCGGGCAGCTTTTTCTCCATACCGTGGCGACGCCAGCAATCGGTCGACCGTGCGATCGAGCGCGTCGCCTGCGGGGTCGGCGACGAATTCCGCGACCTCGGCCGCCGTTGGTGGTAAACCGATCAGGTCAAAATAGACACGTCGCAACAGGACCGCCGATGCCGCGCTGATTGCCGGGCCAAGTTGCTGCGCATGCAAGTTACGCGCGACGAAGGCGTCGATCGGCCCTTGCACCCAATCCTGGGCCACGGGCAGCGGAACGGGAGGTGTGTTCGTCGCGCGGAAAGCCCAGTATTGCCGGTCTTCCTGCGTGAATTCGCGTTCCCGCCGATCGACGATTCCCGTGATCCGCGGCGTCGCCTCGGGCCAGATCGCGCCTTGTCGGACCCACGCCGCGAGTTGGGCGATCTCCTGATCCGAGAGTTTTCCATCAGGCGGCATCTGGAACGCCTGATGTCGAACCGCCTGGAGTATCAGGCTGTTCTCGTCGTCCCCGGGGTGAATCGCGGGGCCCGATTCGCCGCCTCGAAGCAGACCGTCACGCGAATCGAGCCGCAGCCCGCCTCGCTGCTTCTTCGCACCATGGCACTTGACGCAATTCGCCGCCAACAGGGGGCGGATATTCGATTCAAAGAACCGCTGATTCGCTTCGACTTCCGCGGGCTTCCCGGGGGGCGACTGCTGTTCACCAGCGGGCATCGTGCCCGCCGCAAGAAGCGGGAACAGTATCGCCAGCAGTCCCAGACGCGTCTTCAGGCATGACGTCATCGAAGTTTCACTTGAGAGATGATCGCTTCAGCGAGTCGTTGGAATACTCGATTAAGGAAGGCAGTTCCCTGCCATCCTAACGACTGCCGCGACGATCAGCAACTTCCCCGTTCCAGCCGCGTGAACTGGCTCGCCAATCGGTTCGTGCCGTGCAGGAACCCCGCCACCAGGCAGCCAATGGCGGCACCGGCGACACAATCACTGACAAAGTGCGCGTTCGCGTCAATCCGCTGTATTACCGCCAGAATCGCCACGACCGCGAAAAAATACCGTCCGTGCGGGTATCGCACCGATAAAGCGGCCGCCAGTCCCACGGCGGTTGCCGAGTGCCCCGACGGGAACGACTGCAGCGTGCTGCCGTAGTCACGGCCCGCGAATCCGTCCGTGAATTGAAGGGGGAACCGGCCAAGAAACGTTTCCCAGACCGACGCTTCCCCCATAAGGCTATGAGGTCGAACGCGAATCAGAGCGAGTTTCGACACGTCAGCGACCAACGCCGCGCCGTAGGTGCATGCGGCGATACGGGGGAGGTAACGGCGCCCCTGGCGATCGAGCACGGCGATCGCCACCAGCAGGAGTCCCGCTCCGACCGCATGGGCCGCAACTTCGCTGAGCGCAACCAGTTTGCGAAGGTCCCGGGGAAGGTTCGTGCCCGCCACCCAATCATGAACGGGGAGATCAACCGCCAATGCGATGGGCATTATCGAGATCAACCCCAGTCCGATCCAGATGATCCGACGACCGACCGGCCCCGCCAACCTCTGGGGACGGCCGTTCGGCTCGCTGCGTTCCGTCATCGTGAATTCCGTTTTGTCCGATGAATGTGCGGCGGCACTGTGGAGTGGCCGGCCGTGATCTCCCGGCGGAGCCTGCATGCGAGGAGGCCGCCCGCCCGCTTGGAAGCCACCTGGCAATGGATGCAGCGTACCGACTCGCCTACGGTATGAATAGTCGAGTCGACAACGACGCGGTTCTCCGAAGCTAGCATTCGATAGTTGCATTACCGGCATGACCCTTGGGACGGGAATCGATGTTGAGCCAAGTGGGTCCGTGTCCTAGACTCTCGACCTGCAGGTTCCTTGCAGGAACGCTTCCCGGCAGGAATTGGACTCATGATGGCACGGACGGTCATACATCTGGCGATACTGACGCTCGTCGCGAGTGCGGTGTTAGCGACCAATCTTGGTGCCGCGCGCCTCTGGGACCGCGACGAACCGAGGAACGCGGGATGCGCGCGCGAAATGTTGGCGCGTGGGGACTGGGTCACGCCCTGGTTTAACGATGAAATTCGTACCCACAAGCCGGTGTTATTGTATTGGTTCATCATGTCCGCTTACGGACTATTCGGCGATGGCGAATTTGCGGCCCGGCTGCCTTCCGCGGTTCTGGGGCTGGGGACGGTCCTCTGGACCTATGTGATCGGCCGGCGACTCTTTGGCGCCGCGGCAGGTTTCCTGGCGGGACTGGCACTAAGCGTGAGTTTGATGTTTGACGTCGCGGGTCGCGCGGCGACTCCCGACTCCTGCCTGATCTTTTTCGTGACCACTTCCCTGGGATGTTTCGTTCTGGGGGCGTTCACCGGGCACGACCCAAGCGGGCCCGGCTGGGAGCCTTCGACCGCGCGATTACCGTTACTGCCGATGTTGTCCACCTATGGGGGAATGGCGTTGGCGGTTCTCGCAAAGGGGCCCGTCGGACTGATACTTCCCGCGGCAATTATCCTGTTTACGGCTGGAATGGCGAATGCTCACGTCGCTGGGAAAGACGCATTGGCGATGCCGTTCCTTTCGCGTGTTCGAAACCAAATCCGCGTCGACAACATGATTCGAAGCATCCGGATGATTCGGCCGGGGATGGGGCTGCTTGTCATCGTCGCGATTGCGGCGCCTTGGTACCTCGCGGTTGATGCCCGCAGCGACGGCGAATTCACTCGCGGGTTCTTCCTGGACCACAACCTGGAACGAGCCATGCAGTCGCGGGAAGGCCACGGCGGATCCGTCTGGTATTACCCGGTCGCCATGCTCGCCGGCTTTTTTCCCAGTTCCGTATTCGCCGCGCCCGCCTTGCTGGAGTTTTGCTTCGCAATACGCCGGTCCGAGAATCGTCGCACCGTCCACGGACTCTATCTGGTCTTGGGGTGGGTCGTCATCTGGGTCGGCGCATTTTCCCTGGCACGCACCAAGTTGCCGAGTTATGTCACTCCTTGCTACCCGGCGCTGGCGATCGTTACCGGCTGGATGCTTGATCGGTGGCGACAACGGCGCACTGCCCTGAGCGATCGTTGGCTCTACGCTGCTTTCGGCAGCTCCGCCGTTGTTGGCATCCTGTTCACCTTGCTCCTGCCCCGTTTCATTGCTCCGCAATTCCCGGGCGAAGGCTGGCTGGGCTGGTTGGGACTTATCCTGGTCATTTCCGGGGGCGTTGCCTTCGGCGCAGCGGTTCGAAAACAGCGTGGCGCCGCCGTCGTATGCCATTTCCTGGGCGCGACAACTTTTTGCGGCTGCATGTTCGGATTGGGGCCAGTCGCGGCCGACCGGCATCAGTCGAGTCAGCGGCTCTTGGAACCGATTCGAGCTGTCGGGCAACCCGCGGAGGTCTATTCCTATGGCTGCCTGGAACCGAGCTGGGTTTACTACCTCGGTCGGCCGATTCACGAGTTGGCCCTGGAAACGGCGACCGCCGCGCCAACGAGCGACTTCCCGCGTTACGGACGGCGAGGGGCGAATTCGCTGGACGATCTGAGGCAATCGTCGTCGCCGGTTTTTGTGATTACCACGAACGAAAAGCTGCTCGAATTAGAGTTGCATCTGGGCAGAGACTTTCAACCGGTGGTCACCATTCCGCATTTTCTCAAGAAGGACCAAGTGGTCCTGTTGCAGCGCAATTCCGCCGCCACGGCGGTTGCCGAGCGGCCCCTTGCGGCACGCTCCGCGCGCGAATAGCCCTCCAACGAATCTCACCTTTCGTTGCATCGGTCGATTGAATTAACCGGTGAGACCTGTTGCAATAGGCTGTTTACCCAGAAGCCGATCCCGGGCTAACCCATACTTTTTAGAACCGGGCTAACATCCAACCGCCAAGAGGAGAATTGTCATGAGTCGTAGATTGGGTCGCGAATTCGTCGTTGCCAGTTTCTGCCTGGCACTTTCGATTTCCGGTTGCTCCTGCGAAGGGCCCCCGGTGAAAAAGACATCGGGGACCAGCGGAAGCACGGGGAGTGCGGACAAGAAGATAGACGATCACGAACACCACGATCATGCCCACATGCACGGCCCGCACGGTGGACATGTGCTGGAACTTGGCCACGAAGACTATCACGCCGAATGGATGGAAGACGACGCAAGCGGAAGAATTACGGTGATTTTGCTGGATGACAAGGTCGAAAAGGAAGTGGCGATCGACGACGCGGAAATCGAGATCAGGACCAAAGTCGCCGGCGAGGAAAAGAGTTTCAAGCTGCCGTCGGCGGGCGAAGCCGACAAACCGTCCGCACGATTTGAAACGGAAGACAAGACGTTGCTGGCGATCCTGGAGGCGGCCGGGAAAGATGGCACGGAGGCCCAATTGCTCGTTCGCATTAAAGGCAAGGAATATGCGGGGAATTTCGCGCCCCACGAACACTAATTGGACCGCGCCATTTTGCGGAGTTCTTCCTGCCCCGAAGGCCCGAAGGGGCTCAACGCGAACCGATCTTCGATCCAAGACGCGCGAAAAAACTGGCTGCCAGTTATCGCGAGCGGCGATAACTGGCAGCCGAGGTTTTTTGGACGGACAATGGCTGCGAGTGGGCCGCGGAGTACCTCGACCCACTCCCCATTTACTGCTTTGGAGCACCACCAGGAGCCGCCCCACCAGGTGCCGCGCCGCCAGGTGCCCCGCCGCTTGGAGGGCCTTGCTGACCTTCCTTCATCTTCAAGCCATCTACGCCGCCAAACCCACTCGTCTTCATGCGATCCATCATGTCGGTAGGGATGTTCATCTTCCCCATTGATTCTTCCATTGCCTTGTTCGTCGCCCCAATGTCTTGTTGCTTGGAGTCTTTGTTGGCCGGCTTGACCTCTGCCGAGCCAGAGCAACCGACGGCCAGTCCTAGAAGAGCCAACAACGCAAGCGATTTCAACCAAGCCATACAAACTTCCTTTCCCGTGAATAAAACAAAAAAACTGACTGTCCAATAAGAGCACGTTGCCCTTGATGAATTTGCCCGACGGTCCATCTTCAAGACTTCGCCGACCCACGATTCGAATCGGGCGAACTACGCTTTGGGTCTTTACTCGCCTCTTTGGCGAACTGTAACGCTTCTTCCCAGCTTGCGGCCTCCTTGGGCCGCTCGATCGACTTGTAGAACTCCACAATTTCCTCCATTCCGAATAGTGAGTCATCCATTCTGGCGAGGATTTCACGTTGTCGGCGAAAGTTATCGTCCGTCAACAGCATTTCCAGTTCGTTGACGCGCACGCGCTCCTGCTCCGCCTTTTCAGTTTGCCCTGCGCGGGCAAGGCATGCCGCCAGTTTGCTGCGCAGCGACCAATCAATTGGTCCTGGCCAGTACGACAACGCCTGATAATAAGCCGGGATCGCGTCCTCGTAGTTTTGTTCGACATCATCCAGGATCGTGGCGTACGACGACCAGTACTCAAAACTCTGTCGATAATCGTTCGGCCATTTCTCGAATGCCACTTTGGCTTCATCCAACTCGCCGCGCAGCGACAACAGTTCGATCAAAGTCCAAAGGTAAAATGGGTCATTGCTGGGAAAATTCACTTCCTTGGCGTTAGTATTCAGTGAGTCGATCGCTTCGTCAATCTGCCGGTTGCGATACAACCAGCGGGCGTAGCAGACCTTACCCAGTGCCGATTGCGGCTCGGAGCGAACGAATGCGTGATAGCGAAGGCCGTCGGAAATATCGGCGTTTGGATCCTGATCGCCGACGATTCCCATCGCTTGATCGAGCGAAAAGTTCGCGGTTGTGGGAAAGAACTGCGTCATGTACCATTCTCGCAACACGAATAGTCGGCTGTCTGGACGGGAGAGCCGGTAGCAATTCCATACTGCATCCTCGGCCAAGTGCCATCGCTCGGTTTGCGTCAAAAGCTTCCAAAGGCCAAACCAAGCTTCAAAATGGTCCGAATCAAGTTGCAAAGCGCGCCGAAACTTGGATTCCGCAAGCGTTGGACTGCGAAACTGAACAAACAGAATCTGCGCCTCCTTGGTTCTTGCCGCCGCGCCTTGGGACGAGACATCGGGAATGTACGCCAGATGCTCGAGCGCCAATTTCAATGCCTGGTCTCGATCCAGCATCAAATCTTTGATCGCCGATTCAGCAAAGAGCAAATGCGCCTGGGAGTCGCCCGGGTGAAAGACAAGGTAGCGGCTTAGTTCCGCTCGGCATTTGTTCCAGATCTCAAAGTCGCCGAGCCGTTGCGCCCGTTGGAGCGCGGAACCAGAAAAGTAGACGGCATAGACTCCGCCGACAAATGCCATGATGGCTGCGGCGGCAACCAGCGTCGCGCGAAACAGGTTCCATTTCATGCAGGCAACTCACAAAGTGGCCAACTTGCCGGTCAATCTTGGCACTCGACCGGCCAATCTACCCAATAATGATACCGATCCACCAGCCGTTATTCCACTCGGCTCGCGGAATGCCTGATGGCTTTTCCCGAACGCGCGCCGCAACGCGAGTCAACAAAAAACCGCAGCCTTCAGAATACTGAAGGCTGCGGCCGCTCTTTTTCTTTTCAACCTTACCAAAACTTCTTAAGACATCAACTTACGGTACTGCGACATTTTCGCCACCGTCGATGCTGTGGATTCCCCACCAGACGTCCGCGTTGACTGTTTCGGCAACGAACCGGACGGAACCGTCGGCCAAGCCCACGTTCACTCCGTTAGGATGTTCGCTGCTGGCGGACATCATGTTACCACCCAACCAGTCACCCCAACCGTAGGATGTCGACTGGCAGCTGCGTTCGTTCGGCAGCATTGTGCCGGTATAAATGGCTCCATTACCGAGAAACGACCAAGAGAATGAGCGACCACGCATGTCACTTCGGCCAGACAATGACGTCAGCTTCAAGCACTCAATCCGGGAGTTGGCCGTGTTGTTGCCGAGAGCCGACCAGGAATAAACCTGCTGACGAATCTTCTTCGGATCGTTAGCCTTGAACGTGATCGGATCAAAACCAACTTCCTGCCCACCTTGGTTCAGGACCGGGTTCTGCAATACAAACTCCGAGTAGGCGACGGTGTTACTGGTGCCGTCCGTAATCGTCGCAATACGACGGGCCTTCGCTGATACGCCCCAATCGTCCCCACCCCAAAAAGAGAACCTGTATGACGCAACTCCGTTCGCATAAGTATCATTATTAAATATCGCATTTGATGTCCCGCGGTGCGGAGGCGAGTGCGTGGTTCCGTGGCTGATCGCATACGTAAAGTTACCGCGACGCTGGTTGAGTTCGTTTGGCTGTGAAGGACAATTGAATGTAGGAATACGACCGCTGAACGATTGCGCATTACCTGTCCACCACGGATCGTACAGGCCACCCCACGGGGTGTTCGAGTTATTGGGGTCCAGGTGCCACTGGCCCATCGGGACAATATTGTTGTACTCAGGAACTCGTTCGATGTACGGCATCAAGCCGACCTTGTCCGAGTAATTCCAGAGCCATGTTCCAGTCGATAAGTTCCACCCCATCGATGTCGGGAACGTTTCCTTGTTCGAATCCGCGTACGTGTGCATCGCAAGCGTAATCTGCTTGAGATTATTAACACACTGAGCACGACGGGCTGCTTCGCGGGCAGCCTGAACTGCAGGCAGCAATAGTGCCACCAGAATGCCGATAATGGCAATTACCACCAG
>VGZA01000061.1 GCA_016872775.1 Planctomycetota bacterium | reverse complement strand
GTCCCGCCACGTCCGCGGCGATTGCAAGTAATCGTTGATCATCCGCGGCATTTGGAGTCGATTCCGCCAGCGCGTGACGCAACGCTTCGCGGACGGCCGAGCGAGCGGCTGGACCGTCGATCCGCGTTAGGGCCCACAGCGCGTTGGCCCGCTGCTCGACCGTCGCACCGTGCGTGCCCGTTTTGGCAAGACCGTCAAGAAGGGCTGGCACCGATTGTTCGCCGAGCTTCGCCAGCCGGGCGATCGCCTGATCGCGGACGGTATGTCGAGGATCGTCCAGCAGTGCGACGAGCTGCGCGGCGGTTCGATTCGGGATTCGAAGTTGCCGACCTCGGGGATCGCCGCCGCGGCCGCTCGCATCGCCGCTCGCATCGCCGCTCGTGCGGCGTATGCGATAGATCGCGCCAAGTCGATCCGGTCGAGGTACAACATTACCCAGGAATCCGTAACTGAACCATGCTCCCATATCGATCATCAGCAGGCTGCCGTCGGCGTCCTCCAGCACGTCGGTTAGTCTCAGGTGGGTGTCGGTCGAGACCAGAAAATCGGTGTCGTCGGCGCGAAACGTCGAGCCTTCCCGGATCAGTCGACTCCGCACCAGCTTGTGCGTCATGTAATGCGTGGTGATCAATCCATCGCGGAAATCGTCTCCCCAGCCGCTGGAACGATAGCGCATCGTCCCGCAAAGAGCCGCGGGGAGCTCCACCGAATATCGCTTGACGGCGCCCAGAAACGGTCCGGTGCGAACGAATTCGGCGACACAAGGATGATCCTCGGGATAGACGCCACCCTCGACATAATGCAACAGGCAATCGCCGGCCCCCTGGTCCATCGTGCCAAGCAGTTCCCCCTCGTCGGTCCAGGCAAGCTCAACCGGATTGTCGAATCCGCCGCCGGCAATTCGCTCCAGGTCGGTGCCGTCCGTGCGGCACCTCCAAATGCGTGACGCAAACCCTTCCAGCATCGAACCGTCGGGGCGAGCGATCTTGTACCCGTGCCGCCCATCGGTCCAATAGATGCGTCCATCCGGACCGAGGAACGGCCCGTGAATGTCGCAGCCGTTCCCGTTGAATTGAAATCGACCGACGAATTCTTGACGACGGTCCGCAATTCCGTCGCCGTCCGTGTCCTCAAGTCGCCAGATCGCGGGATGGGAGGCGACGTAGACCACTCCGTCGTGCCAGAGCACGCCTTGGGGAAAAACCAGACCATCGGCAAACGGCTGGCTGGTGTCGAATCGGCCGTCGCCGTCGGTATCTTCCAGCCTGGTGATCCGGCCGAGTTTTTTTTCTGTGAGCTCGGTGCCTGGCACACTCTCGCCGGTTCCCTCGGCGACATACAGCCGACCGTCGTCGTCGAAACAGGCAAACAACGGATATCGCACGAGTGGCGCGGACGCTACCTGCTCGATGGTAAATCCTTCCGGCAGTTGAAATCGCGGCGCGTCGGCAAACGCAGGCTCGAAGGGTGTTGCGCAGGCGAGGCTACACAACAGGGCAGCAGTAATCCGGCGCGCGCGGCTGGAGCTGTCAGCGTGGCGCAATGGCGGTTCAAACACAGGTCGTCTTTGTGGAAGAAATGCGGTGTCGCCCTGCATAGGATCGCCCTGGACTATGACTTACCATTTGGACGGGCCTGGAGGTCGGCCCAGTGGTCGGCCTGGAGGTCCGTCTTACAGTTTCAGCAGCTTGATTGCGTTCCCGCGATATATCTTATGTTGCACGTCGTCGGGGAGGTTCAGCGAGGCCAGCAGTTCAAACTGGGGTATTGCTTGCCCGGGCATCAGCACGTCGGTGCCAAATAGAAGCTGGTCGGCGTTTCGGATGACGAACTCACGCGCGAATTCCAGGTCCCGGGCCAGCGCCTTCTCGCCTCCCGGCTCGGACAAGTCTCCATACAGGTTTGGATAACGCGACAGCAGGCGATCGAGTGCTCCGCCAGCGATCACTTTCTTGGGGATGTCCGGGTAACGTCCGAAATCCTCGAACTGAGCGTCGCCACTGATCGAGGCCCAGAAGCCTGCGGCATGACCGATCAAGGGTAATTCGGGAAACGCCTTCAACACGTTTTCCAGCCGTGGCAATCCGGGCGTATCCGGGTTGCGAATATCGTCCAGATGGAAGAGGATCGGTAGACCGACCTTATTACAGGCTTCGTACAACGCCATTTGCTGCGGCGCGTCGAACGGCAATCCTGTTTTGTGTTCGCCCAGCCCGCGGCAGCCGGCCGCCTGGTATCGCTTCAGGATCTCGATCAGACCTTGCACGCCCGCCACATGTCCGCTCCGTTTACCCGGTTCCGTGACGGCGCGAGGATCGAGCGAACAGAAGGGAATGATCCGATCGGGAAACTGGCGGTAGGCTGCGAGTGCCATAGTGACCGGTTGAACGATCGGCGCCGATTCGGGCGAAATCAGCGGCAGGACGCAGGCCATCTCCACATCGTGGTGGTCCATGAATTGAACCAGCAGCTCTGCGGTCAATTCACGGCCATGGTAAAACGCGCCCAGATGGGTATGGATGTCGATGTAACGATGACGCGTTTTGTTGTCGTCGGCCACCGAGCAGTTCGTGCCCGATCGGGCCCCTACCGTGGTAATAGCAGCGAGCCGACTTGTGTTGGCGAGGAATTGGCGTCGCGAGTGCATCAATCAACGCTCCGCAGAAAGGCTCTTCGATGGCTCAGGTTTTGGCTCCGCGCAGATAGATAAAGCTCTTGCCCAGCCGCCCACCGTAGTTCCCCGCGGTGATTTTGAGCAGGCCCGGCGTGGAGCGGGAAGCTTCGATTGCCGCCTGGGTCGCCGCGGACACGGTTTCCAGGTCCCGACCGTTGATCACGATTTCCATGATCGACTGGACATCCGGGGGAAGGCGGGAGGTCGAACCAAGCTTCTCCCTCAGCGTGGGGCAGAACTCCGCGAAGGTGCTGGCGATCAGGAACGAGTATTTGCTGCCGGCCTTGCTTGCGCTGGCGGCGACACCTCCGGGGAAACTGGTAATCACGTTCGGAACGGCATCGATTGCGCGCACGCCGCGCTCCGCGGCTTCCAGGGCCGCGTCAACCGATCGGCCCATGAACCAGAGATTGCCACCCATGATCCCGTCTTGGAAACCGAATCGTCGGTCGAGCATGAATTCGCCGCCCATGATCGGAACGATCCAAACGCGGCGCCCGAAACGCTGATCGCGAAACTGGTGACCGTCCCCGAACAAGGCGATCTTGCGTCCTAATTTAAACCACCCCGGCGCCTCCTGGAGGCTGAAGCAGGCGGCGGTAGGGCAGGTCAGAACATTCTGACTCAGACGCACCAGCAGCGATCGTTCCAGTCGCGATTCGCGGTCTTTGAAGAAACGCGGCACATGGAATTGAACGACGGCGCCGGGTCGGCCATCCGGCGTGGTTTCACCGAGCCTGTTGTCACCCGGGTTGATGTAGCGGTCGAGGCCCGCCTCGCAATCGCAGAGGATCGTACTTGTGGCGTTTCCGGTGCAGGCGTTGACCGCGCGATCCAACCACTTTTTGTCCCGCGCGGTGATCAGTACTTCCGCATAAATACTGCGGAATGCCTCCGCATACGTATCCTCGATCTCGGCGGATTCCATGGCCGACGGCCTCCCTCGACAGTATGTGCGACCGCGGCCAGGATAAGTCGCCGAGTCCACAATGACCAGCCCACGCAAAGCATGATGAACAGGTTCAAGGCACCACGCCAGGATACCGGACCCAGGGGCAGGCCCACAACCCTGCCGATCAGATCCGCGATCCCTTGGCTTGCGGCGGCCGTGAACAGCTCCGCGCTCTCCGTGTTCACCGCGCTAAAATCTCCCGCACTTCCCGTGTTCACCGCGTTAAGGCACTTAGAGGCGGCGGATTCGCTGAGAGAAATCGGGTGCGTCACGCCATTGGCGAGCCAGTTGCGTCACATTGGCCTGTTCGCGCGTTTGCTCGAAAGAGCCGCGGGGTTCGAGCAAACCCAAGTCGTAGGCCAGTCGCGGTGACAGGCCCGGCAGCAGAGTCCGAACGTCGAAACCGATCTGGTCGCTGCGCAGCTGATTCACATGCTGGACAATATTCGAAGTGCAGTTATTGGTGAGCGTATCGTAGAATTCGGGATGCTCGCGCAAGTCATTGGCCCGCCGCAGAAAATCCTCGAGCAACCCGCGCAGTTGTTCCCCGGTCGCTTTGGCGCGATAGACGTAGACATCGCTGCCGCGCACGTCGGTTCGCAGGCGAATGACATCCCGCTCGTCGGCCAGCACATACATCAACTCGTATTGCGCCGCGGCGCCGTCGATCGGCGAATACTCCTCGCCTTGCTCCAGCCGCGCCTCCACCGAAGCCGCCAGATGCCAGCCGTCACGAAATCCGAAACTCAGCATCGTATGTGCCAGATAGATGCTGTTCGGAAAGGGAGTGACGACGAAGTCGACCGATTCCAGATCGTCCCAGTTGACGCGGCGGTCGTAGTACCGCGGAATCATATCGTTTTCCGTGATGTAATCAAAGTTACGGATGTTATTGACCGTCGCGCCGTGACGGTCGAGTTTCGCGTACGGCAGAACTTTCTGGGAGAGGACCCAGTTGCGTTCGTTCGAGGGCTTCCCTTTCGCGGCGACAGTTTTCCGCGCCGGATCGGCCGAAGTGAGCTGGGGCGGAAGCGCGCGGCAACCGGCCAACAGCAGGCAGCAGTAAAATGTCCAGCAAGCGTTGTTCATTGGCACTTGAGCATGGGGGATCGTGGCGACGAAAAGTGACGTCCACTTGTCGGTGGACAACCCGAAATCCAACCCGATAACGACAAGTACGCTCGACGACGGATTGCGGCGCGGAAGGTGATACCGAATTCGATCCACGCAAGCAAGAGAAGTTGGGCAATTTGCTGTTCGAATTCCGCACCATCGGTCAGCAGTATTTTTTCAGTGAATTCTTGCGGTTGTATGTTCCCTCGGGGAACGAGGCCTTAGTGAGCCGCCCCTAGGGAGTGCCGGTTCGAGATCGTGCCGCAGTCCAACTAGGCGATCAGATCGTTGATTACTTTGCCATGCACATCGGTCAATCGCCGGTCGATGCCGTTATGGCGGAAATTCAATCGGGTGTGATCGATTCCCAGCAGATGCAGGATGGTGGCGTGAATATCGTAGACCTGAGTGGCCTGATCGCGTTCCTGTGGCTTGTATCCGAAGCTATCGCTTGGTCCGTAGCTGATTCCGCCCCGTATTCCTCCGCCGGCGAGCCAGGTCGTAAAGCAGAACGGGTTATGGTCGCGTCCTTCGTTTCCTTGGCTGCTAGGCATTCGGCCAAACTCCGTGGTCCAGAAAACGATGGTGTCCTGCAGCATGCCGCGCTGGCGCAGGTCGTTGATCAGAGCGCGGGCCCCGCGAGCGACCGACAATCCGAGCGGGCCGTGGTCGCGTTGGAGGTTTTCGTGTGAGTCCCAATTACGGCGCGGGAAGCCGTTGTCGCAACCGGACCAGATCTGGACAAATCGTACGCCCCGTTCGAGAAGCCGCCGAGCCACCAGGCACTTTCGGCCGAAGTAGTCGGTTTCTTCGACGTCGTTAATCTCTTTGTCGAATTCACTTTTGCCGTGATCCAAGCCGTACATCTTCAGGATATGAGCCGGCTCGCGGGAGAGATCCATCGCCTCGGGTGCGCTAAGCTGCATTTGCGCGGCCAGTTCGTAGGCGCGGATGCGGGCTTCGAGTCGCGAATCGCCCGGACGGCGGGATTCGTGTTGCTGGTTGATCTGCTTGAGCAGCCGCTGCGCTGCCTGGTCTCCCGCCTGAGAAATGAACTCGGCGCGATCTGGAAAAAGATCGGTGATCGGGTTGGCGCTGCCGGGGCGGATGACCGTTCCCTGGTGCATTGCCGGCAGGAAGCCGGCGCCCCAGTTTTTCGGTCCGCTCGGTCCGAACCCCCGGTGGTCCGGGAGCACCACAAAGGTCGGAAGGTTGTCGTTCAAACTGCCTAAGCCGTAGCTGATCCAGGCGCCCATGCCGGGGAAGCCCGGTACTTGAAACCCGGTGGCTTGCAACAACGTGGCCTGGCTATGGACGCCTGTTTTTCCCACCATGTTGTGCACGAATGCCACGTCGTCGACAACGTCACCCATCGGCGCGGTGATTTCATTGAGCTGTTTGCCGCACTCGCCGTACGCCTGCCAGGACCACGGGCAGCGCAGCCAGGGCCCCAGTCCGTTTTGAAAGAGTTCCACATGTTCTCCGAAATCGGAGGGCTGGCCGTGCCGCTTCTCCAGTTCCGGTTTGTAGTCCCAGAGATCGATATGGCTGGCGGCGCCGGACATGAACAGCTGCACGACCCGTTTGGCGCGTGGCGCGTGATGCGGGCCTCGCGACGCTTCCGCCGCGACCAGGTCGCCGTCCCGACCCAGCAGCGACGTCAACGCCAGGCCGCCAAACGTCGAAAGCAGTTCGCGTCGATCGACAAGCGGCATTCGCATAAACTCCCCGGCCTTTCTGCAATCGATCGTGTTCAGTCGACGAAGGAGAACTCGTTGAGGTTCAGGATCAATCGACAGGCATTGGCGAGTCCAAACTGGTTCGCGTAGCCGATTAATCCGTCCCGTTCGGACGGTAGCGGGTCCCGGCCGAGCGCATGGCGGAATGCGGCGTCGATCCGTTCCCCGGCATCCGCGCCTTCACGCTCCACGCGCGCCGCGAAATGTTGACTCATCCTCACCATGAACTTGTTGTTGAGCATTGCCAGGGCGCCGAGCGCGTTGATTGTCTCATTGCGCTTGTCGACCAGCAGCGAAGGATCGGCGCAATCGAGGCTTTCCATGAAAGGATCGGGCGCCGATCGGACCACGAACCGATAGATCGATCGGCGATGGGTTTTGGGATCATTCGGATCCTGCTTGTCGTACTCGTAGTGC
The DNA here is from genome assembly GCA_016872775.1 of Planctomycetota bacterium. Lineage (GTDB taxonomy): Bacteria > Planctomycetota > Planctomycetia > Pirellulales > Pirellulaceae > VGZA01. The sequence continues at coordinate 21,396 of VGZA01000061.1, read as the reverse complement.
GGCGAATGTTCCGGCTTTTCCAGCACGAAGTCCCAGAAACCGGGTCCGTACATGGCGGGGTCGAGTTTCCCGGCGACGAACAGCACACAGTCGCGAATCGCTTCGGCCTCGAGCCGGCGGCGGTTCATGCGCCACAGTAACTGATTACTCGCGTCCCGTTCCGCGGCTTCCGGACGAAATTCGCTCGACTGGCGGTAGGTCGCGCTGTTGCAGATCAGCCGGTGCAGCGCCTTGAGCGATCCACCTCCGTCGCGGAATTCGACTGCCAGCCAATCCAGCAATTCGGGGTGGGTCGGCAGTTGGCCCATGCGGCCGAAGTCGTTAGGAGAATCGACCAGTCCGCGTCCGAAGTGATAGAGCCAGACGCGATTGACGATCGAGCGCCAGGTGAGTCCATTTTCCGGAGCGGTTACCCAGCGGGCCAATGCCGCGCGGCGTTGACCTTCGGCATGCTCGGGGGGCAGATCGAATCGATGCGGCAGGTTGTCAAACCACGGCAACGCGCCTGGGGAGGCGATCTTTCCCGGGTTCTTCAGGTCGCCGCGCCGCAGCACGCGGATTTCGCGAGGCTTACCGCCGTTGCCGCCGGTCCCGGTGAAAGGAGCACTGCCATGGTGGATCGTGCCGGCGTAAACCTGCTGGCGGGCTGGCAAATCGGAAATCTGTTTGGTCACCTGCTCCGTTTTCGCTTGCAATTCCAGCCACGCCTGGCGCGTGGCATCGTCGAGCGATCGATCGAGCAGTTCGTGGCGCATCTGGCCCAACTCGGCGATCTTTTCCGCGCTGCCCGGTTTCACACCGTAGTAGTAGCCATCGACCAGGTTGCGGCGTTGCCAGCGGACAGGCGCTTCAATCGAGTCCAGCGACTGCACCTCACGCCCGGCCGCCAGGTTGACGCCCTCCTTGTCGAGCGCCATCACTTCCGCCATCGCGAAAATATAGTCGGCTTGGCGCAGCGCCAGCCGAGTCGCAGTGATGCGGATGAAACGGATCGATTCGCCGCCGACCTTGACCGCTTGCGGCACCACGCCCGGGTTCGCCACATCCGCGGCCGAATGGTCGACGATCGTTCGCACGTTCTCGGCAAATCGTTCGTCGTTGGCGGCTTCGATTCTGTACCGTCGAGGAAAACCAAATCCGGCACCAATGTTGTTGAAGGTGTCGTGGCAGGCGACGTAGAGCAAATCCTCGACGACCTTCGGCTCTCCAAGATCAATCTGCACCCATTTTTCCACGTTGGGCGACGTTTCGATGGCGCTGTGGTAGCCGAATTCGGGACGCTCCGCGCCAGTCGATTGACCGGCGAGTTCGGCAAGTTGTTTGTCAATTTCGGCGAGTCGAGGTCCGGCCATCTGCCGGATCGTCTCGTCAAGCTGTTTCCGCAGCGATTCCAATTCCGTTCGTTCGCGTTCAAATTCACGACGCATACGAGCTACGCTCGGGTCGACGTCGTAAGCACGGTCGGCGCGATCCAAAGCCGCGAATACTGCCTGCAGGCTGTAGTAATCCTCCTGCGAAATCGGATCAAACTTGTGGTGATGGCACCTCGCGCATTGAACCGTAGTGCTCATCAGCGCATTCAAGCTGGTCGAGACCATGTCGTCGCGATCGAGCAGTCGCGCAATCTGGCCGTCGAGTTTGGATTCGGGGACTTCCGCATGTCCGACGAAGTCCCATGGCCCGGCGGAGATGAATCCCAAGGCCTCGATACCCGCGGGATCCTCGGCGTAGAGCACGTCGCCCGCCAGCTGTTGGCGGACAAATTCGCCATAGGGCCGATCGGCATTCAACGAGCGAATGACATAGTCGCGGTACGGCCAGGCGTTCGGTCGCAGCTTGTCCTTGTCGTAACCGTGCGTGTCAGCATAGTGCACGACGTCGAGCCAATGCCGCGCCCAGCGCTCGCCATACTGCGGCTGTTCCAGCAACTGATCCACCAGCCGTTCGTACGCGCGCGGATCGGGGTCGTTGACGAAGCGATCGATCTGGTCCGGGGCGGGGGGGAGGCCGAGCAGATCGTAATACAGCCGACGGATCAAGGTACGGCGATCGGCCGGCGGCGAGGGCTGAAGTCCCTCGTCGCGCAGTCGAGCGACGATAAACGCGTCGATCGCATTGCCGGTCCCCGGGGCCGCCGGGGCGACCGGGATCGGCGGTCGCGACAGGGGACGCAGTGCCCACCAGTCGGTGTCGGCCGCCGGCCGTTCCTCCAGACGCAACTGTGCTGGCCAGCCCGCGCCCGACTTGACCCAATCTCGAAAGGCATTCCGCTCGGCGTCGGAAAGCGGCTCGCCGGACTTGGGCATCTCCGGTCGTTCGCCGTCAATCATCGCAAGCAGGGCACTGCGTCCGATGTCCCCCGGAATCAGCACTGCGCCACTGTCGCCGCCGGCCATTGCTCGTTCGCGCGAGGCCAGCGACAAGCCGCCTTTTGCTTCGTCGTCGTTGTGGCAAACAACACAGCGACGTTCCAGGATCGGAGCGACCCGGCGCCGAAAGAGATCTTCGCTCGACTCGGCATAGGTTGGCGCGGCCGAGAGAATCGACAGGCCAAACAGCATGCCGACGAGACCGGGGTTGGAAAGGGATGCTAATCGAGCTGAACCACACATGTTCGATAATCCTCGCCGCGAGGCTGCAGGATTATTACTATAACGGTCGGTTCCGCTGCTGGCCACAGTTGGAAGACGCTGAAGGTTGCGGATTATTGCGCTGGTTGAGTCGCTCCCGTGGTCGAGTCGCGGAGCAACTCGGCCAGATTGCGACTCCGGTACGGAGCTACTTTTCAAGGCTTCGGGTTCTTGGGGCCCAGCAGCTTGTCGAGCTTTTCGAATCCGCGGTTCAACTGTCCTTCCAGCAGTTTGCCAGCGCCGCTGGTGACGGTTTCACGCGTGATGTCGCGGAAGAACTGTTGCGCGACTTGCCGATCGATCTTCGGTCGAGAGAGTGTGCCGCCGATCGGGATCTTCAGCGACTGTCCTTTGAGCACCGCCAGGTACTGCGAGCGCGTTAACCACTCGTCGGGAATCGGCAGCTCCGCGACCAGATCCAGCGTCTGATCGACACCCACCGAACCGGAGGTGTGCACCGCGATTTCACGAACCAGAAGATGCACTCGGTCGTGATAGACGCGGCGGTCGCGCCAATGGAACGGCACGCGCTGTTCGGGAATTTCCAGGGCGATGTCTGCCAGCGTGTTGTCTCCGGAGAGCGGCCGTCGGTCGATCAGCGATTTCAATGTCAACGCTAGGCTGAGAATCTCGCGGACGATCGGACCGGGACCGACCGTTGCCGAGTGCACCTGCAATTCACCATTGACCTCTCCCCCCAACGGGTCGCGGACAGGGATCTGAGCTTGGTCGTTCAATTTCAGCGAGAGTCTACCCTCCGCCTGGGTTACATCGCCCAGCAGCGGCATCACATACTTCAGCCATTGACCGCACATCTCTGGAGCCAGATGCACGTCGCTGAGCAGCGGACCCGGCTCTGCGGTTAACAGCGGCTCGGGCCGATCGAGCAGAACCCGCGGCGCGAATCGCATCCGACCGCCGCTGACTTCCAGATCCAACGGGTCGACTTCCAGGACTCCTCCGGCGAGCTTCGCATTGATTGCCGCCGGCCCGAACGGCATGCCGTACGCCACCGCACGCGACCAGCCGACGTTCGCTTCCGCAGCCAACTCCGACGGCAGCCAGGCGACAACGGAACGGTCGATCCCCGACGCGGTCGCCGAATGCGATGCAAGCCGCGAAGGCCCGACAGGCGACGTTTCCAGCTGCGGGTTGCGGAGCGGTCCCCGCAACGCAAAGCGGCAGCGGTCATCCGCTTCGATGCGGATCGAGTTGCCGACAAAACCATGGAGGATTGCTTCCAAGGCAGCCGAGTTATAAGCGATCTCGCCCTGGACATTCAGCAGGCAGCGCTGGGATGGTTCGTCAACCGATCCCTGTAACTGCACCTGCAGCGCCCGGGAATCTACCGACAGTTTGTCGACCGTCAACGCCAGATTCGAGGCGTTCAACTGGCCGCCGCCTTCCAGGTGGAGTTTCGGCTCGCTCCAGACCGTCGTCCAGGTCGACGCGCCGACCGCCTGTGAACCCGACACCGATCGTCGCGATTCGACCGCCACCGCGGTTTCGGGTTTGGCGTAAGCGAAGTCGGTCAGGTCGATCTTCCATTTCACATCGGTCGCCCCCGCCTTGTGGGAAAGCTGCAGCTGACCCAGGGCTTCACCTCCCATTCGCATCGCGGGAATCTGGCGCGGATCCTGGCAACAGCCGAGGATACGGTCCAGGTCGCCGCGGAATCCGATCACCGCCGCCATCAGGGGACCTTGGGCCGTCGGCGTAAAACTTACCTTGTCGGCACGGAAAGAGATCGGATAACTCTGCACAATGACCCGAGCTGCCGCGACTTTCCCGCTGCGGTCCAATCCCAGGTCCGTAATCTCCGCCTGCAGCTCCTGATCGTCGATGAAGAGTCCGTGGCCTACTGCCGTCAATTGCGTAACGTTCATGGTTGCCTTGTCGATGACCAGCCCTTCGGCCGACAGCAGGCCATTTTCCATTAAGTCGATCTGACCGGAGAGCTGCATGCCGCTCAGCGGATAGACCACTTGGGCTCGAGGAGCCCAGCTGGCCAGATTGCCTTTGACCGTACACTCGATCGGGAACTGGCTTTTCGCCGTCAGATCGTCGACCGGTCGCACTAGCCGCGCCACCATCTGGTCGGCCCCACTGGTGAGTCGCACTTGGGCCTGTTCAAGTCGCTCCAAATGCCCGGCGGAGGCGACGCCACGCGCGCTCAGGTCCAATTCCAACAGCCGTTCCTGCCAAGGCAGGCCGGTTCCCAGGTTCAGCGCGAAATCCTCCAACCGGATTTTTCCACGCGCGTCGACCGTATCGCGCGAGGGCTGCGCCCAGTCGAACTCGCCGCTCATCTTGCCTGACAGCTGTGTGGAACTCAATTCCAGGAACTGGTCGAGCTCCCTGGCCAGTTGATTCAAGTCGCCTTGGACCGTGACTTTTCCGGCAGAGAGCGTGCCCTTGCCCTGCGCCTGAAGGAAACTCGACTGGCAGTCGAGTTTCTCGATCACCAGCGAATCTCCGTCCGCAAAAGCTGCCACGCTGATCGCCAGAGGGCGCTCCCAGGTCACCGTACGGCCCTGGTTCCGCGCGACGAGATTGCTGGAAGTGATCCGCGCATCCCATTCCCGTTTGCCCTGCTGGTTCTGGCTCGTCAGTTCCAGATCGATGTCGCCCGATTGGACTTCCGTTCCAGGTCGAACGCGCATTGTCTCGGGCAGCAGCCGAGCCAGCCTGGCAAGATCGACGCGTCCTCGAATCGTGTAGTCGTCCTGTCGCAGCGATTGCAGCAATCCGGCGCCGCCGGCGGTCAAATCGGCGATCGCCGCCACTCCGGATGCCTCGAGTTCGCCAATCTCGGACGACACGGCGAACTGCTCAAGTTCGCACAGGTCATCCTGCAGTCCGATCCTCCCCTTCGCGGCGAGTGTCGGGCTGCGCAAGTGGTCGCGTCCCAGCACTGCCGGAGCAGCCAGGGCAAATTCGTTCACTTTCAACGACTTGATTTCCAAGATGCGGGCGACGCGATCGGCGGCGTTTGTCCATTCCACAAGCAATTCACAATCGGTTGCGCCTGCCAGCTGGTAGTCTCCGGCAAACCGGGTCAGCAGTGGGTTGAGAATATCGAGCGGCACCGCTTCGGTCCGCAATACGATCTGGCCGCCCGCCTTGTCGCCTTCGGCAATCTGCTTGAACTCGGCGGTCAGTTGCCCCTGCGCGGCGTCGCGATGCGAATCCGCGTCCTCGCCGGCCAGCAGATTCGACGACAACTTTCCCGACATCAGTTCGGTCGCCGAGCCCGGAACGGTAATCGTGCCCTGCAGTTTCTCCAGAGACCAACTACGGCTTGTCGGGTCGTTGGAGCTGACGTTTAACTGTCCTTCCACGATTTCGAGTCCCAAGGCTGCGCTTTCGCCGGACGACTTTTTGTTCAGCAGCGGAAGCAACGCGTCTTCGAGGTTGCTGCCGTCGGAACGCAACTGAAGATCAATTTTCGGGTTGCGCAGGATAAACTTGCCGAGATTCCGGCGGTCGACCGCGAAGCCCAGCAGCGTGCGCTGCGATTCAATCCGGGCGGCGGTCAACAGGGGGGAACCATCCTGGGACGTTACCGCAAGATTGTCGATCGTTATCGGGGAAAACCAGCCTGCAGAAACCTCGCTGATTTGCACCGATCCGGGAAATTCGCGAAGCGCGGAACCCAGCAGTCGGTCGCGCACCGCAGGCATGCAGACAATGGATGGCGCGAACCAGACCAGTGCCGCGAACGTTCCCAGAATCAACAAGGAACGGATCGGAAACCGCCGGCGCCGCTGATCGATCGCTCGTGGTTCCGCAGCCTCGCTCTCCGGGTAATCCTGCAATTCGTCATCCGTCACGATGCGTCTCCGCCGCCTGCGTTCGGCTGCCATAGCCAAGTCCCTCGCTGTCGAGTCCATTCTGCGCGCCGAGCCGGATCATCGGTCCAGCGCCGGGCGGCGGATCTTAGGTCACCAGGCGATTTCAATCCAGATCGGTTTGGGGCACTGGGGAACGGGGAACGGGGGAAGGGCGGGGGATCAGTGGGGACGGCGATTGGGCCAGTCGATTCCGGCCAGCGACGCGAGTGCCAGCAACAGTGCGTGCGTGCCGTTCCGGCCATAGCCTTGAGCTTTGACTGCCTGGTAAAGTTGCCGGGACAGCGCGAGTCCCGGCAGGCATAGGCCGAGCCGCCCCGCTTCATCCAGGGCGATCCCGAGATCCTTGATAAAATGCTCGACGAAAAACCCGGGATCAAAGTTGTTTTGAATCATCCGCGGGCCGAGATTGGAAAGCGACCAGCTACCGGCAGCTCCCGGCGTGACCGACGCCATCACCGTTTCCAGATTCAATCCGGCTTGATAGGCATACAACAAGGCTTCGCAGACACCGATCATATTGCTGGCAATTAAAATCTGATTGACAACTTTGGCATGTTGTCCACAGCCGGGGCCGCCCTGGTAGACGATCGTCTTCCCCATCGCCTCCCAGCAGGGCCGCAGCGCGTCAACGACCGCTTGATCACCGCCGATCATGATCGACAAGCGCGCCTCGCGCGCCCCGATGTCACCCCCCGAAACCGGCGCATCGATGCTGTGCACTCCGCCGGATCGAGCCGCTACGGCGATTTCCTCCGCCAGGGACGGCTGGCTGGTCGTCATATCGATGATCACGTTGCCGGGCCGGCAACCCGCAAGGGCACCGTCCGAACCGAGGATCACTTCGCGCACATCGGAAGGAAAGCCGACGATGGAAAAAACCAGATCACTCTGTTCGGCGACCTGACGGGGAGTATCGGCCCAAGTGGCTCCGGCTTGAATCAGCGTTTCGGCCTTCGAGCGCGAGCGATTATAGACGGTGGCACCGAATCCTTTCTTGATCAGGTGCCCGCACATGCTGGCCCCCATGACCCCGGTACCGATCCATCCAATGCGCGTTTTCCCGGGGATAACTTCCATCGTCGACATCAACACACTCTCCCGTGGCGAAAAGACTATCGATGCGCTACCAGCGATGCTCGGGGCGCTGCAGGATCTCGCTCAAGAGAATCGCATTGCGTACCTGAGCGGAGTTCCGCAACATGGCGGCGAGCTGCGAGGCGACCGTAATCGCCTTCTGGCTGGATTCTGAAGCTGGCGCGACCGAGCTGACCGAATCAGAAGCCTGCCGCACGGAGGTGGGGGATACCGTTCCTTGAAAGCGGCGTTCCACCTGCCGTTCCAGCCGCAGTTCTGATTCCCGTGTCGCCTCGCCGAGGTGGTCCGCCCGATCGGCGAACTGGCGGGTGTCGAGATAGCTCTGCACATGGCGCACAACATCGGTGCTGGAAACTTCATCATCATCGTCGTCGATAATCTCGGCTTCTACGACTCTTGGCATCGCGGGGCGAGCGGCGAACGGAGTTCCTGAGGCGTCGGCGCGTCCCGCCAAGGGTGGTGTTAGTTGTTGGCGCAGGCGTTGCTGCTGGGCTAGCGCCTGCTGCTGGGCTGTGCCCGGTTGCTGAGCGGCCTGCTGGGCTTGTTGCGCCAATTGCTGCCGTCGCTGTGCGACGCGCCGCAGGAATTCCTCGACCTCGTTCATGCGACTTCTTTCTTGGAACGATTGCCTTCCATTTCGTTGTTCGGAGTTCTCGCCGAACCATACGCTTCGATCAGGCCGTCTTTGCGGCCGTGGTGCCGCTGCCCGTCGCGGCGATCGCGCGGCGCATTTCGGTATCCGCCTGGAGATTCCGCAACCGCTGGTATTCCATCACACTCAGACGCTGTTCCCGGAACGATTCGGCGATCGCCTTGGGCACTTCAGCCTCCGCTTCCACAAGTTTCGCTCGACTGTCTTCGATATCGGCGATCTTCTCCTGCTCGGCGGCGACCGCCATCGCTCGGCGACCTTCCGCTCGAGCCCGGGCAACCCGCGTATCGGCTTCGGCCTGGTCGGCCTGGAGACGCGCACCGATATTCTGTCCGACGTCGATGCTTGCGATATCGATCGAGACGATCTCGAACGCGGTCTGGGAATCGAGTCGACGTGCCAGTACCGCCTTGGAAATAAGGTCCGGGTTTTCCAGGACCGCTTTGTGATCCTCCGCCGAACCGATGGCGCTGACCATGCCTTCGCCGACGCGAGCGACGATCGTCTCTTCGGTGGCACCGCCGATCAGCTGCTGCAGGTTGGCTCGGACAGTAACGCGGGCGGAAACTTTGAGTTCAATTCCGTCTCTGGCGACCGCCGAGAGCTTGGGTTGGGTGGCGCCGCGCGGCGGGCAATCGATCACCTTCGGATAGACGCTGGTCTGTACCGATTCCAGCACGTTCCGTCCGGCGAGGTCGATCGCCGTTGCTTCCCTAAAGGTCAGATGGATCATTTTCGCCTTGTTCGCCGCGATCAGAGCACGGATCACCAGCAGCACATTGCCGCCCGCCAGCACATGGGCCTCCAGCGCCTTGGACGGAATATCCTCCGAAATACCGGCCTGCACCAGCATGATCTTGCCTTTGACGATCAGGTTGGGATTGACCTTGCGAAACGTCATTCCGATCAGGTCCCAGATGGTAATCTCCGCATTCGTGAGAATGGACTGGATCCAGAGCCGAAAATAGTTCGCGAAAACCGCCATGAAAATCAGAAAGGCGATCAGAATGGCGCCGACGATGACGAGGGTGACGACCGCCTGAAAGTTACCGGGGATCTGGGCAAACAAAAGCATATTTTCAAACTCCTGCGATCGCCGGGCGGCACGGGGTTGCGCTCGATTCGAACGTGCTGGCCGCGCGCACGATTTTCGGGCCCCCTTCGTTTCGGCGAACTCCTGGAATTGTGAGCCCATCGGTCCGCGGTTGTCAAGCAGCGTCGCTCGGCCCGATCTACTTCAACGGGTCGTCAAGTGGCTCGATCCCCAACGATTGGATCGGCCGGGAAAGCAAGTCATCGGCCTGGGCGAACTGAGGTGGGGTCGGCTGGGGCGCAGGCGACGGGGTTGCAAGGGAAGGGGGGTAGTCGGTTGGAATTGGATTCGAGCGGGGGTCGGTGGTCGGCAATGGGGGCACGGTCGCCGAAGGGCTGTGCATCGATTCCGGGCGGTCGTCGAAACGGACTTCGAGTCGATTCATGCGGATGGCGGTCACCTGAACGGGCATTCCCTGATCGATCGGAGTTCCGTCGGTGACGGCATCGTAGCTGACGCCGTCGACAACCACGACGCCGCCAGGCAGCATCGGGCAACTGGCGACGCCACGGCGCCCGATCAATGACTGCAACGTCCGCCGCGTCTCCGCGTTGGGAAGCACGTCATCGCTGCTTGGGGGGCGCGCGACGATCAGGCGGCCGATTGGCGTATGCGGCCAATACTTGGCCGCAATTGCAAACAAGGCTGGCAGGAGGCACGAGACCAGCACCATCATGAAGGCGCCGAATTTCAAACTGGACACAAAAGCCAGCACGATCGCGCCCAGGATTGCGATTGCGGACAGAACGCCCAGCAGGCCCCCGGACGGGACAAACATCTCGATGCCGATGATGACGATCCCGACGATCAGCAGCAGCCAGGCCCAAACCCATGGTTCCATAACGACCTCGATAGTTTCTGGATTCGATTGTTCCTGATCGGCCAGGAGATTTCAAGGCGATGCTTGCGGGAGCACCACGCCGTTCGCTAGTCTGGAGCGATGAAGACGCGGTGGGACCAAGCGATTGTTCTAGCATTCAGCGACGTTGAGGAGCAATTGTTGCCGGAGGGGGCGCAGAGTCGCGGTGTCGAGTTCTGGGCTCTGGTGGCGGGTGTGGCCATCGGCTGGCTGTTGCTGGGAATCGCCATCGCCGTCCTGGTCCGGAAACTGCGACGCCGTTCCGGCGATGTCGACGCGCGTCCCGTGCTTTGCGATCTACGCGTCGCTGAGTTGCCCAGCGATGGGCCGCCGGTTCTTTCACCTCGGCTGGAGTTTTACGGTACGCCGGTCCGACTGGCCGTGGTCGTGCTTGCTCCGGTCGGCCGCCAGGGACAGTTGCCCCCCGAGGGCTTGATCGCTTCGCTTTGGGAGGCATTTGTTCCCGGCGTGGGAAAAATCGTGGAATTGCACAAACCGTCACTCCTCTACTGGCCGGCGCAACTCAGTTCGCAAGGATTCACACAGCTTTTCTTCCATCATCTTGCCCTTCCCGGAGATCGCGGGCGAGGCACACCGTGGTGTAGCGTGGCCGGCAAGTTCGACTGGATGCATCGATCTTATCTGATCGGACTGGTTTGCTGCGCGGCGTTCTCGAACGGCTTGGGGCAAGCGACCGTTCAGCATCAAGGGCTTTGGCTGGATGTTCTGCGCGTAAGAGACTGACGGGCCAGTACGCGACACAAAAAAGCAGCGATTTGAACGGAGGAACTTCCCTTGGTCGACAATTCTTCCGGATGGCCCCGCTCTCGGCCCTCAAAAAGTGCAGACGAGGCGCATGCGTCGCGCATCGACGTGGCGGCCGGAGGCGGACCGCTCGCCCACGATACCCTGGCCATTTTTCAAGCCGGAGTGGATGCGGTCCGTGCCGATCGGCTGGTCATGGAGGCGATAACTGTCGAGCGGGATGCGATCGGGATCGGCGATCAGTCGATCGACTTGCGAGCGGTGCGGCGGATCGTTGTGGTTGGCGCCGGTAAGGCGGGAGCGGGAATGTCGTTGGGATTGCTGCGGGCATTGGGGCCGGAGTTGATCACAGCGAAAGGTCTGACCGGTTGGGTGAATGTCCCGGCCGATTGTGTGCGGGAGCTGCCGCCGATCCAGTTACATGCGGCTCGGCCCGCAGGCATCAATGAGCCAACGGAGGAGGGGGGCTATGGGGCAGAGCGGATCCTGGAAATGGTGCGGCAATGTACGGCGGACGATCTGGTATTTTTTCTGCTTTCCGGCGGAGGATCGGCACTGTTGCCCGCGCCTTGCCCAGGAATTACTCTCGAGGAAAAGCGGGCCGTAACCCGGTTCTTGAGTGCCGCGGGCGCGAACATCGCCGAGTTGAATACCGTCCGCAAACAACTCAGCCGGGTCAAGGGCGGCCGTCTGGCGCGGGCCTGTCGTGCCGGGAAGCTGATCACGCTGGTGATTTCCGATGTTCTCGGCGATCCGCTCGATCTGATCGCCTCCGGCCCGACCGTGCTCGACGACCCTTCGACGCCACAGGAAGCGCTGCGGATTCTGGATGCCTACGCGGCGCGACCACAAATCCCCCCCGCCATTTATGCGGAACTGGAACGGCGCTTGTTGACGATCGGAGAAACGGCATTCGCAGCCGAAGGAGGCTCGCCGGCCAGCGCAGACGATTCGAGGCGATCCGTGGCGGCCGCGCCGCCGGAGTGTTCGACGTACGTTATCGGAAACAACGCGGTTGCCGTCGACGGAGCAGGGGTTGCGGCCGTACAACGCGGTTATTCGCATGCGATGTGGGCGGCGACCAGTTTGGAAGTCGATGCGGAATCGGTCGGCCGTCAGTTAGCGGAGCACGCCTGGCGGATGACGCGCGACGCGCAAGGCCCCGACTGCCTGATCACCGGCGGGGAGCCTGTCGTGAAACTGGTACCATCCGACCGGAGGGGCAAAGGCGGCCGCAATCAGCAACTGCTGCTTGCGGCCCTGATCCGGATTCTGGAGCTGGCGGGCGATGCGTCCGGCAATCCGTTTGACGGACTGGTGATGCTCAGCGGGGGAACCGACGGCGAGGACGGTCCCACCGACGCGGCGGGAGCGTATTTCGATGCCGCTGCTTACGAATCACTGCGGCAGTCCCGACTCGAACCTCGGGAGTTTCTCGAACGCAACGACGCTTACACCTTTTTCAAGGCCCTCGATCGGTTGATCGTCACGGGGCCGACGCACACCAATGTCTGTGATCTGCGCGTCGTGGTCACACGCCTCAAGTCGGCTCGGAGATCGCCAGGCTAATCCCGGAATAGCAGCGGACCCGCCACCGTTCCGGCTGCGGCAGCCGCTCCGCGCAGAATCGATCGTCAAACTCCGCAACGATCCGGCTGCCGGCGGGGCATTGTTCCAGTAGTCCTGCTAGCAGATCGTGGATTTGCGAAGACCTCGACGCGTAGAACTCGTAGGGTGGCGAACAAAACGCGGCGACCGGTTCCGGTCCGAAATCGGTGGTGCGTCGCGCCCAGACAAACGTGTCGCCGGCGACAAATTGGCAGACCGATTCGATTTCCAGCATCCGAGCGGATTCGCGCAACTGCTTGAGCGTTGGCACGTGCCGTTCGATAAATGTCGCACGCACCGCGCCGCGGCTGATTGCCTCGAATCCCAGGGCGCCGGTTCCGGCGAACAGGTCGACGGCGTGCGAGCGCTGAACGGCCGGACCAAGCAGATTAAACAACGCTTCCCGCAGGCGATCCTTCATCGGCCTGGTACGCGGATCCGCCGTAAAGTCCCATGATCGACCTCGCATTTTTCCGCCAATGATCCGCACGTGGCCGACCTCGGCCGTGCTCCGCTGCGTACTGTTTTCCGGGCGGATTCGGGGCTGCCGTCGCGAAGCCATCTTGACACCTGTGGCCAAAAGCGGTCTATGCTACTCTTTTGCGTCACAATTGAAAGGCAGCGACTGCCTCGGTTTGGGTATGGATTGCGGATTTTGAACGACAAATAGGGGGAATGTATTCCATGATTTTGAAGCGACGATTCGACCGCCAACTGATGCTGCTTGCCCTCTTTGCGGGCCTGGCATCGGGACCAGTGCTGCCCATCTACTATCGGTCCGTCGCCAGGGCTCAGGAAAATGCGGAAAGCAAGCCGGCGCCCGGACAGGCGGATCCCGACCAGGCGGCTCAGGCATTCCAGAAGCTGATGGCGGACTGGAAGGAATTGATCAAGGAACTGCGAGCACTGAAGATCACGTACCAGACAGCGACCGACGACGAGGTGGTAAAGATTCGTGAACAATGGGACGAAAAGGTGGCTCGTGGGGAGATCCTGATTCCCCAGCTTCGTGCTGCCGGCAAGGCCGCCTACCTGGCAGCCCCCAACTCCGACTTGCAGCTCTCCCGTGTGCTGTTGAAGTTTGTGGAGGACGATGTTGCTCGCGATGACTATGAAGTGGCATTCGACATGGCGGAAACGCTGATCGAAAATAAGTGCGAATTCAAGGAGATTTACAATCTTGCGGGAATCGCCGCTTTCTGCACCAACCAGTTTGAAAAAGCGGAGCAATATTTCAAACAGGCTGAGGAACTTGGAGTACTCTCCGGTGACGGTCCCAAATACCGTCCGCTGATCAACAAGTACAAGAAATACTGGCAGACGGAACAGGAGACTCGAGAAAAGGAAGCCCAGGCCGATGACCTGCCGCGCGTCAAGCTTGAAACTAATCGTGGCGTGATGGTGATTGAGCTGTTTGAAAACGAAGCCCCGGACACGGTGGGGAATTTCGTGCACCTGGTATCGAGTGGATTCTATGACGGTTTGTCTTTCCACCGCGTGCTGCAGGGATTTATGGCCCAGGGCGGGTGCCCCAAGGGTGATGGAACCGGAGGACCCGATTACAAGATCTACTGCGAATGCAATAAGCCGGAATACCGCAAGCATTTTCGCGGCTCGCTAAGCATGGCTCACGCCGGACAGGACACGGGTGGCTCTCAGTTCTTCCTGACCTTTGTACCGACAGACCATTTGAATGGCAGGCATACCGTCTTCGGTCGCGTGGTTGAAGGGATGGACGTGCTGGCGAAAATCAAACGTCGCGATCCGATGGCAGTCGACAAGGCGGAACCCGATCGCATCGTCAAGGCTGAGGTCATTCGCAAGCGTCCCAGTACGCGCTATGAACCGAACAAGGTGCAGTAGTTGGCTTCACCTTGGAGGCGAGCCAGCGAACGAACGGAGTGTCGTCAAAAAAACAGCGTCTCGAACCGGCCGGATCGATTGATCCGCCGGTTCCATTTCCGAAAGGAGTCGGGAAATGGTCGATCTACGTTGGAATCGCGTCTGTTCGGTGGCATGCGGTGCGGCGATCGTGGGTAGCATCCTGTCCGCCGCCGAAGTCTTTGCCCAATCCGGCATCACCCGGCGGTCGTCGGAATTCTCGGATAGCGGTCGACCTGCCGCTGCACGAACCGGCCGATCCGAATTTGACCTGCTGCTCGACGACTGGAATCGGGTCGACCAGCAACTGGACGCGATTACCTTGCAAGTCCGTGCCGCCGCGGTGAAGCGACGCGAGGAATTCCGCCAGGAATATGTCGACTTGGTGCGCGAGGCATGGGAACTGCTGCCGCAGTTGCGCAAAGCGGCGATCGATGAATATCGTCTGCATCCGAACCAGGACCTGGACGTCACCCTGACTTTGCTCGGGCTGCTGGCACACGAAGTTCGTAATGATCAGGCGGAAACCGCCGTCGATATCGTCAGCGACTTGATCGAACACGGCTGCGAACATCTCTCGCTTTTCAATCTTGCGGGTCGCGCTACGTATTGTCTGAACGATTTTGAAAACGCGAAACGATTGCTGCAGCACGCGCGGGAGCGCAGCGCGATTGACAAGCAGGGCGACGAATACCTGCGCGAACTGGAAGTCGCGCGCACACGTTGGCGATCGGAACTGGAGTTTCGTCAGCGGGATGATGCCGGTAGCGAACCGTTGCCCCGCGTGCGCATGAGAACGACTCAGGGCGACGTGCTGCTGGAACTTTTCGAGAACGACGCCCCCCAGACGGTCGGCAATTTTGTGCAACTGGTCGAGTCCCGTTTCTACGACGGCCTTGTATTCCATCGCGTGGTGCCGAACCTGATGGCACAGACCGGGGATCCGACAGGCAACGGGTTCGGCGGACCCGGCTACGCGATCTACGACGAAGTTTCCAAACAGAACCGGCATCACTTTCGTGGCTCGTTGTCGATGGCGAAGACCAAAGAACCGAATACGGCCGGTTCACAGTTCTTCATTACCTTTCGCCCTGTCTCGGAACTGGACGGCAAACATACCGTTTTCGGCCGCGTGGTCGACGGGATGGAGGTCATCGCCAATCTGCAGAAACGCGAGGCGAATAGCCCGTTGGAACCCGATCGAATCTTGACGGCCGAAGTCGATTACAAACGGCCGCATGAATATCGTCCAAACAAGGTCCGTTAGTGCCTGCCCACAATCAAGACGTTCTGACGGACATCCTGTCCGTCAGAACCGTCTTGGACGGACATCCAGTCCGTCAGAGCCTTCTTGGATCGACATCAACCCCAGTTGTTGGGGGGCTGCGACGCGCGGTTGCGCTGGTCGGATTTTCGGGCCACGAAACGTCGCGGCAGGACACTCGTTTCCGGGCGTAACGGATATACCGGACGACAACGATGGTCGCCCCGCAATTTAACATCCCCAAGCAGCGGCGAGTGACCGACCGACCCTGACCGGCAACGGAAGGGTTGGAAAGGGGTAGGCGAATCGCTCCCGGAGCGCAGCCTGGGGATGAATGGGGACGACTTTGGCCGAACTTGAACAGACCGACGAGGAACTTGCGGCGGAAGCGGCGCGGGAAGGCTCGGATGGTCCGGCGTTCGTCGACCTGATGCGCCGGCACCAGGAAAGGATCTGGCGGATCTGCTATCGCCTGATGGATAACGCGGAGGATGCCAGCGACGCCGCCCAGGAAGTTCTCGTGCGGATGTTCGTGGCCCGGCACAAATTCTCCGGACTGAGCCGTTACACGACCTGGCTACACGCAATTGCCGTACGCACTTGCCTGTCGCTGCGACGTGGACGGGGGCGCCGCCAACGGCATGAATCGCTTGCACAACAGGAACAGATCGCTCAACAGCGATCGCAGGTCTCCGACGAAGGACCGCGACAGTCGCTCGATCTGCGCGAAATGCTGGGAATTCTGGAGGAGGAAGACCGAGCGATTTTGATCCTGAAGTACGGCGAAGGTTACAGCCACGAGGAATTATCGGAAATGTTCCAGATCTCGGTGAGCGCCTGCAAGATGCGAATCAGTCGTGCGTGCGCGAAGCTGCGTGGGGCTTTTCCGGAGCAGAGATTTGACGACGAGGAGTCCCCATGAGCCGCAACCTGCTCGACGACCTGTCCCAGGCCGAGATTCCACCGCTCCCGGAGCGACTTCCGGAATCGGTTCATCGGCGCATCAATGACCAGCTGTTAGTTCAACATGTTTTCGATTTTCTGATTCAAGGAATTGCCGTCGCGCTGCCCCAGATGCTGCTCCTCCTCAGCGGTGCCGTTTGGTTCAGCTTGACGGGGACCGACCTGAAAACAACAGACACTTCACGAAAGGAACCTGAAAATGAATGAATCGCTTTTCAACCTGATTGCGCAGACCTCCGGGGACGGCAGCCTGCCGCTTACCGACAATGTCCAGGAAACAACCAATGCCGTCTGGAACAGTTTTCATCTGATCTGGACGCCGTTGATCCATTTGGCGCCCAAAGCATTCTTTGCCGCACTCGTGATGATTGGGGGATATCTGGCCGCCAGGCTGGTCGCTCGAATCGTCACGCTGATTACGGAACGGATCGGGTTGCAAAGGATGGCGGAAAATGGCGGGTTCGTCACCTCCATGCGGCATGTCGGGATCCATCGCACCGTTCCCCAGGTGATCGGTACGATCGCGTTCTGGATGCTGTTGTGCGTGTTTATGGTTGCCGCTGTCGACATTCTTGACCTGCCCACGCTGAAAGGGGCCATCGATCGGGTGCTCAGCTACGTGCCCAATCTGTTGGTTGCCTCCATTGTCGTGGTCGTGGGATTGCTGCTGGCGGCCTTTCTGCGCGGCGTGGTGGCGACCAGCGCCGATCGCGTGGGGATTCACTATGCACAGCAGCTGGCCACCGCGCTGTATTGGATTCTGGCACTGATGACATTCAACGCCGCGCTGAACCAGATGGAGATTCAGATCAAGCTGTTCAATGAGATCGTGTTGATCCTGTTGGCCGGCGGCGCGCTGGCGTTCGGGCTGAGCTTTGGCCTTGGAGGGCGCGATGTGATGGCCGGAATCCTGGCGGGATATTATGTCCGTCAACGATTCCAGTCCGGTGATCATGTCAGCCTCGGTGCTCTGGAAGGCGTGGTCCGCGAAGTGGGGCCGGTGGCGACGATCCTGGAGATCGAGGAAGAAGGGATGATCCATCGCCGCAGCGTGCCGAATGCCAGGATGTTGAACGAAGCGGTGCGATAGACTCAGGCGAGGTCAAGCGCGAGGTCGGTGTGCTGGCGAAGAAGTTGCAGTTCACCGACCAGCCCCGCCACTTCGTCCGTCGACGGGTTGCCGGAGTCGGACAGTACGGACAGCAGGTCATTGATTCTCTGCAATCGACCACAGACTTGTCCGACCATGCTGTTCGGCTCCTCGGCAGCCTTGGCCGCCATCGGGCTGCCGTCCATTCCGGCAAGGAAAATCGCGGTATGGACCGACACCGAAAGTAAGGTGTCAATTCGCTGATTGGCGGTGCGAGCATCGAAGTCGCGTAATTCGGAGAGAATCTGGTCGGCGATCAGCTGCATATCTCCTAATTCGGCGACCAAATCCGCTGGCAATTGCTCCGGCTCCGGTGGCGATACCGCCGGCGTTGGATCGATCGGTGGAGTTTCCTGGCGTACGACCGCGGTTTGCGGAACAAGTCGCTGATCGGCGCCGGCGATTGCTTTCATGACGGCGGCATGGACTTCTTGCTCGTCGTCCTCGTCCATCGGCAGGTTGTAGCGGGCGAATCGATCGTCGACGGAGGAAATTTTTCACGGAGGTCGGCGGCGACAGCGGGTAATTCGGCTGGCGTGTTCGAAGGTGTCGCATTCGCGTTCGCCTGCGCGACATCGGGTACCGTCGCATTCGGCGGTGCTTGCGCCGGCGAAAGCGCTGCCGGGTCGACGAGATCGCTTTGTCTCGATTCCAGTTCGCTCGTGGCCGCCATGCTCGGGACTGTATCGGATCGGACGCTCGATGGTCTGTCGGCGTTACGAGCGAATTGGGTCGACCATTCATCGATTTGAGCCCCTGCGGCGCGCACACGTGTCGGAACCGCGACGTCAGGCGGCGAGCCTTGCTCAATGGTGGATATTCTGCCTTCAGTGGGCACCGGGCTTACCGGTTTCGGGACGCCTCCGCTCGAAGTTTTTCCAACCAATCGCCGTTCATTCTGGGCAACGTAAGGACCTCGGAAGGCCCAGGGCGACCATGGCGCGGGCGAACGATTACGATGACTTCGGAGTCGTCGTCCTGGTCAGGCGATTGGCCGGCAACAACGCTTTGCCCAAACTCGCCGAGGCTCGATCGGCCTGCGGGGGAATGACCGCCCGACGCCTCGCCTTCGCGTCGGTCCGGGAGTCTCTGTTCCGCAAGAAGTTGGGGTTCGGTGACCAAGCGTTCGAGTCCTACCTTTGCCAACTGCCAATGCAACGATTCCAGAGCAGCATAGATTCCCTCGCGGTCCGTCGGGTCGGCCAGATTGCACACGCCGATCAATCGACCGGCTTCATTGAACAGTCCACCGCCGCTGCGGCCAATCTGTGGTTCGCCGCTGGCGGATAGGTTCGGCGGGCCCTGATAACGGCCGATCGAGGTTATCCGTGAGGGAAAGAGTTGGGGTTGCGAACCCCGATCGCAGCCAATGCTATACACCGCGTCGCCGACCTGGAATTTGTCGGCGGCAAGCGCGACGCGCACAATGGCGACCGGTTGGCTCGGCCGGCATGTGACCAGCGCAATATCACGACTTAGATCGAGTCCCAACAATTGTCCGTTGACCGTGGCGGTGGTGCCCGGAATAGAGAACAAATCGATGGCGACGTCGCCATTCAGTCGTGTTCCGTCCAGTGCATCACGAAAAATATGCGCGCAGGTCATGATCAGCGCCTCATCGCCATGCTGATCGATCACGGTCCCGCTTCCCTTCGAGACGCCCTTGGAGTCCGTAATCCGTATGCGGACGGTGGCAGCCAGCGCGTTGTCGATGGCGTTGGCCGACGGTTTGCCGGAGGGGAGCGGTTGACCAGCGGTCACATCGCGCTGTGGTCGCGTGGCAGATTCCTGGCGGGTGGATTGCCGCCGTTCTCCCGCGGGTTCACCCTTCGACGACTCGCCCGAATCCCGACCGGCGAATGGATCTCGGGGCCGCTGTTGGTCGCGCTCGTCATCTCGATGGGATGCCGATCGGGATTTCGGGGCGTTGCGGTCGGCGAACGGCGAGCGTGACGGGAGTGCCGGTTCCCGGCGGCTCAATACCGTCCCGGTGACTTCGGAGTGGCCAGCCAGCCACTCGCGGAGCCGTTCATAACCGGCGGCTCCTTCCCATCGATCGATCTCGCGGCCACCAACCATCAGCAGTAGAGTTGGGAAACGGCGCACCCCGTACTCCTGGCAGCGCCTCGGCGTCTCCGGCCCATTCCATTTACGGATAGTAAAACCGTCCTCCCGCAACCGCTCCAGGGTCGATTCCATTGCGATGCACTGTGAGCATCCAGACGAAAAGAACTCGACGAGTTCCAAATCGAGATTCGCGCCTGCCACGGCGCACAACAGGCCCAACGAAAAAGTGACCATTGTTCCCTCCATGGAAATCCGCGCGATTCACGACGTTCGTGGTGTCGGAATCTTCGCAATTGGGTCCAGCCGCGACGTCCTGTCGCGCGCTGCGTGGGTCGCACGCCAACCAATGTGTCCCGGATCGCCATTTCAAACAAGACCAGTTTGGATCCTGGCTGCTAGCAGCATTATCAGCGACTTCAGGTGCCAGGGGAAAACGACCTGCGCGACCAAAATCAGTCGCGGACCACCGAACTCGAATTGGCCTGCGAAATACGATGGCATACGTCGGGCGTCGCCGACAGCGTCAGGCGATCTCCTGCCGCCAGAACCACCTCACCCGAAGGATGCATTCGCCGCTCGCCGCTCGCCGCCGATTCATGACAAAGTGCCGACAAGCCGCCCATCCGCTCCAGGTCCGCGATCGATTGCCCTGCCAGTTGCGTCTCGGCCGCAATGTCAATCTGCAGAATCAATACCAGATTTTCGCCGACATAGAAGCTGCCGACGACCGACGGATCGACGGCCGCCATCGCAAACGCCGGCGCCGCCAGCGCCGACGTGCTGAACGTGGTCTTGATGCCGAATCCCGATCGGATCTTGCTGGCAAGACCGGCATCGAACATCCGCAGTACGACGCGAATGTCGGGGCGAATGTTGCGGGCGCTGAGCGCCACCTCAAGGTTCGACAGGTCGTTGTCGGTCGCCGCGATGATGCTGCGAGCCTCCCGGATGTTGACCTGTTCGAGCACCGAAGGCGCGGAAACGTCGCCCGTCACGATCTGGACGCCGAGTCGTCGCGCCTCGTCGAGAAATCGGCTCGATTCGTCCCGCTCGATGACCACCACATGCTCCCCAAGACGTCGCAATTGTTCCAGGATGCGAATGCCGACGTGTCCCAGGCCGCAGAGCACGATATGGTTCTTCATGCGCATTTTCCTTCGATCAAAAAACTGTTCCAGGCGAGCATGCAGGATGTAATCGGTGATCATCGCCAGCGTCGCGGTCATCAAAGCGGCACTGGATAGCATCAACAGAATGCCAAAGACCTTGATGCCCCTGGGAGCGTCCTTGAGATGATAATCCCCGTACCCCGTCGTGGTCATCGTCGTGACGACGAAGTACAGTGCGTCGATCCAGGAAAGGGCAAGTGCGGCGCGAAAAACGACCACGCCTGCCGCCATCAACAGCAGCGCCAACAATACAACTATGAGGAATCTCCGACGCACGCCGCAAGTTCTAGTCCATCGCTGAAAAGCGGTCAAGCAAAGAAAGCCAGACACACAACCGTTGACAAGA
>VGZA01000060.1 GCA_016872775.1 Planctomycetota bacterium | reverse complement strand
TATCTGTCCCCAATCGTCGGTAAGCAGCGTTTCGGTGGGGTTAGTCCCCGCGCCCGAGTCGGTCTTTCCACGGCTGCTTGCCAGGCGGCTGGCTTGTCGCACCGCGTTCAGCACGTCATCGCGAGTAATTCGGCCATGTTCTCCGCTCCCGCGAACGGTACGCAGGTCGATCCCGACCTCCCGCGCGAACTTACGGATCGCAGGTCCCGCCGCCACCGAAGCGGACTCGGCCGGCTCCGGTTCGCGCCGTTCCGGCGCCGCGGACGAACCGGCCGCCGGCGTCGCGGGGGGGCTCGAAGCCACAGGTGTCGCCTGCGGCGCGATCGCCGCGGCGACGCTTGCCAGCGATGCCGCCCGTGCCGGCGCGACTACCGGAGCAGCCTCTTTGGCGTCGATCATCATCAGCAACGCATCAATTGCCAACGTCTGGCCACGTTCCACCACGATACGTGACACGCGTCCCGAAAGCGGACTGGGGACGGTCGCGGTCGCCTTGTCGGTCTCAATCTCCAGCAGCCCCTGATCCTGTTCCACCACATCGCCAACTCGAACCAGAACCTCGACAACATCCGCCGACTTGATGCCGGATCCGAGCTCGGGCAGTTTCACTTCCTTTTCCATCGCCGTTACCGTTTACCTCGTGCAAATGAAGAGACGCGATCGATCGAACCGGTTTGCCGATCGGCAAACCTCAGGCGTTGGCCGGGTCGACTTTTTCGGGATTCACTCCAAGCTGTTGGATCGCCTGAGCCACGATCTGCGGGGCGATCTTGCCTTGCCGCGACAACCGCGACAGGGTCGCGACCACGATCGATTCGGCGTCGACTTCGAAGTGCCGTCGCAACGCCTCCCGTGTCTCACTGCGCCCCATGCCGTCCGTTCCCAGCGCGAACAGTTCGCCGGGGATCCAGCGTGCCAGTTGTTCCGGCAGGGCGCGCACATAATCGGATGCGGCGACAAAAAGCCCTGACTCGCCGGCCAACGCATTTTCCAAGAACGACTTTCTTGGGGGCAGAGTCGGGTGCAGCATGTTCCAGCGGTCACAGGCCTGGGCGTCACGGCGCAGTTGGGTGTAGCTGGTCACACTCCAGATGTTGCTGGCGATGCCGAACCGTTCGGCGAGAATCTCGGCCGCGGCCAGCACGCACCGCAGGATCGCCCCGCTGCCAAACAGGTTGACACGGTGCTGGATCGCGGACGGTTCGCGCGTTGCGAAGCGGTAGATGCCGCGGATGATTCCCTCTTCGACGCCTTCCGGCAGGGCGGGCATAGCGTAGTTTTCATTGGTCAGCGTCAAGTAGTAGATGGCGGTTTCGCCCTCCTCGTAGAGGCGCCGCAGGCCGTCCAGGACAATCACCGTCGTTTCGTAGCCCCAGGCCGGATCGTACGACCGCACGCAGGGAAACGCCATGGCATTCAGGTGGCTATGGCCGTCTTGGTGTTGCAGTCCTTCGCCGTTCAACGTGGTGCGGCCTGCCGTTCCACCGATCAGAAATCCTTTGACGCGCATGTCGCTGGCGGCCCAGATCAAGTCGCCGATGCGCTGGAATCCGAACATCGAGTAGTAAATGAAGAACGGGATCATATTGATGCCGTGTTGGGCGTAGGCATTGCCGGCGGCGATGAACGACGACATGGAGCCGGCTTCGCTGATACCTTCCTCGAGAATCTGCCCGTTCTTGGCCTCCTTGTAGTACATCAGTCCCGCTCCGCGATCGACCGGTTCGTACCGTTGTCCCACGGCGCTGTAGATGCCGATTTCGGAGAACATTCCCTCCATACCGAACGTGCGGGACTCGTCGGGAACAATCGGCACGACATATTTGCCGATGCGTTTGTCCCGGATCATTTTCCGCAGCAGCTGGACGAATTCCATGGTGGTGGAGCGTTCTTTCCCTTTGCTGCCGGCGAGCAATTCCGAGTACTCGCTGGCGCGGGGTACCTGCAAGCGAGGGGATTCGTGGCGTCGGCTGGGGACCGGCCCTCCCAACGCTTCGCGACGCTCCCGCAGGTAGCGCATTTCAGCGCTTTGTTCGGGCGGCCTGTAAAACGGAGTTTGAGCGACATCTTCGTCGGAGATCGGAATATTGAAGCGCGTGCGGAACTCGCGCAGTTCGTCCTCGTTCATTTTCTTCTGCGAGTGCGTGATGTTCTTGCCTTCGCCGGCCTCGCCCAGCCCGTACCCTTTGATCGTCTTGGCGAGGATCACGGTCGGCTGCGACGTCGATTCGATGGCGTTTCGGTAGGCGGCGTACACTTTTTCCGGATCGTGCCCGCCGCGGCGCAGCTTGCTCAGTTTCTCGTCCGAGTAACCGCCGACCATCTCCAGCAGCTCGGGATACTTTCCGAAAAAATTCTGGCGAATGTAGTCTCCCCCGGAAACGGAGTACTTCTGGTATTCTCCATCCACGACTTCGCCCATCCGCTTCACCAGCAGACCGGTTCGATCGCGTTCCAAGAGCGGATCCCAGTCGTCGCCCCAGATCACTTTGATGACATTCCATCCGGCGCCTCGGAACAGCGCTTCGAGTTCCTGGATGATTTTCCCGTTACCGCGCACCGGGCCATCGAGCCGCTGCAGGTTACAGTTGATCACGAAGATCAAGTTGTTCAGGTTCTCGCGCGCCGCCAGGGTGATTGCGCCCAGCGTTTCCGGTTCGTCGGTCTCGCCGTCGCCCAGGAAGGCCCACACGTGCGACTGATCAGTCTCTTTGATGCCTCGATCCCGCAAGTAGCGATTGAAGCGCGCCTGGTAGATTGCCATGATCGGAGCCAGTCCCATCGAAACGGTGGGGAATTCCCAGAAGTCGGGCATCAGCCAGGGATGCGGATAGGACGACAAGCCCGGAGCATCCTGCAACTCCCGACGAAAATTGACCAGATGCCGCTCGGTCAACCGGCCTTCCAGAAAAGCGCGTGCATAGACCCCCGGAGAGGCATGCCCCTGGAAATAGACCTGATCGCCGTCGTAACCGGTGGCTCCCCGGCCGCGGAAAAAATGGTTGTAGCCCACTTCGTAGAGCGTGGCCGAGGAGGCGAACGTGGAAATGTGACCGCCAATGCCGTCAAATTCCTTATTCGCGCGAACGACCATCGCCATCGCGTTCCAGCGGATGATGCTCTTGATTCGCCGTTCCAGTTCCCGGTTGCCGGGATAGGCGGGCTGGCGCCGCGATGGGATTGTGTTGATGTACGGTGTGTTGGAGGCCAGGGGGATATCGACTCCCTGCCGCCGCGCTTTCACTTCGAGTGCCGCCAGCAAATGCTTGACGCGCTCCGTCCCTTTCGCGTTCAGGACGTAATCCAGGGATTCCAGCCACTCTTGTGTTTCCGCCGGATCGGGATCGATGATCGGCGAGGAGCTTTCGAGTGGTTGGCCGGCGCGATGCTCGCTTTCGGATTCCAGGTGCGTCTCGGACATTTCTGCCTGCCTCTTCGTACTACAGGTCAAATCCAGCTAAAATCGCGTCGGGAACGCCGCCGCCCCCCATGCGGTCAGGGTAGACCCCGGGTAAACCCCGGGCGCATGATTCGGGGTCATGAGCACGACCGCATTGCAGGTCCGCGTCGGGGTGATCGTGATCCGCTACCCGCCAAGCCTGAAAACCGGAATCGATAGGCATTCGAAACCGGGTCGCGCGCACCGTCTGTCGTGGCGCCGCCCGACCTGGGCATGCTGCCAGCGCCCATCAACATTCTTGGGAAAGTCCTGCTCGTCGTAAAGGCCAGTTACCGGTCGTCGGCGCTTCCGGGGGTCGGTTCTGGCGATTCCGGCGCGGGAGAGTTCGAGCCTTGGGGCTGCTCGGTGGCACTGTCGGCACGCGCGGGCCGGTCGTCGGTCGTTGACGTCGTCGGCGAATCCCCCGGGGATTCTGCCGGGCGCAAGCGGGCCTTCCATTGCTCGGCGTCCTCCGGCCTGTCCCAGGCTTCGTAGAGGGTGATGGTGCGGCGAATGTTATCCCGCCGCACTTCGTCGATTTGCCCGGCGGGAAGGTCGTAGCCGTCGTTGTCAAGCTGCTCGCGAATCGCGGCCAGTACTTCTTCGGCCTGATCAAACTTCTTCGCTTCCATGAGAATCTCGGACGTGTAGTTTCGGGTCACGAGCATCAGGCCATGACGCGTGCCATGTTTTCCGCACAGAATCGAGGTCAATCGTTCCTGGTGCGGCAGCGCGTCGGCCGAGCGTCCCAGGCGACGGTAGGTGGAAATCAGGTTCATCCGGGCTTGGACCGGTCCGTCGTGTTCGGGCTGGACCGCCTCGTCCAGCAGCGTCAGGTTGGACTCCATCGTCGCGACCGCACGCTCGCCCTGACCCGACTGAAAATAATTGCCGACCAGCCGCTGGAATATGCGGAAGACCTGCGGATGAGCGACTCCCAGGGCACTGCGACTGTTTTTGAGGGCGAACTCCAGGCATTCGGCCGCCTCGGAGAAATTTCCAAGTTGTTCCAGCATCATCGAACGCCGATCGGCAAGAAAGACCGCGTCCATGTCGCCTTCGTCGCTGATGCGCGCAAGCCGCTCGATGACGGTGCGCAGCATTTCCACTGCCTGCTCCGTGTGCCCGGCATCCCAATGTGCGTCGGCAAGCAAAGCGCGCATCTGAAGCGTGTCGCGATGGTCCTCGCCCACTGATCGGATTTTGCGCGCCAGGGGTTCGGCGAAGATGTCGATCGCTTTTGCCGGCTGGCCGGACATGCGGTAAGCGATCCCGAGATTGACTTGCGCCTCGTTGATTATTTCGTCAGTCGCGTCCGACACATCACGGGCGACTTCCGCGACCCGTTCCAGCATCTCCACCGCTTCGGGAAATTCGCCCGATCGAAGTCGCAGCGCGGCAAGTTCGATGGAGGAGATGATCGTCTCGCGATGGGCTTCGCCGTAATACTCCAGTTGCCGCTCGCGCAAGTCCTCGATCGCCTTTCTCGCCAACTCCGGTGCTCGATTGGCGATATGCTTGCGGACCGCGTCCTTCTGTTCCGAGAACGGGTCTTGCGGTTCGGCGCGTCGGGACCTGGCGTTCGGGTCGAGCAGCGCGGCGAACGCTTTCTGCAGTGAATCGTCGTCCGGATCACTTTCGCCTTGACGCGTATCCACGGTGACGCGATTCCTGTTTTGCCAGACGACAAAACCGACGGCTACGGCCAGAGCGGAAAGATGCACAAAGACAATGCCGAGGATGCGGGTCGTACGAGACATCCAGTTCGGCTCCGGAAACTGCTTGCGGCATCCACAGGTGCGATGCGGTAGGATGGATACGTTTCCAAAGCATACCAGGGCCGGTGCGAGACCGCCAGTGTTAATAGGGCTCGTGCCGCGGCGCGCCGCCGTCCGGTCCCCGCCACTTACGCCGGCCCCAGCAGGCGGCAGGCGGCTGGGCATTACCAGACCGCGGAAGGGTCGATCGTTGCCCGCACCGGTCGATGATCGGAGTGGCTTGCGTCGAGCGTCTCATATCGCTTGTAGGTCCAGTTTTCCGGGATTACAGAATCCAATCAATCGTGATCCGGGGATTCAGGGTCGGGAACGACAAGTGGCGATCGGGTTCCCGATCGATGTCGGGTTTCCGCAGCAAGCCCGAAACAAGCAGCTGGTCGATGGCGTCGGTCCCGTGACGTGTCCGACGATGCCCGGCGACGCCTTGCGGAGCCGCGTTGAAGTCTCCCGCCAGAATGCAGGGATCGGAGCTCGACCCGATTGCGGCGACCAGTTGCTCCGCGGAAGCGACGCGCGTGGCTTCGTCGCGCGGTTCCCAATGCACGGCGAACAATCGGTAGCGGCGGTTTCGTCGGCAAACAACTGGACGGCTGGGGCCCAGGCGGCCGGGCGTCCCGCGACGTACGGGTCGAAAATGACGAGGACACCCAGTAACGACAGGAACCGCGCGGTGACGCGTCGCCGACGATTCGCCGGTCATCCCGTCATGCCTTCACTCCCGCTATTGCGGCAACAAGGCCAGAACGTTCCGCAGACTCTGATTTTAAATCTGCAGGACCGACGAGCCCGATTGTACCAGAATTTGGGCTTGCGTGAGCCGCGAGGTCTCCTCCGCGAAATCGGTGTCGCGAATGTCGCTCTGCGCCTCGGTCAGATTGACCAGTGTTTCATTGATCCCCGCCACGGTGGTTTCCAGGGTTGCGCGCTGAATGGCGCCGAGCACACCTCGCAGCGTCGTCACACGATTGATCGCGGACACCAACTTGGCAGGCGTCGTTCCGTTGTCAAACGTGAACACCTTGATGCCGCGCGCTCCCGCAACCTCCACCACAAAGGCCTGGGTAAGGTGTCACGAAAACACAACTTGAGCAAATCATTTTCGGGGCGAGATGGTGTAGTTCCAGTCCCCGCGAAATCTGTGGCGTTTTAGTTTGATCGAAGCAAGTTCCGCATTGCTAGCACCTGAGGCACAACGCACAAATCCGGGATTTCACGCCCTTTCTTCAGAGTCGGCACCACCCACCCGCGAATCGAGCGTCATCGCCCCCTGTCCGGAGGAAATGCACATTGCGCTGGTCGCCTGATAACGGCTGGCAAACCTTGCGGCGCTGTGCGACGCCGAAATCAAAGGACAGTTGCAGACTGTGCGAGGCCGGGCGCGGCGGGCGACGCGACGTTGTGGGGAAATCAAAGATTCCGTAAACTCCTGACGCTCCGAGGCGGGACGATGCCGGATTGACGGCGGGAGTGCGGGAGTGTGGCAGGTTCAAGGAGGGATCGGCGATGAGCGTATCGATTGTGGTGCCGTTATGTAACGAACGGGAGAACGTAGCCCGGCTGTGGGAGCAACTGAGCGGCACGCTTCGCCCGCTGGGCCGCCCCTACGAATTGCTGTTTGTGGATGACGGATCGACCGATGGAACGGTCGCGGAATTGGAACTGCTGGCCCAGCGCGATCCGGACCATGTGCGGCTCCTGGTCTTCCGCCGCAACTACGGTCAGACCGCCGCCATGCATGCCGGCATCCAGGCCGCCAGTGGCGAGGTGATCGTTACCATGGACGGCGATCTGCAGAACGACCCGCGCGATATTCGAATGCTCCTCGAAAAAATTGACGAAGGCTACGATCTGGTGCACGGTTGGCGCCGAAAACGTCAGGACCGGTTCTGGAATCGGCGGCTGCCGTCGGTGATCGCAAATCGCCTGATTTCCAAAGTCACCCGTTTCCCGATCCATGACCTGGGATGTTCGTTGAAAGCGATTCGCCGCGAAATCGCACAGGAAATTGAACTTTACGGTGAGATGCATCGGTTCATTCCGATCCTGGCCCACCAGCGCGGAGCGCGCTGTCTGGAAGTCGAGGTCAACCACCATTCACGCCAGTTCGGTCGAACGAAGTACGGCATATCACGAACGACACGCGTGATTCTGGATTTGTTGACGGTCAAGTATCTGCTCGATTATTACGCGAGTCCGATGAAGCTGTTTGGCCGCTTTGGGCTCGCCAGCCTCGCGACTGCAATGCTTTCAGGCGCGGCCACGCTGCTGATGAAGGCGGTATACCAGGTTGACTTGACGGGGAATCCGCTGTTGCTGATGACGGTATTCTCCGCCGTCGTCAGCCTGCAGTTTTTCAGTCTGGGGCTGTTGGGAGAGGTCTGCGCTCGCATTTACTTCAACAGCCCTACCCGACAAAACTATGCACTTCGTGCGCGCGTGAATTTCGAAGGACCTCGAGTCCGCCAGAGGGCAGCCTGACGCCCCGGCCGGATCGTTCAGAAAGATGATTCCGGCGGAACGACGATCCTCGCGCGGTCGACGAGCCGGAGATCGGCGTCGACGACGAGGGCCTGCCCGCAGGGCCCCTGTACCGTTGGGTGCGCCTGATCATTTTCCAGGCGCAACCGTCGCCGAAGAATGCCAACACCACGTCCGGCGAAACACGTTTCGGTTCGCCGAACGCTGCGAATGGTCCTGATGCGACGGAGCGTCGCAAGACTATTTCTTGGCCAGTTCAGCTTCGATCTGTTTGATGATCTCCGGGGCGTCAGGCTTAGCGCGAGGCTCGAAGCGCGCCACCACCTTTCCCGACCGATCGATCAGAAACTTCTCGAAATTCCAGTCGATCTTGCCTTTGCCCTTCGGCTGGGTATCCAGGCTCGTCAGGTACTTGTAGAGCGGGCAGGCAGCGTCGCCATTCACGTCGACTTTCTCAAGCAAATCGAACTCGACCCCGTAATTCTGCTTGCAAAACGACGTGATTTCGTCCGCGCTGCCTGGTTCCTGCTTGCCAAACTGATTGCAGGGAACACCGACGATCGCGAGGCCGTCCTTGGCGTATTTCTTGTGCATAGCCTGCAATTGTTCGTACTGGGGCGTGAGTCCGCACTTGCTCGCGACATTCACCACCAGCACAACTTTGCCCTTGTAGGACGCCAGATCGACTTCCTTACCCTGCAGCGTCTTCATTTTGAACGCCAGGGCATCCGGCGCCTTGGAATCGGCGGCCTGAACGACCGATCCGACCAGCATCATTGCGATTGTTCCAGCCGTTAAGAAAAACCTGCTCACGTCGAGACCCTCCAAAGTTGAATTTTGAAAATGGGGACTGGCGTATTATTTCGCTCGCGGTGGCCAATGACAAGCCTCGGTGCGCAGCCCCGGAGACCGATTGACAGCCGGAACAGGCGGCGGTCGAGGGGGGCGTCCAACGAGTCCCCTGGCGATTTTGTTGAGCGATCGAGTACGATGAGCGGAATCCACGGACTCGAAACGGTCTGTCGATCCCTGGCCAATCCGCCGTGACCGGCCGCCCGCGTTTCGCCCGATTTCCCCCAGGCTATTCCTCGCCTCCGTCGCATGATTCTGCTTTCCGTTCAGAATTGCCGCAAGCAATACGGGCCCGAGCCGGTGCTGGTGGACATCACGTTCGATATTCGGCCGGGCGAGCGGGTGTCGTTGGTGGGAACGAACGGCGCGGGGAAATCAACGTTAATGCGGATTCTTGTGCGGCAGGAAGAGCCTGACGCTGGCCAATTAGCGGTACACGGATCATCGCGCATCGGCTATCTCGAACAACATCCGACGTTTGAGCCGGAACGGACGGTGTGGCAGGAGGCCAGCGATGCGTTGGGCGATCTGATTTCGCTGGGGCGGCAAGCCGAACAGGTCGCCAAGGCAATCGCGGAGTCGACCGATCCGGAGGAGCAGCGCCGGCTGGGAATTCGTTATGATCATCTGCAGCACGAACTGCAGCACCACGATGCGTACAACGTGCACTACCGGATCGAACGGGTGCTGGAGGGGCTTGGTTTCTCGAGTGCCCAGCACGACCAGCCCGTGCGGCAGCTCAGCGGCGGGCAGCAGAACCGCCTCATCCTGGCTCGGCTGCTCCTGTCCGAACCGGATTTGATGCTGTTGGACGAGCCTTCGAACCACCTGGACATCGAGGCCACGCAGTGGCTGGAGTCGTACCTGGTGGAATCGGAGCAGACGCTGCTGGTGGTCAGTCACGACCGTTATTTTCTTGATCGCGTCACCAATCGCACTCTGGAACTGCACGCGGGTACGATCGATTCGTATTCCGGAAATTTTTCGGCATACCGTCGTCAGAAGGCGGAGCGCCTCGAGGTTCAGCGGCGCACTTTCGACCGCCAGCAGATTGAAATCGCGAAGATCGAGGATTTCATCCGTCGCAATCACTACGGGCAGAAGCACCTGCAGGCGGAGGACCGCCGGAAGAAACTGGAGCGACTGGAGCGGGTCGCGCCGCCGCGCGAGATCGTCGCTCCCGCGATGGCCTTTCCGCCCGCCAGCCGGACAGGTGATATCGTGCTGCGTGTGGAGCACCTCAGCAAACGATTCGAGCGCCCCCTGTTCCATGATTTGTCTTTCGACATTCTGCGCGGCGAGAAGTGGGGCATTGTCGGACCAAACGGCTCGGGAAAAACGACCCTGTTGCGGTGTGTGCTCGGCCTGTTGCCCGCGGACGAAGGCCGTTCGATGCTCGGCGCCGGTGTGAAAGTCGGTTACTTCGATCAGCACCTGATGTGCGTCGCGGATGCGACGCAGGTCGCGGACGCCATTCGCCCCGATCACAAAGAGTTCACGATCCAACAGCGACGCGACCTGCTGGCGCGATTCGGCCTGGTCGGCGACATGGCGTTCCAGTCGGTGGGAAGCCTCAGCGGCGGCGAGCGGAACCGAACGGCGCTGGCCTGGCTGGCCGCCTCGGACGCCAATTTCTTGATCCTCGACGAACCGACCAACCACCTCGATCTCTGGGCACGGGCAGCACTCGAATCGGCACTCCGCGCCTTCGACGGCTCGGTGCTGCTGGTCAGCCACGACCGGTATTTTCTCAACCAGGTCTGTGATCACCTGCTGGTTGTGGAACCGGATCGGTTCCGCGTTATCGAAGGCAATTACGACGCCTATCAGTTCCATTGCAAGCAGCGCTCGTCCGGCAATCCCGCGGCCGACACGGGGCGCGCCGGCCAGGCGCAGGTGGAATCTGGCTCGTCCCGTGGCGAGTCACGCAAGGGTGGTGATGGAGCCAACAAATCCGCAAAGCCCAGGCGGCAACGCAAATTTCCCTACCGCAAAGCGTTAGAAATCGAACAGGAAATTCAGCGCCGCGAACAGCGTATCGAGCAACTGCACCAGGAACTCGCCGATCCCGACATCCTGCGCGACGGCGCGCTCACCCGACAACTGAAGGCCGAACTGGAAGAACAGCACTCCTGCTTGCCCGCCCTCTACGAACATTGGGAAGAAGCGGTTGAATTCAACACCTGACCCTGAACCCGCGCCCGGCCCAGACGGTCTCTCGACGGTCAACCTTCGCCCGTCGCCAAGGGCGAGGATGTCGCGATGGAGGGACCACCATTTCAGGAGGACGCGCGGCACGGCGACGTGGGGATCGCGCTGCAGTTGTTTGAGGCGATCCACGCACGGTGGCTGCCGTCCCTGCGGCAGATGACACCGGAACAGTTCGCACGCACTTTTTTCATCCCGATTCAGGCGAGTCGCTATCGCTCGACGTCGCCCTGGGCTACTACGCCTGGCATGGCCGACACCACATCGGACAAGATCCGTTGGTTGCGCGACCGACACGTAGGACGGGTCTCCTGACCGACCCCGGCCCTACACGGCACACAGACGGGCCAGGAGGCCCGTCCTACGATTGTTGACCCCAAAAAAAAGCCTCGGCAAATTGCCGAGGCGGAGGGGTAGACCGGATTGGGCGGCGGCTATTCGGCCACCGGAGCGGCGATGCTGGAATCGCGCTGATCCAATTGGATCCGAATTTCCTCGGCGATCGTGATCGCTTCCTCGCGGGCAGCCAGATATTGCCGTACCAGCAAGTCGCTGCCGCTGCTGGTGTGGACGGCAACGGTACGAATGGGCTTGCGCGATTCCGGATCGTAGAATGTCACTCGACGAGCATAAATCGCCCGCACTTCCACCACTCCCGCCTCGCACGCATAGTCGGCAAACAGCTCAATTTCGCGCGCTTTCGCTTCATCCTCCCAAACAATTCGATACGAATTCATCCTCGACTCCTTGCTCTGTTCTGTTCAGATTTGTGTGGATCGCCCCATGAAACAAGCCATTCGCCGTTGGGGGAAACGCGCCAATGTAGTTACCAGGTCGGTCGAGCGATAGGTCAAACTGCGGTGGAACCTGGGATTTCCCCGGCATTTTTGCTCAATCGAGGCGTCCTCGGGCCTGCAACGGCCAGATTTCGACCAACCGTCCGTTCTGACCGACGAAATAGTGATCGTGCAGCATGGTGGTCCAGTCACCGTAACCTGGGATCAGTCGGACCACGTCGCCGATCGCCGGACCCGGAGGGCGTACGATCCGAAGGACACCGTGTTCGGCGGACAGCCACTGGACGGCCAGATCGTCGCGGCCATCGACAGCGGGCAGGTGCAGGTCGGGACTGAGCGTCTTGCGGCCGGCGTCGATTACGGCCCGCTCGGGGCAGGGACGACTAATGACCGTCGTTTGCACGGACAAGGCGAATTCAAGCCCTTGGACACCACACTTTTCGCGATAAAAAAGGTCCATCAGGACCCCGCCACCCGCCTCAATTTCCGTGGCGATCCCCAGGTCGGCCGTGATCTGATAGGAACCGGTACCTCCGGCGCTGATGGTCGGGCATGGAATACCGGTTTTCCGGAGCATGTCTCTGGTATGCGCCAACCCTTGCAACGCTTCAGCAATTCGACGCTTCTTCTCCTCGGCGTCGGCGATCGTCAAGAGATGACCTTCCCATCCCATCAGGCCTTCAAACTGGAGTCCTGGCGACTGTCCGATTCGCTGCGCCAATTCCACCGCAGCCGTTCCCGGCAGCACTCCGCAGCGCTGCAGGCCCAGGTCGATCTCGATGACGACACGGATCGGCGAACGGCCCCGCGCCGCCGCGTGCTCGAGTGCAACGATATGATCGACGTGATCGACGACCACGATCGGATCGGCCCGTTCCCGCAGTTCCACGAGCCGCTCGATCTTCGCCCGGCCCGCCAGAGGACTCACGATCAGCAGGTCGCTGACTCCGTGATCGGCCAGCAGTTCCGCCTCGCCCAGCTTCGCGCATGTCACACCGACTGCGCCGGCCGCCAATACCCGTCGGACGAGTTCGACCGATTTGTAGCTCTTGAAATGCGGCCGCCACCGCACGCCTCGCTCCGCGAGAAACTGCGAGATACGACCGATGTTGCGGTCGAGCGCGTCCCGGTCGATGACCAGACAGGGCGTATCCAGGTCATCGAGTCGTGTGCGGATCGCGGGCATTCTCTTGGCCATGGAAAATTCGTGAAGTCACAGCGCGCGGGCGGCCGACGACGGAAACGGCGGGTGCCGCCAGAACCGGTCAACTGTGCATGCGCGGCAGGGGTTCGCCTTCCTCGATGATGCGGGATTCGGCCAGGGCTAACTCGCTCAAGCGTCGATCGATATCCGCTGCGTTAGCGAAATAGCCGGCAAGCCGAACGTACGTGGAGTGATGCCGGGCTTCCGATTCGAACAGGCTGGCGTAGAACTTTGCCAGCTCAACGTCCGGCATGCGTTCGCTCAGTAATCGAAACCTCTCGCACGAGCGGGCTTCGATCAGGCTGGCTACCAGCAGGCGGTCCACGGCGCGTGCCGGTTCCAGTTTGCGAACCAGTTCATTCAATTTGCGTCCGTACGAACTCGGCGGAATGCGGCGAAAACGGATTCCTCGCTGACGAAGTACTTCCAGCACAAGATGAAAATGCTCCAGTTCCTCGTTGACGATCCGCGTCATTTCCCGGCAGAGATCCTCATTCTCGATGTACGAAAACATCAAATTCATCGCCGTTCCGGCCGCCTTCTTCTCACAATGCGCGTGGTCGATCAGGATCAGGTCCAGAGCGCTGTCGACCTGCGTCAGCCAGCGTTCCGAGGAGTTGGATTGCAGTCGCAACATGGCCTGTTCAGTCCGCGCGTCGGCTTGTGATCAAGGTCGGCAATGACGTCGCCAGGTAATAGGCTCGAGGTGTACTCAACTCGAACAACAGCGCCAGCTCGGATCGCGACTCCGGCGCCTGGGCGAATCCGGGAATCGGCAGCAGGGGTTCGGGCCGCCGGAATCGCACCACGCGCACCTGCTTGGCGTCGAGTTTCGCAATTTCACAGGCCCGTTCGATCGCATCATCGAGGAAGCCGATCTCGTCGACCAATCCGTGCTTCTTGGCCTGGACCGCGGAAAAGATCTCCCCGGTCGCCAGTTGCTTGAGCGCGTCTGGGTTATCGGCAAAAACCTTGCGGCCATCGCGCACGATCTCCAGGAAACGCTCGTACGATTCGTCGACATAAGACTGCACAAGTTGCCGTTCCTCGTTTTCCAACGGCCGAGTCATGCTGAGCATCTGCTTGCGCGGATGGCTGCTGATCGAATCGTCGCGGACGTCGAATCGCTCCATCAGTTTGCTGACATCGTAATGGGGAATAATGACGCCGATTGACCCGGTCGTGCAGGTGGGTTCGGCGAATAGGACTTTCTCTTGATGGCCGACCGCCATTGAAACGTAGTAGCCGCCACTGGCGGCGAGGCTCCCCATGCTGACAACCAGGGGGATCTGGGGTTTTTGCTTGCGCAGTTTGGTCAGATAATGGTGGATATAGTCCGAGCCGGTGACAGTGCCGCCAGGCGAGTTGACCCGAAGTACGATCGCCCGCACCGCCTCATCGGCCTCGATACGTTCGATCTGGCGCTTCACAAACCCGTCGCCGTCGACGATGACCCCGGAGATGTCGATAATCGCGACCTTGTCCTGCGAAGAAGTCGAACCCGAATGGAACGACTCGTAGATGCCTCCCGAATTGTCAAAATACTGGGCCAGGGACGCCCATTGCACGAGTACGATCAGCAAACAGCCGAGAAAACCGACCCAACCGAGCCGCCCCATCCAACGTTGAAACGTGCCGACCGCATACACGACAATGGGGCGATTGGCGTTCGGCGGCACCGACGCCTGCGACGGCGCCGGTACGGCTCGAATAGGCGGCAGGGACTGCGAACCGGCCGGCGTGGGTACCGGCCCCGAAGACGACGAATTCATGGCGGGCTCCTCCGAGGCACTTTGAATGGCATTTTCCTGTCCCATCTTACGATGCAAACTCGGGCGACGCCATCGCGCCGGGGCCCTCAACCGGCTCGACCTTGCATGGAACGGCGTCCAGCGGCTAAGCTACGCGGCTACGGAACGGTACGTCGGTTGCGCAGCTGCCCCAGTCCCGTTGCATCTTACCACAGGAGGAGTCGAGTGTTCGTTGCCGCGACAACGGAATGTTTTGGGAATCTGCCGATTGTGCCGTCCCTGGAAAAGCTGGTTGAACTGGAATTTGCCAGCGTCGAAATTGCGATCCACGAGGGAGGTTGCCAGCTCAAGCCGTCCGAAGTGACGGCGGACCTGGAAAAGGCGGTGTCGATCTGCCGCCATACGCACCGGCTCGACCTGGTCGCCTACAGCGTCGAGATCGCAGCGATCGGCGAGGAACACTACGAGCAATTCACCGCCTGCTGCAAGCTGGCGCAGGCCACCAAAGTCGTGCAGATTACGGTGCCGTCGGCGGAAATTGGTACGCCTTTTAACGAAGAAGTCGAGCACCTGCGACGGCTGGTGGCAATTGCCACCCATGCCGGAACTCGTGTCAGTATCCGCAGCCAGATCGGCCGTCTCTCGGAAGATCCGGACACGGTGGTCGTTCTTTGCGATAATGTTCCCGGATTGGGCGTGACGTTCGACCCCAGCCAGTATATCTGCGGCGCTCAGCGCAATAAGAACGTCGACAAGCTGATGAAGTACACCTACCACACGCATTTGCGAGACACGAGCAAGAAGCAGTTGCAGGTTCGAATCGGACAGGGCGAAGTGGAATACGGCCGATTGATCTCGCAGTTGCGCAAGTTCAAGTATCGAAGGGCACTCTGCGTGAATATCACGGAGATGGCCGAAGTGGATCATCCGGGCGAACTGCGGAAACTGCGCCTGCTGCTGGAAAGCCAGATCTGAGGAATGCCGATCCGCCCCTGCACTGCCTTTGGCGGCCGGGGTGAGCGGATTCTTCTGTGCGGAAGTGATTCGACGCGCGGTGGTCGCGTCGGTAGAATACGGCAGCGAAAAAAAATCGTATTCCCTGAGGATCGTTACCATGCCGTGTCCCCCCTTCGCCGCTCGAAATCCAATGCGTCCCACACCCTCCCCGCGCCTGGGCGGATTCAGCCCGATGGCCAGCCTTGTTTCGCTCGCTGGCATCCTGTTGCTCACGGTGTTAACGACATCGTCCGCCCAGGATCAACCGGCGCCCGCGCCGCGCGGCCGCCCCGAGCCTCTCAAGGTCTACATGGGGCGGACCATCGCCGTGACGATGCACTACACCGGCGCCGAATGGCTGATCCGCAACGAACGGGAGCAGGAAGAACGCTGCACGATGGTCCTGGCCAACATGGGGCTCCGCCAGGGGCAAAAAGTCTGCGACATGGGGTGTGGCAACGGTTTCTACACGTTGCCGATCGCGCGCATGGTCGGCGCCCAAGGGCATGTCTATGCCGTGGACATCCAGCCCGAGATGCTGGTGATGTTGAACGAGCGCGCGGATAAAGAAGGGCTGGGTAACTTCTCCCCGATCTTGGGTTCGGAAATCGACCCCCGTCTACCCAAGGGCGCGATCGACCTGATTCTGTGCGTCGATGTCTACCACGAATTTTCCTACCCGGAACAGATGCTGGCCCGCATGCGCGAGGCGTTGGCGCCGAAGGGACTGCTGCTTCTGGTCGAATTTCGCGCCGAAGATCCGAACGTGCCGATCAAACCGGAACACAAAATGACACGGGCCCAGGTGATTCGTGAGTTGAAAGCCAACGGGTTCAAACTGGCCAAAGAGCACGACGGACTTCCGTGGCAACATATGCTGTTTTTCGCCAAGGATGAGTCGTACAAACCAAGGAGCGGCGGGCAGTGATCGAGCGAAACGGCGGACTTCCGCTGCCCGGAGCTCCCGTACGAATCATGGCGTTTCCGCGTCCATCTTGGTGGGGCCCCAGGCGGGCTTGACGAGTTCCTGATTCCACTCGCTCCAAAGC
This sequence comes from Planctomycetota bacterium, assembly GCA_016872775.1. Lineage (GTDB taxonomy): Bacteria > Planctomycetota > Planctomycetia > Pirellulales > Pirellulaceae > VGZA01. The sequence goes on along the minus strand of VGZA01000060.1, from coordinate 17,277 downwards.
TTGCGCAGCTCCGCCACTTTTTCCGGATGCCGCTCGGCGAGATCGTTACGTTCGCCCGGATCGTTGTCCAGGTCGAATAGCAACTGTTTGCTTTCGCCCCGCCCCCGCACCAACTTCCAATGGTCGGCGCGAATCGCCATCTGTTGTCCGAATCGCCAGTAGAGATTGCGGTGGGGAACCGCTTCGGTCTCGCCTTTCAGGTAAGGCAGCAGATTGACACCGTCCAGCTTCATGTCGGGGGTCGTTTCCTCCCCGGCGGCTGCCAGTGCGGTGGGGAGCAGATCGAGCTGGATGAGCGGGGCGTCGTAGACCTTGTTCGCCGGCAACGCGTCCTTCCATTGAATGATGAACGGAACGCGAATTCCGCCCTCCCAGGTCGTTGCCTTGTGCCCGCGAAGCTGCCCGTTGCTCGAAGCATTCACCGCCGGTCCGCCATTGTCGCTCAGGAAAACAATCAACGTGTCGTCCTCAATGCCGGACTGTCGCAGCTGGTCGAGCACACTGCCGATCGCGTCGTCCATTGCCGCGAGCATCGCCGCGTAGGTTCTGCGACGGGGATTCGAAATCGACTCGAACCGCTGGACCAGCTCCGGCGGCGCCTGCAACGGCATATGGACCGCGTTGAACGCCAAATATAGAAAAAATGGCTCCTGCTGGTGGTCGCGAATGTAATGGACCGCTTCCCGAGCCAGTGCGCTCGTGAAATAAGCGGACTCCGCAACCTCCTTGTGCCCGCGCATCAGCAACCGATTGCCTTGCCGATCCGGAAAATAGGGATGAGCTCCTTCCAGGAATCCGAAGAATGATTGGAAGCCGCGATTCAACGGATGAAACTCATCGGTGTACCCGAGGTGCCATTTGCCGATCAGGCTGGTGAGGTAGCCGGTGGCTCGCATTCGATCAGCCATCGTCAGTTCGCGGGTCGACAGGCCGGCGTGCGTATTGTTTTCGTTGGGCGGCCCCGGGTTGAACTCATGTCCAAAACGCTGCTGGTAGCGTCCCGTAAGCAGGCCCGCTCGAGTTGGACTGCAGTAGGGACCCGAGACGTAGGCGTTGGTACAGCGAACACCGTTGCGCGCCAGCGAATCGATATTCGGCGTCGGGATTTCCGTTCCGCCGTAGGCACCCAGGTCGCCGTATCCCAGATCGTCGGCGACGATGACGATCACATTCGGTTGACGAGCGAGCAGGGGGGACCCGCAGGTGAGGATCAACCAGACGGCGATCGTAAAACGCTGGATCAGCATGGCTCAGATTCCCCGCAGTGAATCGACCGGCCATTGTCGAATCGCGGTCGCGACATTGCAATCGGCATCACGCTATTTCTCGGCGTCGTTTCGAGCGGCGAGCAGCTCGGCAACGGCGGTGGTGAGTCGCGGCACGGCGGCGGGCGATTGGGCCAGCAGCCGTGATCCGAGCATGATGGTGCGTTCGGCTTTTTGCCGATATGGCTCGCGTTGCAGCACGCTGGCGAGGTAAAGCAGGTTTTGAGCCGACACGGAATTACCGGCCGGCTCGGCGGAATCCGAGATTTCCTTGGCACGGGCCAGCAGCGATTCGTGGTCGTGCGAAGTGAAAAAGAAGCCTCCCGAAGCGTCGTCCCAGAAAAGCTCGATCTGCGACTCCATCAGCTTTTCCGCGCGGGCCAGCCAGCGTTCGTCGCCGGTCGCGCGATGCAGGCCGATCAATCCGTCGATGATAAACGCGTAGTCGCCGACGTAGGCGTTCAATTTCGCGTTCCCTTGGCCGTAAGTGCGAAATAGCCGCCCGTCGGGAGTTGTCATGTGTTGCCGCAGGAATTCCGCACCGGCCTCGGCGGCCCGCAGATAACGAGGCTCGTTCAAAATCCGCCCGCAGTCGGCCAGACCGCGGATCATCAAGCCGTTCCATCCCGCCAGGATTTTGGTATCGGTCAGCGGAGGAGTGCGCTTCGCTCGTACCTCGCGAAGCAACCTGCGGGCTCGCGACAACCGATCGTCAAGTTCCGCGAACGGCACGCCGCGCGCCGCCGCGGTCTCAAGCAACGGCTCTGCAAGCTGCGGCACGTAGTACTCCTCCTCGAAGTTGGGATCGCGATCCAGACCGTAAACCGACATGAATAACGATCGTAACTCCCCGTCGTCGATCGCGGCTTCCACCTCGGCGCGCGTCCAGCGATAGTATTTGCCTTCCTCGTTTTCGGATTCGGCGTCCATGGCGGAATAGAACCCGCCCTCGGGGGACGTCATCCTCTCGAGTACGAAGTCAGCGATTTCCCGCGCGACGCGGCGATAATCCTCTCGGTCGGTGATCGACGCCGCTTCGGCATAGACCGACGCCAGCTGCCCGTTGTCGTACAGCATCTTTTCGAAGTGCGGGATTCGCCAGTATCGGTCGACGCTGTAACGGTGGAATCCGCCGTCCAGATGGTCGCGTATTCCACCCATCGCCAGGTGATCCAGTGTCACCGTCAGTTGCGAAAGGGCCGGCTCAAGCGAATCGCCAGCCGCCTTCGCCCGACGCACTCGATCCAGCAGGAACAGCAAGTTGGACGGTTCCGGAAACTTGGGCCGAAACGGATTACTGGCGACGTAGCCAAACCCACCGTGCTTCTCGTCAAATTCTTCGGTCAAAACCTGCTGCAGGTTGTCGGTCAGTTCGGGCGTCAACTTGACCAGCAGCGCCGGCCGCTGATTTTCCAGCTCTATCTTCACGTACTTTGTCAGCGTCTTGGCGTCGTCCCGGATGTTCGCAGGCTGCATCGTCCAGACATCCTGAACCTTTTTCAGCAAGGTTAAAAAACCGGTCGAGATTCCCCGATCGCCGTCGCGAGCCGGAATATAGGTTCCACCAAAGAACGGCTCGGCTTCCGGCGTCAGGAACATGGAAAGCGGCCAGCCACCTCCGCGGCCGTTCTTGGAAAGCTGGTTGAAGACATGCAGCGAGGTCATGTAGATGGCGTCGATTTCAGGACGCTCTTCCCGGTCCACCTTGATGCAAACAAAATGCTCGTTCAGGTACCCGGCGATCTCCTCGTCCAGAAAGGACTCGCGTTCCATCACGTGACACCAGTGACAACTTGAATAGCCCACGGACAGGAAAATGATCTTGCCTTCGCGCTTGGCTTTGGTCAGTGCGTCTTCGCCCCAGGGATACCAGTCGACCGGATTATGGGCGTGCAACAGCAGGTAGGGACTCGTCTCCTTGGCCAGCCGGTTTGGCTTTTCACGATGCCCCGGTTTTTCGTCGGCGCCGAGCGGCATTCCGACAAGGACGAACCCGACCAGCCACACTCCGCATTGAAACCGAACCATACCTGCTCCCGTATCGCTGGAAGGTACTGCAACATCCTGTCCGTCGACTTCGTCCATACCCCGCCCCAGGATATCAGATCCTTCGGCCGGTGCTACTGCCTGGCCGCCACACCTTGGTTCCGGCCGTGATATCCTGAATAATCAGTTGCTGATTCCGAGTAACACCCCGCCATTATGGACCCGGGCGAATGACCGCACAGCCTCTCGCATTTTTGAACGACCGATTCCTGCCCTACGCCGACGCGGCGATCGCACTGCACGATGCCGGGTTTGTTCAAGGCGTCACCGTGTCGGAACAATTGCGTACCTTTGGCGGGCGGCTGTTTCGGCTCGAGGAACACCTGCAGCGCCTCGACGAATCCTTGGCGATCGTTGGTATCCGCTCACCGCACGGCAATGCCGAGCTTGCGGAGATCGCCCAACGTTTGATCGACCACAACCTGCCCCTGGCCGGAGCCTCGGGCGACCTGGGTCTCGCGATCCTGTTGACTCCCGGCCCCTATGCGGCTTTTGCGCCGCCCGGTGCCAGCGACAAGCCGACCGTCTGTCTGCATACCTATCGACTTGCCTTTCCTCTTTGGGCTGGGAAATTTCGTACTGGCCAGGCGCTCGTCACGACTTCGGTGATGCAGGTTCCTCCCGAGTGCTGGCCGACGGCGCTGAAATGCCGCAGTCGGATGCACTACTATCTGGCCGATCGCGAAGCGCAGCGGATCGAGCCTGGGGCGCGAGCGCTGATGCTCGACCAGGAAGGTGGTGTCACCGAGGCCTCCACGGCGAATCTGGTCATCGCGCGGACGACCGAGGGGCTGGTCTCGCCCCCCTTGCGGAAGATCCTGCCGGGAATCAGCGTCGCTGTGCTGGCGGAACTCGCGCAAAGCTTGAAGATACCGTTCACCTATCGTGACCTGACATTGCAGGAGGTGATCGATGCCGACGAGGCGTTTCTCACGAGTACGTCCCCCTGCATGCTGCCGGTCAGTCGCGTTAACGGCCATGCGTTGCGTGGGGGAGTCCCGGGTCCGATCTATGAACGGTTGCTTGCCGCCTGGAACCAATTAGTCGGACTCGATATCGCCGAGCAAGCGCGCCGCGGCGCGGCGATTTAGCCTAGCCCGTACTTTTTCCAAATGGTGAGCAGCGGAAGACTCAATCCACCCACCAACACCCTTGCCGGTGTGGATGACGCAGCCCAGAGCGGAGGCATGCTTTACGCGCCGGGGGGCGATCACGCTACGGGTGGTGCCGCCTCCAGCACGGGCGGCTCGATGGGCTGCCTGCCTTGTCCGGCCCCGGCCTCGATCTCTTAGCCGCGAAGCGGCGGCCCTAGTTGAGCCAAGGGCGTAGCTGGTACTCCGGCGCAGCCCCGGGTATCGTATCGAGAAAAAGCCGAAAGCCCCAACAGCCGAACGGGGCGGCCCTAATGGTTTGGAGCGGAGCAACGAGTCCCATACGTCGGCCGCAACATCTATCGTTGCTTTCGTTGTGGCTCCCACGGCGGCGTGATCGACTTCTGGTCCGCCTATCGCCAGCAAACGAAAGTGGTTCTCTTCTCAACCGCGATTGACAGGCCGGTGTTCGCGCAACCCGCGATGGCTGCCCGGACTGTTGGCGCGGGGCTTCCAGGTCCTTTGCGGCTTCGACGCCTGGAAGTTCGTTGGATTCAGTCCGTGCTCAGGACAGTAGCGAGCTGCCGACAAACCGCTTGCGGCCTGCCCCTCAACCCAATTCCGCCGTTCCAGCCACTCTGCTTCATCAACGCGACGTCCCATGGTCCACGTAGCCTCCGTTTCAAGGGTGGAAATTCAAAACCACCCCCAGGCTAACCGTACCGTCAAGAATGCCGAACTCGGACGCTTACGATTGCCGCGAAACGCCCGGCCCGCGCAACCGGTCCTTTCCCGTCACAACTTCCCCACTCGCGGGCGCAGCCGACGCTGCCGATACCGGCGTCACCGGCAGCGTCGCCGAACCCACGCCCGCCTGCAGCGACCGCTCGCTTTGCTTTGTGTCGTCGCCCAGCAAATCGAGTAACGAACGGTCTTCGACGGCCGAAATTTGCGACGCGCGAAACTGTTCGACGATGGCGCGCGCGGCATCGGAGTCCCCGTCGCGTTCGACGAGTTGAAAAGCGATTTTCAGCAGTCGCGCCAGCGGGATCGACTCGGGTGGCCGACAGAGGGCGACATGCGATTCGGCCGACGCGACACGGTGGATCAGTTCTTCCTCAATCAATGCCTCGACCAGCTTTTCGACAACCGGCTCCGAGAGGTTCGTGCGCCGCCCCAGGCCCGCGACCTGCGTGGTTTGCCCCTGTTGGAAGCGACGACCAATCTGTTGCATCAGTACCAGCACGATGCTGGGATCATTCATCGCCGACTCGCGGCACTGCTGTTCGTACTCGGCGATTTGCCGGCCGTGCAAATGCTGCAGCGTGGCGCTGACCTGTAAACCAAAAAGCACCGCCAGCCACATCAAATAGACCCAGAACATGAACAGCGGAATCAGGCCCAGGGAACCATAGAGCTGATTGATCGACAAGGCGTTCTGCAGATAAAAGCCCAGCGAGCGTTTGCCGAACTCCAGCAACAGTGCGGAGACAAGAGAACCGATCAATGCGGCGCGCGCGTGGACGACTGTGTTGGGGAACAGCACATAGACGACGAACATTAAGGCCCAGATAACCGCAACGCTCCAGCAGAGGCTTACGGGGACCGACAACCAGGCCGTCCCTTCGAGTCGATCGAGTAACTGCTCGACGCGCCCATTCAGGTAAGATCCGAACACCACGATCACCGGGCTGATCGTGAGCAGAAACCAGTAAAGGGGAACGCGACGCGTCCAGCGCCGTCCCTGGGGCGCTCGATAGATGACGTTGAAACACTCCTCGATCGTGACGACCAAGCTGATCGCGGCGTAGATTGTCAGCCCCACGCCAACCCAACCGATTGCCGCCACGTTGACGTTTTCGGCCTGACGCATCAGTTCATTCAACCAATTCGCGAGCGTGATCGTCTGCCCCTCCGGCGCCGAGGGAAGCAGGATTCGCACGTTTCCCAGGCCCCAGAATTCAAACAGGCGATTCAACGGTTCGAGGAAGTTCTGCTGCATGTCCAGTGCCTTGACCAGGACCGACGTGACGACCAGCACCGGCAACAACCCGAACAGTGTGCGGAATGCCAGCGCGGCCGCCATCTCCGGGGCCCGGTCGTGCTGCAGCTGACGGGCGCCGAATCGCGCCAGGTCGTAGGCGCCCCGGGTGGCACGTTGCCACCGGTCGAGCTCCTGCAGCGGTTGCGTGACAACCCGCTTCAGCCATAAAGTAACGCGTTCCATCCAAGTGATCATGCTGACATTGTAGCCTCTACCGAGCCCGGGGAGTGTCTGAGGGGACTTCATCATGAAACTCTCGTTGTCCGTGCGTGTCATCGAATCGGCCTGCAAGACGCGGCTCGCGTTTGCGTTTGAGGATTTTCTGGAAATTGCCAGGGATAACGGATATACCGCCGTCTGTATGCGGGCCAGCGCCGCCGGCGTCGACACCATGCCAAAGCGGCTGCGGGGAATTCGCCGGAGCATCGAACTCGCCGGCCTGTCGGTGTCGATGGTCACGGCCGACTTTGACGTGCCGCTGAACAATGCTCGGGGGCCGAACAGCCTTCGTCGGATCGAGCCGAGCCTTGATGTCGCACAGACGCTGGGCTGCGATCTGCTCCGCGTATGTCTCAAGGACGAGGCCGACATTCCCGCGGCCCGAGTCGCCGCGGAAATTGCCGCGCGGCGTGGAGTAAGGCTGGTACACCAATGCCACACCGCCACGCTGTTCGAGGAAGTACCAGCGATGCTGGATGTCCTGCGGCGCATCGACCATCCCAATTTCGGAGTGATCTACGAACCGGCCAACTTGCTGCTCTGCGGTCAGTCGTACGGACTTGACACGCTCCAGGCGCTGCGGCCCTATCTCTGGAATGTTTATCTCCAGAATCACCAACTCGATGGTTCCGGCCCCGCTTCACTTCCCACCTGCTGCCGAGGCGAAGTTCGATTCCGTCATCTCGATCTCTGGAGCATGGATGGCATCGACTGGCCGATCGTCGTCCGTGGCCTGGAACAGATCGGCTATCACGGATTCGTCACGATCCATCAGGCACAGGGAATCGAAACGACCGAGACGGCCCGCCAATTCGCCCGCCATTGCGCCGAATTTCTGCGCGGCCTGGAGTCGCCCCCTCAGTCGATCCGATAACGCGCCAGCTGCCGTTCGTCTAAGTCCACGCCGAGCCCCGGTCCCTCGGGACAGCGCGCGGCTGGAGGACCCAGTTGCAGCGGTTCGGTGAGCAGATCGGCTTCATGATACAAGGGTCCGATCAGGTCGGCTGGAAACCTGTCGCTATCGACGACCGGCAATGCGGCCGCCAGATGCAACATCGCCGCGGTGCCAATTCCAAGTTCCAAGTTGCTTCCAATCGCGCAGTCGATCCCCGCACTCTTCGCCAGCGCCGCGATTTCCATCGAAGCGGCGATTCCACCGTGCTTGCCCGGATAGATGCTGAAAATGTCGACGGCGCGCAACGAAGCAAGATTCCAGGCATCCGCCAGAGTGAACAGGCTCTCGTCCGCCATCAACGGAACCGCTACCGACGAGCGCAACGCTGCCAGGGCCGACGGGTCATCGGCGGCAATCGGTTGCTCGGCACAGAGAATGCCGTATTGCGAAAGTCGAAGCAATGTGGAGCGCGCTTCGTTGAAATTCCAGCCGCAATTGGAATCGATGGTGATCGGCAAATCGGGGCCCGCCAGTTCGCGCACGGTGGCTACGCGAGCCAGATCGCTGGACGGATCGATGCCGGTCTTGACCTTCAGACACTTTACACCCATCGCCAGGAATAACTCCGTCAGACGCACCACATCGGCCCGCTCAAATGCACCCACGACCAGCTTGATCGGCATCACCTCGCGCACCGGACCTCCGAGCAGCCGACAAACGGGCACGGAGAGCGACTTTCCCAACAGGTCCCAGCAGGCCATTTCGAGTCCGGCCTTGGTAAACGGGTTCCGCTTGACGACGCGGTCCATCCTCTGGCGGATGAGTGTAATCTGGCCCGGGTCGAGACCAACCAGCGCCGGCTCGAGCAGATCCTGGATCAGTCCGCGGCAACTGCGGCTCGTTTCGCCGCTCCAGCGCGGAGCCACGGTTGCCTCGCCCAACCCCACCAACCCCGAGTCGGTGTGCACGCGCGCGATCAGGTAGTCCGAGGTCGCATGTACGCCATGCGCCGTTCGCGTCGAAAGGCCCGATTTCAGCGGCACGCGTACCGGAATCGTCTCGATGCGTGTGATCTTCACGACGTTTCCTTCCTTCGTTGATGGTTTGCTCGCCGCTCCTCAGGCAACTTTGCGTCGGACGCGAAGCTCGGCATTCGCTTGTTGCGTAATCAGCACGGCCCCTTCCGCGGCAAACCGCAGGAAGAGCAACTCGATCGCGCGTTCCTCGTCCGGCCAGGGGTAAGCGAAGATGATATCGAATTCGTCCGGAGCGAGCTCTCGTTCCACTAAGTCGGATTGGGCATCGGTCGTGAGCCAGGCGATGCCGTCCACCGAATCGACATACGCCCGCTCGGCGTACCGTTCGCCGCCCGGTGGAATGAAGCTGCCTTGATGGAAATGCACGTCGATCGAGAAGTCGCGCGCCAGCCATCGCGCCTGCTCGACCAGCTCCCTTTCAATTTCGATTCCGCAGGCCTGGAAACCAAGTTCCGACGCCATGCTTGCCACAACTCCGAAACCCGAGCCCCATTCGCAGAACCGGGTTTCCTTGAGTCGGATTTTCCTAAGCCGGCTTCCATTGATCCTGGTTCCCTGGAACCCGGTTACCTGGTCCGGCCCTTCCTCCTTCATCGCCAGCAGCAGGCGATAGACTTCCTCGAAACGGCTCGCGACAAAGCCGGGAACGCGGCACGATTGCTGGTAGGCATCAATACGCTGGTTCGCCACTTTCAGGAACTGCAGAATGTCCGCGGGCAGGGCGGTTTCGCTGCGACGCAACGGAACGTCAATAAGTCGCATGTTACACGTTATGGCCGGTCGAACTCGACTGGCTTTCCCAGGTGGACATGGACTTGATGATGCATCGTGTAGAGCCGGAATCGCTGGCCATCGTGAACGACGATCCCGCTCGACTTGTTCTCCTGCACGGGGCGCAACGGATTCCCTTCGTACTTCGTCCAATGGACAAGGTCGGTCGATGTGGCGATCGCTGTCGACCAGAGCCGCGAACCGCTTTTCGAGCCATGATAGTAGGCAAAATACCGGCCGGCATACCGGATGACCTGGTTCATCGCCACAAGGTCTCGATCGTATTCGGCGGGGCCAGGCTCGATCACCGCCACATCCTGAACGTTGCGCCAGACCTTCAAATCGGTGGAACGGGCGAGCCAGATGCCGGCATCCCGCCGTTCATAAAACAGGTTCCAGATTCCGTCTTCCAGCCAGACGGTCGGGGTTCCGTAAGGTCCGGCGGCGATCGGACTGCCATCGCTCATTCGCACATCCAATGGGCCGACCCGCGTCCAGTGAATTCCATCCGTTGAGGTAAGCAGATGCGCCTGGTCGTCGCGGCCCTCGGCGAACATGTGCAACGTACCGGAATGCGGAACGATCGTCATGTCTTCGACCCAATGTTCCCCGGAGAGCGGGTTGGCGGGATGCCGCGTCCAATGCAATCCGTCGTTCGACGTCGCTAGTCCCAGGCGCCGCAATCCGGTCGGCGTTCCGTCGTAGCCGGTATACCATAGGCGCCAGGCCTGCTGCCCGGAAGGAGCATGGCGATCGAACAGGATCCAACCCCGCTCGCGAATGCGCTGGTCCCACGCAGGCGCTTCGGCAGCGGCAAAAATCGGCAAGTCCGGTTCGGCCGGAGGAAATTCGACCAGTTCCACTGGGAAAAGGTCGCGCGCGATAGTTCGACCGGTGTCGAGCGCAACAAACACCGCAACGATCGCCAGGATCACCCGCCATGGCACAGGCGTTTTCCGCCGCTTGAGCATCGTTACTCCCTTATTCCACGAAATCGATCAGCGCTGGTAGTTCACCGACACGGCCGATTCGGAAACGACGGGCCACCTGCCATCCTGCAGGGCGGTGGCGACGATCCGTAACGACCAGGGGCCCTCCAATCGCGGGTCGTCCGACGTGGCGATCCGCAGGTTACCGCGATCCTCGCCGGGTCCAAGCTCCAACGGATCGGCACGCATCGATCCGCGCAACTCTTCCGGAACGTCCAATGCGATCGTCACCGGCAACGGGAGTTTCGCCGAGCGCGCGACGATCACAGGTACCTCAAACGCCGCGCCGGGCGCCGCAATGAACTCCGTGCCCGGAATATTGAGTTTCAGCAACGCGCCTTCCATGATCATCGTGATGCGTGACCCGGCGGCACGCGTCAGATGCCGCGGAGTCCCTCGCGGGTCGTTCACGATGCCGACGCCGTGGATCACGATCCTTCGGGTCAAGTCGGTCCCCAGCCACTCGGGCAAGAAGCACGGGTAGACCGCCTTGTCTGCTCCTGGCGGCAGGAGCACAATTGGTCCCCGCGTTCCCTGGCGATAGCGGTCCTGCTGTGCGGACATTTCCAGCCGCAATTCGCCCTGGAAGCCGGCCTTGCGTTCGATCTCCAATTCGGCAAGAAACGTCGTGCCGCGATGGACGTCGTGCTGTCGTTCGCGGTCGACGACGTGGATTTCAAAGGGCGCGGGCATGGTCATCGCAAGCATCGATCGGGCGACGCGCGAATCTCCAGGCCTTCGTGGCGATAGATTTCCCGCAGCGCCAGCCGATCCCCCATGATCCCGTACCTGTTCGCCCGCGGCGGCCGTGCCTCGCACGGAAATCGGCCTCGCGACGACCGCGGAGTCTGCCGCGGCTTTCAAGAGAACTTTTGTCTCGGTCTTGCCCGCCGCGATTTTGAGTTCCCCTTCGGCCGTAACGCCCTCAGGCAGCCCGACGACGGTCAGCATGATTTCGCTGTCGATACCGCCACTCCGCGACGCCTGCACCGGCAACTCCACTTGCCCGCCAACCGACAGATTCAATTGCTGCGGTATCGTCAACGCAAAATCGGGCTGCGGTCGCGCTACCGCCAGCCGGTAGATCTCGTCCAAGTCGCCACGATGCGCGCCGACCGATCTCACGATACATGTATGGAGTCCGCTGTTCGCCGCACGAAATTCCAGCTGCGCGTCGGTGGTTCCCCCGCTGTCATCGCCCTCGGCCACGGTCTGGCCGTCCGGCCCCAGGATGCGCAGCGCGACATCCAGCCGGCCACCGATCGCTCGCGATTGCAGGTCGACGGAATAGTATTGGTCTTTTTCCAAGGTGAGCTGATAGCGGTGTTCCTCGTGCGGCCTCCATAAGCGTCGAGTCATCGCCGAGGGAATCTGCATCGGTATCGGCTGCGCGGACTCGCGAATCGCCTGCTCGCGGGCCGCGGCGACTGTTACCGACGTTACCTCAGCGCCAGCGCCTTCCGCACGCTCCGCGGAGGGATTCGGCCCAGTCGTCAACCTGTTTTCCACAAAGTCACTGATCGGGATCGTTACGGAAACCGAGCCAAAAGGGGTCTGCAAGGCATATAGGAACTGGTCGCGCGAAGGATCGGCGGGAATTTGTACATCCTGTCGAATCGACTCCAGGCGATTCGCTCGCGTCGCGATTCCGACGCCGACAAATTCGATGCTTTGAACGATACCGCGTTGGCCGGCGGCGGGTAACATGCAGTCGACGTTCGGGCCGTAACGCAGCGCTAACCGATAAACGTAGGCGCGGTCACCTCGAAAATCGACGTCGTGAAGCGACAGCGCGTATTCCTCCCCCGCCTCGACGGGAAAACTGAACGGCACTTCCAACCCTTGACTGTCCGCGACGTCCACGATTAATGAACCGGCGTGGTCTCGCACCTGAATCGTTGGCAGGAAATCGGACCCGAGCCGCCGCGCCCAAAGTTCGACGGTGATTAATCCCTGCCGGTCGGAACGAAAAACGTACCGGTCGACCTCGGTCAGGCGACTCAAACGGCCAGAAACAGCGATCGGTAGTTCCAGGAGCCGCTGCGGAAAATCGCGCGAACGCGACTCCAGGCACTCACGGTCCTGGCTGAGCAGCAACATTGCCGTCCCGGACGATCCGTTGGCATTGGCGACCTGCCAGCGCACCAATCCGGGAGTCGCCGTGGCAGCGACGTTCCAGCGGGCGTCGACCTCGCGCGGAATCGGCATCGCAGGATTGCTGGCGCGCGGCCCGAACCAGTAGGGCGGTGGGGGCACGTGATAGTCGCCCGGCAAACCCAAAACCGCCAGTTGAACATGTTCGTCGTGCGAGAACCACTCGCAATCCGGAGTCCAATCAAAACCGCCAAGCTTCACTTCGGTCGTTTTCCCGATTTCGACGACGGGGGGAAATGAATATCCCAGACCGGGCGGCTTTTGTGCCGAAGCAGATTGGACGGGCAACGTCAGCAGCCCCATCACAATCGCCGCCACCGCCCATCGCAAACGTGGCGCGCGCTCGCCGGGCACGAACGCCCGGCCACGAGAATTCTGATGCATAGGTTTCGGTTGGGGCCGTTGGCATGCCCGCGGAATCACATCGCCTATCGTCACGCCAGCAGTTCCTGAATTCGCGCACCGCCGTTGACGATCGGCACAGGACGTCCCAGCGGAGTGTGGTAGAGCTTGTCCGCATCGACTCCCATCAGAAAGAAAATGGTCCGCAACAAGTCCTGGATCCCATAGGGCTGGGTTGTGGGATAACTCGCCGTCGCGTCGCTTTCTCCAACGACCATGCCTCGTCGGATGCCCCCGCCCGCAAGAATTACCGTCTGACACTGCGACCAGTGATCGCGTCCCGCATCCTTGTTGATGCGGGGGGTTCGGCCCATTTCCCCCATCATGACAACCAGGGTCTCGTCGAGCATCCCCCGTTCGTCCAGTTCACTGAGCAACGCGCTGAGTGCGCGATCGGTGGGAGGAACGAGCGCCTTTTCGTGACTGGTAAAGTTATCGGTGTGGGTGTCCCAGCTGCCGTGGTCGATCCCGACAAAACGGCACCCGGCTTCCACGAGTCGTCGCGCCAGCAGGGCACACTGGCCGATCGACGTCAATCCATAGCGGGCTCGCGTCTCATTCGACTCGTCGCTCAACGCAAACGCCCGACGGGCTTGCGGCGAGGTCACGAGATTATATGCCTGTTCATAGTATGTCGACATCGTCTTGGCACGGCCTTGGGGCGCCCGCTCGGGGTCGCCGCTGTCGGTTCGGTCCAACAGTTTCTTGCGTCGCGCAAAGCGCGCGGCTGAAATCGTCGCCGGCAGGTCCAGGTCGCGGACCTTGAAGTCGGACTGAACCGGGTCGTTGTCGATTGTGAACGGAGCATACGCGGCGCCATAGAAGCCAGGACCGCCCGGTCCGAGTGCGTTCGGCATTTCGATGTAAGGCGGCATGGCGCCGTTCGGTCCCAATTCTCTGGCCACGATCGAACCGAGCGACGGGTAAAGTTCGTTGAATGGCACCCCCTTCGCCTGGCCGTCCCCAAAGCTGGGTGGGTAGCCAGTGAGTACCCAGTGGCGACCGGTCTGGTGGGCGTTGTCTTTGTGGCTATGGGAACGCAGGATTGTAAACTTGTCCGTGATCCGGGCGCAATGCGGCAGGATTTCACTGATCTGCGTTCCAGCGACGTTCGTTGCGATCGGCTTGAAGGGCCCGCGTATTTCGGCGGGCGCATCGGGTTTCAAATCCCACATGTCGATATGACTTGGGCCGCCTTCCAACATGATGAATATGCAGGCTTTGGCTCTGGCCGGCGCACCGCTGCCCGCCAGGGCCTGGAGTTCCAGCAGCCGGGGCAACGACAGGCCGGCGAGGATTCCGCTGCCACCGATGTGGAGCAGTCGCCGCCGCGTAAGCAGGTCGACCAATCGCAAATCGCTCTCAGATGCCTTCGTGCCCATGGAAGATGCCTCGCCGGTTCAATGGTTGAATACAAATTCCCGCGAATTCAGTAATGTCCATAAGATATCCTCGGCCGCTTCGCGGAACGAGCTTGATTCGCGGAACGACTGCCGCATCCACTCCCGCTCGTTCGGGCCGGGAAATCGCGAAAGGGTCGCCAGGTAAACTTCCTCGAGAAACTGCTGTTCAAGTTCCTCGCCGACCGCGCCGAGATCCTGGGAAGTCTTTGCGTTGGAGTGGCCGCGCAGCCATTCGGCGATTCTCCCGTGCGGATCGGAGATTTTCTGGAGGGTGCCGTTGGAGTTCATCAGGTGCAGTGCCTGGGCGATGCTCGGTTCCGTTCCCCGTTCACACGCACAAACCGACTGCCGCGAAGGGCGCCCGAATACCGCCAGAAAATCGGAAGGCAATTTATTGTCCCACACCTGAATGGCGCGGTGTCCACGAGGCCATCCATTGAATTGCTCACTGATCCCCGTGGCCTGCGATACGGCGTCCAGCAGCACTTCGGCTGCCAGCGGTTTCCAGGCGGCGTGCGAGTAGTTCTGATCGTCGCGCTCGTTCGTCGCGTTGGTATGGGAGCCTAGCTGGTAGGCGTTCGAATCGAGGATCTGTCGGGTCAACGCTTTGAGGTCAAATCGTTGAGCGACAAGATACTTCGCAAGCGCATCGAGCAGCGGTTCATTGCTGGCGGGATTCGTCGCGCGCTGGTCGTCCAACGGTTCGACCAGACCGCGCCCCATATAGTGCGCCCAGATCCGGTTGGTGATCATGCGAGCGAAATAGGGATTGTCGACCGAGGTAATCCAGTCGGCGAGTGCGCGGCGGCGGTCGGTATCGCCAGGGATCGCGATCGGTGCCGCTCCCAGCGGTGCCGGGGGCAGCGACTCGCCCGTGCGGGGGTGCTTGAAGTCGGTCCCGGCCACGACCGCGATCTTGGCGCTTCCGCCTGGCCCTGGACGGCGATCCAGACCGGTAAAGAATCCGGCCAGACGGAAGTAGTCGCGCTGGTCCCAGCGCTCAAACGGATGATGATGGCATTGGGCGCATTCGATCCGTATCCCGAGGAAAAGCTGGCTGACCGCCCGCGCTGATTTTTCCGCGTCCGATTGCACCTGGAAGAACGCCGCCGGCGTTTCCCCGAGCGTCGAACCTTGCGCGGTAAGAATGCCGCGGACGAATTCATCGTAGGGCGTATTACGAACCAGTTGGGATCGGACCCAACGCGTTAGCGATACGACTCCCTGCGGGGTGATCGTATCCTTGTCCGCTTGGAGAAGATCGGCCCAGCGCTGCGCCCAGAAATCGGCATACTCAGGCCGCTCCAGCAACCGCGCCGCCCACTGAGCCCGCTTGTCGGGATTCGTGTCCGCCAGAAATTTCCGGGCCTCATCGACCGTCGGCAAAGTTCCGATCGTGTCCAGGAAAATGCGCCGCAAGTAGGTCGCGTCATCGGCGGGCGGACTGGGGGCGATGCGCAGCCGTTGGAGCTTGTCTCCGACCAACTGATCCACGAAATTGCGTTGCGGCAACCGCGGTACTTCCGCATCGTCGCGCGGTCGTGTCACACGGCAGACGGCCACATGTCCCATGTACCGCACCAGAATCGCCGCTTCCCCTGGCACCTCGGTGGAACGAACGAGCCCATCCCCTTCGACTCCGGCAACCGAATCATTGTTGGATTGAAATTCCGCTTCCACCGTAACGCAATGGCGCTCGCCCGATGTGTTTACCGCGGAAACGCGCAGCTGCTGGGTTCCCTGGGGTTCCAACGTGATCTCGGCCGGTTCGACGACGATCCCAACCGCCGCATCCGCGTCGTCGTCCGCACCGCCAGCGTCCAAGGCGGCTCCCTCGGCGATCCAACGTCGCAGTCGCCGATGCCAGACCGAGTCGGGGTCGATCTTGGCACCACCGCCGTGCGGCACGAATCCGGTCGCCTTCGTCAACAAAAGACTGCGTTCGGGAGCAGCCGGAAAAATACGACGTCCTCGCACCGCGTGCACAATCGCCTGCCAGTCGGCCGCCGGGTCGTAGCCGAAAACGCTGAGTTTGAAACCGTTCTGTCCTTCCGCTTTTCCGTGGCACCCTCCAGCGTTGCAGCCACTCTTGCTGAGAATCGGAATCACCTCGCGCGCAAATGAGATCGGAGGCGGCTTGGAGAGTCCGTGGACTGTAACCGGCACAACGCCCTGGGAATCGCCAACCTGAATCAAAATTGTCGCCGTCCCATCCCGAAGCGGCGTCACCTGGCCCGACGGGGAAACGGCGACCACGTCGGCAGGTTCGGTACGGTACGTCGCCCGGCGCGTTGCGTCGGCGGTCCCGTCCCACCCCGAACCGCCGCCGCGATTCCTGCCGTCCGCGACCTTCAAAACAACGATCTGCTCGATAACCTCCGGCGCTCGGATCTCGATGCGAGAAGGAAAAATATCGAGCTCGCCGCAGCGACCAACGGACAGGCCGAAACAAACGACCGAAGCGGCAACCAACGCCTGCATTCTTGTTCGGTTACAGCACATTTTGTTGATCGGTTGGGTGAGGTTGGATCGGTTCCGCGTTGGCAACGATTTCGCGAAGCCGTCGCGTGCCGCCGCAATCGAGGGGACCTGCGATCGAGGAATACCAGAAAATGTTCGACGCGCGATTGGAAAGCAGATGGTTCTGCTCGATTTGGCGGCAACGGAGTTTTCGGTGGGCAGCATGTTAAGATAGGCCAGTCCATTCAAAAGTTCAAGGCGCAACTCGTTTCAACGGAACAGATTGCGAGAATGGGCGGTTCGCCATTCGTGCCCGGCCGGATGCCGGGAGAAGCAAATGCGGCGGTGGCCAAGCTGTTGCCCCGGAACAATTTGCGGAAGACCGCCATGGGCGCACCACGCACTTTGCGATTTAGGCAACGGTAGATTTATGGCAACGCGAGCCGGTCAGGCGCGGCGGTCGGTTTCGCCAGAAGCGGGCTAGCGTCGGGGTATCGCTGA
>VGZA01000059.1 GCA_016872775.1 Planctomycetota bacterium | reverse complement strand
CGAAGGTCACGAGTGCGCCGCCGGCGTTCACCACGAATCGATCGCCCGCCGTTTGACCGATCGGGTCCCCGCCGTCAAAGAACAACGGGATGTTGCCCGCGGTAATGTTGAACGTGTCGTCGCCTTCCAGGCCGAATACGCCCAGCGCCTCGGTGTTCGTGGTAAAGGTAACCGTCCCGTCGAGCACCGCGTTGTTCAGATCGTCGACGGACACCGATCGCGCCGGAATGTTGATATCGAACGTCTGGCTCAACGCATTGCCTCGGACGTGCAGGCGGTCCTGGCCCGCGACGGGATCGACATTTAGAGGATTGCGATTGGTGTTGGCATAATTGACCACGGGAGCATCCCCGTTTGCCTCGACCGTTCCCGCGGACGCATCGAACACGGTCGCCACGATCGTGTCGTCGCCAGCCGTTCCGAGCACGGTCAGCGTCTGGCCACCGGCGTCGATATTGATTGCGTGCAAGCCGGAATAGAAAAATATCTGCGGCCCGTAGCCGCCAACCAACGCGTTGCCCAGGTCCACGGACGCGGCTGCCAGCGGCGCCCACAGATTCAGCACGTCGCCGTCGTCCGGTCCGCCGCCCCGTACACCGATCGAAGTGAAAAGTGCGGTCCCGGCAACCTGGAAGGTGTCGCTACCATCCAATCCATGGAGTTCGATAAATCCGATCCCCGGAGTGTTGATCGGCAGCGTGCGGGCAAGTTGCAACCAATCGACGATCTGTGCCGCGCCGTTGGCAGCCAGCGTGAAGGTGTCATCGAGCGCTGTTCCGTACAGGTCGAGAATATCTTCGCCCGCCGTGGCACTGCCGAACTGCAGTGTTCCGTTCAGGCCAAGGTCCTTGAAACTCAGCGGCGTTAGTATTCGGGAACCGGCGATCGAACGACCCAAGACCTCCGCGCTGTCGGCGGTGGCCCCGGGCAGGTAGCTGAATCCGTCGGCCCCGGCGGGACTGCGAACGATCAAAGCGTCGCCACCAGCTTGACCGTTGATGGTCACATGTTCTGTCTTCGTGAATGTGATCGGAATCGCAAGTGTTACGGTTCCGGATTCCGCAGAAGTCGGTGCATAAGTGATGGCGTCGGCCGTCGCTGTCCCGTTCACGATCAACTCATCGCTGGCAGTCGGATCACCGCCATCGACAAGCACCGACGTCACACCCACGAGCCCGGCCGGCGAAACGCTGAAACGATCGTCGCCGAATCGGCCCTGCAGGCTGACCGTTCCGAAGGTGGCGAACTGCACAACCGCTCGACCGTTCATCCAGACGCGGTTGGCCCCGCCGAGGAACGCGAGCGCGATTTCATCGCCGGCGTGTGTTCCCTGGAATACGATCGTTTCCGCTGCCGTGCTGGCGGTAACAGCCACGTTGGTGAAGCCGACAAAGTTCACGAGTCCGTCCGCGTTATCAACGATTCCCGCCGAATTCAAGTCGCTGGGACGAATGGTGGTGCTCGCGCCGGCGGTCGCCGTGTTCGTCACGTTCAGGCGATCTGCTTGCGCAACTGTCGCGTCATCGCCGCCGATCACGGTGAGCCCCGGACCGGCCGCGCCCGTGACACTGACCGTGTCCACTCCGCGACCGGCATCAACCAACAACGCTTCGACGGCGGCGGTTGTGACGTGCACCGGCTTCAAACCGTTCACCGATACAACGGCATCCGCTCCGCGCGTGATCAGAATATGGTCGGATTGGCTCGTACCGTGCACAAGGACGCTGTCACCGTCGAGTGCCGTTCCCTCGGCAATTGTCAAATTTCCAATGCTCTCGGCGCGGACCAGCTGATTCACTCCCGAGACCGTTATCCATGCGGTATCCACGCCAATTGGAGTCACCGAGAACGCATTCGGATCACCATTGCCGAGGATGTTGATTCTTCCCGCCGCGGCGTTCATGCGCAGCTCTTCGATTCCCACCAGCGTAACGTTCTGGAACCCTCCACCTTGTACCGTCTGGGTCGCTTGACCAGTCTGCAGTATCATGTCGGTGCCGTCGCCGAACAGTTCGGCCAGGTCGGACGCCGATGGATCGTTACCGGAGAGCGTGACTGCCTGGTACGGCTGCGCGCCGAACAGGACGAATCGGTCGTCGCCGTTCAAAGCTTCGAGAACCAGCGATTCCACGTTGGCAAAGCTCACGCGATCAAGCGTGGCGTGCGTGCCGAGATCGGACACGAGCACCACATTGCCGCTGCCCGCAAGGATCGTAAAACGGTCGTTGGAATCGCGGCCGAACGCGACCAGCGCATCGTCCGGCCCCGTTCCATCGATGGCGACTTGTCCCGCCGCACCGAGCTGGCTGTAATGAATCGGCAGCAGCGTATTCAACTGCAAGTTGCCGCTATCGATCGTCGAGCCCGGCGAGTGCGTAAATGTGCCGGAGCCAGAGATCGACAGCGTTTCGTTATCACCTTCGCCGACGTACGTGACCGACTCCACACCGCCCAGAATTATCGGGGTAACGAGCGTGCCAAGTCCCAGCGAGGCGCTGTTGGAGCTGGTGGGAGTATAGACGGGCAGGTCGTTGAGTCCGGCAACGCCGGTTACCGTGACGCGATCACCTTCGGCTAGCGGCGACTGTCCATCCACAACGATTGACACATCGAGGTTGGCGACCTCGATATCAATATCGAAGTCGTCATCGCCCGCTCGTCCCTCCAATTGGGCGAAGTTCGAGCCACTGAATCGGACTGCCGGTCCACCATTAACGCTCACCGAATACTCGTTTGCGCCGATGCCAGTGAACGTAATGTCGTCATCGCCGTTGGTCCCAACAATCGTCACCTGCATATCGTTGCCCGCCGTGTCAACAACACTGCTGCCTTCAATCTTGTCGTAGGAGACGTTTCCGAGATTGGTTGTGAACCCACCCTCATCCGATTCCGGACCTGGTTGGAAAGTAACGCTCGCCAGATTGGCCGTGATGCTGAGCGTGTCTCCGCTCGTAATCGCGTTGCTGGTGGCGATCGGGTTCCCACCGTCGATGAACAAGTCGATCGCGCCGGGAACGACGACAAAAAGGTCATTGCCTTCCTGGCCGGAAACCGTTACGGCTTCGATGCTTGTCCAGGTCACGACACCATCGTTGGTCGCGTCGCCGAGATCATCGACGGCGACCGTTGCGGTTGCCATGTTGACGTCGAACGTCTGCGCGAGGGAGTTGCCGCGAACTTCGATGCGATCCTGTCCCGTGGCGCCATCGATGCGGACGGCATTTCCCGCCGTGTTTCGGTAGTGGACGGTCGGCGCTGCGCCGTTGGCCTGGACGTGGCCTGAATTGGCGTCGAGCGGGGTTACAGCCAGCGTGTCGTCGGCCGCCGTACCCGTCAGTTCGACGACGGCGGCGCCGGCGTCGATGCTGATCAGCGTCAGCCCCTCATAACGGAAATTGGCCGCGCCGTATCCCGAAATTGTGGAACTGCCCAGATTCACTCCTGCCGGAGTGGTGACCGGGGTCGTTAATACAAGTCGATCACCGCTATCGCCCGCGCCGCCATGCACGGTCAGCGTGCTGTATTTGGTCGTCCCAGTCACTTCAAACTGGTCGACTCCGGACAGGCCGTGCAGGTTCGCCGTGGTAATCGCCGGCGTCGAAATCACCAACGTGCGCGCCAGGCCTTGCGGGTCGAGAATCTGCAGGTTGCCGTTCGCGGCCACCCGCACGACGTCGTCCAGGTCGGTGCCCAGCAGGTCGAGAACGTCGGCAGGCTGCGCGAGACTGCTCGTAAACGATACAGTCCCGGCCGCACCGAGGTTCGTAAAGGCCAGCGGCGTAAGCGGACTGCCGCCCAGAATTCGTCCGGCGACGCTCGCGGCGTCGGGGGTGGCACCCGGCGTGTAGGTAAATGCCGCGTTGGCGACCGTATTTTGAATCGCAAGCGAGTCGCCACCGCCCTGACCGTTGATCGTGACGTGCTCGGTGGTCGTGTAGGTAATCGGTATGCCCAGGGTCACGCTGCCCGATTCCGCGCCGGTGGGAGCGAAGGTGATCGCGTTTGCGGCCGAAGTGCCGTTCACAATCAACTCGTCACTGGCTGTCGGATCGCCGCCGTCGACGAGGATGGAGTTGACGCCGACCAGACCCGTCGGCGAGACGCTGAATCGGTCGTCGCCGAAGCGGCCTTGCAGGCTGACGGTGCCGAAGCTCGCGAACTGCAATACGGCCCGACCATTCAGCCAGACTCGGTTGGCCCCGCCGAGAAACGCCAGTGCAATTTCATCTCCGGCGTGCGTGCCGAGCACCGCGATTGTTTCGGCGGCGCTGTTCGCAGTGACCCCCAGGTTGGCAATTCCCTCGTAGTTGACGATTCCATCGAGATTCTCGACCGTTCCCGCGTTTTCCTTGTCGCTTGGTCGAATGGTTGTCGTCGTGCCCGCAGTGGAAGTATTCGTTACATTGAGCCGATCGGTCTGCGCGATCGTGGCGTCGTCGCCTCCGATCACGGTCAGGCCGGGGCCAGCCGAACCGCTTACATTGATCGTGTCAGCGCCCAGGCCCGCATCGACGATCAACGCTTCCATCGCCCCGGTGGTGATGGAAATCAGCTTGAGCCCGTTCACTGCGACCGTGCTCGTCCCGCCACGCGTGATACCGATCGTATCGGCGGCGGAAGTCCCCCGTACCGTGACTTGATCGCCGTCCGCCGCGGTTCCTTCGTCCAGCAGCAACGTGCCGGCGTTTGTGGTGCGCAGTTGTTGATTCACTCCAGCAACCGCGAACAAGGCGGAAGTGGCCGAGACCGGTGTCACATCGAATGCGTTCGGATCGGCATTCCCTGAAATGCGGATATTCCCCGCACCAGCATCCAGAGAAACATGCTCGATCCCGGACAGGGTGACGACACCCAGGCCACCACCCGTGGCGGTCTGGCTCTGACCACCCGTCGCGTAACTCATATCGCTGCCATCGCCGATCAAGCTGGCGGAATCCGACGCCGACGGGTCGTTGCCGAGCAAGCTGACGGAACGGTAGGGCTGCGGTCCGGTTACCGTGAACTGATCGTCGCCCTCCAGGCCATCGACGATGACGTTCTCGAGGTTTGCAAACGCAGCGCGATCAATTACCACGTGAGCTCCAAGATCAGAGATCAGCGCGATATTCCCTGTATTCGCAGCGATATCGATGCGATCGCTTGAGGCGCCGCCGAACGCGACCAGACTGTCCGTCAGACCCGTGGCATCGATCGCAACTCGCCCGCCGCCGCCGAGCGCGACGTAGGCCAGCGGAATCGTGGAGTCGACTTGGACCGAGCCGGAATCGATCGACGAGCCGGGCCGATGGGTAAATCGACCAGTTCCAGAAACCGTCAATGTCTCGTTATCGTTTTCACCGCTGTAGGTCACCGATTCAATGCTGAACACGGAAATCGGGCCCGCGGACGTGACGAGGTTCAACGTCGCCGAATTGGCGGCCCCGGGCGTGTAATTGGCGGCATCATTCGTCCCGGCAACGCCGGTGATCGTCAGACGATCCCCGTCGGCCACCGGCGATTGACCGTCGACGGTAATTGTCACATCGAGATTCGCTACATTCAGATCGACGTCAAAGTCGTCGTCGCCGCTGAGACCGGATAGCGCGGCGTTGTTGGAACCCGTTACAAGAATGGCCGGGCCACCGTTGACGCTCACCGTATAACCGAACTGCTGCTGTCCGATCAGCGTGATATCGTCGTCACCATTCGTTCCTGAGACCGAGAACTGCATATCGTCGCCCGCGATATCGCTGATCGACAACGATTCCAGATGGTCGTAGCTGACCTCTCCCAGGTCGGTCGTCACGGAACCTTCATCACTTTCCGGTCCCGCTCCAAACCCGGCAAAGCCCAGATTTCCAGTAATGACGAGGGCATCTCCCGCCGCAAACGGTGTTGTTGCAACCGGATCACCGCCATCGATGAAGATCGGCACATTGGCGACCGGGGTGACGTTAAACGTATCGGCACCGCCGTTGCCGAGAACGCGCAGCCCTTCGATATTCGTGGAGTCGTAGTCGACCCGTTTTAATGCCGGACCAGCAGTGACTTCCACAACCGTGGCGTTGATGGTCACTGTTTCCGCCGCCGCGCCCAACTCGACAGTGAGCGTATCGGAATCGCCAGCGGCTCCGTCAACCACGGACAGACTGCCGGTATTCGTCGTGGTGAATCGCGTTCCGCTGCCGCTGATGGTTACGACCGCCGAATCCGCACTCTGCGGCGTTACCCGATATTGTTCATTGGCGGTCTGACCTAGGAATCGGATGTCCGAGGCGGCATTGGAGATCGCTGCGGCTTCCGTGTCGGTCAACGAAATCCGCCGATTGGTCAGGCCACCGCCAATCAGATCCGAACTCGCCGGCTGGAGCTGAACCGTCAAGGGATCGACACCGTTACCGACCGCAGTGACCAGATCCTCGCCATTCCCGGATTCAACCTGAATAAGATCATAGCGATTGCCTTGCTGGCGAATTTCCACGTCGTCGGACCCATCCAGCAGTTGCAACGTCAGGTTCTCGATCTGGGTCGTGAACACCGTGGGGCGCCCGGTCACCGCGATGGAATCGCCGGAAACGACACGCACCGAGTCGTCGCCTTCGGAGGTCAGCAACGTAAGTTGATCGACGGCACCGCCGCCCGCCAGACTGATGGAAGACACGGCCGAAATTCCCAGGTAGCTGATCGGGAAATTGTCGGCGGTCACAAGCCCCGCGTCGGCGGTGGCTCTAGGAATCGATTGATAGGCCGAGGCGCCGGAAATCGAAAGATTTGCCCCTCCGCTGAGATTCGCCTGGATGGAGCTCAGGCCGAAATAGACGATGGATGCAGGCCCCGCACCCGTGATGGTGCTGGTCGCAACATCCACAGCCACCGTGGCCGCCACCGCGTTCAGGCTCAGGCTGTCGCCGTCCGTCGGATCGCCGCCGTTGACGCGCAACGTGCCGGTGAAACCGCTCGAAGTGCCCGCAAGGTGAATCGAGTCGGTTCCTCCATTACCGTTGATCGTCAGATCGATCTTGTTGGCAAATTCCAGGGTTTCGTAGCTGTCGATGGCAATCAAGCCGTTGGTGGCGCTGACTGCCGAATAGCTGATCTGATTGGCGTCGGCCGTACCTTGGACCGTGAGCGAGCCTGGCACAAGATCGATGACCGGTTCCAGGTTCTGGAAGGTCACGCGCTGCGTGACGCCGGCGGCGCTATGCACGACGGTCCCGGCGGTAACATCCGGGCCGACACTGTAGGTCGCATCGACCGCATTGGGGCCTACCAGCCGTAACAGGTCGTTACCCGATTGACCGTCGTAGTGAATGCCGCTCGAGAAACCCAGCAGGCCGCTGACGTTGTCGGTCACCAATTCGTCGTTGCCGGCGCCGCCAAGGACATTGACATGGTTGAAGCTGCTGAACGAGATCGGTACCCAGACGTTGACCAGATTGGCCGCCAAGGTGGCTCGACTGAGTCCCGCGATGCCGGTCTGCACCAGCGTGATGCGGTCGTTCGAGGCGCTGCCGATGAAATCAAGCTGATCCACGTTGGGACCGCCATCGACGCGCAGGTTGTCGTCGCTGTTGTTGAATCCGACCAGTGAAATCGTCGGCCCCGCGCCGCCTCGGCTGAAGCTGGCCGTGGAAGGACTCAAACTGGTGTAGCTCAACACATCCGGACCGCTCGTCAGGGAGATGTTGATTGTGTCGGAATCACCGGCATTGTCCAGATCGCCGCCGTTGAGCGTGAGCGAGCGAATGTCGCTGGCGACACCGTAATTGCTGACGGTGAAGGAATCCGTTTGCGCATCGCTGCCGTTTGCGGTCGCGGATTCGACACCCTGCATGCTGATCCC
Organism: Planctomycetota bacterium; assembly: GCA_016872775.1. Taxonomy (GTDB): domain Bacteria; phylum Planctomycetota; class Planctomycetia; order Pirellulales; family Pirellulaceae; genus VGZA01. The sequence goes on along the minus strand of VGZA01000059.1, from coordinate 30,120 downwards.
GCCGGCCGTCAGAATCCCGGTAAACGTCCCCGTCGTGAAATTCAGTCCGGCTGCCACGCCCGCTTGAAGGGTGACCGAGACCGAATCGTTGCCATCCCCGCCGATCACCGACAGGCCACCGGGTATCGAAATCGAGTTGGCGCCGAGCACGGGCGCGATACTGAACGAATCGTCACCGGCCAGTCCGTTTAGAACAACGGCATTGGCTGCGGTTACATCGACAGGATTGCCGTTGACTCGAACGACTTCCTGATCGGCCGTGCCGTCGCCGGCCAGGTCTTCCAGGCCGAGGCTGATCGTATCACTGCCGGCCGTCGCGGTGATCACCAGTGTCCCACCGACAACCACGGGATTTTCGACGTTGGAGTAAGCCAGCGAGAGCAGCGGTTGATTGGCCGCGTTTACGGAATTCACCGTTCCTGAGCCGACGGTGGCTCCGGCGACAATCGTCGCATTGAATGCGGCAGCGGACAGCGTGTCCGCGGGATTGGCACCGACCCCCGGTGTTCCCGCGTCAAGCGCTGCATCGGAGACGCCACAGATCCGAACATTGACATTGTTGCCAGCGGCGTCAGTCAGATTCAGGTCCGCGTCATTGACCGCGGTCGGTGTCCAGCTGTAGAGGTCGGCGTTCGCGGTGCCAATCACGCGCACCCGATCGAGGTTACCGCCACTGCCAGCATCGCTGGAATAACTCAGCACCGACGCGCGACTTCCCAGATTGGCATAGCTTACGACGGCGAAATCGTCGACGGCGACCGAACCGTTCAACGCGTCCAGGGGCCGAATCGTTGCGGTGTTGGTTGCGCTGGAGCCATTCACACTGAGGACGTCGGTTCCTACTCCGCCACCACCGTCGGCAACGAGTTGATCCACTCGCGACAAACTCACGATGGTCGCGCCCGTTGCACCGGCACGGGACACGGAGGCGTCGAGCGCTCCGGAACCGGCCCCTGGCGTCGTCGTGAACCGGTCCGAATCGTCCTGCACGCCGACCAAAGTGACCGTATCCGCCTGGGCGTCAGCACCGCCGTCGACAACGATCCGCAACGAACCATCGTTGCGGCCGATCAAAGTCGCTGTATCCCGTCCGGCCAGCATTTCGATATTCACGGTATTGAAGTTCTGCAGCGTCTGCAGGCGGTACAAAATGGAGTTCGAATTCGCGTCGCGGACGGTGACCATCGGGTTGGCCGCATTGCCGGCCGCGGTGAAATCGGCGACGAAACTCTCATTTCCGGAAACCTGTGCGTTCGCCGGATCAGGATTCGTCCCGCGCAGCGTCAGTTGATCGGTGTCGCTGGCAAAGCCATCGTCATCCAGCACACGGATGTCGGTATTCGCCAGATAATCGACGACGACAATCGGCGTGCCGGTCGAAGAATTGTTGGCAAAGAGCTGGCCGGCGTCCGGCGCCGAAGGTTGCACGACGATCGCTTCCGAAACGGGCCCGCCAAACAACGAGGTGCGATAGATCAGCAGGTCGGCCTGATCGCCATCCACTCCGGCCGGCGCGCCTTCATTGAAGTTGACGTGCACTCCCCAACCGCGGGGCGTATTGTCGGCGTAGGGACGCAGATCCAAGGTGTCGATTCCGCCGGCTTCCTGATCGGCCTTGGCATTGATGCCGGGATTGGTGCGATCGACACCAATCAGGTCGTAGCCATAAGCATTCAGAAACTGCACGCCGTCCACCAGAATCGGCGCGCTGCCGTTGATCACCACCGTGAATTCCTGGTAACCGGCGTCGCTGGGATTCCCATCGACATCGCGGCCAGTGACCACGAAATTATCATCCTGGTCGAAGTTGACGGTATTGTTGTCGCCAATGAGATTCAAGACGCCGTTGCCCGGAGAGAGCAACGTTCGCTCGATCGAACTGTTGACCACGCCAAACGGATCGTTGCCGGCGAAAATCGAAACGCTCGGCGGAGTCGTCTTGTCGCTCCAGATGTTGAACGACGAGGGCGAGGTCAAGTCGAGTTGATCGCCGATGGGCAAGCCGTTGCCGCCGAACGCCAGGCCAGGCAGGTTGCCGTTGACCGCAATGTTGAACGACGGGTGCGCCGTGGCCGCGATATGATCCGCGATGCCGTTCGCGCGGGGCGCCGCCTCATCGCCGGCGTTGATCGTCAATCCGGCTCGAGCCGTGGGCAGGCCGCCGTTGGTGAATGTGGCTGCCACAAGCGAAACGGGCAGCAGGGGCCCGCTGACGGTATTCCGCGTGGTCACCTGGTTGGCCGCCGACGAGGAACTGCCCGCTGGATCGCTGACGGTAGCGCCGTTGATACCGATCAGGTCGTAAGCGTTCCCAGCGCCGACCCCTGGTACCAGCACGCCCGGCGTACCCAAACCAAAAATATCGTTGGTACCGCCAGGTACGAGCAAATCCGATTCACTTAACGCCTGTACCACCGCCCGGTTGCCAACACTGTCGGTACCGCTACCGTCCAATCGGATGCCGCGCGTGCCGAGTGCGCCGTTAATCAGCATGTCTGTACCCTGGCCGCCACCGGCGAGTCCCGGGAGGAACGTGGCCAGCGATTCGGGCGGCACGTCGAGATACGGGTTGCCGTCGAGAAACACGAATGCGGAGGTCGCACTCGGCCGCAAAGCCACGGTCAACAGGTCGTCGCGGCTCGTACCTAGTACGTTAACGAGATCGTTGGTACCGGTAGAATTGAATACTAACGTTTCCAAGGTACGGAGATTGAGCGCCAACGCGCCGCCACTGTTGGACCCGAAAAGGCCGCTGCCCGCGGCATTGGCCAGAATATTGACGTCGCCCTGAGTGTCCAGGTAGTCGTAAGTGATGTCCCGAGCGAATGCGGAGTTGTTATCGTTGATCGTCAACCGATCGCGATTATTCGTGTCGGCAACGGGATTGTTGTTCCCCTGAATCGTCACGCCGCTGACGGTGGCGAACGCACTCTGGCCGATATGGCTGGTGATCGTCATCGTGAACGTATCGTTCCCGTCAAAGCCCAACAGATTGTTTTGGGCACTGAGGAAATCGCCGCGGATCGTTAACGCATCGTTGCCTTCCCGCGCATCCACGGTGGTGCTTGTGGTGGCCGTCGTATCATTGATCGCGATCGAGTCGTTTCCTTGCGACGCCCGCACGTTCAGGGTTTCCAGTCGTGAAGTGGCGCCCAGGGTATGGAAGTACTCGATGTTCGCGGGCGCGAATCCGGCGAGCCGCGTCGTCGATCCGGAAATACTGATCGATCGCGAATCCCCCGTCGCCCCGGCCGGACCTGCCGTAAACGTCGTCGCGCCCTGATTCGAAATCGTCGCGGCGGCGTTCAACGACGCCGTGCCGGAGTCATCGACATTCAAAGTATCGGTGTCGGTGGTCCCAGTCGGGTCCGGTACGACGGTCACCGGACCGGCGATCGTATCCAGGCTGCCGTCGAATACGCCCCCGGCAAAGTCGGCGGCCGTATTTCCGATGGTGATCACGTCGGCGCCAGTCTGGCTGCCGCCGATCAAATAGCGGGTGCCGGAGTTGGTCGACGTGACGTCGACAACATCGTTGGTCGTCCGCGATGTGAATATCGCCACCACGTCGATGCTGGAGTAAAGGAATGTGGTCGGCGCGGCGCCTGCGATGTCGGTCGACGTTACCGAGACCGTATTCGCCGTGAGCGAATTCGTGTCGTCAAGGTAGAGCATGTCGGTACCGGAATCGCCGTTGATCCCATACGTACCTTGGACCGGATCGAGATTGGCATTTCCAGAAGTAAACAGGTCGTTACCTCCGTTGCCGCGCAACTGGTGGGCAATACCGGCCGCGGATTGCGAGAACCGCAAAGTGTCACCGACGTTGTCATCGGCCGGTTGACCGCCAACGCCGGAGGCAACGTGCCCGTATAGTTCCAGAGTGGCCATTCCCGCAGCCGCGACCGTGTAATTCAACGTCAGCGAATCGGAGCCGCTGACGCCCATGACCCGAACATTGGTCTTGTTGGCGAATGTCGTCGTTTCAAACGTCCCGCCCACGTCGATGACCTGCAGGTTCGGAGTGGTGAACGGCGCCCCTAACACCCCATCCTCGATCGACACTACGTCGTTCGCGCCGCTGAGGATCAGATCGAATGTGGTCGCTGGCATGTCGGAGTCGACCGGTTCCAGCCCGGTGAAGTTGACGATCAGTTCATCGCCGTTCGCCGCCAGATTCGCTCCCGCGCCGCGATTGCCGTCGGGATCGACGATCCAGGTGCCCGCGTCCTGAGTCGCTCCGACCAGATACGTTTCTCGCACCGCGACCGAACCGGGGTCGCCGGTAATCAACAGCGAATCGCCGGGACTCGCCACGGGTCCATTGCCCATGACATTGACGGTGCGGTTGATAAGTCCGTTGCTGTTGTCGATCACCGTGCGATCGGGGTCTGCGGAACCGGTGACAGTGATCGTACGGACGGCCGAATACGGCTGCGTCGAGAAAATCACCGGGTTGGGGACGCCGCCGTTATCCGTCGTATTCGTATCGACCAGGATCTCCAGCATCGTCCCGCCAACATTGCGTCGAATCAGTACCTGATTCGCCGTGCCGTCGGTTGGAACGACAACGACGTCGTCGAACTTCTTGAGGCCGCTCGCGGAGACGGTCTCAAAATTCGCAAACGTCACTGATTGCACTCCGGCACCAGTGATTTGTCCCGAATTGGCGCCCGAAATGGTCTTGGTCGCCGGGTCGGGACCGTCGTAGACCAGCGCATCCCCTGGCGACGTCGCTGGGTTTCCACCATTCAGGTCGAACGACGTGGTCGCATTGGCGACGACGTTGACCGTATCCGCGGCAGTATTTCCCGATTGCAGGATCAGTTGCCGCATCCCTGAGTAACTGATCGAGCCGCCCGCGGGCAAAAAGTTGTCTCCGCCCCCGGCGCCGACCTTGGAACCGGTAGCCGTGACGTTGCGTGCCGCCGTTTCATCGAAGTCCATCACTCCCAGCGTGTCACCCGCCTGGCCACCGCCAATCACCGACAACGCTCCAACAATCCCGTCGACACGCCCGCCCGCCGCGGCGCTGTTCGAGTCGACATTGACGCGGTCGGTTCCACCAAGCGTATTGATCGTGGTGGTGACGTTGGCCAGAATTCGGGTTACGAAGACGGTGTCCGCCCCCGCAGCAGACGTGCGTACGTTTACACCGCCACCATAACAGCCGCCCGTGGCGACGTAACTGATTTCCGCTGGCGCCAACCCGGAAATCGTATTGTGGGAAACCACGACTGCCGCGTTACCGGCGGCCGAATCGTCGCTGACGAGCAACGTATTGGAACCCCCCTGACCATCCAGGTTCACCGGCCCGTTGATCGCACTGACATTTCCGGTCACGCCCGTGCCGTTCGATGATAATCGCAGGCTGTCGTTGCCGGAGCCGGCATTGACGTTGGTTGTGAGCCCCGCCGTCGTGCCGCGGATTTCAAACGTATCGTCTCCCCCACCGGTGTCGATCGTGACCGTGGAAATTCCTTGAGGCGCCACGGTCACATTGACGGACGCCGTGTCCGACGTGGCCGCACCGTCGTTACTGGCCAGATCGATATTCAGCGCAGTTACGTCGAAAAACGTCGGAACCTCGAATGCCACGCCGCCGCTGGTGCCGGTGAGTTGGACCGCCGCCTGCCCGCCGACCGCCGTCGCGTTCAGCAAGGAGACGTTATCCGCGGCGTTCGGCGCGATAAACGTGAACGTGGCAAAACCGGAGATTTCAACCGGCTCTAATTCGGTGGCCGTAATCGAGGCCCCGCCCGTAACGGATACCGTGCCGCCGTCCGTTCCGACCGGTGTATACGACCCCGTCCCGCCACCGCCGCGCACGATCAGCCGGTCGCGCTCCGTCAGAGACGGGTCCGTTCCTGCACCACCTCGAATAAGGAATGTCGCAGCAATCGTTCCATCGATCTCAATGTCGTCGTTGTTAATCCCCCCATCGATCAAAATTGTTCCATCCGTGTCGGTCGCAAGATCGATCGTATACGTTTCTGTTCGGATCAACGAAGTCTTGGCCGCGTCGCTGTACGCGTCGACACGCACATCGACGAATCCGCCTCCGGCGTTCGTCAGTGCGATGCGGTCATGCGCACCGGTTCCCGTGACATACGCCAGGTCCGGACGCCCCGACGCGTCATCGTCCCGCAACCCGATATCCGCATCGTTTGCGGTGAATAAGTAGTTATTGGGCTGCGCAACAACAGCGTCGTGCGTCAAATCGAAACGGGTTACAAAGAACGGGAAATCGCGTGTATTGGAACCGACGCGAATGACATCGCCACTGGAAGTCAACCCATTGGTGTGGACCAGTGTGAACGTGTGAAACGCCTCGTGGGTTGCCGTGTAGGCAATGCGATATGCCAGATTGCGGTTGAATTGAGCGGTCCCGACAACACCTGGCGTGGCGCCAAAAACCGTGTCCGCAAACGTCAGCGTCGCTTCGTCCTGCTGATTGCCAGCCTGTGCGAACAGGTCGTCCGCCGCAGCGATACCGAACAGGCCCGAATTGTCGTTGCGATCACCGTCCGCATTCGAATTGTCGCCGACCGATCCTCCACCAAATCCGTCGGAAATGATATCCATGATGAAGTTGTAAGCATCAAACTCACCCGTCGCGTCTCCCGCATTCGCCGCAACTGAAGTGACCGCGTCCGCGATACTGGTCGCCGCAGCAATCACGACCGTAATGTCAAAAGGCTCCATCGCGCGCTGCACAATCGGCAGAACTGCGGCGCCAAGCGCCGCGAGGTCGGCATTATCAACGCTCGAATCGCCATTGAAGTCATACGCCAGCGGGCGGAAGTCGAGCGAATCGCCGCCCAACAGACCGCCACTCGTCATATCGGAACCCGTGCCAAACGACCCGCCACCCCCTGCCGCACCGACACCGAATATGTCGCGGAAGTCATTGACGGTCGTGCTCAACGTATTGCCTACGCCAATCCCCGCGCCAAAATCTAGAAACAACGTCGTCGTCAACAGCCGGCGATCCTCCAACGATTCAACCGCCAACTCGGACTTCAACTCCGCAGCATGTTTCGATGCGGGTGACCAGAAGGCGCCAAGCAAACTACCAAAGAACGAACGACGTTGTTTTTTCTGATGAGTCGAACGGCGTTGGCTGCTGTTTCGTGCTTTCACGGAACTCTCCTTACTGGTTCACCGATGTTCGCGGTGGAACGAACCGAGTCTTCGAACTTGCCCCGAACGCTAGGATTGGGCAGACGATAAGCTGGATAATATGGGCAAGAAAAACAATCTGCACAACTGGCGATATCCCGGCTAAATGTAGCTATACGCGGGACTATCCGTCAATCATCTACCCATCAAATAGCTGATTTGCCAATGATGGCGTTTAATGCTCCCGGGGCAGAACGAACGGGTTCAATTCGTGCCAAAAGAAGCCTTCCGGCGGGGCACTCCCGTCGCGATCAACGCGGATCGTCGCGGAATCGCACCAATTCGAAGAGGGGTGATGCCATCCCTGCCCGGACCAATACGGGCGCAATTCGATGAGCGACCGCAGTCGTCAATTGGCCGGCGCGAAGCGTGCAGATGCGGGCGCCCGTCCGCAACCCCAACAACCGAATAGCGCCGCCATCCGGATTGTCGGAGCCTCCAACGCGACGCGACGCCATCGGTTATGACCGATCGGCGACACACGGTTCGTCCGGCGCGGAGCACGACAACGGCATCGGCAAAGCCGACATTGGCGCGACGCAGTTCGGTTCGATGACCCGAAACCGTTTCCACCGGCCGTTCACAAATCGCCAGCCGAACGCCGCAGCCAGCGCCAGCACCCAGAACGCGCAGATCCACCACCACCATAGCAATGGATCTGCCGCCTGCCCCTGAAGTAACTTGCCGATCCCAATCGCGGTCCCACTGATCGAAAGCGTCACGATCAATACGTATCGCGTGTCGCCCGCGCCCTTGATCGCGCCGGCGAAAACCACCTGCGCCGCATCGAACAGACAATAGGCGGCTACGAATCGCAGCAGGATCAAGGCCGTCGGCCGGATCGCATCGAGCTCGTCCTGGTCCGCGAAGCGCGCGTGCAACATGAAAAACCACTCGGGCAACCCGACGTACAACAGCGCGAAAACACTGGTGTATGCAACTGCCAGAAATAGTGCGCTCCAGGTCGCCCGTTCGGCGAGATCCGGTCGATTTTCGCCAAGTTTCTGGCCGACCAGGGTGGAAACGGCAATTCCCAAACCGATCATCGGCACAAACGCGACGTTGTTGATGCTGAATGCGAGTGTCGTGGCGGCGGTTGCTTGACTGCCCAACTGCCCGACAAACAGAACCAGCAGCGTAAATGCCAGCCCCTCGGAGAGTATCTGGAACGCACTTGGTCCGCCGAATCGCAACCAACGAACCAGCAACTGTCGATCCAATCGACCCAGAGTTCGCGTGTCGCAGGCGCGACGTTCGGATGACCGTTGCGTGAGCCAGGCAAACAGCGCCACCTTGGTCCATTGGGCCACCACGGTCGCCCAGGCCGCGCCGTGCACGCCCCATTCCGGAAATCCCCACTCGCCAAAAATCCAGGCGTAGTCCAGCACGGCGTTGAGTAGCGTCGCCGAAAGATCGACCAGCATCACGATCCGCGTCTGTCCGCGCCCCGTGAAGTAGGCCGATTGCGCCGCGGCCAGTACCGCGGCACCGGCGCCATACGCCAGCACGCCAAAATATGCCAGCTCATACTCCAGCATCCGGCCACTATGCCCCATCGACCGCAACAGGCCCGGAGTGATCCAGGGACCGATGAGAAACAACGGCGTCGTCGCCAGACCGAACCAGATCCCCTGCGTCAAAACCGATCCAATGCGCTCATACCGGCCGGCGCCATGGTACTGTGCGACAAAGGTGTTCAGATACGAGGCGAGCCCCAGCGGGAATGCGATCATCGACCAATAGAGCATTCCCGCGGGCGTTGTGGCGGCCATTGCATCGGCGGAATACCAGGTGAGAAACAGCCGATCCACGAAATTCAGCAACGACCAGGAACCGGTCGAGAGTACCAGTGGCCACGCCAGCCGCAATACCTCCCCTGCGCCGCACGGTCCGCTCCACCAACCGCCTGCTCGCATCGAGCTTGCCCTTGTTCCGCGCATCCCAGTGCCTCGTTCCCAACCGATACTTCCGTAAGTCAGCTCTCCGTGGCCGATCAAATCGACGAGCGCGTTCGCCCCGAGGGAACGAGCGGAGTTCCGGCAAACAGCTTCCTGCGCCCCAAGTTGCGGGATGGAAAAAACGAAAGCTGCAGCGCCTGAACTGCAGCGCCTTGAAACGAATCCTCAACGAACCAACAGCGACCGCGACTCACAGGTTCGCGCGCAGCAATTCAACTGATACGATTCCCAGACATGCGAATCGTAATCTGTTATCCCGTCGAGCAGAAGCACCTTGCGCAGTTGGCCGAAGCCGCCCCCGGCCACGAGATTGTGGACGCGGGACAACAACGCATCGCCGAGGAACTGCTGGACGCCGACGTATTCCTCGGGCACGCGAAGGTTCCGGTGCCCTGGCCGGAAGTGGTCGCCCAGGGACGATTGCGATGGATCCAGTCCTCGGCCGCGGGGCTCGACCACTGCCTGGTCCCTTCCGTAATCGATTCCCCGATCGTGGTGACCAGCGCTTCCGGCCTGTTCGCCGACCCGGTCGCCGAGCAGACGATGGCATTGTTGACCGGATTGTTGCGGGGACTGCCTCGTTTTTTCCCGGCGCAACAGCGGCGCGAATTCGTCCGCCTGCCGACACGCGATCTGCACGGGATGACGATCGGGATTGTCGGATTCGGCGGAAACGGACGACGCATCGCCGAAGTGCTCGCGCCGTTCCGCACGCGGATCCTGGCCAGCGATCTGTTCCCGCCACCAACCTGGCCCGCCCACGTCGAACGCGTGTTGCCGGCTCACGAATTGCCCGAGATATTACCGATCATCGAGACGCTGATCCTCTGCCTGCCGTTGAATCGGGACACGGAGGGACTGATCGACCGGGACCTGCTCGCCAGACTCCCGCGGGGCGCGTTGTTGATTAATGTCGCGCGAGGGCCTGTGGTGGTCGAGTCGGATCTGGTGGAGATGCTCCGATGCGGGCAGTTGGGTGGCGTGGGACTTGACGTTACGGAAGTCGAACCGTTGTCGCCCACCAGTCCGTTATGGGATCTGCCCGAAGTGCTCATCACGCCGCATGTCGGCGCTCAATCGGCCCGGCGAGCCGACGTGACGACCGATTTCCTTGCCGACAACCTCCGCCGATTCCTCAGCGGTCAGCCGCTGAGGAACGTCGTCGACAAGCAACTCGGATTCCCCCGCCCCGAATGGTAAAAACTCTTCGCGCCATGCGCCATCGGACGTAGACTGGTTGGGATGCGAACGAGCAGTTGTTTATTGTCGACCTTGGCTGCGAGCGCCCCGGAGATTTGCAGCCGCCGCGATCTGTTGCGGGTTTCCGGGCTTACCGCCGCCGCTGCCACTGCTGGCGGACTGAGAGTCCCGGGCCCCGTTTCCGCCAACGTGGCGGACGCAAATCGCTCGTGCATATTCATTTGGCTCAATGGAGGCCCCAGTCAGTTCGAAACACTTGATCCGAAACCACGGGCCAGCGAATCGGTGCGAGGTCCGTTTGGCGCGATTCAGACCGGTGTTCCGGGCGTGCTGATGTCCGAGTTGGTTCCCGGCCTGGCGCGACAGTTCGACAAGTACGCCGTCGTGCGGTCGCTGTCCCATCGCAATTCGGATCATAGTTCGACCGCCATGATGACCGGCATCGAAGGCGGCGACATTCCATTCGGCGCCGTCGTCAACAAGCTGCTTGGTCCGGCAGGACCGATGCCTGCCTATGTGCATCTTGGCTCGAGCAAAGGCGATGGAACTCAATTTGTCTCCGCCATCGACAATCTGAGCGCCGGCGTTTTGGGTGCCACCTACGCGCCGTTGCGGGTTCGCAGTCCGATGGGAAACCAGGTCAAGCTGGGCGATTTTTCGCTGCATGAGTCGGTTCCCGAAGCTCGGTTCGAGGCGCGGCGCGAATTGCTGCGGGAACTCGGGGCACCCCACAGCCTCGACGGTACCCCGCTCGCCGAACGCATGCGCGAACAGCGCCTGCGCGCGGCGGAGATTCTCAGTTCGACGCGCGTCCGCGATACGTTCGATCTTTCCGAGGAAGACACCGCGCTGCGGTACCGGTATGGGATCAATCATTTCGGTCAAAGTTGCCTGCTGGCGCGGCGACTGGTCGAGGCCGGCACGCGCTATGTCCAGATCAAGTGGTACCATGTTGCGGCGTTTGATGCCTGGGACACTCACGGCGCCGACCTTCCAGGCATGCGGCGCATGGAACAGCAACTCTGTCCGCGGTTCGACGCCGGACTATCCACCTTGCTGGCCGACCTGAGCGATCGCGGCCTGCTCGATTCGACATTGGTCGTGGTCGTCGGCGAATTCGGACGCACCCCCACACTCAACAAGAACGGCGATCGTGACCACTGGCCTTTCTGTTTTTCGGCGTTGATGGCAGGCGCCGGAGTCCCGGGCGGAACGGTGGTCGGCGCCAGTGATCCCCAAGGAGCCTATCCCGCCACGGAGGCGTACGGTCCGGCTGATTTCGCAGCCACCATCTATCGCATCCTCGGCATTAACACCGCGACCGATCTGCGGATTCGCCCGTTTCTCCAGAATGGGCTGCCGATCAAGGCCCTGGTGGGAGCGTGATCGATGGGCACGCGGGACCCGATCCGCGCCGCCAGGCTGGCGCTGGCCCCCGTCTGCGTGGCCATCGTCTGGGTGGCGATCGTTCCGATTACAAACGGTGCCGATCCTGCGTCCAATGCCGACTTCACTCCGCGTCTCAAGATTGCCTTCGTTTCCAACCGAGGCCACTACTGGTACCCCCATGTTTTTCTTTACGAACATGACGGCAAATCTTTGGGGCGAATCTCCGGATCGATTGATCCCCGCGATCAACAACTCGACCACCATCCGACGCTCAGCGGCGATGGAATGCTCTGCGTTTTCGGCTCCGAGCAGGAAGCCCAGGTCGGCACGGTCCAGGCCTGGGACCTGCGTGCCAATCACCGCCTGGACTGGGGCGACTTCGCCAGGACGCCGAACGCAATTTTCTCCCCGTCGTTGTCGGCGGACGGGCGCTGGCTCGTTTTCTCGACCTGGAACCGTCCTGGGCGCAGCCCACGCTGGGATCTGGGCCTTTTTGACGTCACCGAGCGGCAACTCGTCGAACTCCCGGCCATCAACACCACAACAAATGATGAACGCCGGGCCTGCCTGAGCGGTAACGGGCAGTGGATTGTCTACACCTCCAATAGCCCGGATGGGAGAGGACTGACCGACATCCGAATGCATCACCGCGGTTCGGACAAGGTGCTGCTGCTGCCCGAAGTCAATTCCTCAGCCAGCGAATCGTTTCCAAGCCTCGACGACGATGGACGACTGATCTGCCTGTCCTCCGACCGTGACGGGGGCCTGGGAGGATTCGACATCTACCTGTTCGATCGGGACGCCCGCCAGTTCGTCGATCTGCCCGGATTGAATTCGCCCGGCCACGAACAATCGCCCTCACTGTCCGCCGATGGTCGGTATATCGCGTTTGTTTCTGAACGGCTGGAGTCGGAGGGGGAGCACGACATTTTTGTCTACGACCGGACCTTGGGAAAACTGCTGCCCACTCCCGGGTTGAACACCGACCGCGACGACTACGACCCCAGCTTAATCGTCTTGAAGTAGATCAGGATGGAATAAGCGTCGTTCTCCGGTATCATCATGTAGACCGAAACAAGTTTCGGTCTACGACCAAGGAGAAACTCGCACATGGTCCGAGCGGCATGGGGAATTGCGGCAGCGATATGCGGAATGGTGCTGGTTTGCCAACTGGGGGAAATGGCGTTGCAGGCCTGTTGTCCGGCGGGACGACACGGCCAGCCCGTGGTCAATGCCGATCAAAGCGTGATCATGATCTGGGACGCCGCGCAACAGACCCAGCACTTTATTCGGAAGGCGTCGTTTGCGAGCAAGGATGACGATGTCGGATTCGTAATCCCGACACCGACGTTGCCGGAGCTTGAGGAATCGGGCAACGACGCATTTGGTCTTCTGGCCCAGTTGACTGCCCCGGAAGTGCGTCGGGTCAGTCAGCCTCGGGGTGGTTGCGCCTGCTCGTCGCCGCCGCTGACAGCGAGGGTGGACGCCAATAACAAAGTCGAGGTGCTGCTGGAAAAACGTGTCGCCGGCTTCGACGCCCGGGTGCTCGAAGCCGATTCGGCCACCGCCCTGGTCGAATGGCTGAACGAGCATGGTTTTGCAATGACGCCCGAGGTCGAAGCGTGGGCCCAGCCGTACATCGCGCAGCAGTGGAAATTCACGGCACTGAAAGTGGCGCGCGAGCCCGGCTCACTCGAAAATCACCTGCAATCGCCGGCACTGCGACTATCGTTCAAGACCGACAGACCGTTGTTTCCCTATCGCGAACCTGACCCCAAGACGGCCGCGGAAACGCTGGCAGCCCGGCATCGCCTGCTGCGGATCTACTTTCTCGCCGACGCGCGATTCCGCGGCCACTTGGGCGACGACGGAAGTTGGAGCGGCGATGCAGTCTGGTCCGATCGGATCTCCAACGACCGCCGGGCCGAACTCCTGGCGAAGCTCGGCTTGCCGCTTTCGACAGGCCCCTCCGAATTCTGGCTGACCGAATTCGAGGACCATTGGAAATACGAGTCCGCGCCGTCCGACGTGCACTTCGCTCGCGATCCCGTCCAGGATCCTCGCAAGCGCCCCCCAACAATCGAGTACGTGCAACGCGGCAGCAATTCAAATCTCGCCTGGATCCCCGCCGCGTTGGCCTTCGCAGCATGCCTGGCCGCCCGTAACCGACGTAGCCCGAAACTTGTTTCGGCCGCTCCGTCGTAACCCGAAACTTGTTTCGGCGGTCTGGAATCTCCCCGCAGCACGAGGCAAACTCCACACCGGCGCCTATTCCGGCAATGCGGCTTACGCGGGCGACTGCGACCATTCTATTTGGTGTGATCGGCGGCGTGTCAAAAATCACGCTGAAGCCGCAAGCATCGAGTCGAGGCTCGGTGACGGATGGAGACTTTTCCGAGTGCGGGGCGCGGACCGAACGGGCGGTTGCCTGGGGCGGTTGATCCGCGCGCGGCGATCGGGGTGATGGATGTGCGTGGGTTGTGCGGATCGGCTGGAGTCGCGGCGCGGTGGCGCGGAGGCTCAAAACGAGGTTCGGGCGTCTCGAAACGGACGTCTCGAAACAAGTTTCGAGCTACGGAATTCGAAACAAGTTTCGAGTTACGACGAGCTACAGAAACTTTCCAAAAATCGCGTCGACGTCTTTGGCGTTTGGTGTACGGCGCTCTCCGACGCCCAACTCGTGTGACATCAGCCCGGCTTCGTGATGCGTCTCGCGACGGTCGCGTAATCCGAACAGGTGCCCCAGTTCGTGAGCCAAAACGCTTTGCAAGTCGTACCTGTTCGCCGCCGGCCCAGAATCGTCCCCGCCGCTAAACTCGGAATCGTCGTGGGGCGTCGGGTCCACAAACCAGCCACGGCCTGCCGCGTCCCGGTCGATCAGGATCGCGTCCTTCGCCACCAAACCAAGATAGTTCCCCGGCAGATCGACGATTCGCACCGACTTTCGGGCCAGCGCCGAACGTGCCAGCGACTCTGGCAGGCCGGCGTCGACCCAACGGGCAATTGCCGCATCGACCGCCGTCGCCAGCTCCGATTGCGTCAATCCAACCGGAACTTCGACACCCGTTCCAGCCGATACCGTCCCTGGTTCGGCCATCAATGCGGAGGTCACCACTTCAAACGAGTAGTCGATCGGTTCGCCGGCACTGACTCCCCCGGTCACGACGAGCAGATAGGGACCGGGGCCCGGCAACACGACCGAAAAATCGTAGCCTATGCAGTTACCACCCAACTGCTGATTCGCCGGTCCGTACAGACGCCAAACCCCTTCGCAACTCGCGGCACCGGTCGCATCGAAGGTCAGTTCCTGGCCGGTAACGCCATCCAGGTGGAACACCTCCAGCCGTTGACCGGGCTCGAGCGTTCGCGTGGTCGGGTCATTCAGCGGCAACTCCATGGCGTCGGCCGCATCCTGGACCCGAAACGCGTAACTTCCCGTTCCATCGCCGATCCCGCGAACTACGATTTGATACAGCCCCGGCTCAATCAATGTCTCCGGAACTTCGCTCCAGTAATAAGAAAAGAAGTTTGCGAGTTCCAATCCGCTGGGACTGAAAACGGTAAACTGGGCATTCAAGTTGCCCGCAAGTTGATCCGGAATCAATCGCTGACCGACCGCGCCCTCGAAGGTGTAAATATCCAGTTCACCCGGTTCGTCAATACTGCCGGCGACGATGTCGCCCAGATTGCTGAGCAACGTCGTGGTTGTGGATGGCGTGACGACTTGGAAATCAAACGTAACCGGCAGATAGTCGTGGTAGCTCGCAAGTTCAACGACGTACTCACCGTCGGACGGCAACACGACCGAAAAATCGTTGCATATACTGGCACCATTCAACTGCTGATTCGCCGGTCCGCGCAGCGTCATAATGCCGGAACAGGTCGCCGCGCCCTGGACGTCGAAATAAAGTCGCTGGTCCTTGGTGCCCAGGAAGCGGTAGAGCTCCGTACGCAAGGGCGATAGCGTCACCTGGATTGCGATATCGAACTCCAAAGCGGATTGCACGGCGACATCGAGCACACGGAAACGGTACGCGCTCAGGTGTCCTCCCGGCCCCGGCGCACTGAATTCGATGTAATAGCTGCCCGTCGTCGGCAAGGTGTACGTGCCCGCGTCGTAGTGCCCCCACAAATAACCAAACATCGGCAGGACACTTCCGCCTGGGCCGTACAGCGTGGCGATCGTCTGAGCGGAGGCGCCAAGCAGCGCGTCGTAGTAAATGCGTTGTCCGGCCGTGCCATCGAAGAAGTAGCGATCACGCTCTCCCGATGCGCAAATCTCGTCGTTGCCAACGCATCCTCCCGTTGTCGCATCGTAACGTAACACGCGGTTACCGAGGTAAGATGCCACAAACAGGTTGTTGAATCCGTCCAATAACGCTCCGTACGGTCCCGATAACGGTCCGCCTTCGGAGAACACGCCCTCGAATCCTCCCGTCGTGCCGTCAAATTTCATTAGCCGGTTACCCGAGAAGTCACTGACCAGAAGGTCGCCGGTCGCGAGGAATGTGAGTGCAGACGTTCTTCCTAAACCTGCCGCGCCGGCACCGATCAATGTCTCGACGAACGCACCCGACGTACCGTCGTACCGCAGTACACGTCCTGTGTCGTATTCGGCAACGTAGAGGTCGCCGCCCGGACTGAACACGGGCGAAACCCCGTTGGTCAGCCCTTGGCCAACACCGTCCACAAACACGCCCTGGAAATCGCCACTGGTGCTGAATTTGAGAATCTTGGTGCTGCCACGATCGCTGGCGACATAGATATTTCCGTCCGGCCCGATCGTCAAACCGCGCGGATCCACCAGACCGCTCCCGCCCGGCGGGACGATTTCGCTTAGGAAGTCACCGCTCGAACCGTCATAGACCAGGATCGATCCGCCACTGTAAGCATTTGCAATGTAGAGATTCCCATCGGGACCAAAGTCCATCCCGCCCAGATACCACAGGCCGTGGTCGCCCGCCGCGATGAACTGGTCGACAAACGCGCCGGTCAACGCGTCGTACCGCGTCACACCGTTGCTCCGATTACCCACGTAAAGTAGATCGTTCGTACCCAACAAGAGATCGGCGGGCCCACTTAAGCCTTGGGGGGTCGTAAATTCGAAACTGCCGCCATAGACCTGGTCGAACACCAGCGAGTTCGAGCTGGTCGTGGGTGCCGTCATCCGGAACGTAATCCCGGTCGGGTCGGACGACGTACCGTTGCCCACGATCACGATCGCAAATTGACCGGTAAACGGCATCTCCAAACTGAGATCGCCGCAGCCGCCGGAACTCGAAACGTACGCGTCGTCCATCGCATAAACGGTCCAGGCATAGCAACCTGTCACAAACTGCGAGTCAAAATAGAGTCGCTCGCCCGTCGCCGCGTAGAAACTGTAGATGGTGGCACGCGATTGCGACGGCCACTCGGAAAGTGTAGTCGATACCAACTTGTCCGCGACCAGCGGGGTCGCGTCGGCCAGATCGAGCAATCGAAACGCGATGTCGCCGACCGTTCTTCCGCTGCCATCGAAACGCAATCGGTACGTGCCATCGTCGGTCAATGTTCGAAGACCGTTGTCCCAATCGGAGTTCCAACCGCCCAGGTTAACACCTGTCGGTGACCAGAGCGTCACATCGATCCGATCGTTGTCGGCATCGATTGCATCATAGAAAATGCGTTGCCCCGCGGAACCAGTAAACGTCACTTCGTGCATATCGCCTGGTTCGGCGATATCCGCCGTCTGTACCGCTCCAAATCCGTTTAGCGATGCCGTTGTCGTCTGGGACGTCACGATCGTAAACGCGTAATCACGCGGTCCATCGACGGCGTAACCCTGCAGCGCCAGCAGGTAATCGCCGGTGAACGGAATCGTCACCTCCATATCGTTGTTGAGATAGGTAGAAAAGGTGTAGTCGATCCAGTCCGCGCGATCCGGATAGTAAAGCGTGATATAGGCATCGCTTAACGGCTCGGCATCGCCAAGAAAATACAAGCGCTGTCCCGCGGCGGCCGAGACCCGCATCAAATGTGTCGAACCGCCAGGGTCAAGCGTCCCGGCAATCGGTGTATCGAACGGCGCGGTCGCCTGATCCGTTTCCGCCTGCAGGTTGAACGCCAAGTCAGCAGCCTGATCGCCGCTGTTCTCTACGATCAGAAAGTACCGCGTCGTCGCCTCCAACTGCACCGGCCCCCAATCCTTTTTCGAGGCACCTCGCCAGTCAGGTTGGACCACGTTACCGGCCCCATCGATGCTGTAGCCACTGACGTTGTATGTATCGAGGTCGATGCCGTCAAAGACATAGCGCGACCCTGCAGTGGCATCCAGCCGATAGACGAGCGTCGCATCGGGTTCAATCGCATTCTCCTGGACGACCGTTCCAGGCACGATCGCTGTGGAGTTGGAGTCCAAATCAAGTAAGCGGAACCGGTAGTCGCCGGAATCGTCCGGGCTGTTGGCGTACAACACCAGCTGATACGTGCCGCTGAACGGCAGAATGTCCATTCCCATGTCATACGAAGCCGACCGTTCGTGGATCGTCGCTCCAAACGGATCCACCAAACGAACGATCGTCGCGTCGAAATCACTATCAAGCGTGTCAAAGAAGAACCGCAAACCCGCGGCGGCATCAAAATTGACGACATCCTGTTCGCCGGGTGCGAAGTCCCCTTGGTGTACCAGATCGAATCCGGAGGACATTACGGGTGTGTCGCTGAGATCGTTGATCTGAAATTCGAAATCGAGCGCCGGAGGGTCATCAAAATACCCGCTGACCTCGATCACGTAGGAGCCCGTCACCGGCAGTGTCAGGGCGGGATGGTTGGTCGCGACGTTGTTTCGGCTGAGCAAACCGCCAAGCGGCGACCAGAGCGACCAATTGGCTTCGCTGCGCGAACTGATCGTATTGGCCAATTCAATCCGCTGCCCCTGCGTCCCGCTGAAACGGAAGTAACGCGCGGAACGCCCAGGGTCAATCTGCCCGGTCGCCATGCCGCCGACGGAAACTTCCTGCATCAGATCCTTCCGATGCAAGACAAAATTGAAATCCCCGACGGTGTCGCCGCTTCCCGACAATCGCAGCTCGTAGTCGCCCGTCTGCTGAATCAGGATCGGACCGAAATCAACGTCCGAATTCCGGTGCAACAAGGAGAATCCCGTCGGGCTTTGCAGCACAACGTCAATGGCGTCTAATTCGAATTCCAGCGCGTCATAAAACAATTGTTGTCCGGCCACCAACGGCAGCTTGTAGATACGCACGTCGCCCGGCGAGCCGAGCAGATCCGCCTGCGGCACACCATAATCGGTGTCGCCAAACACTGACGATACAGTCGATGGCTCGATTACCGTGAACGTCAAATCGATCGCTGTCGTATCGATGCCATTAAGGACGACAAAGTACTCGGACGTCACCGCGGCCGTCACGTCGAAATCTTGACCCAGCCCGTTTGAGCGAATAATCTGGCCATCCGACCGATAAACAGCTGCATTACCATTGTGAGGGTAACTAAGAAGCGCCGAATTGAAATCGATGTAGTAGGTTCGGTCCTCGACGCCCGCAAACTTGAATACGGTTGCGGAAGCGCCTGGATCCAGCGTGATCGACTCGGAGCTGCCAAAGGTGAGGCTCGGAACAACATCCAGGTCCCACAACCGGAATGAGTAATCGCCCGTGCCAATTTCTGGTGATTCGATGTTCGATCGCCTGACGACTCCTTCTACCGTGACCCGGTAGGTACCGGTCTGCGGCAGAACGATGACCCCCGAGTCACAGTACTCAACGTACCAGAAGAAATGACATCCAGACGACCAAAGAGGGCCACCGGTTGGTGTCGACAACACGAAAGATACCGGAGACCAACCCAATTCCAACTGATCGAAATAGACGCGCTGACCCGCGGTCCCGGCGAACGTCCATTCGTCTCGATCTCCCGGTTCGTCAATCGTCCCACTGGCGACGCTGTCAAGCGTGAGTGCGAGCAGTTCGACGTCCGGCGTCACCAAACGGAACTGGAAGGGGACCGGCGTATCGGCGAGGTTTCCAGACAACACCACAAAGTACTCGCCGTCGGAAGGTAGAGTTGCTTCGAGGTCGGTATATACTGTCGTGTAACCCGTCGCCGGACGACCGTCGGGCCCGAAAATCAACAGCGTTGCGGCATAATGGGGAAGCGGTGTACCTTTTACGAAATTCTGAACGTAAAGCCGCTGGTCCTTCAATCCATCGAACCGATAGATCCTGGACGCGAGACCCGGATTGAGTCCCTGCCCGTCGTCCCACAACAGGTAGGCCTGGTTGTCGCCGTACAATTCGTCGTACTGCATACGGAACGCGTATACGCCCGGCTGCAGAGCAATCGAGTTTAAACTGGTCGACACGTATTCGTTTGCTCCCCAGCCATTGTCCAGCAGCCCGCCCAGGGAGATATCGAGCGCGTCCAATTCCCCGTCCTGGTTCACGTCAATCAACAGGCGGCTACGGGCATCACTGCGCAAGTAGAGGTGTGTGCCGGTGTTTGAGACAGTGACTTCACCGTCCCATTGAACCGAGTACGCGTCCCAGTCGCTGTCCGATCCGCCACTCAGGCCCACTTCGGCTCGCGCGCCCCACTGCGATTGCGTAAAGCTGATGTGACTGTCGCTGCGCGTACCGGCGATCGTCTGCGATACTCTCCAGTCGTCGAATTCGACCTCACCGCGCAAACTGGCGTCGACATAACTGCCGACAAGATTCGTAAACGCCGAGGCGGGGACGGGCTGCAATCCGTAACCAATGTCAGTGTCCAACGCGACAAGCGGTTGGTCCGCGACATTCAGAATCCGGAATTTGTAATCGCCCACCGTATCGGAGGTGCCGACGAGGGCGAGGCGGTACGTACCGGACTCGGTGAGCACCAGCGGCGAGGAATCGTAGTCGGAGTTCTGGTATACAAGCGTCACACCGCCAGGAGTGGTCAGCTTCATCGTGATCGCATCGAAGTCGCTGTCCTGAGCATCGTAAAGGATACGATTGCCAGCATTCGCCGTAAACGTCCACGCGTCAATTTCACCGGCCTCGGTGATCTGCCCGGAAATCGTCTCTCCCATGGCAAACGAACTGGTCGTCGTCGTTGGCGTTACGGTCGCGAATCGATAGGAAATAGGCGACGAACTGTCCCCTGCGACCGCCAGCAGATATTCGCCATCCGAAGGCAGAGTCGACTCAAAATCGGCATTCCAATAATTGGAGCCGATCGGCTGATTCGCGGCGCTATACAAGGTCCATGAATGCGCGGAGGAGTAGCGTGTGGACTCCTGAACGTCGAAGTACAGCCGCTGGCCCTTGAGTCCATCAAACCGATAGTAGTCGGTGGCGAACCCTGGAGTGAGATTCGTTCCATTGTCCCACAACAGGTGCACAAAATTGTCACCCTCCTCATCCTCGAATTGCACGCGGATATTGTAGGTTCCAACCGACAAGGGCACCGACGGGTTGCTGGTCTCGTTGTGCCAGATCCCCCAGCCAATGTCGAGCAGACCGCCGCTATCGATATCCGCTTGCGTAAAACTGCCGTCGTGATCCAGGTCGATCAGCATCCGGCTGCCGTCTCGGAACGCGCTGCGCAGGTAGAGCAGGGTATTCGGCTGCGTAATTGACAACTGTCCATCCCATTGAACCGAGTACGCGTCCCAGTTGCTGTCCGATCCGCCACTCAGGCCCACGTCGGCTCGCGCGCCCCACTGCGATTGCGTAAAGCTGATGTGACTGTCGCTGCGCGTACCGGCGATCGTCTGCGATAATCTCCAGTCGTCGAATTCGACCTCACCGCGCAAACTGGCGTCGACATAACTGCCGACAAGATTCGTGAACGCCGTTGCCGGTACCGGTACCAATCCGGTACCGACTGTCGTGTCGAGCCCGATCCGCGGAGCCTGACCAAGATCGTGCACGCGGAACCGATAATCGACGACGTCGCGCGGTGAAGTCGCAAGAATCAGGCGGTACGTGCCGCTCTCGATCAAAGTTGTCGGCGCGGTATCGTACAACCACCTACCATATTGGTACCAGACCACTTCCTGCGTGGGACTGATCAACTGCATCTGCAGGCTATCGTGGTCCTGTTCCAGCCCATCGAAAGCGATTCTCTGGCCGATCTGTCCGGTAAAGACAAATACCTCGCTTTCGTCGCCAATGACGATCTCGCCGGAGACTTCCTGGTCGAGAATTAGCGGCGTCGTATCAGGACGCTTGATGAAGTTCAACGTGAATGGGGAGGGAAGATGATTGCCGGCGCGGTCGGAGATGATCGATCCATCGACGACCAGCTGGTAGGCGCCCGGCAAGAAGTCCGTTGCCGGGTAGATGGCCAACCGGCGCGAGGCCGAAATGTCCAGGCGGCCGACGGCTACCGCGGTATCGTCGCCCCCACCCGGCACACCATCAGCTCCGAGATGGGTCAACGTGATCCCCGATGTGGACACAATCTCCGTGGCTAACGGTTCGTTGAAGCGCAATGTGATCGCCGGAATACGCAATCGTCGTTGTCCCTCCGCGGGCGAACTGGAGACCACGTCTGGGGCTGTCGTATCGGGCACGATTTCAACCGTCAACGCGTCGGAGATTCCCGGATTTCCTCCCGTATCGTAGGCCGTCGCCCGCATCGTGAGGCTTGTGGCACCGGTCGACAGTCGCGGTACCGGCACTAGAAACTCGAACGGATGCGACGGATCATGGGCCAGCGTACTGTCGCCGACCCACAGTTCGACATGTTCGACCTGTACATCATCCGTGACCGTGGCGCGTATCGGCAACGAGGTTCCCTCGACCACCTGAATTCCCGGCGTGCCAGGGTCGGCATCCGGTACAAGTGCGCTGATGGTAACGGCGGGGGCGACTCCGAGCGAATCGTAGGCCAGGTAATTGACAACCTGCAGGCCGGCCGTGCCATTGGCGACAAACGCGATCCCGGAACCGATAAAAACACCGTTCGGGGCCGCAGGCAGGTTGATGCGCGTGATGAGTTCGCCGGTATTCGTCGGATCACTGATCCGCACCAGGTCAAGCACGTTGACCGGGAAAGGATTTCCGACAAGCACCGCCAGACCGGCTCCGTTGGCCGCCAGAGCGTTGCCCGCCAGGGCCGCGTCGTCGACTTCGCTTAACAGCTGCGGACTCACCGGATCCCCGACATCCACGATCGAGAATCCACCCTGAAAACCGCTGGCATCACCACCCACCAACACCAGACCGCCACCCGCAAACAACTTTCCTCCGTGCTCGGCCACAGACACGGAACCGCGCAGCACAGGAATACCATCCGAAATGTCGAATACGTTCAGCGTTCCCTGCGTCATCACATACAGATGCGTCCCCTCGCGCACTAGATCAATGATCTGTCCCTGTGACAAGTTCTGCTGATCGAGTATTTCATGCGACGACAATTCGACAGCCAGAATTTCGGCTCCGGAAGCCAGGTAGGCCACGCCGTCAAACGCCTCAACGCGTTGCACGCTTGCCAGTGGCAGCGTCGCGATGACGGTCGGATTCGCCGGATCGGCAACATTCAACAAATGCAAGCCAGAATCGCCGCCGGCAACGACTGCCAGATTGCCCGCCAGATCAACGCTGACATCCCGATTTTGTCCCGGTAGATTCAGGCCACCCACAAGTCGTGGATTCGCGAAATCGGTAACGTCGACAACCGACAGCCCATAGTCGTCCCCCGCGATGTAGGCCAGCTGGCGATTCGGATCGAGTGGAGACGGTCCCGTAACGATCTCCATCGCGTTGCCGGTCAATTCGACGCCGGCAACGACGCCGGTCGGGAAGGCCCTGCCTCCCAACGGATCGGTGCCGTTTCGCAGCTCGACGAAATCGTCGATTCCATCCCGGTCCGTATCCGCCGCGTCACAGGCTGTGCCCACCGCGAACTCAATATCGCACGGCAGTCCATCGCCGTCCTGATCGACTTCCATGCTGGCCATGAAGATCGGTTCACCGACCTCCGTGGGCTCGCCGGTCGCGGCGCTAGTGCCGTAAATGTGCGCCAACAGGCCGCTGATCAGGTCGAAAATGGCGGCGTGGAACGGTTCCTCGGGGGGCAGGAAGAAGCTGAAATTCCCTTCATCGTCGCTCCGTTGATGTAGTGGCAGAGCGCCCGTGTTGGCCGTTTCCAGGCCGACAAAGTCTTGTCCGTAATCGAGCGCACTGGCGCCGTCGCTTAGACCGGTGCCGACAACGCCTTGCCGGAACATGGCTGCCAGCGGATCGTCGGATCCAATCAAGATCCGATCGCGCAAGAGGCCGATCGCGCCCGGATCGAACTGCAAGCCAATCGTCGCCGAGGTGCCCTGCGCCAATTGCAGTGGCAGTGTCGGCAGATCAGTCAGCGCAAAATGCTGCCCATCCAGCATCGCCAGCGAGTTGATCGTCAATGGGTCGGCGCCGACATTTTCCACTGTCGCAAAGGCACCAACCGTCACCGCGCCCGCGCTCAACGCTCGCCCACCCAGATTGTTATTGGCGACCTGGACTCGAATCGCGCCGGAATTGGCGATTCCGGTGCCATCCAGCGCCAGACTGATTGTCTGCGTTTGGGTATGTGGATGCGGAGTCAAAGAGTTCGAGCTAATCCGTAATGTGTCGTGCAAGCTGCCGCGCAACGACGGATCGAATCGTACCGTCAATGCCACGGTGCTGGCTGCCGGATCGGGATTCAGCGGATCGATCGCCGGGATCGAAAGGGGCAACGTACCAATTCCCTCCAGCACAAATCCGCTGGCCGCGCCCGACAGCGAAACTCCACTGATCGTGAGTGGCTCGTCGCCATTGTTGAACAGATAGATCGCTCGGGTGACCGATTCGCCGCCGCTTCCGTCGGCACGTACCGGCCCAAGATCGACATGATCGCCATCCCTGAATTGCCCCGGCGCTGCCCCGCCCATCACGATCGGCGCGTCCAGCAATTCCAGCACCGGTGTGCCAGTTCCGGCCTCGCTGGGGTCATGGTGCGGCCCGAGCAGTCCCAGATTATGTCGATATGTCTCCAGGGGTTCGTAGGTCTTGTAGTAATCCCAGATGCTGACGTGCTCCGCCGTGGTGACCGGCAAGCCTAAAGCGTATTTCACCAGCGGGCCCATCGTGATGAACGAATAGAGCGAGGCGGCCGACGATCCTCTCGACCCCATGACGTCGCCATTGCCGACGATGTAGTTGTTCGCCGCATCGCGCAGATGAATCGCGCCCAGATCGTGTCCGACTTCGTGTGTGATCGCATTCGCCAGTAGTCGCTTGAACGCCGCGCGCGGCGTCGCCGAGCCGCTGATCGACCCGAACCCCGCCAGCACGTCGATGTTCATCTTCACCGCCAGCGCTCCGCCCGGATTGTCGCTGTAACTTCGGTTGGTAATGCTGTCGAAACGAAACTGGTCCTGCAGCGTGGATGTCTTGTAGAACTCGGGAACGAACGTGTTTTGGAAGTCGTCCTTGTCGAAGTCGGCCCAATAGGCGCAGGCGGGCGTCCCGGCGTTCCCGCACGGATTCGCACCCGTACCAACGTAGACCGACGTGACTAGCTGTCCCGCACCCGCCCCGGAATCGTAAATATCGACGGCAGCCAGCGCGTTGGCGCTCAACGTCTGGAAGTTCGTGTAGACATTCGTGACGGCGTCGGAATAGATGTCATCCACAATCGCCTGGAACCCGGCCTCGTCGCTGCGCAACGTACCGGCATCGGCACTGTCCACCGGGAAGATCCCGACAAATGTTACCAATGAGGCAGGCACAGGTGACGTGTCCACAATCCGCGTGATCGCTGCCTGCAGACTCGATTTGGGGAAGAGAATATTCTGCGGACCAACGCCCCGGCCGCGAAGATTCACCGATCCAGGGTTGCCGCCCCCAGGGGACACGATCCGTAATTCGTCCGTTCGAGACCCGTCGGCCGATGGATTGAACGTCACGGTGCTGCCGGAATAGCCAAATTCGGACCCGGTAGCTGGTGTCAGCGTCGGACTGGCGGCCCCAGGTCCCGCGTAGACCAGATCCTGCCGCTGAGTCACGTCGTTGTTGATGAAGGTCTTCGGGAAGTCCATCGTGCCGTCGACATGGACGTTGTCGCCAATATCGAACAGGCGATAGATATAGATTTCATCGGTACGAATCGTGGACGCCGCGCCTTGCTGTTTGAGCGTGATCTTTACCTTGGCGCCGTAGAGCTTGTTGGACAAAGCGCTGCTGATGCGCGCATCGGTCAGCAGATCCCGCATATCGACGGTGATACTGCGCTGCTGTTCCGGCTGCAAATAGAATGTCTGGCTGGCCAATCCATCCAGGAACCCGTTCGCGCCATCATTGCCGATCAACTCGATCTTGACTTCCAGCGGCGTCGCACGGCGATTATATGAACTGCACTTTTCTTCATTCGGACGTAGCCGACTGGCCGCATTACCGAACGACAGTCGGAACCGCCCCTGATCGTCGTCGAAGTAATAATCGCGCAGACCATCGGTAACCGCTATCGGAGGAACCTCTATGTCGTGAAAGGCGGGCGGACAGGGCGGGTCGGTTGTCGTTCCCGGGGGTGTCAGTCCATGCCAACCAGGATGCGTTATTCCAGTATCCGGATCGGTTCGAACCGACAGGCCGTCGGCCGAGACCGTGGCCGTTCCCTCAATGACCAGCCGGCCGGTCGTGTGATCGAACGACAGGAACTGCAGCTTGGTACCTGGCGCCGCGTTGAAGACGTTGGGAAAAGTCATCGCCGCCGGCGCTGAGAAATTACTGATCCCCGGCGCCTGGACCGTGATGTCAAACGTGTGCTCCAGCAAACCGGGCGGCAGCATGTCGCGCACTAAATCCGGCGGCACGGTGCTGATACCGACGAAGCCATTCGCGACGTCGCCGCCATTCGATGCCACGAAACTGTTCGGCTGCAGCTCAATCGTCAACCGCGACCGCTGTTCGGGCGTCAAGTTCGGCGCCGAGGTCGGATTGGTCGTGATGGTTGTCGACTGGTTCGAACTGACCGGCTGCAGCAACGACTCCTGCAGGCGCGGCAGATAGACGCCTTGCTCCAGCACCGCGGCCGCCTTCACCGGATCCTGCATCATCGCCGCCATCACGAAATTGACTTGTCCCGGCACGACGTTCAGGTCCATGACCATTTCGGGAAAGTAGATTTCCGCAGGCGCATTCGTCGCCGTCATTCCGTCGATCGCCAGTTTGACGTCGCCGGCGGGGATCGAATCGAGCGTAAATCGACCATCCGCTCCCGTGGTGACTTTCTGATCTTCCCTCCCCAGGATATACAAGGTCGCGCCCGCGATCGGCAGGAGGTAGTCATCGTCCGCCGTCATCAGAACACCGTCAGGACCGGGCCGCACGTCGTCAGACGTTCCCGGTTTGAGATCGGGTCCCGGATCGGCAAGAATCCCGCCGATCGACGTGTTCAACAGATTGGTTCGTGAGACCGTGGTAAATGTGGCACGGAAGACTCCTCCCGCCGTCCCGTTCCCGTCGCCATCCAGGAATGTCCCGTCGGTGGCTCGGATCAGATCTCCATTGACCGTCACGGAGATCTGTGAAGCGCCGGGCATCGGCTTATGCATGAACAGCCAGACGAACGAGCCGTCGTTCGCCGGAACAATGGTGGCCGCCAACCGGTTGCCCGCGGAATCGGACACATAAATATTTTCTTTGCTCAATGTGGCCGGATCGACGGGTCGCGTGAATGTCACGAGCGGTCGGATCGTCACTCCGACTTCCGTCGAGCCAGAGGCTGGGACGACCGATTCGATGGCAAATGGTAATGGCGCCGCTAACGTGACGGTGCGATCCAGGGTAGCTTCATTTCCCGCTGCATCCCGCACGCGCAAGTGAATGGTATGGTTGCCCGCTCCCAGTTTGGAAAGATCCGGTGTCGTCGCGAACTCGCCTGAATCCATATTGAACGACAACGGCATCGATGTCCCCGTGTCCAGCGAATACGACAACGCCGTAATCGACGAACCGGTTCCGCTTGCAACTCCGCGAAGAACGGTCGTGGCGTTGACTTCCGCACCCTCGCTCGGACTCGATACGGAAAGCGACGGCGCAATCGTGTCCAGCGTGAAATGAAAGGCGCTTTCCGAGATGTTTCCGCCCGCATCCTGCGCGCGGAATGTCACAACATGGGTTCCGTCTCCGGTTCCATTTAATGGCAACGTCATCGGCAAACTGAATGTACCGGTCGCACTGAAAGTCAGGTCCTGGAACGGACCGGAGTCGACCTGATACTGCAGGCTCGAGGTACCGAGCAAGTTGTCGATCACGCGCCCGGTGATCGTGGGGTTCGTGGATGTGGCGGCTCCGGATCGGCCATTCAGGATAATGGTTGGCGCTCTCCGGTCCTCGCTGACCGACATCAGTTCTTGTACGACACCGGCAATCGATCGGCCCAGGGCCTGCCCGTCCGCGTTTGAGAATTGGAAATGGATTCCGCCGTAGATCCGGCTGCGTCCCGCTTCCTCGGCGGCCTGCGTAAAGCTGGTGAACGTTCTTGTCTCACCGGTCAACCCGGGCGTTTCGGAATCGAAGGTAATCTCGTCGCCGAAGAATCCGGCCAGAATCGCGGCCGCCGCCCCGCTGAAAGTGCTGTGGCCCGAGACATATTCGGGAAATGGAGGAGTTACCAGCAGCGGCGTCCAGCTGGAATCCGCGACTGTCGCAGGATTGCCGTCCAGTTGGGCCTGTTGGATGGCCGTGATCGGCCGCCAGAACTCCGCAGCGTATTTGGCGTCCCAGGCGGCGATCCCCGAATCGGCCATCGCGAGATTCAACGCGGCAAAAAGTCGAGCGTTGTCCGCCAGACCGTTGCCGAAGTCCCGTGCAACGGTGGCGGCGATCTCGTTCCAGTGCCCTGGCGGCGTGTACGTGCCGCCCCCATCGGCCCAGAAGCGCGCGATCGTCGTTTGCTCGGCGGTACGCGTCCCGCCGCTCGCCGCGCCTAACTGCCGCACCTCGTTCCAGGCCGAGGCATATTCGATCGAGGACAGCAGCGGTGGCCCGATCGGCCGGAACTCCGCTCCGTCACGCAATGCAAACGGCTGCACGTCGCCCCATTGGGGCAACAGCGCCGGGGCGAACATAGGAGCGGTCGGCAGCCAATCGCCGGGCTCGGAGCCGGGCAGGTACGGAACGAAAGCGTCCCAACCATCACCCGAACGCAGCGCAATCATCGCATCCGCGATCGCCTCGCCCAACGCAATCCCATCGGTCTTCGCCGCGCCATCGGCAATCGTCAATAGCGAGCTGGTTCGGCGCGCGTCGAATTCCGCCGTCTGGGCAGGGAAGAGATACGACACCACGCGGTGCGCCGCGGCGATGACGCCCGCTTCCGCCGATGCGCCGGCGGCTGCCGGCAATGCCACGTACAAGCTCGGCTTCTGTTCGATCGAGTTAATGACATCAACCACTGCGGCCTGAACCATCGCCATGCCACGCGACGCAATCGGCGGCGGGGTCGCATCCAACCGTATCGCCTCCAGCAATATCTGATTCCATACCAGAACTGGATCGTCCACCTGAGCCACATCCAAGCGGACCATCGTCATCGTCGTACTGGACTCGTTGCCCGCCAAATCGATCGACTTCAGCGTTACCAGGTTGTCGCCAACGACCAGCGGAACGCCGGTCAACTGGAACTTACCGTTCAGCGCAACCAATGACGAAAGAGTTGATCCGGCCAGCTCGATTCGCGCCGCGGCTTCCGATGTACCCAAGAGCGTGACCCGCGCCGCCGAGGTAATCTGATCGCCACGCACTCCGGTATCTGACGTCGCCGAGAGATCGAACAACTGCGCAACCGGTGCCACCGTATCGACCACGATCGTCACCTCGCCCGAAAGACCACCCACATTGCCCGCAGGATCGATCACGCGCGCCGCCAATTTGTGCGTGCCGTCCGTCAGGTCCCCCGTCGCGATCGACCAGGGGCTGTTCGCCGTACCAACACCCGCCAAAACTCCGTCCACGTACAACTCGACCGTCGATCCCGACTCGGCGTCGCCCGTCGCCGTCGGTGACTTGAATCGAGTCACTCCGTCGGAGGAGCTCGCGCCGGTGTCACTCGCCAGATCCAGACGTATCTTCGACGCCGCCGCCGGCGCGGAAGTATCAATCAACAGTTCGAACTCGGACGACACGGTACCGACGTTACCCGCACGATCCGTCGCCGTTGCCGTGACGGTATGATAGCCATCCGCCAACGACGGCGACTGGAAGCTCCAATTTCCGTCCGACACCGCCGAACCAGCCGACTTGCCATCAATGCGCACCGTAACCGTGGACAACGATTCCGCCAGGCCGGTGATGGTCGGCGTTGCATCGTTCGTGATGCCGTCCGAGTCACTTAACCCCGAGTCGGAGGAGGATGCCAAGGCGATCTGCGT
>VGZA01000058.1 GCA_016872775.1 Planctomycetota bacterium | reverse complement strand
CATCCGGCTGGGCACCATTCGGCTGGGCACCATTCGGCTGGGCACCATTCGGCTGGGCACCATTCGGCTGGGCACCATTCGGCTGGGCACCATTCGGCTGGGCACCATTCGGCTGGGCAGCATTGGGCTGGGCACCATTCGGCTGGGCAGCATTGGGCTGGACACCATTCGGCTGGGCACCATTCGGCGGAACCGCGTTCGGCACGGCTACGCTGGACGCGTCAACCGGTTGGGCCGCCGCAGCTTTGGCTGCCTCCATTGCTTTGCGCTTGTTCTCCATACGTGTCGTCAACGGTACCGGCTGCCAGACGAACTGAATGGTGAAGTCGAATTTCTTGACGGCGAAAGTCGCAGGGACTTTTTTCTCGTCTTTGTCGTTATCCTTGCCTTCTTCGCTGTCGTCGGCCGGTGGACGATTGCCTCCGGCTCCTTGACGCCCCCCCGCGGCGTTTCCTGGCCCACCAACGCCGCCGCCAACTCCTCCGGGTTCGTTGCCGCCACCGAGTCCACCGAGGCCGCCAACGCCACCAGCTGCACCACCACCCGCCGAATTCTCGTAAAGAGGATTCGACACGGTCTCGTCCTGCAGCTTCTCGCTGGAGATCATGACGGGAAACTTGATTCCCAGTTCCTTCAGTGAAAACTCAATCGTCTCGTTCGCTTTTTGCGGATCAAGATTCGCCGGGTCGCGCGGCAACGTGATCGACCCATACATCAGATGTCGCATCAATGTTCGATAAACATGAATATTACCACCCGACTCCACGTCCCCGTTGTAATAGTGGTAGCCCTTCAGTTCGACGACCCAGCCGTCGCGTTCGGGACCAACGACCGCCGCTCCCGAGACACCGCCTGCGGGAGCCGCACCTGCGGGAGCCGCACCTGCGGGAGCCGCACCTGCGGGCTGGCCAGGCGCCGGTTGGCCAGGCGCGGGCGATCCCGCCACGGGGACTGCGACGGGGATCGGTATCCCTTCCTTGTTCATTTCAATTTCGATCTGGTCCTTCCCTTGCGTGTAGCTGGTCTTTACCGCTTCGTTGAACCAGGTTTTCAAATCGGGAAAGTACTCGGATTCGAGGTACTCGAAGTGAAGATCCTGGCGTTCAGCGAAGGGGATCTTCGCCGGGTCTTCGATACGAAGAGGGTCGATGCCGGGCGTCCGCGGAGGCAGTCCGGCGGTGACCGCGGTCAACATTTCCATCCACGCCAAGCGGCGGTCGGAGTTCCCAGCGACCTCTTCACCCACGGCTTTTTCCAGCGCCATCTTGGCGGCCAGTTCGGCGTCTTTCTTGAGGTGGGTATCGCTGAGCGATTTGACTGTTCCGACTTCCCCCTGAGCCTGTTGCCAGTTGATGCCGTCGGTTGGACGTTCTGGATTCACCGTGTACCAGGTGTTGTAACGGAAGAAGAAGTTGAACGAGCAGGCGAGGAGCAGAGCGCCGACGCCGGCCGCGGTCCACGGTTTCTTCTCGCGAATCAACCGCTGCGTGAGGATCTCACGCGGCAGCAGGTTGGTTCCCAGCTTCGCCAGTCCGGCGCCTTGCAGGCAAAGTCCATAACATACGCCAAACGCGAGGGCATTTTCCTTGAACGAGGGGCTGCCGACAACGTCGGCGCCGGAAAGCCGCGTGAACATCGAGTAGTCGACTACGTCATAACCCAGGTTTTTGCTGAGGTACTGCTGCAGACCGGGCAGCCGCGTCGTATTTCCCAGGATCAACACTTTGCCGATCTTTGCCTTGCGATCGATATTCTGGAAAAAGCCGATCGAGCGTTGAATCTCCGTGACGAGATCGTTGAAGACTGGCCGCATCGCCTGGAACAAGGTCTTGGGGTCTTCGGCCTGACGCACGTTGCGCTTCAAGTGCTCGGCTTTGGCAAAGGTGAGTTTCAACTCCTTGGTCAGCTGCTTGGTGAAGTGGTTGCCGCCGAGCGGGACGTTGCGCTGCCATAATCGGTGGCCATTGGTGACAACCAGATCGGTCGTATCGGTTCCCATGGAGAGCACGACGAGCGACTCGGGTGGGTCGGATGGATCGATTTCACCTTCGGCGTCATTGAGCAACTCATGCGTGACCATGTTGTAAATCGAGAGCGGGGCCAGCTGGACCAGATCGAGTTCGACCCCCGCGGTCACAAACGGCTTCAGGGATTTGAACACCTGCTCGCGTTTCATCGCGAACAGCCCGACCTCGGCTTCGAGCGTGAATCCTTCGACCTCTTGGCCGCCGGAAAGTTGCTGCCAGTCCCAGACGACGTCTTCGAGCGGAAACGGGATCTGCTGTTTGGCTTCGTACTTGACGATGTCGGGCAGTTTCTTGGCGTCGACGGGCGGTGGCTTGAAGAAGCGTGCCAGGCCCGACTGTCCGGCGACCGACATGGCGATTCGGTCGCCGCGGATCTTGTTTCGGGAAAGGAACTGCTCCAGTGCTTCCCGGATCAGAACGTCGGGTTCCGCCTCGGGCTGGCTCAATATCTTGGGGTACTCGACGTAGTCGTATGCGGTCGCGATCAAGGTGCGATCGTCGTCGGCGATTTCACATCGCATTGCCTTGAGCGCGCATTGCCCAATGTCGATTCCCCAAATGCCGTTCATTGACGCCATTGGCTAGTCCCCAAAACAACAACGATTCAAATAAACACAAGCCTCTAAAGACGACGATTCACAGAACGGTGGTGCTACGATTCCCCAAAGCCTATCCGATCGGACATTTTGGAAAAGACAGCGACTTCGTGATAACAGGAGTATTCCGCAGGAACCGCCCTAGGACGCTCTCCACTTCAGTTTAGTGAAACGCGTCGTCAATTGTCAACGAAATCTGCGACGAATACATGCCGTGGCGACTCGGGCGGTTCGCAGCCGGTATCTCGACGTCGAGCCCGGGCTGAACTATCGTGGTGGGGCGGTGTATGGGTCTGTTTGGCACGCTGCTGGCCGCCGCCCCAATCGTCGCTTGACCGTAAATTTGCTCGCGAGAACCGCGCCGCCGATGAGTTTTCAGGACCTGGTCATTCTGCTGCCGTGCCATAGTCTGGACGATTTTCCCACCTACCACGAGGGTGAGGACGCGGACAGCCTGCTGGCGAGCTGGTCGGGGCTATGGCATCCCTGCCTGATCGATGGGGGGGGCAAGTTGCCGACCTGGTCCAGGGTCGACACGCCGCCGCACGAGATTGCGAGCCATTTGCTGGTGGCGCCGTCGGTCAGCATTTCCCAGCTGCCAACCGGTTTTGCTCAGCGGGTCAAAGAGGGTGGCGGGCTGCTGATTCGCAGGCCGGTGACGCCCGAGGAATTGCTGGCACAGGCCTTGACGGCTTATCCCCAGGCAGCCGACCTGCCTCCGGAGATCGTCGCCGACTTTCTGGCCCTGGGTGTCTGCTATCTTCAGGTGCAACTGCTTACACGGCAGATGCGATACTCCAGCAGCCTCGACGAGGCCCATTTCCTGGCCCAGGTGAGTTCCGCGGCGGCGGCGATTCTGCGCGGGGATTCGGACGAGGCCGAGGCGCGGTTGACGCAATGTTTCCAATTGTTGGCGCAGGAGCGCGACCGGTACTACCCGGTTCCGGCGTACCTTTTGGACTGGACGTTTGTCGATCATGCGACGGCAGGGGACCGGCTGCGGCGCGAACTTCAGTCGCGGACGGCGATCAATTTGCAGTTCTCGATCGAGACCTTATCGGCGATTGCGGATCGGGATCCGAGTCTGCTTGAGGAACTGCGGCGCCGGTTGGGTTCGGGGGAACTCGATATTACGATCAGTGAAGGGAGGGAGTCGCGGCTGCCGTTGTTATCGTTGGAGACGATGCGGTCGCAGCTGGCGTGCGCGTCCCGGGAATACGCGCGGCTGCTCGATGCGGCTCCGGCCGTTTACGGACGACGTCGCTTCGGTTTGACGCCCCAACTGCCGCAAGTGCTGCACAAGCTGGGATTCCAGGCCACCGTGCATTGCTCGATCGATCAGGGAAAAACGCCGCGCGGCACGCAGGCGAAAACAAAATGGGCGGGTATGGATGGGTCGACGATCGACATTTACGGCGGCGAACCGTTGGACGCCAATCAGTCCGCGACGTTCCTCGGCCTGGCGGGCAAACTGGGCGCCTCGATGGACTCGGATCCTATCGCCACGCTCTGCCTGGCGCATTGGCCTGCCCATTCCAGCCGGTGGTACGATACGCTGCGGCGGATCGCCCGCCGTACGCATGCCCTGGGCCAGTTCATTACCTTCCGCAAATATTTCGCCGATACCGATTCCCCGGGGCAGACCGATCACTTCGAGTCCCATCAGTATCGGTCGCCCTACCTGCAACATGCGGTGATTCGCCGGGAGTCGAACCCCGTTTCGACTTCGGTGCATTACTGGCAGTTGCAGGCGCGCAGCCAATCGTTCCGTCAATTGCAGGCGCTGGCCGAACTCGCAGGGGGCCAACCGCGGCCCGAGCCCGCCGAGTGCCGTGAATGGGAGGCCGATGCGGAACAACCTTCCGAGCTGGGCGTCGGTGACTTCGACCGTCGAATCGAGGATGTGGCCCAGGATCTTTCCTCGCAATTGATCGAGCCGCAGGCGCAAGCGCCACCTGGAATCCTGGTACTGAATCCCTGGAATCGTCCGCGGCGAGTCGGTTTTACGCACGCGCCATTGACGGGCCTGCCGGAAATCACAAAGCCGATCTATGCCGCCAGCGAGGACCGAGAAGCCCAGCACACGGTCGTCGATGTCCCGGCGTTCGGCTATGCCTGGGTCCGCGGGTCGGGCGCCGTTTCCGTGCTTTCGCCACCCCGGGCTGGCGCGGTACCGCCGCGAGGCCGGAAAGACCCGCCGATTGCGGACACGAACATTCTTCGCAACGAGTTTTTTGAGGCGATTATCAACCCGGTGTCCGGCAGTCTTCAGGCGTTTCGCGAGTATGGAGCGCGCCGCAATCGGATTTCGCAGCAGCTCGCCTTCCGTGATGCGTCGTTGGCGGAAGGAAGCGGCGGGACCGATGCGGAGATGTATTCGGTCATGGCCTGCGACCAGATCGAGGTGACGCAAAGCGACACGACTTTTGGCCGGATCGAAACGCGGGGTCGATTGCTGAATCGTACGGGAACAACGCTGGCAACGTTCCGCCAGCGATATTCCCTCTGGCGCGGTTCTCGGGTACTTCGCATCGACGTGCAGCTCGAACCGATTGCGGAGCCGATCGCTGATCCCTGGAATTCGTACTACGCCTGCCGTTGGGCCTGGGGAGATGAACTGGCCGATTTGTATCATACGGTCCATGAATCGAGGCAGCCGGTGCGTACCCCGCGTTTCGAGGCGCCCCTTTACGTCGATCTCTTGCACGAACCGCGGCGGACCAGCATTCTCTGCGGCGGTGTTCCTTTCCATCGCCGCGCCGGCGACGCGATGCTCGATTCGATTCTATTGACTCGCGGGGAGTCGTCACGTGAATTTCAGTTCGGGTTGGGACTCGATTTGACCCACCCGCTTCACGATGCCCGTGAACTCCTTCAGCCTCCGCTCATCCAGGAGGCGATACGCGGTGTGCCCCGATCGAGCCCTCACGGATGGTTGCTGCATCTGGACAATCGCGAGCTGCAGGTCACCGATCTCCGCGTATTGCGGGAGCACGATCGTGTCTGCGGTTTCGCCGTGCGCATCCTGGAGTCGCGCGGAGTTGCCGGCCGTGCTTTGCTGCGTGCGTTTCGACCGATCGGTTCGGCCCACAGCGTCGACTTCCGCGGTCAAGTGCTGGCGGAATGCGGGTTGGAGAATGGCGCGGTGAAACTCGAATTCGCCGGCCACGAATGGCTCGAAATCGAGGCCCGCTGGTCGAACCTGGAGAAGCCTGCTTGAATGGTCGGATGGTGATTACGATTGATGGTCCCGCGGGAGCGGGCAAGAGCAGTGTCGCTCGCGGACTGGCGCAGCGACTTGGTTTTGAATTCCTTGACACCGGCGCGATGTACCGTTGTGTGGCGCTGGCGGGCAAGCGGGCGGGCGTCGATTGGAGCGATCCGCGGCAGCTGGAGCGGGTTGCCCGTGCCATCCGCCTGGATTGCCGCGGTGACGTGATCCTGCTGGATGGCGAGGACGTCAGCCGTGAAATCCGTTCGCCGGAAGTGACGAGCCTCGTTGTGCATGCTGCGGGGAATCGGGAGATCCGGGAAATCCTGGTCGCCATGCAGCGGCGATTGGCGGGCGGGCGCGACATGGTAAGTGAGGGCCGCGATCAGGGCACGATCGTCTTTCCCGAAGCGAGATGCAAGATCTTCCTGACGGCTTCTCCGATCGAGCGGGCGCGGCGGCGCTGGCGGGAGGTCAGTGCCCGCGGCGAAACGACCACACTCGAGGAAGTCCTGGAGCAGCAGAACCTGCGCGACGCCCAGGATGCCGACCGCGCATTGGCTCCGTTGCGGCCGGCCGCCGACGCCGTCGAAGTCTGCAGCGATGGGTTGACTGCCGACGAAGTGCTGAGGACGATCGAGACCATCGTGTCGGATCGACGCCATGGGCAATGAGAGTCGCGTGCGAGCGAAGGGCGAATCCGAACCGCGAAGCCGCTGGCAACGCGCCGGCTATTCCGCATTTCGTGTCGCCGCGCGGCTTGCGGGCGTCCTGGGATGGGGATTGCGGACGCGAGGCCGGCGAAATTACCCGCGCGGCGGCGGTGGCCTGATATGTGCCAATCATCAGAGCTTCCTCGACCCCGTACTCGTTGGATTGACCTGCGATCGTCGCTTGAATTACCTGGCGCGATCGTCGCTCTTTCATTCCAAGCCGCTGCGCGTTCTGATCGAGTTTCTGGACGCGATTCCGATTGAACGCGAAGGGATCGGACTGGCGGGACTGAAAGAAACGTTGCGGCGGTTGAAACGCGGGGAATTGGTCTTGATTTTTCCCGAGGGCACCCGCACCCACGACGGCCGGATCGGGGAACTAAAACCTGGATTCTGTGCCGTGGCGCGCCGCGGCGATGTGCCGCTGATCCCCGTGGGGATCGCCGGGGCCAACCTGGTCTGGCCTCGTGGCAGGGCTTGGCCCGGGTTGGGGACAATCAGCATCGTTACTGGAATGCCGATACCACCGGAACTGTTTCGGGCTTGGGACGACGCACAACTTGTTACGGAACTCGACCGGCGCATCCGCGATTGTCATCGCGATGCGCTCCAATTGGCCGCCGGCAGCAACGGCGGCGCGGCGCCAAACGCCGCCGACATGCACGTTAACGACGAGCGACTTCGGCCAGTCGAGGCGTAAGGTACTCCACGGTGCTGCCCATGCTGGCGAGCTTCCCGTAATCCTCTTCCGGGATCTGCACACGGTAGCGTTTGCGGAGTTCCATGACGATGTCGAGGAAATCCATGCTGTCGAGTTCAAGTTGCTCGCGAAACGGCTTATCGTCGACCAACCCGCTCAAGTCTTCGTCCGGGGAAATGTCGGACAGAATATCAAGAACTTCTTCGCGAATTTCCGCGGGAACCATGCAATAACCTCCTCGAGCCGGGACTACGCCCCGGGCGACCCCTGGGTCGATGCGGCGAACCGTTTGATGATGACAACCGAATTGATGCCCAGCATACCGAAGGAATTGTTGAGGATATAGGTGGGTTTGCGGATTGTTTTCGGTTGGTTGAGCACCAGTCCCGGCAGTTCGCAGGCGGGATCGAGTTCGTCCACATTGATTGTGGCGTGGCAGAGATCGTCGACGAAAGCGGGCAGATTGCCGGCAAGTTCCAGCGCCCCGGCGGCTCCCATGGCATGCCCGATAAAACTCTTGGTGTTATTAAAGCAGGTGCCGGGGGCGTCGGCAAAGACGCTGCGCAGCGCCGCGCATTCCTGAATATCTCCGGAATCGGTTCCGGTGGCATGGGTGCTGACAATATCGATCTGATCCGGCCGGAGCCCGGCACGCCGCAGGGCGATCTGCACACATTCCGCCTGCCGTTCCGCATTCGGGAGAACGAAATCGGTCGCATCGGTATTCATGGCATAACCGACGATTTCGCCGTAGATTCGCGCTCCGCGTCGCAAGGCATCGGGCAGACGCTCGAGGATGAACACGCAGCCGCCTTCCGCCACGACAATGCCGTTGCGCTGCTTGTCGAAAGGCCGCGAGGCCTTCGTCGGATCGGCGTGCGTGGCCAAAGCGCCCTGGCTCTTGAAGCTGGCGAAGATTCCAAACGTGTGAATGCTCTCCGACACCCCGCCGGCGATTGCCAGGTCACAGTCCCCCAGTCGCAGCATCTGTGCTCCCTGGATCAATCCCGCGTTGCCCGCCGCGCAGGCCGCTCCCAGGGTGTAATGGGGGCCGGTAATTCCCAGGTTCAACGCGACTTCCCCCGCCGGATTGTTGGCGACCGTACGGGGATTGTGATGATGCGACCAGACACTGGTGTCGTAGTTGTAGCCTTTGATCAGGTAGATTTCGTTCTCGGTTTCGACATTGCCGTGCTCGGTGACACCGAGATAGACGCCGACCATATGCCGCTCGACGTTTTGCCAATCCAAACCGGCATCGCGAATCGCCTCGTTCGCGCAGTAGATCCCAATGCTGCCAGCCCGCGTACCCCGGCGCAAGTCCTTTTTCGTCTGGTACCGCAGGTTGTCGAATTCGCAGACGCCGGCCAGCGTCTCACCGACATAGCGGATTTCGTATTTGCGCACTCCGCTGCGGCCCTGCAGCAGGGCCGCTCGGTATTCCACCAGGTTGTGCGCCACAGGCGAAGTCAGACCGATCCCGGTGATCACGATCCGCCGCGCGGCGCCTTCGCCATCAAGTTCAGGCCGGTCGGCCATCGAATTCTCGCTCAACGACATCGGGTTCTCCGGCCTGCGATCGGCAGCACAAATTGCGACATTGCATTGGAAACTACCTACTTTCGCCTGCCAAGGCAAGCCGCCAGATCCTGCATTCCCTGCGCCGTGGAAATCCGAGGCTGGTAACCGAAATCCCGCTGTGCGGCGCGAATGTCGAAGTAATGGTCCATTGCCAGTTGAGCCGCTAGAAATCGAGTCATCCGCGGTTCTTTGTCGCTGCCGATCGCCCGGTGCAGAAACTCCAGGAACGCGCCGATGCGCCAGGCCCAGGCAAGCGAAATCCGCCGGCGGACTGGCGGCAGGCCATGGATCGCCAGCAGTTCGTTGATCCATTGCCAGCAGTTCACTGGCTCCCCTTGCGAAATAAAATACGCTCTGCCCCCGACGGGATCGACCGACAGCAACTGGTCAGCCGCCAGCAGGTGGGCGAGCGCGGCGTTTTCCACGTGCGTAATGTCGATGCGGTTACTGCCGTCGCCGACCTGCCGCAGCTGTCCCCGCCGGGCCCGATCGATCAGCCGTGGGACCAGATGTTCGTCGCCCGGGCCCCAGATCAGATGGGGCCTCAGGGCGCACGTTCGCAGGCCGCCAGGTCGGTCGGCGGCCAGGACCGACTGTTCCGCCTGCGCCTTGGAGCGGGGGTAGTCGCAGAGCCAGCGGCTTGCGTAGCCGACTTGCTCATCGACGCCTCGTTGCGGCGTACCGTCGAACGTCACGCTGGGGCTGCTGGTATAGACAATCGCTGCGACAGACAGGTTTTGGCAGGCCTGGAGCAGGTGCTGTGTGCCCTGCACGTTGATGCCGTCGTAATGGTCCCGGCGTCCCCAGATACCCGCGACTGCCGCGCAATGAAAAACGACGTCGACGCCCCGGCAGGCGTCCGCGACGGCTTCCGCGTCACGAAGATCACCGCGGCGGCAGTCGACGCCGAGGCGATCCAGTTCGGGGGTGGCTCGCCGCGAAAACCCGCGCACGCTGTCGCCCCGAGCGCGAAGCTGGGCGACAAGTTGTCGTCCAAGGAATCCACTCGAACCGGTCACCAGGGCTTTCATCGTCGTCATGCGCAAATCATGCCGATTTGGGAGAACGGAATTTTGCCGTTATTCACGGGGTACTGTGGCGGCGGCCGCCCATACCGCCAGCTGCTCGCGGAAGATCTTGGAATTGTGCCGGATATCGACCGGAAAGGAAGGGTGGATGCGAATGTCCTCGATCGACTCCGTCAGGTGGCTGGCGGCGCATCGTGCGCGGATTTCCTGGATCAGGTTGGACCGATCGTTTTCGGCGCGCCTGCGATGCTCGGGCCAGAGCTCGACGATCAGCACCGGACGTTGCGCGCCGGGCGGACCGATGCCGACCAGTGCCGAGCGAAACACCGCGGGATGGCCGTTGCTGATCGCCTCGCATGGAATCGTGAACAGCGTGCGCTCCGCCGTTCGCACTCGATGCAATTTGCGTCCGCAAAACCAGAATCGGTCTTCGCGGTCGAGATAGCCGACATCGCCCATGCGGTGCCAGACACGATCGCCATCGACGACTTTGTGCAGGCGGTTGGCGTCAACCGAAGTCACGTAGCGCCGCGTTACGACCGGTCCGCTGACCATCAGTTCACCGATCTCCCCGGGAGGCAGCTCCCTGGTTTGAGCGATTTCCGCCAGCGGGCCGTCGACAATCTCAATCACCCGCCACTCGACGCCCGGAAACCGTCGACCCACGCAGGTTCCGGCGCCGCAGCGACTCAACGCGGCGGTTTCCTCGAGCACTTCCCTGGCCGAAATCGAGGAAACGGGGAGCGCCTCGGTGGCACCGTAAGGCGTGTGGATTTCCGCTTGGGGATGCACCGCCGCCTGGACCCGTTCCAGCACGTGCGTCGGAACCGGCGCCCCTGCCGAAAGAACTCGACGCAAGCTCGGCATGCGCGCTCCCGACGCCTGGCAGTACGCGCCGACGGTATTCCAAAGCGCCGGCGAAC
Source organism: Planctomycetota bacterium (assembly GCA_016872775.1). GTDB lineage: Bacteria > Planctomycetota > Planctomycetia > Pirellulales > Pirellulaceae > VGZA01. Next base: position 28,332 of record VGZA01000058.1, on the reverse strand, counting down.
CGAACGCCTGGGTAATCTTCCATTGGTTGGCCGCTTCGACGAACAGCCGCGGATCGACCGCCGCGGGCCGTCGAAAGTCCATGTCGGGCACGACGGTCGTGACCCCCATCGCGGCGTTGAACAGCGCGAACAACGGAAAGCCGGGCAGGTCGATTTCGCCGGGCGCGATTTCGTAGCGGCGTTGGATCCATTCCACCTGAGCGGCGAACAGGCCGTGCGTATAGAGAACTCCCTTTGGCGGGCCGGTGCTTCCGGAAGTAAAAATAATCGCGGCGGGATCCTCGCGCTCCGCCGGCACCGGACGGTCCGAAGGGTCGCCTTGCCGCATCAGACCGCGCATCGTCGTTCCCCACGGAAGCAGGCCGCGCGTCGCGATGTTGAAGCGCGCCCTGGGAAATTGGGACCGCAGCAGCCAGCGAATCCAATGGGCCTTGGGAATGGCCAGGAATCCGTCCGGGTTGACTTCGCGAAGGCAATCGATCAACGCCCGGCGCGGTAGTCCCGGATCCACCAGCACCATGACCATTCCCGCTTTGAAGCAGGCAAAGACCGCGACGAACAGCTCGAAGCTGGGCGGCACAAGCACCACGAGTTTGGCGCCGGATGGAATGCCCCACCGCAGCATCCCGCTGGCCAGCCGATTGCTCGCGTCTTCCAGCGTCTGGAAGCTGTATGTTGCGTAGCGGCGCGGGCGCTGCCGGCGCGATCCGATCGGCATCGCGATCGCAACCTGATCTGGAAACTGGGCGGCGATCCGGCCGAGTCGCGCGCCGATCGGCAAAGATTCGGTGCCATTCATCCTTGTCCATCCGCTGGTTGAGTGGCACCCGGACGTTCGACCCATGCCACGATGCGATCGGCGATATCGACCTGAACGGTGCGGGCCAGCGCCCGCCAGCCGGGAACGGCGTTGACTTCGATTGCGTACAGTTGCCCATCTCGCCCCGGCAGCAGGTCGACGCCGGCGATTGCCGCTCCTACCGCGCGTGCCGCAGTCCGCGCCATTTCCAGTGCGGTATCCGAAGCCCGCCAGGGCTCGGTCGTTGCTCCCCTGCTGACATTGGATCGCCAATCCGACGGATTGCGACGGCACATGCAGAACGGTTCGTCGCCGATCAGCAGGATGCGATAATCACATCCCAGATGGGCAATGAACTTCTGCAGATAGATGACGGAGCCGAGTTGTGTGAGCAGGCGGAATGCGCGTTGTGCCAGATCGGGATCGGTGAGTCGCGTGATACCGCGGCCTTCCCCGCCGAACAGCGGTTTGAGCACGACATCGCCCCCCAGTTCCTCAAAGGCGACCATCGCCGCCTCTTCGGTCTGGCAGACACGGGTCGCCGGCACCAGCAACCCGGCACGCCGCATGCGTGCCGTTGTCAGGAACTTATCGACGGCGCACTCCATCGAGCGGGGTGCATTCCAGACGGTGACGCCCAGTTCGTCCAACTGGCCCAACAGGTCCATGCGAAAGACGACCTGCTCCAGCGAGCCGGGAGGCATCGTGCGGACCACAACCGCATCCAGGTTCAACGGAGTTCCATCGGCATCCTGCACGCGCATCGATTGCGACTCGACGGTGGACTGGAGCGATCGAAATTCGAGAGGCAGCACCGAGTGGCCGCGCCGCTGCGCGGCGCGCGTCAAGTCGGCCAGATACCAGCTTCCGGGTTGGGCTAGGACGCCGATTCGCATCCGAACGATTTTCCGAAGAGGTCGGGCCGGGTCTGGCCAAAGCGAAAGCAACGTCCGGTGCGAAGATTGACGAAATTCACCACGGCGGGGCTGAACAGCAGCGGGTCGATTTTGTAGAAGTCGTAATCGAATGCCGAGAATATCTCGGCGAACGGCCGTCCATAGTCGCGCGACGAACAGCTTGGCGCCAGCGGGCCAAGCTGCTGCAACAGGTCGTCGTCGGCATGCACCCAGCAGGTGACCTCCGCGCCGTACAAGATCGCATCATTGGTCCGCCCGATCCCCTGCAGGTCATTGACGGCGACGGGCGGAAGGGGCGCGGCTCCCCAGGCCGAACGGATCTGCCGGATATCGAATCCGATCGCGTGGAGCTTGTGGATCGCCGTTTCGACGCTGCGCGCCACGACCTGGACCGTTCCGGCCAGGCTGGAGACGGGGGCGATCAGCAGGCAAAGGTGGTCCAGCTGGACCTGGCACTCGGCCGCGATCTGCTGGCAGACCGATTCGGAAGGGAATTGGCGGGATTCCAAGACACCGACCGCCCACGCTTCCTGTTCGTGGAGTTGATGTTCCACAAGCACCGCTTCGCGCCCCCGTCGCAGCCGCATCGGCCCCGATCCCATCGCAAAAAAATCATCAAATTTGATCGGCCAACCGGCGTACTGAGCCCCAATACAAGCCTCGAGCGGGTGATCGGTCTCGACGACAATCGTCGGGCCGCCGCCAAAAGCGGTCGCAGGCGCCATCGATCGCACGCGGCCCATGCCACCCAGGCAGATTTCCGCCAGGCGACAACCCGTCGCAAGCCCACCGGCTGCCGAGATCCCGCAGTCGACAAGCAGTACGCCCCCTGCGTGCGACGGCTGGATGCGCCATCGCGCGGGTTGTTCCAGCCATTCGCGGACGAGTTCCCAGGCCAGCAGATTCAGTGACCCATGCTGATTCCGTGTCATGCCACCATCATGGTGAATTTTGTTCGGGGCTGCAATGCACTGGGGATTTCGAGTAACCTGACGCAATGGAGGAAGGTGTGAAGTGCCTTCGAGTCCTGCACCGAGCGTCTGTTTTGCCGGAAGTACCAACTTGGCCAGCCTGACCATCGAGAACTATCTGAAGACGATCTACCAGATCTCCGGTGCGGCCGACGCACCTGCGCTCACGGGCCAACTGGCCGCGGCGCTGGAGGTTGCTCCTGGGACGGTCACAAGCATGTTGAGGACGCTCAGTGAGTCCGGGCTGGCGCAGTACACCCCGTACGAAGGCGTGCGGCTAACCAAGGCGGGAAAAGCCCTGGCATTGCGGGTCGTCCGTCGCCATCGGCTGATCGAGCTGTTTCTCGTGCAAACGCTGCAGTTGTCGTGGGACGAAGTGCACGCCGAAGCGGAGAATATGGAACATGCGGTCAGCGACAGGCTGGTCGATCGAATTGATCAGGCACTCGGTTTCCCCAGTACCGATCCGCACGGCGACCCGATTCCTCGCGCCGACGGTACGATGAAAGTCGCCGCAGGTACGCCCCTGGACGAATGGCCTGTCGGCCAGCGCTTCCAGTTGCAGAGGGTACTCGATCAGTCGTCGGATTTTCTCCGTTATCTGGCCGAGACCGGGTTGCGGCTGGGCGCCGAGGGTCTCTTGAAATCGCACCGATCCGAAGCGGGACTGCTGGTCATTACGGTCGACAACGGCGAACAGAATATCACGCGCGACTCGGCTCGAAAACTGCTCGTCGTCCCTCCGCCCTGACTGGCCGCCTGGCAACGTTGAACTGGCGTCGCCCCCTTTGACGCGCTCACTTCAGGGGAATACAACTACAGGCAGCCTTCGGTTGGTGCGTGGGGCGATTCGAGGGGGCTTCCACAGGCGAACGCTTGTCGAAGAGTGACCCTTGCGAGGGGGAGCCGTGAACCGGGTCAGGCCTTAACGGGTGCAGCCCTAAGCGGGGTACTCTTGTGCGAGGGTCACTCTTCGCCCAGCCGTTTCCGGCCTGCGGCGATCCCGGGACCGTCGGGTGCCGATCCCGTTTTCGGACCAGTCCTGCCGCGGCGAGCGGCACTGTTTTTTGGCGGCCGCTCCCCGGCGAAACGGAAAGGCCTGTTCATGACCATCGGTCAACCCGCCGACAAATCGGGCCGGGAGTATATTGTCGTCGCTCGGCGTTATCGGCCGCAGCGATTCTCGGAACTTGTCGGACAAAATCAGGTCGCCCACGCGCTGTCCAATGCGATTAACACCAATCGCGTGGGGCACGCCTACCTGTTCACCGGCGCGCGCGGGGTCGGCAAGACATCGACCGCCAGGATTCTCGCCAAATCGTTGAACTGCGAGCATGGTCCCACTCCCAATCCCTGCAACCGATGCGACATTTGCGAGGGGGTTGCGTCGGGGGAGGATATCGACGTCCTGGAAATCGACGGCGCCAGCAACCGCGGAATCGACGAGATTCGGCAGCTACGATCGAACGTCAACGTGCGGCCCAGTCGCGCGCGGTTCAAGATTTACATAATCGACGAAGTCCATATGCTCACGACGCAGGCGTTCAACGCGCTGCTCAAGACGTTGGAAGAGCCCCCCGAGCATGTGAAGTTCATTTTCTGCACGACCGATGTGGAGAAAATCCCGATCACCGTTCTGTCGCGCTGCCAGCGGTTCGATTTTCCGCCCGTCGAAACCCGTTCGATCCTCGCGCGGCTGCAACAGATCGTGGAAGCCGAACAGACCACGGCCGAACCGGAGGCACTGCAGCTCATCGCCCGCCGCGCCGCCGGATCGATGCGGGATAGCCAGTCGCTTCTGGAGCAACTGCTGGCATTCGCCGGAAACCGGATTACGGTCGACGCCGTCCACCAGATGCTGGGCACCGCCCGCGGCGGCAGTCTGTCCGGGCTCGTCGCGCAGTTGTTGTCCCGTGACGCCGCCGGGGCGATGCGCGCCGTGGATGTGGCCTTGCAGGAGGGAGTCGACGCAGGGCAACTCGCGGAACAACTGCTGGGCGTGTTCCGTGATATGCTTGCGGCGACGGTCGGTTGCCCGGCCGACATGATGTTGCACACGACCGCTTCCGATTATCCGATGCTGGCCGAACAAGGCGGAAAATTCGGGGCCGCCACGTTACTGGCGATGCTGCAAATCCTCGATCAGGCTGTGGTCAAGATGCGGCAGAGCGTTCATCTGCGGACGCTGCTGGAAATCGCGGTGATCCGCATCTGCCACCTGGAACAGCTGGAAGACCTCGGCGAGTTGATTTGCAAACTGGGCAAGGATGGACCGATCGCGGCACCCGCGATGGCAGGCCTTGTTGCGCCGAGTGCAAGCGAGCCGATTCAAAAAAAAAATGAGCTGACCAACCAACCTCCTCCTGATGCGACGCCTCCGGCTCCGTCTCCGCAGGCTGCTGCCGCGACCTTGGAGCCCGTTGCCGTCCTTCCATCGGTAACTGGATTGGAGGGCGGACCTGCCGGTCGGGGCGTTGCCATCACCGGGGAGTCGGCGCGCGAACTTTGGGAAAAAGCTGTCGCTTCGATTGACGACATCACCGCCGACCTGGCCCGATTCTACAGCGATGTTGCAATCGGCGCGCCAGATCGACTGGTCGTTCGCTTTTCGAACGAGTATAATCTGCAAAAACAGCAATGCGAACGGGCGGACCGCAAGGGTCGATTGGAGCAGGCGCTTTCGACGCTGGCTGGGCGGAAAATCCAGTTGAGCTTTGAAGTTGCGCCTGCCCAGGAGGTCCCAGTGGAGCGTCGAATTCCGGTGAATCGACGCCAGCGCATGCGCGAGTCGGAAAATCATCCGCTTGTGGAACAGGCCCGGTTGCTGTTTGACGCGGAAGTGCTTGAAGTAAGCGAGAATCGGCGACCAGCCCCTTGAGCGACATGCCGTCGTGGCGGAACTCGGACCTGGGCTGTGTGCCGAATCGCCACGCCGTAATGGACGACGCAAATGCTCAAAGACCTTCTCAATCTGCCTAACCTGATCCGGCAACTCGATACATTTGGTGGCCGCTACAAGGAGACGATGGACCGACTGCGCGGCGAACGATTCGCCGGCACCAGCGGCGGGACGCTGGTCGAAGTTCAAGTCAATGGGATCGGCGAGGTATTGCAGGTGCGCATCGATCCGCGGCTGATCGAACGCAAGGAACAGGAAATGATCCAAGATCTGCTGCCGGCGGCGATCAACCAGGCCTTGGAAAAAGGACGGCAGGCGCAGATGCAGGCGATGCAGGAGATTACCGGCAGTCTGGATGTTCCCGGCATCAGCAAGCTGATGGATTCAATGTTGGGAGGATCAAAGTGACCCAACTTGCGGATTCCGTGGTTCGCATGATCGACGAATTCGCCAAATTGCCGGGGATCGGAAGGAAGTCAGCGGAGCGGCTGGCGTACCATCTGCTGCGGATCCATAAGTCGGAAGCCTTGGCCCTGGCCGATGCGATCCGCAACGTTCGGGAAAACGTGCACTACTGCCAGACCTGCTTCAATCTGGCGGAATCGGAACAATGCGGGATCTGCCTCGATCCGCAACGTGATCCGACGCAGCTTTGTATCGTTGAGCAGCCACGCGACCTGATGGCACTGGAGCAGGCGGGCGTCTTTCGAGGAAGGTATCACGTGCTGCTGGGGCGGATTGCGCCGCTGGATGGTGTCGGCCCCGAGCAATTGACGATCGGACAACTCGTCGATCGCGTGGCACAGGGCGCGATCCGCGAGATCATTATGGCAACCAACCCGACCGTGGAAGGCGACGGGACGGCACTGTTTATTTCGAATCTGCTGGCCGAATATCCTGTGACGATTACGCGGCTGGCGCGCGGCATTACCACGGGCAGTATTCTGGAACATACGAACAAAGAAATCCTGGCCGACGCTCTGGTGAGCCGGCAGAAATATGCTTGAAAAGCAGTGTTGGCGACGCTTTCGAGCGCGAGGCTTCGGGAACTCGGCAGGGAACGCGATGTTAAGAGAGAATTAGATGATAGAGTTGAACAGGCGAGGTGAGGCGGGCTGCTGATCGGCAGCCGCGAGCCGATCGCTGGCCCGTTCATCGCGAGAAACGGCATGCGACTTTCCTTTGGTTTGGAAGCACGGCAGGTTCAAGTCCAGAAACTGGCTCCCCGCATGATCCAGTCGATGGAGATACTCCAGCTTCCGATGATGGCGCTGCAGGAACGCATCGAACAGGAGATGGCCGACAATCCGATTCTGGAAGTGCAGGATGTCGAGCCGGCGCCGAGTGCCGAAGAGGAACGCGAGAACCCGGACGCGCCGGCCGAGTCGGAGCGGGAACTGGTCGTTGATACCACCAAGGACCAGGCGGAGGATTTCGAACGGCTCGAGAATTTGAATCGGGAAGTCCCCGACTTCTTTGACGAAGGGCCGCGACGATCGGCGAATCGGCTGGAAGAGGAAGATGAGCGCCGCCACGACTCGATGGCGAATGTCGCCACGCGCCCGGAATCGCTGAACGATTACCTGCTGCATCAGCTGGGCGAATTGGAACTCGATCCGGCGCTGGCTCGAATGGCCGAGCGGATCATCTCGACGCTGGACGCCCGCGACGGTGGCTATTTTCGCAGCAGCTTGCGCGACCTGCTGCCTCCCGATGCCGACGCGCAACTGCTGCAGCTGGCCGAACGAGCGCTGCGCATCGTGCAGGAACTTGACCCTCGAGGCATCGCGGCCCGCGACCTGCGCGAGTGCCTGTTGCTGCAGCTCTCGCCCGACATGGAGTATTACGAGGAACTCAAGCAGCTCATTTCCAATCACCTCGAGGACCTCCGCGATAACCGCATGCCGCTGATCCAGAAGGCGACGCGCATGTCGCTGCAGGAAATCAAAACGGTCTGGGCGGCCCTGAAGAAGCTGAATCCTAAGCCGGGCGCCGTGTTCGCCGACAGTTTCGTGCCCGTGGTGACTCCCGACGTGCGCGTGGAAAGGAACGAGCAGGGCCAGTACCGCGTGATTCTGGACGACTACCGCACGCCGACACTGCGTATCAGCGAGTATTACCGTAACCGTCTGGCCAGCGCCGACGCGACCGTCGAGGAAAAAGAATATATCAAGCGGAAGATCAACGCGGCGCAGTGGCTGATCGAGTCGATCGAGCAGCGACGCAATACCTTGACCAAGGTGGCTCAGGCGATCGTCGACCATCAAACGCGGTTTCTGGAGGACGGTCCGGAGCATATCCAGCCGTTGAAAATGCAGCAGATCGCCGAAAAGGTCGGCGTGCACGTCACCACCGTCAGTCGCGCGGTGGACGACAAGTGGCTCCAGACCCCGCGAGGCATTCTGGCGTTGAAACGGTTCTTTGTCGGAGGCACGCACAGCGACGAGGGGGACGACGTCGCCTGGGACATCATCCGTATCAAGCTGCAGGGGCTGATCGACGGGGAATCGAAGCAGGACCCGTACAGCGACGATGCCCTGGTCGACGCGCTCAAGGCGCAAGGCCTGAACGTGGCACGCCGCACCATCACGAAGTACCGTCAGAAGATGAACATTCCCAGTTCGCGGCAGCGGCGGGACTGGTCGAAGAAATAGCCGAACAGACCCCAGGAGCAGGGACGCATGCGTTGTCCGTTCTGTCGCGTCGATAACGACAGGGTCATCGATTCGCGTTCCTGCGACGATGGTTTCTCGATTCGCCGGCGCCGCGAGTGCCTGCACTGCGAACGTCGCTATACGACTTACGAGCGCTTGGAGCAGATGGCCATCAAGGTCGTGAAAAAGAACGGCGTGCGCGAGCCGTTCTCACGCGACAAGATCCGCGCGGGTTTGGAGCGCGCCTGCTGGAAACGGCCGATCAGCGACGAACAGATCGAGGCCACGGTCTCGGCGGTGGAAAGTATCGTCTACGCGACGATCGAGGATGAAATCGATAGCCAGCAGCTCGGCGAACTGGTGATGTCGCACCTCGCCAAACTCGATCAGGTCGCCTTTGTCCGCTTCGCCAGCGTCTACCGTCAATTCAAGGACGTGCGCGATTTCGTCGACGAACTCCGCCCGATCCTCCGCGATCAGAACCGAGCCAAGGAACGCGAGTGACGGGGCGAGTACGAGTACCGCTTGGCGGAGGGCGACGGAGGGCGAGGGATTGAAGGCCCGAATGGCGAACGCTGCCGCCCGGACAACGATGATGGCGGCCCACGAACGCGCAAGGGCCCGGTATGCGTGCCATAAGTTCGACGATCCCCTATCGCGTGATGGACGCCGGCCACCGGTGACCTCGACCGCCCCGCCCATCGCTCGTTCGACCGTCGAGCGCCCGGCTATCGAGCGCCTTCCAGTGGCACTTCAAGAAAACCCAGTGGCACTTCAAGAAAAACTGTGCCCTTTTTGCGGCCCGCGCCGGGTCTTTGTGAGCATTTCCGGGCCCGTTTCTGTCATCAGGATCGTGTGCTCGAATTGAGCCGAACATTGTCCGTCCCGGGTTCGCACGGTCCAGCCGTCCGTTGGATCCATTACCGTATACCGCGATCCCGCATTGATCATCGGTTCAATCGTAAAGCATGTTCCGGGTTCAATTCTCTCGCTGCGCGATCGAGGTGTCGGGAAATGCGGGATGTTCGGTTCCTGGTGAAACCGGCGTCCCAATCCGTGCCCGATATATTCGTGGACGACGCTGAATCCCCAACGGCTCGCCTCCTTGACGATCGCGTCACCAATATCGGAGATTCGCCCGCCTGGCCGGATCGCCTCGATGCCGAGGTAGAGCGCGTTCAGTGCGCATTGCGTGACATTGCGAGCTTCCTCCGAAACGGCACCGACGAGAAACGTCTCTGACTGGTCGCCGTGCCAGCCGCCCACAATCGTCGTCACGTCGACGTTGACAATGTCACCCTCCTTCAGCAGGTAAGGTCCGGGAATTCCGTGGCAGATCACTTCGTTGATGCTGGTACAGCAGCTCTTAGGAAAACCCTGGTAGTTCAGCGGAGCGGGAACGTGACCGTAACCAAGCGTGTATTCATGGACCAACCGATCAATCTCCTCCGTGGTAATACCGGGGCGAACAAAGTCGCGAATGTAGTCCATCAGTTGAGCGTTGAATCGACCTGCCGCGCGCATTGCATCACGTTCGGCGGCGTTGAGGCGAAGTCGGCGAGCACCGTGGAGCATAGGGAATTCGCGCGTTACAGGTGACAACGGGTTCAGACGAGCGGCGAAGCCGGCGGGCCGTCCGACTCCGTTCGGCGTCAATCCCGGCCGTCGAACGCCAAATCGCGAAGGTCCGTGAACGACTTCCTGGTTGTTCGATCGTAGCCTGTTTGCCACCGGCGGTCAAACGCATTAGAATCACTCAACTTTACCGCGGCCCGAGGCATGCTCAACCCGTTTTCCAGCCGTTACTTACTTAGAAACGACCGATGCCCCGCTATCAACCCCGTCAACTCGAACCGAAATGGCAGGCCTATTGGGAAAAGCACGAGACGTTTCGTACTCCCGATCTGCCGACCGGTCCCAAACTTTACGTACTCGACATGTTCCCGTACCCCAGCGGCGACGGACTACATGTCGGCCATCCCGAGGGGTACACGGCAACCGATATCGTCTGCCGTTTCGAACGGATGCGTGGCAAGAGCGTACTGCACCCGATGGGTTTCGACGCCTTTGGACTGCCGGCCGAGGAACATGCGATCCGCACGAATACTCCGCCGCGGGTGCAGACCGAGCGCAACATCGCCAATTTCCGCCGCCAATTGAAGATGCTCGGCCTGAGCTATGACTGGAATCGCGAACTGGCGACGACCGACGTCGACTATTTCCGCTGGACGCAGTGGATCTTCACGCTGTTGTTCGACACCTGGTTCGACGACGAGGCCGGTCGAGGTCGTCCGATCGCCGAATTGCCGGTTCCCTCCGAAGTCGCCGAACAAGGCGAGCGGGAAATTCGCAAGTATCAGGACCAGTTTCGGCTCGCGTATCAGTCCGACGCGCTGGTGAACTGGTGCCCCGCCCTGGGGACCGTCTTGGCGAATGAAGAGGTCATTGACGGGAAGAGTGAACGCGGCAACCATCCTGTGCAGCGCATTCCCTTGCGGCAATGGATGCTGCGGATCACGGCCTATGCCGATCGGCTGGAACGGGATCTGGAGTTGGTCCGCTGGCCCGACAGCACGAAGAAACTGCAGGCCGACTGGATCGGTCGCAGCGTCGGCGCCGAAGTTGATTTTTTTCTGGGATCGCCCGAGCAGTTCTCCGATTGGAAAAGCGAGCGTTCGCGCCGCGGTTTCCCTGCACAGCCGGGAGCGGATGTGCTCCGTATTTACACCACGCGTCCCGACACTTTGTTCGGAGCGACCTACATGGTGATCGCGCCCGAGCATCCGTTCGTCGACCGTTTGACGACGGCGGGGCAGCGTGCCGCGATCACTGCCTATCGCGAGCGAGCCGCCACCCGCAGCGATCGGGAGCGAACGGAGGCCAGCAAGGCGAAGACCGGCGTGTTCACTGGTTCCCATGCGATCAATCCCGTGAACGGTCAGCCGATTCCGATCTGGATCGCCGACTACGTGCTGATCAGCTACGGGACCGGCGCGATTATGGCGGTGCCGGCTCATGATACGCGCGATTTCGAGTTTGCCGTCGAGTTTCACTTGCCGATCGTGGCGGTCGTGGATCCGGGGTCGGTTGGCGAAGTGGATCGCGCGAAGTTACTTGCTGGTGAGCAGTGCTACGCCGGCGTCGGTCGGGCGATTCATTCGAACGAGTTCGACGGCATGGAAACCGAACCGTTCAAGATACGGATCGCGGAGCGACTGGCCGCGGAAGGGATCGGACGACGCGCGGTCAACTATAAGCTGCGGGATTGGCTGTTCAGCCGTCAGCGGTTTTGGGGCGAGCCTTTTCCGATTCTGCACGAATTGGACGGGGCGGGGCAGCCTACCGGGATGTTACGTGCGGTCCCGCCGGACCAGTTGCCGGTCGACCTGCCGCGACTCGACGATTACAAGCCGCATGGGCGCCCGGAGCCGCCGTTGGCCAAAGCGCCCGACGACTGGCTGTACCCGGTCATCGACGGGCAGCGTTATCGCCGCGAGACCAACACCATGCCGCAATGGGCCGGGTCGTGCTGGTACTACCTGCGCTTCATCGATCCGAAGAACCCGCAGGCGCCTGTCGACCGCGAAAAGGAGAGAGTCTGGATGCCGGTCGACCTGTATGTCGGCGGCGCCGAGCATGCCGTACTGCATCTGCTTTACGCGCGTTTCTGGCACAAAGTACTGTACGATCGCGGTTTCGTGAGTACTCCCGAGCCGTTCGCGCGGCTCGTTCACCAGGGAATGATCCTTGGCGAAATCGAATTTACCGGATACCAGGACGCGTCAGGGAATTGGATCAGTGCCAGCGACGTCGCCGAGGACGCGAATGGTGCGCCGGTGATGCGCATCAAGACGCCGACCGGCGGCGCAGCGACGACTCCGCCGACGGCACTGCAGGCGCGGAAAGTCGATCCCGAACAGGTCGAGAAGAAGGGTGACCTGTTCGTGCTCCGCGAACTGCCGTCGATCCGCATCGAGAGCCGCGCCAACAAAATGTCTAAGAGTCGCGGCAATGTCGTGAATCCGGACGAGATTGTACGCGACTTCGGAGCCGATTCGCTGCGATTGTACGAAATGTTCATGGGGCCCTTGGAACAGGTGAAACCGTGGAGCATGGCGGGGGTAAGCGGTGTTCGAGGATTTCTCGACCGGGCCTGGCGGATGATCGTCGACGAAAAATTGGAAGCGATCGCCTTAAGCCCGGCGATTGATGACAGCCTGCCGAGCGATGCACAGAACCGCGTGATCCACAAGACGATTCAGGCGGTCACCCGCGACCTGGAGAGGATGGAGTTCAACACGGCGATCGCGCGGATGATGGAATTCGTCAATTTTTTCACCAAGGAATCGCAACGCCCGCGGTCGGCCATGGAAGCGTTTGTGCTGTTGCTCTCCCCGTTCGCGCCGCATATCGCCGAGGAACTCTGGCAGCTCCTGGGGCATTCGCAGAGCCTGGCCCACGCACCCTGGCCACCGTTTGAAGAAGCGTACACACGGGACACGAGTATCGAGGTACCGGTGCAGATCTGCGGCAAACTGCGATCCAAAATCTCCGTGCCGGCCGATTGTTCGCCGGACGACCTGGAGACCGCGGCCCGCGCCGACGCACGCATCGCCGAACTGCTGGCCGGAAAGCAGATCGTCAAGTCGATCGTCGTTCCGGGTAGACTCGTCAACTTTGTCGTCAAGTAAGCGACGGAAACGTCAATGCGAAATGTGCTTTCATTCGTTCTGGGCGGTGGACGCGGGACCCGACTCTATCCCCTCACGAAATACCGTTCCAAGCCCGCGGTGCCGCTGGGAGCCAACTATCGGTTGATCGATATTCCGCTGTCCAATTGCCTGCACAGCGGCCTGAACCGAATCTACGTGCTGACCCAGTTCCTTTCCGTGAGCCTGCATCGGCATATCCGGCAGACCTATCGCTTCGACCATTTCGGCGGTGGGTTCGTGGAAATCCTCGCCGCGCAGCAGACGATGGAGGAGGGCGGGAAAGACTGGTACCAGGGCACCGCCGACGCGGTCCGCAAACAGGTACGCTACATTCAGCAGAACGGCATCGATTACGTACTGATCCTGTCGGGTGACCAGTTGTATCGCATGAACTACGCCGACATGATTCGCACGCACCAGGAGTCGCGGGCGGACGTGACGATCGCGGCGATGCCGGTGACGCGGGAACAGGCGCACGGTCTGGGGATCATGCGCGTGGACGAAGACGGGCGGGTCCAGGGATTCCTGGAAAAGCCGAAAACCGTGGAAGAGATGAACCTGGTGAAAATGGATCCTTCCTGGATCGATCGCCGCGGCGTACAGAGTCGCGGCCGAGATCTGCTCGCCAGCATGGGGATTTACGTTTTCAATCGGGCGACCTTGCTGGATGTACTCACCAAGACCGACTACCACGATTTCGGCAAAGAGATCTTCCCCGCTTCGGTGCGCAGCCGCCGCGTTCAGGTCCACCTTTTCGACGGTTATTGGGAAGACGTCGGTACGATTCGATCCTATTACGACTCCTGCTTGAGCCTCGCCGCCCCGCATCCGCCGTTTGAACTGGCGTATCCTGGCGCCGAGATCTATTCCCGGCCTGAATTCCTGCCGCCCTCCAAGATCGACGGCGCGACCGTCCGCCGCAGCCTGATCGCGGACGGCTGCCGGATCGGCGAGGGTGCCGTCATCGAGAACAGCATTATCGGCTCGCGAAGTATTATCGGGCGCGGCGTCACGATTCGTGATTCGATTCTGATGGGAGCGGACGATTACGATTTCGACGGCGTCGCCAACGAAACATCGACCGCCGTCGGCATCGGCGATGGCTCGCTGCTGATCGGTTCGATCGTCGACAAGAACTGCCGCATCGGCCGGAACGTACGGCTGGTCAACGAGAAAGGGCTGGAGAACAGCGTCGACGCCGACGATTGCGTGGTCCGCGACGGCATCCCGATTGTCGTGAAGGACGCCTGCCTGCCTGACGGTTGGAAACTCAGTTGACGCAAATCCGGCCGGGGCCCCGGCCGATTCAGCTCTTCAACTCCAGGATCATTTCGATTTCCACCGAGATGTTCCCCGGAAGCGAACCCATGCCGACGGCGCTGCGCGCTCCCACACCATGATCCGGTCCAAAGACATGCGCGAATAACTCGCTGCATCCATTGATCACCGCCGGATGTTGCGTAAAATCGGCTGTGGAATTGACCATGCCAAGCGTTTTCACGACGCGACCGATCCGGTCGAGGCTCCCCAACGCGGCGCGAAGACTGGCCAGAATCGCCAGGCCAGTCTGTTTGGCCGCCGCGTAGCCGGCGGCTTGATCTACTTCCGATCCGACACGTCCGGTCATCAGCGTGCCATCGGCTTTCAGCGGGCCATGCCCCGAGACGTAGATCATGGTGCCGCAAATTACAACCGGTTTGTAAACGCCCATTGGCTTCGGTGCAGGAGGCAATTCCAGGTTGAGCGACTTAAGCGTTTCTTCGGCGCTATGCATGCGAAACTCCTTGGAAGACGAGTCAGTTGGAATACGGGTCGGCAACCGGGCCGGGTTTTGGGGCGACGTCAGGTCGGAGCGGGTAAATCCCGCCGATGAAAAATAACCGCCGAGCCGACATAAGCCAAGAGGCCTGACAGCAGCAGAATCGTATCGAATCCCAGCGGCCCCATGCCGCGCACCTGCCCCGCTTCGTCCGACCAGACAAACCGCCACGCCTGGCCTGGGTATCGGTGCCCGATCATGATCAGGTGCTCCGGTTCATAAACCGAGAACAGGGAGGCGTGCCGCATCCAGTCGAAACCGATCCCCGCCATTCCGACCAGTTTGCTGATCATGCTCGCCACGATCAAAAAACAGGCGGCGCCGATCGTGCGCCAGCGGTGCCGGTCGCAGGCGGAGATCATGGTCGTGAAACCGGCCAGAAAAAAGCCGAAGCAGAACAGGTTGACCGCCCCCGGCAGGAGATCGGTCGACCGCACCCGCTGGTTCATCGGCACCAGTCGAACCTGTCGCGCCGCGAACGGGTTGGGAACCTCGATCCCCGAAAGCAGCCCGGTGATCGGCAGCGGCACCGTGGGGCGATACTCCTCGCGCAATTGGTTCATCTCGATCCCGGACCAGTTGCCCAGCCATGCCAGGCTGGCCAACAACAGCGTGCCGAAGGTCGTCACCAGAGCGTGGCAAACGATCAGTCGCACGCGGCTCACCGGTTGTGCGAGCAACATTTCCAATGTGCCCCGGCTTAACTCGCCACTGACAACATCCGAACCGCGGGCGATTGCCCAGGCGCAAGTTCCGAACAACACGATGGGTTCGCTGAACGCGGCGGCGATGCGGCCGGTATACGTAATCAAGAATTGAATTTCGACCGGCGAAAACTTCTGCCATTCCGACGGAAGCAGGTCGATAATGCCTTTGAATCGTTCGGCGTCGATCCGGCTGACCATCCAGATGCGCAGCCAGCAGAAGGCGAATATCGCGGCACCGGTCGCCAGCATCAGCCAGCGCCCTTCACGCAGGTACTTGCGAAGCATGAGCGCGGTCATTCCCGACGATCTCCGTGGAATTGCTGGTAGACCGCGCGTAAGCCGACCGGCTCGATCACGACCTCCCGCAGCGGCAGGGTGGCAAGCCAGCCCAGGATCGGCGAAAGTTCACCGGAAGTTTCGATCGTCAACCGTCCATCGTTGTCGGTCTGAATCGACAATTGTTCGGCCAACTCGGGTGACGGCGCAGGAAATTCGCCATTTAATTGAGCACGGATCCGATGCCGTTGCCGCAGCTGGGACATGACTTGAGTGTGCACTACCGTACCGGCCCGCAGGATAACAACCCGATCGCAAATCTCTTCCACTTCCGAGAGGATATGCGACGAAAAGACCACGGTTCGCCCCGCGGCGCGCGCTTCGCGCACGAGATTCAATACGTCGCCGCGGACCGATGGGTCGAGATTGGCGGTCGGCTCGTCCAGAATGACAAGCGGCGTCGCATTGGCGAGGCTGACGGCCAGGCCAAGTTTCTGCCGCATGCCGGTCGACATCTGCGAGACCGGTCGGGACAGGTCGAGTTCCAATCGCTCGGCCAGCCGCTGCCCCTCACGGCCACTATGATCACCGCGCATCCGCCCGAAAAAGTGTACGACGTCGCGGCCACGCATCGATCGAAAAAACCGTGGTTCGGCAGGCAAATAGGAGACCTCGCGACGCACGCGCACGGAGTCTTTTTCACAATCCAATCCTGAAATCCGTGCCCAGCCGGACGTCGGATGGGTGAAACCGAGCAGCAGTCGCAGCAGGGTCGTCTTGCCCGCGCCGTTGGGTCCCAACAGACCAAAAATCTCGCCGCGATGAACGCCAAGCGAACAATCGCGCAGGGCGGAAAGGTTTCCGTACCGCTTTCCCAGCGCGTGTGTTTCCAGGATGGTCTGCTCGTCGCGCATTACCTGTTGAACAAGAACGCCGGGTTATTGATCAGCGCCCAGGCCAGATCCTGGACTCCCAGCAACCGTCGGTTCTTGATCGCCTCCGTGCTCCGCTGCACCGCTGCCAACAGCGACTGGTAGTCGCTGTCCATCGAGCGGAAATGATTCGCCAGCACCTGCTTCTGCTCGGGCGAGCGCTGCTGGTCATCGACCTGCAACGCCGCCAGGACTGCCTCGGGCAGATTCGAGCGACCGAGAGGCCGCGGCGAATTGGTCAAAGAGATGCGAAAGCGTCCGAGTGCGTGGTTGCCGTCGTCGAACTGCTGGCTCAACCGAATCGTCACGATCGATCCGCCGGTCGCTCCCGCGTCCGCGGCGGTCTCAAAGGTCGCAAAGTGTGGCACATTGAACGATGGCGAAACCGCCCACCCCGTACCCTCGTTTCCGTCGATCGCATTGGCAACCGGCCAGCCTTCCTGGCTGAAGTCCGCCTGCGGATTCTTCAATGCCAGCATTGCCGTTTGCCCCGGCGATGCGGCGGCCGCAATCGATACTTGAAGCTCGTTGATAACGAAGTTGCCGTTCATGGCTCGGCCCGGTCCGCCGGCCGGCAACGCGGCATCAGGCAGCGCTTCCAAACGCACACCCGTGATACCGATCAAATCGGTCGGCACCACGACCGTATAGACGTCTTTGGCCAGATTGCCGGTCACGGTGATTGACTGATCGGGCTGCTTGTGGAACATCGCCCCGGCGTCCGACTTGAGTTCAGACGGCTCAACCGTTTTCCAGACCGTCGGCTTGCCTGCCGTCTTCTCCCATTCCTGTTGCCGCTCCGCGAGGCTCTGTTCGTAAGCGGTAAGTCGCGCGACGAGTTGCTCGTGATCCTCTCCGGCTTGCTGTAACGCGAGCAGTCCGGCTGCGAATTCGCTATCGGAAGGTCGGCGAGCCAGGAAGCGCAGGAAGACATCCTCGATCAGCCGACGATCGTCGGGTTCACGCTCGACCAGCCGGACCAGTTCGTTGGCGGGGTCGGCGATCGCGTCGGCAACGGTCGGCCCGTTGATCAGTTTCATCACCGGGCCCAGCACCATCCCGCTCGACCGTTCGCACTCACAGGCACTCTCGCGCACCGGTCGACCAAAGTCCTCGAGGAACGGATTCGAGACGCCGGCGTCGGGCAATTCCGCGGCCCGGAAACCGGCGGGCGCCCCCGGAATCCGGGGTACGGATCCGGTTGCCACGTGCAGGGCGTCAAACAGCGTCTCTGCCGGCAGTCGCCGGGGAATCGCATGCGAGTAATTCAGCTCATCATCCGCGTTCCAACGATTGGAGCGGATGGAGTGTTGATAGACACGGGACTTGCAGATCGCTTTCAGAATCGCCTGCATGTCGAACTTGTGCTCAACAAAATCGATCGCCAACGCATCGAGCAGTTCCGGATTCGAAGGAGGATTCCCGGCTCGAATATCGTCGATCGGATCGATGATCCCTCGGCCAAATAGATAACCCCACAAGCGATTGACGTAGCTGCGCGCGAAATACTGGTTATCTTTCGAGGTGATCCAGTCGGCCAGGTTTTGTCGTCGTACTCCGTCCGCGGATTGCGCGAGCGTTGGCTGGTAGGGGAATGCTGGTGATGTGAGTTGGCCGGTGCGGTCATGCTTGACGTCTCCCGCTCCGGTATCGTAAACGACCTCGACCAGCGGACTGGCACCCTCGACCGCCGAACCGCCAATCCTTTGACCGAGGTAGCTCGGATCTTCTTTCCGGCCCACCTGCGCGAAGAATGCGGTGAGTTGATAGTACTGATCCTGCGTCCAACGTTCGAACGGGTGGTCATGGCACTTGTTGCAGTTGAATCGCACGGCGAGAAATAAATGCGTCGTGTTTTCCATCATGTCCTGCGGAGTGCGCAAGACTTTGTAATAGGCCGCCGGCGGATTCTCCAGATTGGAGCCAACCGCCGTCAGGACATCGCGTGCGAACGCGTCGTACGGGCGGTTCGTCGCGACGGAACTTTTGATCCAATTCCGCAGCGCCAGCGCGCCTTCCTCGCCCAGAAACTTGCGGTTGACCTGCAACAGGTCGGCCCATTTGTTCGTCCAGTATTCGACGTAGCCCGGACTGCCCACCAGTTGATCAATCACATCATCCCGTTTAATGCGGCTGGCTCGACCGTCGGCCAGAAACGCACGAACCTGATCCACGGTAGGCGGAACACCGATCAGGTCCAGGTAGATTCGGCGCAAGAATTCTTCGTCGGTGCAAAGGTCGCTCGGCAGGACCTTGACCCGTTCCAGCTTGCGGTAGACCAGTTCATCCACGTAGTTATTCGGATCGGGTTTCTGCCAGACGAAACCGGTCCGGTCGCCCATGACCGTGATCGTCGTCGCCGCGTAGGCGCCTTCGTAACGGACCAGCACGGGTGCTTCGCCGCGCCGCAGCATCGTTAGAACACCTTGGGGACTGGCCTCGATCACTTCGATATTGCCGCTTTCGATAAATGCTTCGCGGGTAACATCGCGGGTCGATCCGTCGGAATAGGTTGCCATCACCGCCATCTGCTGCTTCATTCCAGGCAAAGGAACGATCGGATCGGCAGGCGTGACGCTGATTTTGGTCACCCGTGGTACCGACAGGTCCTGCTTCACTCCCTCGGCGATCCATTGCTTGAGCATCTCGTAGTACGGCTCCCCCACATTCATGCGGACGCCGCCCACGTGCGGCGCGCTACCGGTGGCCTTGAGCAGCATCAAGCTTTGCTCGGGCGCCGCGCGGTTGAACCGCCGCGCCCCAATATCGTCGGTCAGCGCCCGATGATCGTAGATCGGATCGTAGCCGCGCAGCGACAACTTAAAGCCATTCTTGCCGTCCTTGGCCCCATGGCAGGTTCCCTGGTTGCAGCCGGTTTTTGAGAGCACCGGTTGGATGTCCCGCACGAAGCTGATGGAAGCTGCCTCGGCAGCGTTCATGACGCGGACCGGGACGCTCGCCGTGAGGTCCTTCCAACGAACCAGCAGCCGGCCCTCACCGTCGTGGACCGTGCTCACCAGCCCTTGGGGCGTTACGGTCACCGGGGCACTTGTCGAACTGCCTGCCGTACTGCCGGGAGCATATTCCACCATGCGCGTCAGATCGACCAATTCCCCGCTGGTGAGCTTGCCCGTAACGAGCAGCTGCCGGTAATCGAAGCGGCCTCGGAGTTCCATCTCGGCCGGGTGCACCAACAGCTTTTCGACCAGCATCCCTTCGGGCAGCGACTCCGCAGACGTACCACGATTTCCGAGCATGCCGACAGCGCAAAACGCGATGACGATTCTGGCTGTGATCCGCGAGAAAACGACGTTCATCCTGCACCTCTTCATCGTCCTGTACTCTCTGTAACACCGATTATCGAACCGGGCCGACAACGGCCGCCGCGGGCGGATCGGTTCCAGCGACCTTGGCGGTCTCGATCGGGATCGGCAGGAATTCCTTGATCAAACTGCCGTCGCTGACCTGATAAAACCGCACCTGTCCGTCAAACCCGGCGGCAGCGACCTGCGTGCCGTCGGGTCGGAACGCTACGCTGTAAATGCCACCGGTGGCAACTTCCGCCCGCATCAATTGCTTTCCGTCGTTCGCATCGTACACACGCACCTCGCCTTTGCCGTCGAGGCTGCTTCCGGCCACGATGCGGTTGCCGTCACGGCTGTAGGCCACACTGTAGATTCTCCCGGGCAAGGCCGAAAACTCGCGGATCTGATTGGAGTTGTCACCGATCTGCCGCGCTTTGTCGCGCACCATCTTGAAGATCTTCGGAGCGCCATCGGCGCCGCCGACCAGCAATTCATCCCTGGCGGGGTGTCGGGTAATCGAATTCAGACCGCCCTTGAGCGCGCCCGGTGTGATGCTCGTCACATTATCGATGAACCGCTGCGTCTCCAGATGAAACAGCTTCATCGACATGTCCCTGCTCACACTGATTAAGTGGTCGGAATTCACCGAGAACGTGGTGTCCAGGACCCAGTCATTGTGGGCCCCGTTGAAAAACAGCTGCTTTCCCGATTCGACGTCGAATGCACGCACGGTATTATCGGGGCAGCCGCAGGCGATCAGCTTCTGGTTCGGCGACCAGGAAGCGCCATAAAGAGTGTCGTAACCGATTGTCACGGAGAATTTCAGCGACTTTTCCGCCACGTCCCAGATCTGCAATTCACCCATCCGGGCCGGCGAACCGCCCGATACAGCCAACAACCGCCCGTCCGGCGAGAACACGGCCGATTCGATGCGCTCCGCCAACCCCACCAACCGGGCGACCGTCCCTGATCCATCGGATTTCAAGAGCAGCACCTCGTGGTAGCCGGAAACGGCAAGTAACTCGCCGTCGGGAGAAAAGTCGAGCGAAGTGATTACGGGCGGCGCCGGATAAACGGGAGGATGTTCCATGTCGAACTGGGGGCGCGTCGATGCGGGCGAATCGTCCTTGGCCCCTTCCGCGATCCAGCGCTGCACGAGTTCGATTTGGGCCGGGCTGAGAGGTGACTTTCCCTTCGGCATTGCCGCTTCATTATTCACGGGCGTGATTTGCCCCAGCAGTGCGCTTCGGGTCGGCTCGCCGGCCACGATCGCAGCCTCCCCCGATTCGCCCCCATGCATCAGCCCTTCATGGGTCGTCATAACGTACCCGCCGCCCTTCTTGGCCGGCTGATGGCAGCCATGGCATTGCGCCTGGAAGATCGGGCGGATTTCCCGCGAGTAACTCACCGGCTTGCTCGGTTCCTCGGCGTTGGCCCTACCGGCCAAACCTCCGGCGATTCCGCCGGCCATCAGCCAACAGATGGCGACGATTTTCCGTCGCAGCATCAGGGAACAGTTATCTGGCGAACGCTCGTCAACCATGGCAGGCTCCTCGGTTCGGCAGCCGGGCAGACCGGACGGCAACAGGCAGGACAGGTTTTTAGCGGTATTCGCGGTGCCACTCGCTGCGGCCATCCTGGCACGGCAGCCGGCAGGCTACGCCAAGTCATTCCGACGCAGCAGGTTCCGTTACGCGGACCGCTACGTAAATGCGGGCGGGCGATCGTCAGTATAAACCGAGAACGGCGGCAGCGGAATAGTCAGCCAGGCTCAGACGATCGTTCTTTTCCAGCCACCGTGGACGATCCTTCCTAGGAACAACCCGCTGCGGACGAAGACGTCGAAAACCATCGCATACCAGGCGCCGATCACACCCAACCCCCATCCGGGAATCCGCAGGTCAAGGAACGAAATGGTACATTCGTCCCAGGCCAGCCAGCAGGCGCCCGGAATGCGAAGGATGGCCAGTCCGAGAAAGGTAACGGCCAGCGGCCAGACCGTATCGCCGACTCCTCGCAATGCGCCGCTAAAGACGACCACCAGGGCCAGGCTCGGCATGGAGATCGCCACGATCGACAGGTAGAGGGCCGCCAACTCGGCTGCCCGATCGTTGGAAGCCGCAGTAAACAGTCGAGCAAGCGGCAGGCCCCCGAAGTAAAAAACGGCCCCTGCCGCCGAATAAAAAGCCACCGCAGCCAGGCTGGTTCGGCGCACGGTCCGGGCAGCCTCGTCAGCCCGCCCCGCGCCGAGCAGTTGACCGGCCAACGTCGCAATGGCAACTTGAAATGCGCTGCCCGGACAATACGCCAGGGATTCAATCTGGACTCCCAGTCCATGGCCGGCCGTCGCTTCCTTGCCGAGCGTATTAATGATCGCGAAGTAAGTCAGATGGCACCCGACAACGGCAAGGACGTCCATGCCGCCCGGGACGCCGACGCGCAACAGTCGGCGAATGATCGACGCGATGGGGCGCAATTCACGCCACTCGAATCGCAGTCCGGCGCGGCCGCGAAGCAAAACCAGGATCAAAACAACGGCACCGACCAGATGTCCTACCGACGCGCCGATCGCCAGGCCCTTCCATCCAAGTTTCGGAACGCCGCAACTGCCCGTCACAAGCAAGGTGCATAGCAGCGTATTGACAACATTCACCGCGACCTTGGCGAGCAGACCGGTCCGCGTGTCGCCGGCCCCGCGCAGTGATGCAATCGCCACCTGTTCGGCCATGATCGCGGGCACGATCCAGGCCAGCACCGCGATATACTCCATCGCCAGCGGAACGGCGCTGGCGTCAAGCCGCATCCATCGTACGAATGTCTCGCCCCCAAATGCCACGCCGGCGGTGGCCAGTGCCGCGAGGACGGCACCCACCAGAAAGGCCTGATGCATGACGCGGCGCGCCCCCGGCAGGTCGCCGGCGCCGACCAGTCGGGCGATCAACGCCGTGGCACCAATCACCGCAGCGGAGAACATGCTCGGCAGTAACCACAGAACGTACGCGATCAGCCCCATCGCCGCCTGATGTTCGGTCGTACCCAGAAATTTTCCGGTGAGCCACCAGTCGGTGTAACCGACCAGCAGATTCAGGAATTCCTCGGCCATCACCGGCATCGCCAGCCGCAGCAGCGGTCGCCAGGTGCCCTGCCGCGCCGCCAGTCTGGCCGTCGTGTCGGTCATACTTCCGACCACTCGAAGTCGGTTTCCAGCGGAAACAGCGGCCGTCGTCGGTGAAGATAATTCAATTGCCGCATATCGGCGGTCGTCGAGCCCGAGGTATTCACACGCAGCAGTCGCGAGCAGACCGGCGCATAGGCGGCCACGGGCGCATTGACCCCTTTGGCGACCAGAATCCGGTAATCACGCGGTTCGATACCAAACGCCGTGAGTTGGCGGATGCTGAACGGAGGCATGCGCAGACTTGTGAGCATCACGGTCAATCCGTCATCCGTTTCGACGATTGCCGTCTCACCTTGATCGCACCGCGAAAAGCCTCCATGGCGCGGCTCCGGTTCCTCGAATTTTCCCTCGGCCAGCGAACGCACGGTAAACAGACCCTCCAGCGGTACCCCGTGCATATCGTCCGACTTGCCCCCCAACCGCATCGGCAAACGGGCACCGACGCCCGCCTCCCGCGCCAACGCCACTGACTGCGGATCGGTCAGACAGACAAAGGAGCGGACCTGCGGAAGTCGCATCAAGGACTGCGCAATCTGCGTGCCGTCGCCGGGTGATCCGCCGCCGACGTTGTCTCCCATGTCGAGCAGACAGACGGGGCCGGGGCCGCGAAACGCTTCGGCGATTGCCTGTTCGACGGTGACGAAATGCCCGACAAATTCCTGGCGATGTTGCCATAAATACGACGCCAGGGCTTGGGAGGCGCGTTGGGCCAGATCCGGATCGTTATCGGTGACCGTAAGGAAGGCTGATCCCATTTCGCGGACATCGGCGTAAGGAAAACCCAACATGATGCTGTTGCTCAGGACGCCAGGTTGTCTGAGCCAGCGATCGGCCTCCGCATACAGTGCCAGACAATGCGCATCGGTCGTGCACTGACGCTCAATGTTGATCGCAATCGGCGGGTAGGCTGCCGCCATCGTCGGGCGGATCTCACCGCGCAGCGTGCGCGCCAGCAACGCGGCCGCTTCCAGCCCTCGCGCGTGCTGGTCGAGATGCGGATTCGATCGATAGGCCACCAGTGCGTCGCACGCCGCCACCATCGCGGGCGATAGATTGCCGTGCGGATCGAGCGTTCCCACGATCGGCAGGGCTGCACCCACCGCTTGTCGCAAACGCGTCAGCCACTCGCCGTCCGCGTCGGGGAATTTTTCGCTGACCGTCGCGCCGTGAGGGGCGACCAGCAGGCCGTCGAGCGTTCCTGCGCCGCGCGTCTCCTCAATCAGTTTTTCGACGATCGTCTCGAACGCGTCGGCGGTAATCGTTCCCGACGGCAACGTCCGTGCCACGAAGATCGGGACCGCATCCAGTCCGGACTGTTCGAGCCCTTGGAAAAATCCGCCAATTTCGTGGTATAAGCGACAAAAATATTCGCGTACCGCCTCGCCGCGCAGCAACGTGTTTTCTTGAAAATGCCGATAGGTGGTTGGCTGACGAATAAACGTATTCGACTCATGCAGGAATCCGACGATACCGACGCGCACGGGAATTCTCCTCGGTTGGCTTGCAAAGCAGCCGACAAGATAGCACACTCAGGCCCGAGGGGAGACCGCACGATGCAAAACGAACCGGCCGAAATCACCCTGGCGATGATGCGCGAGTCGCTGTATGCCGCCGTCGTTTCCGACGCGCTCGATGGACTCGGCTACCGCCACCAGTCACCCCGCGTTCCCTTACCCGCATGGACCCGAAAAGGGCTGCTCGTCGGCCGCTGCAAAACCACGCTCTGGGCGGATATGTATCACGACGATCCGCGGCCCTATGAATTGGAACTACAGGCCGTCGACGCGTGCCGGCCGGATGACGTGCTGATCGCGGCGGCCGGTGGTTCTGTCCATTCGGCCCTCTGGGGCGAATTGCTCTCGACTGCCGCTTCGGCCCGCGGCTGCATCGGCGCAATCGTCGACGGCGCCATTCGCGACGTCGTACCGATGTCCAGAATGGGCTTCGCGGTCTATGCCCGTGCGACGTCGGTCTACGACAGCCTCAACCGGCAGCGCGTCATCGACCTCGATGTTCCCGTGGAAATTGACGGAGTTGTTTTTCATCCCGGCGATCTCGTCTTCGCCGATGACGATGGCGTAGTGGTCGTGCCCCAGGTTGTGGAAAACGAGGCGATCCGCCGGGCCTGGAATAAGGTCCATTCGGAAAACCTCGTTCGCGACGCCATCCGCGGCGGCATGCTCGCCACGGAAGCGTTCCGGCAATTCGGCGTGCTTTGATTCCCGGCGACACGTTTCGGGGTGCCTGGTCGTTTTGATGGGACGATCCGTCGGCGATGTACTTTCCGGGCTGTACTCCCGCTGACTTTCGGTCATAATTAGAAAACTGTGGCGATTTTCCAGACCTCGGTGGCGCGTTCGTGAGGCTGGTCCCTGTGTTCCGATCATCCCACCATTGCAGTGAGGACCAACCATGACCATGGCGGGAATTGCCCTTCATGCGATCGTTGCGCTGGTCGTTTACGCCGGCGATGGCGCAACGTCGGCTGTGGCACGTCAGGCCGTGGACTATGAACGGGAAGTGAAGCCGATTCTGCGCGAACACTGCTCCGCCTGCCACGGAGCGCTGAAACAGAATAATGGGCTGCGCGTCGATACGGGCGAGGCGCTGCGCAAGGGGGGAGAATCAGGAGCCGCAGTCGTGCCGGGCAAACCGGATCAGAGTCTCCTCTGGAAGGTCGTCGCGGGTCGAGCTGAATTCACAATGCCGCCCGAGGGTGAAGGAGTGAAACTAGCCCCGGCGAAAGTCGAGTTGCTCGCCCGCTGGATTGCGGAAGGTGCTGTGGTACCGCCGGATGAGCAGCCCGATCAGGATCCACGACAGTACTGGTCGTATCAGCAGGTGAAACGTCCCGAAGTGCCGCTCGCCGACGGCATCCCGACCGACAGCCCGATCGACGCGTTTCTGTCGATCGAGTTGACACGGCGGGGACTGATCGCACGACCGCCCGCGGAGAAGGCGACAGCGTTGCGGCGCGTGACGCTGGATCTCACTGGATTACCGCCCGATCGAGACCTGTTGCTTGAATTCCTGGCGGATGATTCGCCGGACGTTTACCAGCGGGCCGTGGATCAATTGCTTGCGAGTCCAGCACATGGTCAGCGCTGGGGCCGGCACTGGATGGACATCTGGCGATACAGTGACTGGTATGGCAGCCGCGGCATCAACGAGATCCGCTACAGCCAGCGGCAGATCTGGCGCTGGCGGGATTGGGTCGTGAATTCGTTGAACGCCGGACGCGGATACGATCGAATGCTGCGCGAGATGCTGGCCGGTGATGAATTGGCCCCTGGCGATCCCGACACCGTCTGCGCTACCGGATTCCTCGGCAGAAACTGGTACAAGTTTGACCGGAATGTCTGGATGTTTGAGACGATCGAACAGACCGCGCAAGCGTTTCTCGCCACGACCATGAAGTGCGCTCGCTGCCATGACCACAAGTTCGATCCGATCGCACAGCGTGATTACTACCGATTTCGGGCATTCTTCGAGCCGCACGATGTCCGCACCGACCCCTTGGGACCGGACCTGGCCACCGAAAAAGATGCGACGCTTGGCGCAGTACTAAAGACGGGAGTGGACTTGGTTTTCGACAAACAGCCCGACGTGAAGACATTTCTTTTTAAGCGCGGCGACAACCGCTACCCGGATGAATCCCAGCCGCTCGATCCCGGAGTTCCCGGCATTTTTGGCCTGGAGATCCGTTCGATTCAACCGATCGAATTGCCGTTGCAGGCCTGGTATCCGATGCTGGCGCCACGGATCGTCGCCGGTCTGGAACGCGACGCCGAGGCGGTGATCATCCAGGCGGAGACGGAGTTGCTCGCTCGCGGACAGGAGCTGACTCGCCGGCAGGAAGAGTTGGACCGGTTCACAATGCGGGAATCCGCGAGTCCGCCCGACGAGGCAGCGCGGATGGGTGCAGTGTTTCGCGAGACGTTCGACCGGTTCGACCAGCAGGTATGGCGGACGATTTCCGGCCAATGGGAGCACGAGCCGGGCAAGCTGGCGCAGAAAGTCCCCGGGAGCTTTTCCACGATCGTCGCCGAAGTGACTCCACCTCGCAACTTTGTTGCCAGGCTTCGTTATCGCACGTTGGAGGCCGGCTCGATTCATTCGGTCGGCCTGTTCTTCGACATGAACGACACGCGGGCCGCTCAAGCGGTCTATACGGCGACCAATGACTCCACAGTCCAGGCGTTCCACCGGCAAGACGGCGCGGAGGTTTATCCGTCGGCGGGCATCGTCCCCTGGCCGGTCAAGATCGGCCAGGAAATAACACTCGACATCGCCGTGCGCGAGCAGCAGCTGAATGTCTGGGTGAACGGCGAAATCGCAATTGCGTATACGATGCCAATGCGCCGCCAGGACGGCAAGTTCGCGTTGTGGACCCATGAAGGTTCGGCCGAGTTCCTTGAGCTGCTCATCGATCCCATGCCGCTCGATTTCCAGGTGGCTCAATCGACCAATCAGAAGATCCGCTCGCCGTATGTTCCAGAGACCCAAGCCGTGGCGCGCGCTCAAACGGAACGGGTGCTGGCGGATTTCGCTGTTCGAATCGCTCGTGCCGAGCGCGACGCATTGACGGCGCGGATCGCGGCGGAGCGACAGCGGGCCGAGCAGGAAGACACCGCTTCCGCCGCGAACGCGGCCCGCGCCGAACGGTCCCTGGCGGTGTTGAAAGCGGAACGCGATGGTTATCGGGCCGAACGCGAACACGAAGCGGTGGTGGCAGCAAGCTATGCGGATGACGAGACGCGAACGAAAGCAGTGACCGCAAGTCAGGCAAAACTCGACACATCAAAGAAAACGCTGGCGGAGGCACAGTCGGCGGCGCAGGCGTCGACCGACACCAAATATACTCCACTGGGCCCCGCATTCCCTCGCCACAGCACCGGACGCAGGTTAGCCCTGGCGAATTGGATCACCGACCCTCTCCATCCGCGCACCGCGCGGGTCGCCGTCAACCAGATCTGGTTGCGGCACTTCGGCGAAGCGATCGTGCCGACCGTCGCCAACTTCGGAATGAATGGACAACGCCCCAGCCATCCCGAACTGCTCGATTGGCTGGCCGATCGGTTTACCGCCTCGGGCTGGGACATGAAACGGTTGCATCGCGACATCGTCGGTTCCGCGGCTTACGGACGCGAGTCGACCGACGGC
>VGZA01000057.1 GCA_016872775.1 Planctomycetota bacterium | reverse complement strand
AGGACGGCAAGCAGCAGGACAGTCAGCAACAGGACAGTCAGCAACAGGACAGTCAGCAACAGGACAGTCAGCAACAGGACAGTCAGCAACAGGACAGTCAGCAACAGGACAGTCAGCAACAGGACGGCAAGCAGCAGGACGGCAAGCAGCAGGACGGGCCAGCCACGCCCGCGAGAAAGCGTATCGAGGCTGCCCAGGAGCGCATGAAGGAGGCGGAGCGGCATCTTGCCGACGCGCGCCGCAAGGAGGCTCGTGAGGAGGAGCAAAAGGCTCGCGAGGAGTTGGAGAAAGCCAAGGCGGAACTGGAGCAGATCTTGCGGCAAATGCGGGAAGAGGAGATGCAGCGAGCGTTGGCGATGCTTGAAACGCGATTCCGAAAAATGTTGCAGATGGAACTGGTAGTGTACGAGTCAACCAAACGGTTTGATCGGATTCCCCAGGCGCAGCGCGGAGACGACGTGACGGTGCTGGTCGGGCGTGTGGCGGTCGATCAGCGAAAGATCATGTACGACGCTGAGAAAGCCCTTAATCTGTTACTGGAGGAAGGATCATCGATCGCATTACCGGAAACCGTCGAGCAGATGCGGGACGACATGGATATGGTTGCTTCGCGACTGGATCGTATCGAAGTCGGAACGGTGACCCAGGGAATCGAGGAAGAGGTCATTGCGACGTTGGAGGAGATCATCGAGGCACTGGAGAAAGCGCAGCAGGATCTGGATAAACAGCAACAGCAACAGCAGCAGCAACAGCAGCAGCAGCAGCAGGGGGAACAACCTCTGGTCGACAAGATCGCGGAACTCAAAATGATTCGCTCGTTGCAGTTACGCGTCAACAGTCGCACGAGGCGGTATGCGCAATTGCTTGACGATGATGAGGATCCGGTGGGTCAGGCGACGGAGAGCGAACTGTTGCAAGCGTTGGAGAAGCTGGGGGAACGCGAGCAGAAGATTCATCAGATTACGCGCGACACCGTGCTCGGAAAGGGGAAACAATGAACGGAATCGAAAAATTGGCCAGCGGTCCGAAATGCAGTTCCGGGCGGGCCATCCGTGGTACATCCTGGCGGATTGGAATCGCCGTGGTTGTTGCGGTGTATGGGGCGGGGGCCGCGTTCTCGAGATGCAGGGCGGATGATGAGCTTTCCCAGCGGACGACCTGGGCGCCGGCCGACCCGGCGCAAGTTCGCCAGGAGTTGGAAGCCTGGTTGCGTACGCGTGAGATAACCGTTGAGCAGCGCGCGCACTTGGATGCCATCTGGATTGGCCGAGGCCCTCCCAGTCCGGGTGCGGAGGTGCTGGATCGTGTGATTCAGTCGACGGCTTGTGTCGAACCGGACGCAAGGGAACTGGCGGCATTTCTTAAGTCGGACACAGTGCCGACACCGATTCCGCGATTTGCGATCCTCGACAGCGAATCGTTGCCGATTTTGATTCGCGGCAGTTTGAAACTTGGCGTCGGGCGTTGGTTGGCGCAGCGCGAACTGTTTGACGAAGCACTCGAGCAGTTGACTGGCCTCAAGGTGGACGAGGTTGTCGATCCGGCATCGCTGCTGTTCTATCGCAGCGTCGCCCATCATCAACTGTTGAAGAAGGAACAGTGCCTTCCCGACCTGACGTTGCTGATGCGGAACGAGGATTCGATCCCCCGCCGTTTTCAGACGATGGCTCGGCTGATGCAGGCTGACCTGCAGGCGTTGAAGCCCGATTCGCTGGACGAGGTGGCTCGAATGATGGACGATATTCGCCGGCGTTTGGAATTGGGGCGAGCCGGCAGGACGGTGCGCAAAGAAGAGGACGATGTTATTGAGAAGCTGGACAAGATGATTGAACAGTTGGAGCAACAGCAGCAGCAGCAGCAGCAGCAAAGCAGCGGTGGTTCAGCCGCGCCCAGTCAGCCGCGACCGGACAGTACGCCGGGTGGTGTCAAAGGTCCCGGCAACGTTGACGCTCGTAACATTGGCAATAAGGCGGGCTGGGGAAATCTGCCGCCCAAGGAGCGGCAGGAGGCGATGCAGAACCTGAGCAAGGATCTCCCCGCCCACCATACCGATGCGATCAAACAATATCTAAAGAAACTGGCACAGGAAGAGCGGCGGCGCTAGAGGCCTGTGCGCCGCGCGTGACCGCAGGAGAGCAATTTGCAATGGGCATGATTTTTTACGCCCTGATCAGTGGAGTCCTGGCAACGGAGTTCAAAGCGACGGCACTGTCGGGAACTACGACCTCCGGCGAGCTTCTGGAGGTGTCAGCGGACGGGTTGGCGATTCGGACGGCCGACGGCGTCGTTCGGGTCGATGGTCGGCAGGTCGCCACAGTCGATGCGCTAACCGAACCGCTGGACACCACGGCCGCCAATGGCGTCCAGATACAGTTGATCGACGGTTCGCGACTTTGGGGAAATCAGGTCGTTGTCAGCCGGGGCACGGCCAACCTGACGCGAGTCGAAATGGAACCGGTGGAAGTCAGTTCCCGGGCGATTCAATGGATTCGCTTGCGACGGTCGACGGAACTGAACCCGATGTGGAACGAACAGTTGGCGATCGAGAATAAAGGGGATGTGGTCATCGTGCGTAAGACCGGTCGTCCTGCGGAAGGCGAGGAGCGTCCCGCGACCGTACTCGATCGGGTGGAGGGAATAATCAAGGAAATCACCGCGGATACGGTGCATTTCGAGTTAGACGGTGAGCTGGTCAAGATTAAGCGGGAGAAACTGGAAGGGCTGATCTACTTTCAGCCGCCGGGGCGCGAGCTAGTGGCTGCCGTCTGCCGCCTGACCGACAGCTCACGTTCGATCTGGAACGCGAAAGCGATACAACTGGAGGGAACAACTCTGTTGGTGAGCTCCGCGGCGGGTGCAAAATCGCGGATTCCGTTGTCGGCCCTGCGGCAGCTCGACTATTCCGTGGTCAATACGCAGTACTTAGATGCAATCGAGCCCGACAGTTGGGAATGGCAGCCGTTCTTTGAATCGCGGGTCGCCGCCGGCAACCTGCAGCGGTTCAGTGGCCGAGGATTGCCGGACGGCGATGCTTCTTCCGCCATGCGGCTTGGCGGGCGAACTTACGATCGTGGGTTGCAGATGCGGAGTCGCACCGTCGCTACGTTTCGGATCCCGAAGGACGCACAGCGATTTCTCGCCACCGTGGGTATTGATGATCGGTTGGGCGAATCAGGAAATGTGCAGCTCCTCATCCGTGGTGACAACCGGCAGCTCTACAGCCAGTCGATCGTCGGTGGGGCGGAGCCACAGGAGGTGTCTCTGGACGTTTCCGGTGTGCGTCGACTGACGTTGCTCGTGGACTATGGCGACGAATTGGATATCGGCGACTATCTTGACCTTTGCAATGCGAGGTTTACGAGGTGATACCGCAGCAATTCCATCGCCTGCCGTTGATTTGCCTGGCGGTATCGGCCGCGGTGTTGGGTGGTCGTTCGGGCCTGTGTGCCGCCGACCTGCCGCCCTCCGTCCTGGCGGCCGAGCAGCAGCGTATCGAGGCGATCGAAAGGGCTTCCCGAACGGCGGTATCTGTCTTCGAACCCAGCGGCAAGGGTGGCGGTTCGGGGGTCGTCATTTCCGCCGACGGCTACGCTCTTACGAACTTCCACGTAACTCAGCCCTGCGGCGATTACATGCGCTGCAGTATGGCGGACGGCCGTTTCTACGACGCGGTCATGGTCAGTTTTGACCCGGTCGGCGATGTGGCATTGATCAAGTTGCTCGGCCGCGACGACTTTCCGTACACGCCGCTGGGCGACAGCGATCAGGTGCGGGTCGGCGACTGGTGTTTCGCCGTGGGAAATCCTTTCCTGCTTGCAACCGACCTTCAACCCACGGTCAGCTATGGACTCGTGTCAGGTGTACATCGTTACCAGTATCCGGGAGGCACCCTGCTCGAATACGCCGACTGCCTGCAAACCGATGCCGCGATCAATCCGGGCAATTCCGGGGGGCCGCTCTTCGACGCGGACGGACGCCTGATTGGCGTCAATGGACGATGTTCGTTCGAGAAACGCGGGCGGGTGAACGTAGGCGTTGGTTACGCGATTTCGGTGAATCAACTCAAGCACTTCCTCGGCGTCCTCCGCAGCGGCCGCATCCTCGACCACGCGACGCTCGGCGCGGCGGTTGCAAGCGACGATCAGGGCCGAGTCGTCGTGACAAATATCCTCGACACGTCGGATGCGTACCGGCGAGGCTTGCGGTACAACGACGAAATCGTGTCGTTTGCCGGGCGCACAATCAGTACCACGAACGCTTTCAAGAACGTTCTTGGAATTTTCCCCAAAGGTTGGCGTGTACCTTTGGAGTATCGACGCAATGGCGAGCGGCGTGAGATTCTAGTGCGATTGGCGGGCGTGCACAGCGAAGAGGAATTGCTGCAACTCGTACAACCCAACGCTGGCCGCCCTGACTCCACGCCCGGTCGCCCTAAAAGGCCACAGCGACCACAAGGCAAACCGGAAAAATCGACTCCCGAACGGCCACAAAGGCCCGAGAATCCCGAGAATCCCGCGGATCCCGGTTCACCTAACAAGCCCGCGCCGGAAGGCGCGCCGTCGAAGCCCGCACCGGCGAATATCCCCGAAGCTGCGCGCGGCTGGATCAATAAGCGAACCGGCTTCGCCAACTATCACTTTAATGAACTCGAACGACGCCGCGTCTGGGACCGGTATCGATCGCAGCACCCGTATGCGGCGGAATCCGGAAATTGGAAATGGCGGGGCAACTGGGGCGGTGCCTTCGAATTGAACTTCACGGCGCAAGCGATCGCCGCGCGATTTCCCGGAGGTGTCGCCGGTCTGGAATTCAGTAAGGAACTCAGCGAACAGCTGGATCCGCCCGGCAGCGGTGGATTGCTGCTCGCATTGTTCGCCTGGCAGCGCCTTTTGCGCGGCGGGCCGGAACAGTTTGGTGATATGTACTACTACGGAACCGCACCCCTGCCATCGCAACCGGAATTGTGCGACGTGCTGATCGGCACCTACAAGGAACTGGAATGCTATTTCTACTTCCAACCCTCGACTGGGAAATTGCTGGCGTTGGAACTCTATCCCGATGCCCACGTGGATCCTTGCGAAGTCTTTTTCGACGACTATCGAGACGTGGATGGCCGGTCGGTGCCGCATTCCTTGCAGATCCGTCATGGTGACCTCGACCTGGGCGTCGCCAGCCTTGAGAGTTTTGAATTCCTGCAGTCGGGGGCGGAGCGATGAGCGCGACGCGAAGGATGATTCCCAACGTCCGACCGCCTGCGGGCATCGTGATATTCGCAATTTGCCTTCCAGCGATCGTACTGGGTGGCCCAGCGATGCTGCAGGCGAACCCGTCGCTTGCCGACGCCGTCACCGGCGTACAGCCGAAAGTGGTCAAGATCTACGGTGCCGGCGGCATCCAAGGGTTGGAAGCCTATCAAAGTGGTTTTCTGATTTCGGCCGACGGGCACATTCTCACCACTTGGTCGTACGTTCTCGACACCGCCGATGACTCGGTGGGAGTTACCCTGTCCGACGGACGACGCTTTGAAGCGCGCGTCGTCGGTAACGATCCACGCCTGGAAATCGCTGTGCTGAAGATTGACGCCCGAGACCTTCCTTATTTTGCATTGGATCAGGCGGTGGAGATCGCGGCGGGTGCGCGTGTGCTCGCGTTCAGCAATCTGTTTGGCGTTGCCACCGGCAACGAATGGGTCAGCGTGCAACGGGGAGTGGTGATGGCGCGAACCCAATTGTCCGCGCGCCGCGGAGCCTTCAAGACCACCTATGATGGTCCGGTGTACGTCCTGGACGCAATGACCAACAACCCCGGCGCAACCGGCGGAGTCCTCACGGACCGGCGGGGCCGACTGGTGGCGATCCTCGGCAAGGAATTGACGAATGCTCAGACCAACACCTGGCTGAATTACGCGGTGCCGATCACGGAACTCAACTCGGCGGTCGTTGACATCCTGGCGGGCAAGACTCGACCGCGAGCCGCCTCGCGCGACAACGTGAAGAAGCCGAAGGAGCCGATTCAGTTGCAGATGTTCGGCCTTCACCTCGTTCCCGATATCCTGGCGAAAACTCCGCCCTTTATCGACGACGTCGATCCCGAATCGCCCGCGTACCTGGCCGGGCTACGGCCGGACGATCTGGTGCTGTTTGTGAATGATCGCGTTGTCGGGTCGTGCAAGGCGCTGCTCGAGGAACTTACGTTTGTCGATCGGCTCGATGCGGTAAGGATCACGGTCCAGCGTGGCCAGGAGTTGATGGAAGTTACTCTGGAGGCTCGGCCATGACCCAGTTCGAACGGCGCGCCCCCGTGGGACGCCTCGCGGCCATCCATTGTCTGCGGAGTAGCAGACTGCAGCGCTGCTATTGGACACGGACGGCACTTGCGACAGTCGTGCCGCGGTTGTTGCTATTGGTGGCGTTGGGGATGCCGCTTCCGGCTGCGATTGCCACTCGCCCGGGCATTGCCCAGGACAACCCGGATGATCAGGAGCAGGTGATTGAAGATGCGGTTCGACGGATCGCGCCGAGCGTTGTGCGGATCGAAGCATTAGGTGGACTGGAAAAAGTCGGGCAGGTGCTGGTCGGACAGGGGCCGACGACCGGCCTGATCGTCTCCAGTGACGGCTATATCATCTCCAGCGCATTCAATTTCGCGCAGCAGCCGTCATCGATCCTGGTGACGCTTCCTTCGGGACAGCGCACGGTCGCCAAGCTCGTCGCGCAGGACCTGGCGCGGATGCTGGTACTGCTCAAGGTAGATACCGAAGAGCCTTTGCTCTTTCCCAATGCCGTGCCGCGTGATGCCATGCGCGTCGGTCAAACAGCGATCGCTGTTGGCAGGACATTCGATGCTGCCCAGAACAACGTTTCGGTCGGGATCATCAGTGCCTTGAATCGGATCTGGGGCAAGGCGATCCAGACCGATGCCAAGATCAGCCCAACCAATTATGGCGGACCTCTGATCGATCTGCAGGGCAGTGTGCTGGGAGTACTCGTGCCACTATCGAATCAGTCGCAATCCGAGGTGGCCGGGGCGGAACTGTACGATTCGGGAATCGGTTTTGCTGTGCCGCTTTCCGATATCTATCGCAATATCGCCCGTCTTAAGACGGGCAAGAACCTTCAACCGGGCTTGTTGGGCGTATCGCTCAAAGGGACGGAGCTGTTTTCCGCGGGAGTTGTGATCGGAGCCTGTCCAGCGAAGTCGCCGTCCGCAAAGGCCGGTCTGAAAATCGGGGATCGGATCGTCGAGGTCGATGGACAGCCCGTGAACTGGCAGGCGCAGCTCAAGCATGCGATCGGGCCGCACTATGCCGGCGATTCGGTGAAGGTCGTCGTCGAACGGGACGGACAACGTCTTGAGGTGGAAGTGGTTCTCACCGACGCGGTGGAACCGTATGAACATTCTTTTATCGGTGTTCTGCCGGGGCGCGACCGCGACGGCGTTGGGGTACCGATTCGTTTTGTGTATCCGGCGAGCGGCGCGGGGCAAGCGGGTCTGGTCCAGGGCGATCGGATCGAATCGCTGCAGGGCACCGCGACGACGAGCAGCGCGCAGATTCGCGAAGTATTGGCCGGATTCGATCCGGGGGCAAAAATCTCGCTTGGCGTGCGGCGCGGCGGCGAAATGCGCATCGTGGAAGTAACATTAGGCCAGCTGCCGGGCGACGTTCCCGTGCAGTTGCCAACCGCGCGTTCGGCCTTGCCCGATGTGGCCGACCGACCGCCGTCGGGAGTGGTGCCAATTCGCATCCCGGAGGATGACCACGAATGCATTGCGCTTGTCCCCGCCACGGTCCATCCGCAGGGACAATATGGCGTGGTGGTCTGGCTGCATCCACCCGGCGGTTTCGACGACAAACAGATCGCCGAGCGGTGGCAGACGCATTGTGAACAGGCCGATCTGATCGTCCTGGCGCCCAAATCGGCCGACGCTAATCGCTGGCTGCCGACGGAACTGCCGTTTGTTCGCAAGGCGCTCGACCAGTTAATGAGAAGCTATCCGATCGACGCCGCACGCATCGTCGTTCACGGCTATCAGGGCGGAGGCGCGTTGGGTTACTTATTCGCATTCGAACATCGCGATCTGCTACGGGGCATCGCCGCGGTCGAAGCACCGGTGCCGCTGCGTGCCGCTCCGCCTGACAATGACCCGCTGTTGCGGCTTGCCGTCTGGACCGCCTATTCGGCCAAGTCAAAACTGGCAGGGCCGATCAAACAGGGAGCGGATCGGCTGCAAGCCAGCAAGTTCCCGGTCACGACGATTCCTTTGCCCGAACCGCGTTACCTGGACGACCAGGAACTGGCGGGACTGGTTCGCTGGATCGATACTCTGGACCGATTCTAATGGACTGGCGACGGCATGTTCTGGGCGGAATCGGCGTTCTGTTTCTGGCGGTCGGGGTGTTTCGCCTCGTGGCCACCGGTGATTTTGGCGAGACCTGGACCAGCCTGGGGATGCGTGTCGGCATCATCCTGGTGGCGATCTGGCTGGCGCTGCCGCAGATCCAGCAGTTGTTGGCGCGCGTTCCACTTTGGCTGCTCGTGACCCTGGCGATCGCGTTCTTCTTTGTGCTGCGCAATGCGCGATTGTTGCCCATTGCATTGTTGTTCGTCGGAGTCATTGTGGCACTGAAAGTTGCCGGCCGAATGCTCGGCATCTTCAATTCCCCCGGCTCCCCGCAAAATCTGCCTCGTCGAGGTCGCGTGATCGACGCCCAGCAGCGCGGTCCGCACGAAGCCGATCGTCGGATCCCTGCAACGAACAGCGGCACGGGCGAAAGCACGGGCGGGGGCACGGGGGCCCGATCGAGCGATTGATGCCTTCAATAGGAGTTCGTTGGCATGTGCTTTGTTGTCGTCCAGATCACCGATTGCCACTTGTTCGCGGATCGGTCAAAGGAGCTGCGCGACGTGGCTACCTGGCCGCGATTTCTGAAGCTGCTCGCGGACCTCCGCGAGCGCGTTCCCCAGTGCGACTTGCTGGTGCTTACCGGCGATACGGCCCACGATGAACTGGCGGCCACTTATCGGGAAATTGCCGGACCACTGCAGCCATGGCGCGCCAAGCTGCAGATTTTGCCGGGAAATCATGACAACCGAGAGGCGCTGGCCGAGGTGTTTCCCGACGTCTGCCGATCGACCAACCAGCGCCTCGTTTTTCAGCGCCGCTCGGCCCCCTGGACGATTTTGGGACTCGATTCGCACAAGCCGGGTGAACTGTCCGGCCGGCTTGGAGCGGCTCAGCTCAACTGGCTGGAGCAGAGATTGGCCGAAGCCGGACCCAGCGACCAGTTCCTGCTGATGCTACACCACCCACCGATTCCCGTCGCAAGCGCTTGGCTGGACGCCATCGGACTGGAGGATGCGCAGGAACTGCGCGATCTGGCACAACGCTTTCGCCAGGTACGGCTTGTCACGTGCGGGCACGTCCACCAGCCGATCGCCGGCAGCTTCGCGCACGCGACGGTGCTCTCCACGGGAGCTTCCGGCCCCTGCTTTCAGGCTCGCTCGGCCCAATTGCGTATCATCCCACAGCATCCGATCTACCGCGTCATCGAACTCCACGAGAACGGCGAATGGACCTCGCAAGTGGTCGAAGTACCTTGAGACGTTCGCTCAACCCTGTGCAACCACATTCCATTCCATCCGCTGCAGTCGACCCGACTTGCCCTTTCGCTCCTGGAACCCGATGGTTCATCCCCGCCGTCTGCGGGTCGATCTTGGGTGCCGATCACGAGAATGACCGTGTCCTTTCGGCAAGCCTGTGTGACTTTGGCGGGGGCGTCGTGCTAGCGTGATCTCCTGGGTTTTCGGAAATCTGGGAGGGCTGGGCGATGGCGGGTCGAGCGAGCAGGGCTTGGGGCGTGGATCGATCTGGTGCGCGGTACGGCGCAGTTTTCCGAATGGCGACGCCGTCGGCAGAAAGGAGCGCGAATTCCCGCGGCGCTCTGGGAATTGGCGGTGAAACTCACTGTTCGGCACGAGGTGAGTCGTACCTCGCAGGCTCTGCGGGTCGGCTATTGCTCGCTCCAGGAACGAGTCGAGGCGCGAAGTCGGGCGTCGGCGTCCGTCACGAAGACCATGTCGCCCACGTTCGTTGCACTTCCGACCGTCGGAAGGTATCGCAACAACCGATTCAGTAAGAACTTAAGTTAGAATGGAGGATACGAGACTTGAACTCGTGACCTCTTGCATGCCATGCAAGCGCTCTCCCAACTGAGCTAATCCCCCGGGAAAATACGGCCGAATGCAAGACTATCGGAGCTGACTCGGGCTGTCAAGGCAGCCCGGAAGGTGTCGGGCCGCGGCGGCGACAGGGCAGGGCGAGGGTGGCCGAGCGGCGGTAGCGAAAAGGATGGGCGGAACAAGGAGTGCATTTTGAAGCGAGTCTTCATTGCGATCATCAAAATCGGAATTTCCTGCGCGATCCTGACCTACCTGTTTCAGCAGGCCTGGCGCGACGACAGTTTTCTGGCGCTGTACGAGCAGCCGAAGCGCTGGTCGCTGCTGGCGCTGGCCTGCGCCGCCGCAATTGCTTCCCTGCTGCTGACGATTGTGCGTTGGCGAATTCTGGTGCAGGCGTTGGGAATTCCATTTGCCTTGCGTGATGCTCTGCGACTGGGAATGCTGGGCTACCTGTTCAATTTCTTTACGCTGGGAATTGTCGGTGGCGACGTGCTGAAGGCGGTGATGATTGCTCGCCGGCAGCACGGACAGCGTCTCGAGGCGGTTTCGAGCGTCCTGGTGGACCGCGTCATTGGCCTGTTCGCGCTGTTCCTTGTGGCCAGCGCGGCAATTCTCAGTTTGGACTGGGGCGGACTGCAGGTTCGCGATGAATCGCAGCTGGCCGCGGTGCGCCGTGTCTGTAGTATGACGATCGGCCTGGCGGCAATTGGCGGGATCTCGAGTGCGCTGGTCATGACGCCGGCGGTGACACGCCTGTCTTTTGTTCAGTTTTTTACGCACTTACCGCGGATCGGCGTCTGGATCGGACGAATCACCGCCGCGGTGCAGCTCTATCAGCAGCGAAAAGGAGCGTTGACGGTCGGGATGATGCTGAGTTTCTGCGTGCATCTCTTAAGTACGGCCAGCGTCTTCCTGGTTGCCCAGGGGCTGCCCGGAAACGCACCGTCGTTTGCCGCGCACTTCGTCATCGTGCCGATCGCGATGGTGGCCGGCGCGATCCCCTTGCCCGGGGGACTTGGCGCGGTCGAGTATGCTCTGGACTTCCTGTACCGTGGCATTTCCTCCGTGGAAATTGCCGAACGCCAAGGGTTTATCATCGCGCTTGCCTTTCGCGTGATCACGATGATCATCGCATCGATCGGATTTGTGTATTACCTGGTCGATCGCCGCGAATTGCGCAACGCGATCAAGGAAGCTGAGGACGAAACTGAGTCGCGCGAGGACGGCGATCTGACGTTGAGCGGCGAAGCGGCGCCGCCAGTCGGTACCGATCCCGCTCAGATCTGAATCACTTTCCGTTGCGTCTCGATCTCCTCAATCGAATACAATCGGCCCTGGCCGCTGCCAGGACAGACTTTGCAAGTCTGCGCCCACGCTTCCGGCGAC
Organism: Planctomycetota bacterium; assembly: GCA_016872775.1. Taxonomy (GTDB): domain Bacteria; phylum Planctomycetota; class Planctomycetia; order Pirellulales; family Pirellulaceae; genus VGZA01. The sequence goes on along the minus strand of VGZA01000057.1, from coordinate 28,164 downwards.
TTGAGATTGGAATCCCAGAACGGCCACGTCCGGCACTGCCTTGGTCGCGCGGCGTAGACCGTGCAGCAACGCTTCTGATTGTCGAAAAACACGCAGTCGCCGTTCGGAAAATCGATCAGCGTGCGGCGAATCCCGACTTTTCTGGTGTACTTCTCGAGGAATCGATCCAGGTCCGATTCGTCAATGAGGGCTGCCAGCGCCTCGATCTCCTGCTGGTTCACCCAGATGAACCCCGGCGCGCCGGTGCAGCAATCCCCGCACTGCGAGCATTCGAATCGCAGGCCTTTCTTGTACCATTCCTCCGATTTCATGATTTTGTTCCTGATCGCGATTTGCGGACTTGACCATTTGCGGTGGCCGCAGGCTTCGCGCGGCCTGATTTGCGGCGGGTCCTGGTCGCTGGCCGTTCTTCGCGCGGCCGCCATGAGACTCCCCCGATGCAAAAATGTCAATCGTTTACCGCAGAGTTTCGCCGATTTTGCGGACCGCATCGGCGGCCAGGATGATGTCATCGCGCGTGGTAAACGGCCCGATACTGAAGCGGACCGTGCCGCCAGCCGCGAATGTGCCCAGGGAGCGGTGGATTCTTGGAGCACAATGCAGACCGGCCCGAACCTGGATCCGATAACTCGACTCCAGAATGGCCGCCAGTTCGTGATTTTCCACTCCCTCCAACGCGATGCTGATCACTCCTACCCGATTGCGCCCCGCAGGGGGACCGTAACATCGCAGGCCCGGGATCGAGGAGAACGCGTCGAGCAAACTGGTCGTCAGATCCTGTTCGTGGCGTCGAAGCGTCTCCAGGCCCTGCTCGGCGATCCATTCGAGGCCCGCTCGTAGTCCCAGAATCCCTGGTACGTTCAGATTGCCGGATTCGTACTTTTCCGGCAGTTGCTCCGGTTGCTGGTCTGATTCGCTCTCGGTGCCGGTTCCCCCCAGGCGCCGCGGCGCGATCTTTTCGACGAGTTCGGACGCGATATAAACGAGGCCGGTTCCCAAAGGCCCGAGCGCTCCCTTATGTCCCGACGCGGCGACCAGCGACGCACCCAGGGATACGGGCGATTGATCCCAATGTCCAACCGTTTGCGCCGCATCGACCAACAGCGGAATTCCATGGTCTTTGGCGATCGCCGCGATTTCGGACACCGGTTGAATCGCGCCGGTGACATTGGATGCATGCGACACAACAAACAGGCGGGTACGCGAACAGACCGCTTTGCGGAAATCGTCCGGGTCGACTACTCCCTGGGCGCCGACCGGCAACAGGGTGGACGCGACACTGTGGCGATCGTGCAAATAACGCAACGGACGCAGCACCGAATTGTGTTCCAAGTCGGTCGCGACCACATGGTCCGAGTTGCCGAGGAGTCCTTGCAGGATCAGGTTTAATGCGTCCGTACCATTGGCGGCGAAAATCACCTGCCGAGCGTCGCCGGCGCCGAGGAGGTTGGCGACGAGGCGGCGCGTCTCGCGAATCGCCCCATCCACTTCCGCCGCTTCGGCGTAATTTCCCCGCCCGGCCGGCGCGCCGAGCTGCCGCATCGCGTACTCCACTGCCTGGTAAACCTGCGGAGGCTTGGGCCAACTCGTCGCGGCGTTGTCCAGGTATACTCGACGCATTCTTCAGTTTCCTGTTCAATCACTAAGTCGCGAACACCTTTCGAATCCCAACGCCGCCCTTTTGTCAGCAACTGGGTAACCAGGAACTAGGCAACCAGAAACTGGGCAACCGCAAAAACTGGGAGTCGATCGGGAACCCGCGAACGGTGTCCGGCGTCCAAAGACGGAATGGGCACATCCGTGCAATCCAGCGAGGGGGCTATTTCCCACACTTTTCCGGGATATCATGCATGCGAACGCTCTTATTGTGCGCGATTTCGGTGATCCTGCTAGTCCAAGGCCCCAACGTGGTCAACGCCGGTCCCAGGGACGCTCAGTGGAAAAAGGTTGACGAGGCAATCAAAAAAGGGCTGCCAAAGTCGGCCATTGAGTTGCTCGACCCGATCGAAAAAGCCGCGCTCAAGGAAAAAGCCTTTCCCGAGGCGGTCAAGGCGTTGGCGATGAAGATCGCCCTGCGTGGGAATATTGAGGGCAACAAGCCGGAAGAGCGGATCGTGCGGCTGGAGGCGGCTTTGGACGCTGCCCCCGAGGGAACTCGACCGATCCTGCAATCGCTGCTGGCAAGCTGGTATTGGAGCTATTTTGAGATCAATCGCTGGCGGTTCATGCAGCGGACCGCCACCACAGCCCCGCCCGGCAAGGACTTTACCACTTGGGATCTGCCACGTCTGTTCGCCGAAATCGACAAACACTTTTCGGCGGCCCTGGCCACCCCTGAGGCACTTGCCAAGGTGCCGGTAACCGACTGGGATGCACTGCTTGTCAAAGGCTCCTATCCCGACAGCTACCGGCCCACGCTGCTTGATTTCATCGCGGCGCAGGCCTTGGAATTCTACGGCGCGGGCGAGCAGGCCGGAGCGCGAGCCGAAAACGCCTTCGATCTACTGGCCTCCAGCCCGATTTTTGCCGAAAGTGCCGAATTCCAGTCGTGGAAGCCGGAAACGACCGACAACGATTCGAATCTGCTCAAAGGCATACGCCTCTTACAACAACTGCTCGCCGCGCACGCTAACGACGATGATCGCACCGCCTGGCTGGATCTGGAATTGGCTCGCCTTCGCTTTGGTTTCAACCATGCCGTGGGCGAGGAAAAATCCCCGCGGTACCGCCAGGCACTGCGGCAATTCATCGCCCGCTGGGGCGACCACGAGGTTTCGGCGATGGCCCGATTCCAGTTGGCATCGGAACTGCAAGTTGAGGAGCCACTGGAAGCCCGCGAACTGGGACAAGAGGCGATCAATGCGTTTCCGATATCGCCCGGCGCGGACCAGTGCCGCATGCTCGTGGCACAGATCGAACACCCCGAATGCCAGATCTTCACCGAACGCGTCTGGAATCAGCCCAATGCCGGCATTCAGGTGCAATACAAAAACCTCACCAAGATCTACTTCCGGCTGTATCGGGCCGATTGGACCGGCCGGCTGAAGCCACGCCGCTATCGCCCGGAAGAGCTCGATGACGAGATGAAGCAGTTCCTGGCGCGGCGGCCGGATTACCAGTGGTCAAGCAACCTCGAAGCCACCGACGATTTTCGACAACGCGATCAGCAGGTGGCGGTCCCCGCCGAACTGAAGCCGGGATTCTATTTCCTGATCTCGAGCCACAACGAAAAGTTCCAGGAAAACAACAACTTGATCCAGGTGACCGATGTCTGGGTCAGTACTCTGGCACTCGTCAGCACTCTGCAGACCGGCTCCGAGCGGATCCGTGGCTTTGTCCTCGATGCCAACTCGGGCGAACCGATCGCCGGCGCGGAGGTGCAGATCTACTATCGGCCCAACAATAACCAGAACGTGGAACCCGGCCCGAAGGTCGCAACGGACGGCAATGGCCAGTTTGCGTTGCCGGGAAAGCAGCACCAACGCGGGCAGATTGTGGTGCGTTACAAAGACCAGCAGCTGGCTGGTGCCCAAGACTACCACGTATTTCCGCAGGGTGATGCGGTCGAACACCAGCAGACAATTTTCTTCACCGATCGCTCGATCTATCGTCCTGGGCAGACCATCCAATTCAAGGGAATCTGTATCGCCGCCCAGTATGAGAAAGACAATTATGAAACGCTCAAGCAGCAGTCGCTGACGGTGATTTTCAGCGACGCCAACAACCAGGAGGTCGCTCGCCAGCAGGTTCAATCCAACGACTACGGTTCCGTCAGCGGCAGTTTCATCGCACCGCGCGGCCGGTTGTTGGGGCAGATGTCGATTCGTGTCGAGGGCGGACCAGCGGGGCAGGCCTATTTCAGTGTGGAGGAGTACAAGCGGCCGAAGTTCCAAGTGACAGTTGACCCGCCCAAGGAATCGCCCCGATTGAACGACGTCGTGAAAGTCCACGGAAAAGCGATCGGCTATACCGGTGCCGCCATCGACGGCGCCAAGGTCCGTTATCGCGTCGTGCGGCAGGTGCAATATCCGATCTGGTGGAGCTGGTTCTATTCCTGGCGCCAGCCGCCGGGTGGCTCGCAGGGCAGCCAGGAAATCGCGCGCGGCGCCACCGTCACCAAGTCCGACGGATCGCTCGAATTCGAGTTCACCGCGCGGCCCGATCTTTCCGTCGCCGAATCCGACGAACCGGTATTCCAATACTCCATTCACGTCGACGTGACCGATAACGCCGGCGAAACCCGTTCGACCGATCGGGTCGTTCGCGTCGGTTACGCGGCATTGGCGGCCGAACTGTCCGCGGGGCAATATCTGACCGTCGACGAACCGATTGAAGTGGCCGTCGTCACCCAGTCACTGGACGGAGAAGGCCAGACCGCCGACGTGCAACTGCGGCTGCACCGGCTCAAGGAACCAGAAAAGGTCACTCGGCCTCGCCTTCTGCCTGGTTCCATCGCTGCCGGTACGCGTCCAGCCCGAAAGCCGGGCGAGCGTGATCCGGGCGATAAGGAACCGCCTTTCGACCCGGCCGATCCGAATACCTGGCCGCTCGGAGAACTGATCGAGGAACATGGGCTGACGACGGATGGGGCCGGCAAAGCAAAACTGGCCGTGAAGTTGCCGGCGGGGCTCTACCGCATCGTGCTGGAAACCAAAGATCGCTTTGGCAAGAAAGTCACCAGCCGCTTGCCAGTGCATGTGATCGACCCTAGCTCCAAGACGCTGACGGCCAGGATCCCGCATCACGTTGCCGCCCGCAGCTGGAGCGTCGAACCGGGACAGGACTTTGTTGCCATCTGGGGATCGGGCTACGATCGGGCTCGAGCTTTCGTGGAAGTCGAGCACCGCCGCAAGGTCATCCAGGCGTATTGGACCGAGGCCGGGGCGACACAGCAACCGCTGCGAATGCCCGTGGCCGAGTCGCATCGCGGCGGATTTACCGTGCGCATCACGATGGTGCGCGAAAACCGAGGCTATATCACGCAGCAGCGAGTCGACGTACCTTGGAGCAACAAGGAACTGCGCGTGCGCTGGGAGCATTTTGTTTCCAAACTGGAACCGGCGCAAAAAGAAACCTGGACGGCGACGATCAGCGGTCCCGACGCGCAGCAAGCGGTCGCGGAGATGGTGGCGGCGCTGTACGACGAATCGCTCGATGCATTTCGTCCTCACGACTGGCCAACCGGCTTCGGCGTTTTTCGCCAGGATAATTCTCAGATTCACCTGCACTTCGACAATTACGCCAAGAACCTGCAGCAGATGCTCGGCGGTTTTCCGCTCAACGCGCAAGGACAAAATTGGTACTATCGGCAGTTTCCACCGGAGCTGCAATCGAGCATCTGGTTCGATGGGGGGCACCCCTTGGTAAAGTTCTCCCCCGGAGGTTTCGGCGGACCGCCCGGCGCGCCGGCCGCGGAGATGGGCGGCGGCGGCGGCGGCGGCGGTCGCCTCGGGCGACGGTCGAACAGAGAGCTCGCGAATAGCGCGCTCGCGGAAGGCGAAGCCAATTTCGACATGGCCGTGGTAGGCGGCGACTTGACGCTCGGCGATGAAGGCGGTGGTGCGAAGAGTCCCAACGCCGGCACCGTCAACCCGCGGCGCAACCTGCAAGAGACGGCTTTCTTCTTCCCGCATCTGCTTGCAGATAAGCAGGGCAACGTGCGGCTGGAATTCACCATGCCGGAAACACTGACCAAATGGAAGTTCCTTGGATTCGCTCACGATCGGCAGCTGCGCGGCGGGCTGCTACGGGATTCCGTCGTGACCGCCCGAGAGCTGATGATCCAACCGAACCCACCGCGTTTCCTGCGCGAGTCCGACCAGCTTGAATTCTCCGTCAAGGTCTCCAACCAGTCGCCAACGACACAGAAGGGAACGGTTCGCATTACGTTCGCCGACGCGCGCACCGGAAAGTCGGTGGACGACCTGCTGGGGAACAAAGAGCTGGAATTGCCTTTCGAAATCCCGTCACTTGAATCGCGAGGATTCTCCTGGAAGCTGAACGTCCCCGATGGACTTGGACCGATTACGTACAAGGCGGTCGGTTCGACAGGACGACTTGCCGACGGGGAGGAAGGAACGATCCCAGTCCTTTCCCGCCGGGTGCTGGTCACCGAGTCGCTGCCGTTGCCGTTACGCGGCAAGCAGAAGCGGAGCTTTGTCTTCGATAAACTGCGTGATTCGGCCCAATCGGATTCGCTGAAACACGAGAGCCTTACCGTGCAGATGGTATCTAACCCGTCCTGGTACGCGGTAATGGCGCTGCCGTACCTGATGGAATACCCGCACGAGTGCAGCGAGCAGGTCTTTAACCGGCTTTACGCCAACCTGCTGGCGCGACATATCGCCGCTTCTGATCCGAAAATTCGTCAGGTATTCGAGCAGTGGAAGGGCACTCCGGCGCTCGATAGCCCGCTGGAAAAGAACCAGGATCTCAAGAGCGTGGTGCTCGAGGAAACGCCCTGGGTCCGCGCCGCGCAAGGCGAAAGTCAGGCGCGCCGCAACGTCGGAATTCTGTTCGACGAAAACCGGTTGAATGATGAGACCACTCGCAATTTCTCGAAGCTGGCCCAGATGCAGTACGAAGACGGTGCCTGGCCCTGGTTTCCCGGCGGACCCGGCAACGACTATATCACGCTTTACGTCACCACCGGTTTCGGTCGGCTACGGCACCTGGGAGTCCAGCTCGACGTCAGCCCTGCGATCAAGTCTCTCGAACGACTCGACGGCTGGATCACGGAACAGTACAAGCGCATCAAGAACAAGGACGAGAATCACCTTACCACAACGATCGCCTTCTACCTGTACGGCCGCAGTTTCTTCCTGGAAGACAAGCCGGTCGGGCCCGAGCACCGCGAGGCGGTCGATTATTACCTCAACCAGGCTCGCAAGCACTGGCTGGCCTTGGGGCATCGCCAGTCACAAGGCCATCTGGCGCTAGCGTTGAAGCGATTTGGTGACCTCGAAGCAGGCAAAGGCATCGTCCGCTCGTTGAAGGAACGCTCCGTCTCGAACGAGGAACTGGGCATGTTCTGGCGCGATACGGAACATTCCTGGTGGTGGTACCGGGCACCGATCGAAACGCAAGCAGTGATGATCGAGGCACTGGATGAAGTGCTGTCGGATATGGAATCGGTCGAGGATTGCAAAGTCTGGCTGCTCAAGCAGAAGCAGACCCAGGACTGGAAGACCACCAAGGGTACGGCCGATGCAATTTACGCGCTGCTGTTACGAGGCAGTCAGTTGCTCGCGTCCGACGCGCTGGTCGAGGTGACGCTCGGTGACACTCCGATCACTCCCAAGGATGTCGAGGCCGGCACGGGGTTCTATGAGCAAAAGTTCCTGCGCAACGAAGTGCGTCCGGAGTTCGGCAAGATCGAGGTGACCAAGACGGATGCCGGTGTTTCCTGGGGCAGCGTGCACTGGCAGTACCTGGAAGATATGCGTAAAGTCACCCCTTACGAGGGCACTCCCTTGAAACTCACGAAAGCCCTGTTTACCAAGACAGCAACGGCGTCCGGTCCCAAGCTGGTGCCGGTCAATGGTCCGATTCATGTCGGCGACGAATTAGTGGTTCGTATCGAACTGCGCACTGATCGCGACATGGAATTCGTGCATTTGAAAGATTACCGAGGCAGCGGGACGGAGCCGACAAACGTTCTTTCCCAGTACCGTTTTCAGGACGGCCTGGGTTATTATGAATCGACCCGTGACACGGCCAGTCACTTCTTCATCGACTATCTGCCTAAAGGAGTCTACGTTTTCGAGTATTCAACCCGCGTCGCGCATCGCGGCGAGTATCAGACAGGCTTTGCGCAGATCCAGTGCATGTATGCTCCGGAATTTAACAGTCATTCGGAAAGCCACTTGTTGAAGGTCGAATGAGCGGCAGCGATTCCAGGCCTGGTGACCAACGGCGCGCGGCGAGGCCCGACCGGCGGCTGTTTTTGGGCCTGGCTGGCTTCGCGGCGGCGCTTGCGCGCTCGGGCGGCGCGATCGCCGCTGCAATTCCACGCGCCGAGCCCGAGCAGGTCGGATTCGACGCTCAGGTATTGGCTCGCATTGATCCGCTGGTCGAAAATGGGCTGGCGGAAAAGAAGATGCCCGGGTGCGTCGTCTGTGTGGGCCGCGGCGGACGGATCGCCTGGTTGAAGGCCTACGGGCAACGGCAACTGGAACCGACTGCACTGCCGATGACCATCGACACGTTGTTCGACCTGGCGTCGCTAACGAAACCGATCGCAACCGCCTGTAGCATCATGCTGTTGGTCGAGCGCAGTAAGCTGCGTTTGTCCGACGAGGTGGCCCGGTACATTCCCGAATTTGCCGCCGAGGGCAAGCAGGCCTTGACCATCCGGCATCTGCTGCTGCATACAAGCGGACTCTTGCCCGATAACCCGATCGCCGACTATCAGGATGGCCGCGCATCGGCGTTGCAGCGCATCTGCGCACTCAAGCTGCAAGCCCCTCTCGACTCGAAGTTCATCTATTCCGATGTGAATTTTGTCGTGCTGGGTGAGATTGTGCAGCGGGTAAGCGATCAGCGATTGGACGAGTTCTGCCAGCGAAACCTGTTTCAGCCGCTGGAAATGACAGAGACCGGCTTTCTGCCCGCGGAAGCCCTGCGGCAGCGGGCAGCCCCGACGCAAAAACGCGAGGGGCGATGGATGCAAGGCGAAGTGCATGATCCACGCGCGTACCTCTTGGACGGCGTCGCCGGACATGCCGGGCTATTTTCCACCGCGAACGATCTGGCGATCTTTGCCCAGATGTTGCTCGACCGCGGCCGCCATGGCGACCAGCAGATTCTGTCCGCCGAATCGATCGAAGCAATGACGCGCACCTATGAACTGCCTGGCAATCGCCGCGGACTAGGATGGGATAAACGCAGCAAATACTCGTCGAACCGCGGTAAGCTGCTGAGCGATTCGGCTTTCGGCCACGGCGGCTTTACCGGAACCGTGCTCTGGGTCGACCCTGAACTTGATTTGTATTACCTGTTGCTAAGCAATCGCGTCCATCCCGACGGCCAAGGCCTCGTCAATCCGCTCGCCGGACAAATCGGTTCGGTCGTCGCTCGTGCGGTTCGCAAATAATCTCACGCCGATGGCGTGCAACCTTTGCAGCTAAGCTACGAACCTCACGGGGTGCCAGCGCATTGCGACCAGATTCCGCGTTTGCAAACCATGGTCGGAATCAGGCGCTCCGTCGCGTGACGAATCTGTCCTTCCACGTCGAGCAACGGAAAGTTTCCTTTTTCGCGTTTGAGCAACACGACATCCGCCTGGTACCCGGTGCGCAATGTTCCTAACCGCTCCTGCAGCCGCATGGCAGTCGCGGGGACGGACGTCGATGCGCGAATGACTTTTTCGAGCGGCATGCCCAGGTACAGGAATTTGCTCATCGTCGTTGGCATGTCGTAGACCGGGCCGTGCAGATTGAACCGGTGCAGGTCAGTGCTGATCGAGTCAGGCCAGAAGCCAAACTGCTGGCAGGCCGGTTCGGCGACGCGCCAGGCGAACGCGCCGACGCCGTGCCCCACATCGAACAGCACACCCCGCTCCCGCGCCTCCCACATCGCATCGAGCGGTGCGCCGCGCTGGTCGAAGCCGTGGTCTTCGCGCGGGTGATACAAGTGGGTGTAGGTGTCGCCGGCCCGCAGCGATCGCAGGACCGTCTCGATCGGAATCCGCGATGCAATGTGATGAACCATGCAGGGCCGCTCGGTTTCCTCGGCGGCGCCGAGCACACCCTCGAATCCGGCCCGCTCGTTTTTTTCCTCGCCATTCGCCAACCCCGACGTCAGGCGCACTTTCGTGCCGACGATCCGTTCGGGGTACTGCCGGATGCACGCGACAGCCGAGGGGACATCGGCATGCCGACCGTCGTTCAAGTCGCCCATGTACGGCGGGAAGTCAGGATGCCCCTGGATGCAGCCGATCATCGAGATATTCAGCAGCGCATGGATCTCCTCGGCGGCCTGGCGAATCACGAAACGCTCGAAATTCGGATAGGTCAGCGCGCCGGCCGTTCCGGTGTCCAGCATCGTCGTGACGCCCGTTCGCAAGCCGGCCTCGAACGGCTCGATCGAGTAGAGCCCGACACCGCTGAACACGTGCACGTGCAGGTCGATCAGGCCGGGTGCCACGATCCGTTCGTCCGCATCGATTACAGGTTCACCTTTCGAAGCGAGCCGCGGTCCGATTTCGGTGATCATGCCGTTGGCGATCCGCAGATCGCCGCGAAACGGCGCGGAGCCGGTTCCGTCGTAGAGTTCGCCGTTGCGTATCAAGGAGTGTATGGCAGCATGCATGGCGTTCACTCGCGGACGAGTTGATCATGGGAAAGGAGGATGGCGCGGAACGCAGCAATGATCTCTGCGGCATCTCCAGGCTGCAGGCACTGAGTGTACAGGAACGCTCGATCGGGCGAACGCTCGTCCTCCGCCAGCAGGATCTTGCGCGGCAGCTTGCGGCACGCCAGAATCAAATCGCGAACGGAAAATCCGTCGGGCGGACTTCCGGATTCAATTTCGAGCATGGCGTACGGCTGGCCGTTGAGGGCCTGCCGATGACGGGTAATTCGCAACCGAGACAAATCGCGCAGGCCGGCGTAAATCTCGTCGGCGGTGCACTGCCAGGCGGATTGTTCGGCGGCGTGGTCGCGATGCGCATATCGCTGCAGTGCGACCATCACCCCGACGATCGACTCCTTGCTGACTTTCATCGATCGTCCGATTCCGTGGCGCGGCGGTCGCGCAATCCAACCACATTCCACCCACGACTGCAACGACCAGGTTCCCCGCCGAACATCCATATCGACCATCTGCACCCAGGCACTGCGAATCAAGTCGCCGCGACCGCAGAGGATTCCGGATGCCTGCGGCCCGCCCAGATGTTTGCCGCCGCTGTACGCCACCAGGTCCGCGCCGCTGCGAATAAGCTCGGTCAGATTCTCGACGGGCGGCATCGCGAAGGCACCGTCGACAATGACCGGCAGTCCGTGTCGGTGCGCCAGCGCAACGAGATCGGTCAGGCGTGGATTTCCCGCTACGCCCATCCAGACAAAGCCGATTGCGGCGGTACGATCATTTATCGCCTGTTCGATCCGCGCCAGCGCATCCGTCGCCGCGTAATCGACCACCACCAGGAGGGCTCCAGACATGCGAATCGCATGGTCATAGTCAAACGGTCCGGGCGCGGGATAGATGATCTCCCGGCGCCGGCAGCGTGTCGTGTCCGGCAACTGGTCGACGATCTCGGGATCGTTTCCCGCCAGGCACGCGGCGGCGGCCAGCGTCAATGCGGCGGCCGCTCCGCAGGTCACAATACCTGCTTCCGCGCCTGTCGCGCGGCGAATCAGGTCATTCGCCGCATCCTGTAGATCGTCAATCTCAACGTACCGTGCACTGGCGGAAGCCATCGCTTCGACCACTTCCGTATCGGGACAACTGCCGCCGACGCGCGTCGCATATCCCACCGCATTAATCACCGTCGGAATGCCCAATCGCCCGTAAATATCAGCCGGCATCGCGGCAGCTCCGCGAAAAGACTCGAGCCGGATTCACCACCAGCATCTGGTGGATCTGCTCGTCGGTCACCCCACGTTCCCGCAACAGGGGCACAAACACCTCGAGCAGGTAGCCGTAGCCTTTCCCACCGGCGTATTTGAGGTGATTCAACATGCAGATGTCTTCCGAGAGCAGGATACGATCGACAAAGCCAGCCCGCACCAGCGCCGCGGCATTGTCGGCTCGGACATACTCCGGCTGATAATCGAGATACCCAATGTTGTCGATCTCCAGGTAGACCCCCTTTTCCGCGATCGGCAGCAAATAATGGGCTCCGACACGGTCACCCAGGTGACCGATGATGACGCGCGACAGATCCGCGCCGAACTCCTGCAGCATGGCAATCTGCTCCAGGGCCAGGGTTCCCCAACGCGTGGTATGGGTCGTGATCGCAACTCCAGTGCGTGCCTGAGCCAGCGCCGCTGCGCGGAATACCCGTTCCTCCCCCGGGCTAACATGGTGCCGCCCGGTCCCGATCTCGCCAATGAAGCCGGCGCGAATGCCCGTGTCCCCCACACCGACTTCGATCTCTCGAACCAGCACTTCGGCCAGTTCGCGACTCGTCCGCTCCGCAACGATCGGCGGGTATCCAAAATCGCGGTACCAGCCACAACCCATCAGGACGTTAATGCCGGTCCGCCGCGCGAATCGCGCCAGCCGCACCGGGTCCCGGCCGATTTCATCCAACGTCACATCACAAATCGTGCGGCCGCCTCGCTTCGTAAACTCCTCGATTTCACGGACCATCACCTCTTCGTCATCGATCACCATCTGGTAACCGTAACCGGGATAGTGGTCCATCGCATCGAGAAACAAGTGCTCGTGCGTCTGCGTCACACCCATTTCATCGGGACGAATCGTCCCCAGAACCGTAATGATCTCCCGCGCGGTCGTATCGTCGTTCATTCGCAGCACTCCCTGTTCGTGATGCGACAATTGTCGACGATTTCAGTCCGGCATGAAAGCAGGTGCCGCCAGAAATGGTCCTGCCGTATCCAATTCGCGGTCCGTTCGCTGCGGACACTCCCGCCCAACCATGCGGCCCAAACAATGCCAGGAGTGATCCTGTCGGCTGCGTCCGTGCGATTAGTGACGCGTGTGATGATGCTCGATGATCAACGCGGTCTGCGCCGCGTGGCTGACCGGCACCCAATGATAGGCGTTCCAGCTATTGCCGACCCACGTCGGCGAGTAGCTGCCCATGACCGGAACGGAGTTGGCAACCGGGCGTGTATTCGAAAGCCCGTACCACTTCATCGCCGCCAGCCGACGCTCTCGCTGCTCGGCTTTCAGGGCAGCACGACGCTGCACAATGTACTTCGGATCTTCCGCCTTCCGCTGTTCCTGGAGATAGATGTACAGATCGGTACTCATCGACGGCGTATCGAATGCGGGTGAGTTCACCGCGCGGCGCGGTGCGTCGAATCGGAAGTCCTGATTACGTTCGATGCCAAATCGATCGCCTTGCGGGAGGGGTGGCAGGGATTCCCGGAGCATCGGCAGGCCGTCCAGACCTGGCTCGCCTTCCTGATCAACAGACTGCTGTGCCACCAGGGTAGCCGCGGAAAGCGACAATGCAGCAAACGACACAATCAACGACATCCGCATGGAATCCTCCCCTGCTTACAATGGCAATCTTTGTCCGCTTCATCCAGCCATCGCTGGCCCGTATCAACTTCGACCGCAGCACATGAGAAAATGAAGAAGTCTGGTCGAGTGCCTGTTGTGGCGAAGGGCGAGAGGCTGCGGGTTGGGTTACGGGTTACGGGTTACGGGGCCGTGGCTGGGGCTTCCAGCCCCAGCGAAAAACGCTCCCCCTGCGCCACACCTGCCATAGGCGCCACAGGCTTAGCCGACTTAGCCGGCAAATATTCCGCCTACCTTTAGTCAGGCCCAGTCGGACCGTATCGCGATGCGGCGGCCCAGTGAATCACGACTGCTGGAACGACAAACGCCATCCACCTCCCCTATCCCGATTGCCTGCAACCCGTTCGCTGTAACGAAGATGCTGATCAAGGCGTTGCCCTTTCTGCGCATTCACCGACAGCACATATACGACGTTGCCGTCTTCCCAGGCGGCAATCTCCCACCCTCCGATCCCACCCAGATTCCGAACGCTTGCGCCGAGTCCCACCCGAGGCGTTTGTCGAAACGCAAACAAGACGGCGCGACGCGATTGCGGGTCAAGCAAGTAGACCATCGTATTCGCGTCGTAGCGGGTGGCGATTCTCTGGCAGGCAACGGGCGAGGTTCGCAACTGTGCCGGCACGGGCGGTTCCAATTCCATGGCTTCGAGCGGCAGCCACTGTTCGGGCAATGTCAGCGTCCAGCCAATCGCCTGATCGCGCAATTCGGAATGCGGCGCGACCCTGTTCGTGAACCAGGCGAATCCGACGAACAGGAGCCCAATTGCCACTACCAAACCTGCCGACGCGAGCAGCATCCGCACCTTGAATCGTTCGGGCAATTGAACGTCACCAGGCACACCAGCAACGGCCGGATCGCTTGCACGGCCGTCCAAAGCGGCGGCGTCCAAGACGGCCGCTTCGAATGCGGCGACGTCTCGCGGAGGATTGTCGCGTGATCGAGCGTCGTCGTCGACAAGGCCCATTCGATCCGATACGCGGCGCAGCAGTCCCGCGGGAACTGGAACATCCCCCAGTGCGCCCATCAATCGGCGTTCCCACTCGGTTCGCAGTGGTTCAACCATGGGAAATCCCCAGGGAATTGGGACAGTTACTGTTACCTCGGGCTCTGGCCAGCGACTCCGATCCACGATCACCTGGCTGGGGCGCGGCGGACTGTTGGAGACGAGCCCGCAGGTTTTCCTTCGCCCGCGCCAGACGGCTCATGACCGTCCCGATCGGAATCTGCAGCTGTTCCGCGATCTCGCGGTAAGGTAGCTCCTCAAAGTAATACATCATCAGGATCAGCCGGTGTTCGTCGGAAAGTTCGTTAAGCACCTTTTGCAAATGTTCGCTGTCGATCGGGCTGTAATCGTCGTTTTCGGCAGGCAACTGATCCACAACCAGTTCGGCGGTCGATGCGGGCAACGGAACCCGTTTGCGCCGCGACTGGAGGTATTGATTCCGCGCGATCCGGAAGACCCAATGCCGCAGTCGGTCGATTTCCCGCAGCTGGCCGAGGTTCCGTTGGACGAGTAGAAATGTCTGTTGCGTCAAATCCTCGGCGTCGGCGACAGTACCGGCCATCCGATACAGGTATCGGTAAATCGGCGCGTGCAGATCCTGAACGATTTTCTCCAGGCTGGGGGGTTCCAGACTGGTCGACCGCGGAGGGGGCACGACGTGATTGTCGGATGCTCGGAGTGCCGCCGAAGTCGGTTGGTCGCTTCCACTTTCGTCCGGGACCATTACGAACCCTCGACAGGCTGCCATCAGAATCGATGCGGGCGAAGTCGGGAATATTCCAATATTTCCGCGGTCGTGGTTCGACCGTGATTCGGTGATATGGGGGTGGCCCTGTTGCACTCCGTACGCCGTGGATCGACCGGCGGTTCGGCCGCCACCGGTTACTTTTGCTTAGGTCGGGGGATTTTAGCCCTTCCTTTGCGGCCGCGGCCGGCCTTGGCGTCGCCGGCCTTGGCGGTACTAACTTCGCTCAACTTCCGCCCGATCGACTGCTTCAGGATCAGGACCCGATCGCGGATTGCGGCCGCCCGTTCAAAGTCCAATGCCTCGGCCGCTTCCAGCATCTCCGCCTCGAGCTCATTCACGTATTCCTCGGTCACGTATTGCACTTCGTCCGACCGGCCGGCGGCCTCGTTCGCGCGGCGGTGAGCCGCCGCCTGGGCTTCGATCCCGGCTCGGATCTGCGAGCGGACCGTTTCTGGCGTGATGCCATGTTCGGCGTTGTAGCGTTCCTGCATGGCGCGGCGGCGACGGGTTTCGTCGATCGCTTTCTGCATCGATGCGGTGACCTGGTCACCATAGAGGATCACCTTTGCGTTCACGTTGCGCGCCGCCCGCCCGATCGTCTGGATCAGCGAGGTCTCACTGCGCAGGAATCCCTCCTTGTCGGCGTCCAGAATCGCCACCAGCGAGACTTCGGGCAGGTCGAGTCCCTCCCGAAGCAGGTTCACGCCCACCAGCACGTCGAAATGCCCCTCACGAAGATCCCGCAATAACTCCACGCGCTCAAACGCGTCCAGTTCGCTGTGCAGCCATTTGCACGACACCTGCTTTTCGGAGAGATAGGCCGACAAGTCTTCCGCCATCCGCTTGGTAAGCGTCGTGACCAGCACCCGTTCCTTAACCTTCGCCCGCTCGCGAATCTGCTCGACCAGATGCGGCACCTGGATGCGCGCCGGAAAGACCTCGATCAGCGGGTCGAGTAGCCCGGTCGGTCGGATGACCTGTTCGACGACTTCGCCGCCGGACTTTTCCAACTCATACGGCCCCGGCGTCGCCGAAACGAACACCGCATGTTTCACTTTGCGTTCCCACTCCTCGAACGTCAGCGGACGATTGTCCAACGCGCTCGGCAGACGAAAACCATGTTCGACCAGGGTCAACTTGCGATTGCGGTCCCCGAAGTACATCGAGCGGATCTGAGGTACAGTGACGTGGGATTCGTCTACCACCAGCAGGAACTCTTCCGGAAAGAAATCGTACAGCGTATCCGGCGGCGAACCTGGGGGGCGGCCCGAGAGCGGGCGGCTGTAATTTTCGATTCCCCGGCAGTAGCCGACTTCCGCCATCATCTCAAGGTCAAACCGGGTGCGCGCGTTCAACCGCTGCGCTTCGAGCAGTTTCCCCTGGTCCCGCAGCTCCTGTAATCGCTCCTCCAGTTCCGCGCGGATGACTTCGATCGCCTGGGCAATGCGATCCTCGGGCATGACAAAGTGCTTCGCCGGATAAACGACGAACTCGTCGGTGGTCGAGAGCGTTTCCCCGGAAACCGGGCGAATGATCGAAACCTGGTCGATCACGTCTCCCCAGAGTTCGACCCGCACCGCAAATTCCTCATAGGACGGCCAGACCTCCACACAGTCGCCCCGGACCCGAAACCGGCCTCGTTCAAAGGCGGCGTCGTTGCGATCGTACTGGATATCGATCAGTCGTCGCAGCATTTCGTCCCGATCGATCGAGGCGCCTTTGCGCAGCGGCACAATCATCTTCCGGTAATCCTCGGGCGACCCCAAGCCATAGATGCTGGAGACGCTGGCGACGATGATGACATCGCGGCGGTGGGAGAGCGCGCTGGTGGCCGCCAGCCGCAGCCGGTCGATTTCATCGTTGATCGAGGCATCCTTTTCAATATAGATATCCCGCTGGGGAATATAGGCTTCCGGTTGGTAATAATCGTAATAGCTGACGAAGTAGTGCACGGCGTTGTGCGGGAAGAACTCGCGAAACTCGCTGTACAGCTGCGCCGCCAGAGTCTTGTTATGCGAGATCACCAGCGTGGGCATATCGATCTGTTGAATCACGTTGGCCATGGTAAACGTCTTGCCGGAGCCGGTCACACCCATCAAAGTCTGGTGCCGTTTTCGGGCACGCAATCCGTCCACCAAAGCCGCAATCGCCTGCGGTTGATCGCCGGAAGGTGAAAATGGCGGTTCAAGCTGAAAATTCACGGGGTGTCCCCTTGCCGATCCGGGTGTTGCACGCGCCCCGGGCTTTCCCGTGGTTCGACGTTTTCAAACGGTTCCAGATGCGGGCCGATTTTTTCGAGCGTACGCGGTCCGATCCCCGGTACCCGCAACAACTCCGGCAATGACCGAAACGGCCCATGTTCGCCGCGATACCGCACGAGGTTGCGAGCAACCGTCTCACCAATGCCGGGCAACAGAGCCAGTTCGGGCCAGTCGGCCTGATTCAGATCCACGCGAAATTCCTCAGGCGCGACAAAGTCGCGTTCGATGTCGATCCAGCGATGATGGATGACTACCTGCCAGACAATCGTACTTGCCAGCAGGCCGGCGCTGACGGCCATCATCAGTGCCACCGCCAACTGGTCGGTACGGCGCAGGCACCATTCCAGGATGGCACGGCGATCCTTGGCAGGCATGGTCTCCCCCCCCTACATGTCGCAGGACTACCATTTGTCGCCGTGGGCCGATCCTGCTATCCTCCGGTCTCGGTACCCACGTGAATTATGCCAGAATCCCGATTGGGAGGAAGCCCTTGAACGACTTCAACGCCGTTTCATGGGACGATGACTGCCAGGACGATTGCCGACAGATTCTTCGACTGGCCGTCCGCGAAGACCTCGATCGGGCCCACGATTGGACCACGGTTGCACTCGTGCCGATCGGCGCGCAAGGCGCCGCGCGCGTCGTCGCGCGGCAGGCCGGTGTGGCTTGCGGGATGCGCGCGATCTCGCTGTTGCTGTCCGAAACGGGCGTCGATCTACGCTGCCAGTTCCTGGTGGAGGACGGTGCGGAAATAGCTGCCGATTCCACGCTCGCACAGCTCCACGGATCCGCCCGCGATCTGCTCACGATCGAACGGATCCTGTTGAATGTCGTGGGCCGCATGTCGGGCATCGCGACGCTGACCTCCAATTTCGTGCGGCAGCTGATCGGTACCCAGGCGAGACTCTACGATACGCGCAAGACAACCCCGGGTTGGCGGCGGATGGAAAAATACTCCGTCCGCTGCGGAGGGGGGCACAATCATCGGACGGGACTGTTCGACGCCGTACTGATCAAGGATAACCACCTGGCGCAGTGGAGGCGACTCCACCCACTGGCAACACTCGCCGACGCTGTCCGACAGGCCCGGCAGTTCATCGCCCGGCAAGCGGCGGATTTCCCACAACTCGCGCAGGCGATCGTGGAAGTCGAAGTCGACAGCCTGACGCAACTCGCCGATGTGATCGCCGCCACCCCGGAGATTGTGCTCCTGGATAATATGGACCTCGAACAATTGCGTGAGGCGGTGGAGATGCGCAATCACCAGGCCCCGCAAATCGAACTGGAGGCGTCCGGTGGCGTCCACATCGACACCGTCGCCGCAATCGCCCGCACCGGCGTCGATCGGATCAGTTGTGGAGCCTTGACCCATTCCGCCAAGTCGCTGGATGTCGCCCTCGACTGGGACTGATTGCGGTTCGAATCCATGACGCTTCAGGCGATCGACGTGACGATCGACATCGGTTTGCGCCGCGCTATTTGGCGTGAGTTTTCCCCGACCGTTGTTCGATCAACTGATCCAATTCCGCCTTCAGGCGACCGAGAATCTGATCGTACGGAAATGCCCCCAGCGACTCGGTGCGCCGTTTGAGATTCACGAAACTGGGCCCACACCACAGTCCCAGATCCGCGTCGTCTGTTTCGCCCGGGCCGTTCACCCGGCAGCCCATGACGGCGATGGTGATTTTGTGGTCGCGGGCGTAGCCGGTCATCTGTTTGACTTGCTCCGCCAGTTCCACGAAGGCCTGGTTCTCCACCCGGGAGCAACTTGGGCAGGAGATGATATTCAGCGTGCTCAGCCCGTAATCGACGACGGAACGAACGCGGCCCTCGGCGATGTCCAGTAGGATCCGGCGTCCGGACTCGATTTCTTCACCCTTGCGGTCGTTCGGCACGGTCAAGGAAACGCGGATCGTATCGCCGATGCCGCGGCTGATCAGCTGTTCAAACGCGATCCGCGTCTTGATGATTCCATCCGGAGGAATTCCCGCTTCGGTAACTCCGAGGTGCAGCGGGATATCGGGACGGCGTTCCGCGAATCGGCGGTTGACCTCAATGACCTTGGCCGGATCGGAGTCTTTGAGCGAGACGCAGTAATTGGTGAACCCCAGATTGTCCAGGAGCTCGCAGTGTTCCCAGGCGCTTTCCAGCATCGGCGTGATCGAATCGAGCGGATCGTATTTTTCTTTTTTTGCCGGATCGACGCTGCCGCAGTTCACTCCCACGCGCATCGCACAGCCGTATCGGGCGGCGGTTTCCGCGATCAGGCGAACTTTGTCCTGCCACGGCCGCTGCGGTTCGTGATGATACAAGTGGCCCGGATTGTAGCGGACCTTGTCGACATAGGGCGCCACCTTCTCCACGAGCCGATAGTTTTCCTGAAGGTCGACGGCGAGATTCGCTTTCGTGCGCTGACGGATCACCGCCAGCGCTTCGGCATCCCGCGGCGAATCGACCGCGATGCGAACCACATCCGCGCCGGCATCGACGAGCGCCTGGACCTGCCCGGTCGTGGCGTCCACATCCTGCGTATGTGTCGCGGTCATGCTCTGAACAGCGATCGGATGCCCAAATCCGATCGTGATCGCACCGATGCGAACCGGACGGGTCGGGTTGCGTGGAGTCTGGAGCGGGGTCGTTTCGAGTGGAATCATGAATGCGGTGCCAGTTGCTGAAATACTTCGGCCAGACAGTCGGCGATAAAATCGGCGTCGGATCGGGTAATGCACATCGGCGGCTTGATGCGGATCACGTTGCCATGGAGCCCGCCTTTGCCGATCAGCAGGCCCCGTTCGCGCGCGAGTTCCAATACCTGCAGAAGTTCTCGCGAGGCGGGCTCTTTGCTATCGCGATCGCGGACCAGCTCGACGCCGAGCATCAATCCTTTCCCGCGAACTTCGCCGATCCATGAGAAGCGTTGCTGGAGTTCCTCGAGCCGTTCCCGCAGATGGTTTCCTACCAGAAGCGAATTACGCTGCAGCCCGTCGTCGTCGATCACCTCCAGGGTCGCAAGGCCGTAGGTCATGCTGATCGGGTTGCCGCCAAAGGTGTTGAAATGCAGACGGGTTTTGATGGTCGACGCGATCTCGCGACGCGTCACGCAGGCACCGATCGGAATGCCTCCACCCAGCCCCTTGGCCATGGTCACGATATCGGGCTCAACGCCCCAGTTCTCGAAGCCCCAGTAATGCTCGCCCGTGCGACCAAACGCCGTCTGCACCTCGTCGGCAATGCACAAGCCGCCGTGGCGGCGGACAATTTCATAGACAATCTTGAAGTACTCGGGCGGAGGAACCACCACCCCGCCGACTCCCTGGATCGGTTCGCCGATAAAAGCCGCGACGCGCCCCGAAGTCTCGTGCTGGATCAACGGCAGCACGTCGCGCGCACACTTCAGATCGCACGAAGGATAACTCAGTCCGTACGGGCAACGGTAACAATATCCCGGAGTGGCATGCTTTACGTTGAGGTTGGGATTCGAAGGGAATTTCCAGGTTCCGACAGCGACGAGTCCCATGGTACCTTGCGTCCCGCCGTGGTAAGCGTTGCGCAGGCTGATCACCTCCGACGCCCCGGTATGCTCGCGGGCCATCAGGACTGCCAGTTCGTTCGCCTCACTGCCGGAGTTTGTGAAATAGGCGCTGCAGATTTCCGGCGGCAGATGGCTGGCAAGCTTTTGCGCTAACTCGCCGGGCGCGGGGTGCAGATAAAGTGTCGTGGTGTGGTGTAGTTTGCCAACTTGTTCCCGCACGCGTTGAACGACATGCGGATGGCAGTGGCCAACCGACACGGTCACTACGCCCGCGAAGGCGTCCAGGTACTGCTTGCCCTGGTCGTCCCAGACATACTGCATTCGTCCCTGGGCAATCAGAAGGGGTTGTTGATAGTAGCTGAGTAACCCGGGAGTCAGGTACTGCTGACGCACGGCAAGCACTTCGGCGGCCGTCGGCCCTGTATAGGGATTCGGGGGGGGCTCCGTCAGATATGCGCCGCGTCGCGGATCGCTGGTTGTGCTCATACGCCGTTGACTCTCTCGATTGCCCTCTGCCTGTTTAGAGTACCTGAATTGAGCATTCAGGGGAACGCCGTACCGTTTGACCCGTGTATTGACGTATTGACGTCCGACGATTGTTCTGAGCGGCGGGCTGGGATAAGCTTTCCGAACCGCGAGGCGGCGAAAGGACGGTGGAGGCATGCGAGAATATCAGCGGCGGGAAATCGGGTGGGTCGTGATGCTTGTTGGGGCGCTGGTCATGGCCGGAGGGTTGATCCGAGCGCCACGGATCGTCGCGGCGGAATCCGGATGGAAGGCGGGCGTCGCGGCGACGAAAATCACGCCTCGCGAGTCGACTTGGATGGCCGGGTATGCGTCGCGCACTGGCCCGTCCGAAGGGACTTTGAGTGAGCTCTACTCCAAAGCACTGGTGCTCGAAGATCCAACCGGCGGCCGCGTCGTGATTCTCACCAGCGACCTGATTGCCATTCCGCGCGTCCTGCGCGAGGCGGTTACGCGACAGGTACAGCAGCGACTGGGGATTCCCCCTTCCCACGTGCTGATGAATTGCTCCCACACGCATTGCGGCCCTGTCGTCAAGGACGACCTGGAACTGTCGGTAATGTATCCGCTCGATCCAGAACAGCGCCAGCGCGTCGAGGCGTATTTTGAGCAACTGGTGGGACAGATCTGCGAGGTGATCGCCCAGGCGACCCAGCAACTTCAACCGGCGACATTGGGATACAGCCATGCGAGGTGCGGATTTGCGATGAACCGCAGGCTGCCGGGGTCCAACGGCTTCCAGAATAGTCCGTATCCCGACGGACCGGTCGATCACGAGGTGCCCGTGCTGCGCGTGGAATCGACCGAAAACCGGCTGATCGCGATTCTCTTCGGATACGCTTGCCATAACACGTCGACAAGCCTTATGCAGTTCAACGCCGATTACGCGGGATTCGCGCAAGCGGAGATCGAAGCCAGGCATCCCGGAACGGTGGCGCTGTTTCTGATGGGTTGTGGCGGCGATCAGAACCCTTATCCACGCGGCGACATCGGTTGGGCCAAGTCCCATGGTCGTTCGCTTGCCAACGCGGTCGAGGCCGCCCTGTTACCGACGGCAGTGCCGGTACGCGGACCGCTCCGGGCCCGTTACGAGGAATTGTCCCTGGCATTTGAACCGGTAACTCGCGAGGAGCTTCTGCAGCGTTCGAATTCCACCGACAAGTATCTGCAACGGGCGGCGACTTCGCTGCTGCGGGAAGCCGATCAGCTCGGCAAAGTAAGGGACTCGTATCCGTACCCGATCCAGACGCTCCAGTTCGGCGACGATCTTGCGATCGTGGCATTGGCCGGCGAGGTTGTCGTCGACTATGCGTTGCGAATAAAACGCGAGGCGGGCAGGACGCCGACCTGGGTTGCGGGCTACAGCAACGACGTTTTTGCCTACATTCCCACGGAACGGGTACTCTCTGAAGGCGGATATGAAGGCCGCGAGGCGATGAGATTTACTTCGCTGCCCGGGGCTTTCCTGCCGGGGCTCGAAGAGGCAATCGTGTCGACGGTACGCAGGCTGTTATCGACGCCCGCCGGCGATTAGCAATTCATCAAGCCAGGACCTTGTCGATCGGGTCGACATGTTCCACGCCAACCAGTTTCTGGTCCAGCCCGCTGTAGAAATAGGAAAGGCGGTTCGGGTCGAGTCCCATCTGGTGCAGAATCGTGGCATGCAGCCGCCGCACGTGAAACGGATCCTCGACTGCGGCCGATCCGAGTTCGTCTGTCGTGCCGACGCTCACGCCGCCACGGATTCCGCCTCCGGCCATCCAGACCGTGAAACCGTAGGAATTGTGATCGCGCCCGGTGCCCTTGGCATACTCGGCGGTCGGCTGGCGTCCAAATTCGCCGGTCCAGACGACGAGCGTCTCCTTGAGCAGATCGCGCTGTTTCAGATCGCGCAACAGGGCCGCGATCGGCTGATCGGTGTTCAGCGCGTGGAAGTTGTGATTTTTTTCGATATCGTTATGGGCGTCCCAGTTGTCGTCGTTGTGGGCGCCACCGGAATAGATCTGCACGAAGCGCACTCCCCGTTCGACCAGCCGCCGAGCCAGCATGCACTTGCGCCCGAAGTCGGCGGTGCGCGCGTTGTTGCATCCATACATCTCGTGGGTCGCCGCCGTCTCCTGACTGAAATCGACCGCCTCCGGAGCGAACTGCTGCATCTTGAAAGCCAGTTCGTAACTGGCGATTCGCGCCGCCAGGTCGGATTGGCCGGGCCGAATCCGAGCATGCTCTTCGTTCGCTTCGCGCAGGTGATCGAGTACGATCCGTTGGGATTCGCGGGACATTCCCGGCGGAGGGTTCAAGTCGAGGATCGGCGCACCTTGCGTGCGCAGGATCGTACCTTGATGGGTCGCTGGCATGAAACCGCTGGACCAGTTTTTCGCGCCGCTGATCGGACCTCCTTTCCCATCCAACATCACGACAAATCCCGGCAGATTTTCGTTCTCGCTGCCGAGCCCATAGGTCGCCCAAGATCCGAGGCAGGGAAAACCGCTGAGAATGCGTCCGGAATTCATCATCAGCATCGCCGATCCATGGATCGGCGAGTCGGCGGTCATCGAGTGCAGGAACGCGATGTCGTCCACACATTGTCCCAGATGCGGAAACAGATCGCTGACCCATTTGCCGCACTGCCCGTACTGCTTGAAGTTCCAGCGCGGTTCGACGATCCGGCCCTCGTTCTTATGGCCGCCTCGGCCGAAAGTCTTGACCTTGACCGTCTGGTTGTCCCGCCCTTTCATTTCGGGCTTATAATCAAATGTGTCGATCTGACTAGGTCCACCATACATAAACAGAAATATGACGGATTTGCAGCGCGGGGTGAAATGCGGCGGGCGGCTCGCCAACGGATTGCGAAACGGTGTCGTCCCTTCCGCAGCCAGTGATTGGCCGCGGAAGAACGACGTCGGCAGGATCCCGGACAACGCGGTGGCGCCAAATCCGCCACCTGCCTGCCAAAGGAACTCACGCCGCGTCCGACCACAGAATTGACTTGCCATCTTTTGCACCCTCTTCAATCGACGTACAGGAACTCATTCCGATTGAACAACATCAGGCAGAATCCGGCCAGCGCCGCGTCGGGTTCCAATCCGCCTTGGGAGCGAAGTTGCTCGACCAGTTGCCGACCCCGCACCAGTTCCGAATCGGTTGCCGACCGCCCCAGGCAACTGCGGAACGCCGTTTCAAGCTGCCGTTCGAGTGACTCGCCGGCCTCGTCGCGCAGGCGAGCCGCCAGCAACGACGCCTGCTGGTTGATCCAATCACCGTTCAGAAGCGTGAGCGCCTGAGCCGGTTGCGTCGTGATAAAGCGAGATTCGCAGGTAGCGTCCGTGTCGGGGAAATCAAAATTCGACAGAATGGGTGGAATCAACGATCGTTTCACATGAATGTAAATGCTGCGACGCGCCTGATCCTCCGGCGACGACTTGCCCCAGCCGCTGCCGGGTTGGGACTGTCCGGCGAGAACCTCGGCCGAAAGATCGATGTAAACCCCTGGCCCGAACATTTTCGTGTTCAAACGGCCTCCCGCCGCCAGTACCGTATCGCGCAACTCCTCGGCCCCCAACCGGCGCGCATTCTGCCTCGCGAACAGTTCGTTCGCCGGGTCGAGAGTCAGTCCTTGTTCATCGCCGACCGACGACTGGCGGTAGGTATTGGACATCACGATCGTTTTGTGTAACGCTTTAAAACGCCAATCACCCCGCATGAATTCCTGCGCGAGCCAATCCAATAATTCCGGATGGGTTGGCGGTTCTCCCAATTGGCCGAAGTTATTCGGCGTGCGGACGATCCCACGACCAAAATGGTGTTGCCAGATGCGGTTCACAATCACGCGGGTAGTCAGTCGGTTGCTGGGACGCGTGATCCAATTTGCCAGCGCGCTGCGGCGGCCCGTCGAGTTTGCTTCCGGCAACGGCTCCACCGTTCCCGGGGCGCCTCCACCCAGCAATGCCGGATACGCAGGTTCCACCTTGTCGCCGCGCGACTGGGGATTGCCTCGTCCGAGAACAAACGTATCCGTGGCAACCGGCCCCTGTTCGGTGACGCAGAGCGCATACTGGTTCCAGGGCTTCTTGCGCTTGAGCTCTTCCAGCTCCTTCTGCCAGCCACGGTACTCCTGCATGCGGGCTTTTCCGAGCAGACTCTCACCCTTCAGCCTCAGCAGTTCTTGGATATTGCGAGCCTGGTTACTTTCGTCTTTTCCAAGTTCGGTCAGATCGATGCCGTCTGCAGTGATTGCGGACAGGGAACGGTTTTCCACGCCAGGACCACTCCAGCTGACCGAAAGCCCCTGCCCACTCCCCGCTTGAAAGTACTCGAGTCGAATCGGAACGCGGCCGCTTGCAAGTTGGACCTTGGCCGACTTGGGCTTGCCCAGGCCATGGATGCCGTCGTGCTCCAGCACCGTTTTTCCATCGAGCTTCAACCGCGAGCCGTCGTCGGAATCGATCTGAAACGTGTACTCACCGTCGGCGGGAACTTTGAGGACTCCCGTGAACACAAATCCAAAGTGGTCGGGGCGCGTCGCGTAACGAATATCAAACAGGGGACGGTCGGTTCGAGCCACCGTTTCCGGTTTCAATTGGTCAAAGTCGGGTAGTTGGACCCAGCTGTCGCGGTAGAAGCGATATTCCAGATCGTCCAGGTCCTGAAAGTCGACCTGGTGCTCCAGGGTGCTCCATTTGCGGCGCAACTCCATTTCCACGGCCGTGAGCTTCCCTTGGACTTCGTTCCGCTTGTCTTTCAACTCGCCCATCGATTTTTCGTACAATTGCTTGTCGCCGTCCTCCGCGAAGATCGGTCGAACCACCTGAGGGTTCTCATTGCCGTTGGGCGTCAGATTGCGAAAGAACGCCAGCAGGCTGTAATACTCGCGTTGCGGAATCGGATCGATCTTGTGGTCGTGGCAACGGGCACAGTTCAGAGTCAGCCCCAGCAAACCTTGGCCGACGGTGGTGAGAATGTCGTCAAATCCATCGAACATCGCCAATTCCCGGTCGACCGGCTCGTCGTCCCACAGTCCCAGGCGATAGAAGCCGGTTGCGACGATGCCATCGGCGGTGGGCTCGGGAAACTCGTCGCCGGCCAGTTGCTCGCGCAGAAACAGATCGTACCGTTTGTCGGCGTTTAAGGAACGAATGACATAATCGCGGTAGCGCCAGGAATACGGTTTGGGGCCATCCCGTTCGAAGCTGTTGGTATCGGCGTATCTTACGACGTCGAGCCAATGACGGGCCCAACGCTCACCGTAGCGAGGCGAATCGAGAAGACTATCGACGGCCTGTTCGTAGGCCTTATCGAGATCGACCTTGGCGGCGACCACGAATCGCTCGATCTCGGCGGCGGTCGGCGGCAGGCCCGTCAGGTCGTGGTAAACGCGGCGAATAAGTTGACGGGGATCGGCGGCCTGCGCGGGCTGCAACCCGCGTTCCTCGATCCGTCGCAATACGAATGCGTCGATCGTATTTCGGACCCAGGCGGATCGCGTGACCGCTGGGGGTTTGGGATCGCCCAACGGTTCGAATGCCCAATGGGTCTTCCAGGCAGCGCCGGCTTCAATCCAGCCGCGCAACAGTCCGATTTCGGCGGCGGTCAGCGGCGTGTCGCCGGGCGGCATTCGCAGATCCGGATCGTCGGCGGTTACTCGCCGTACCAATTCGCTCTCGTTCGGCCGACCCGCGACAATCGCTTGGACGCCCGATTCCAGCCGCTCGGTCGCGGTGCGCAACGTATGAAGCCGCAACCCCGACTCGGCTTTATCAGGTCCATGGCACGGGAAGCAGCGTCGCGCCAGAAGCGGTTGCACCTGACGTCCAAAATCGATTCCGTCCGCAGCCTGGATCCTGTTATCCGGCGGGGCAAACAGGGTCATCAGCAGGAACGCCAACGCAAAGAAACGCATTCCCATTTCACTCCCGAATCTCGAACTCGGTCAACCCAATGCACTTGCCCTTATGATAGTCGAATTGTCCGTCGGCGTGGAACGGGTTCGCTACCGCATGCCGCATACACCCTCCATGATTCGGTCGAAAACCGCGGGACTCTGCCCTTTTGCCGGGAGTGGCGTTTATGCCCGAGTTGGTTTGACCTACACTGTCGACGAACGCCATGCGCTACGCGTGGCGCTACAATGCGCCGGAGCCCGACAAATGTCGCAGAATTTGCAGCAGCTTGTGCAGTTGAAGTATGGCGCGGTGGCCGCCAGTGCGCTTTCCAACGAACATCACGGGGTCCGCAGTGTCGCCGAGGCGTTCGGATACAGCCCTGAGGAATTGGCATCGATCCCGGCGGAAGCCAATCTGGGACTTTCATGCGGCAATCCGACGGCAACGGCCCGTTTACGGATTGGCGAAGTTGTCGTTGATCTCGGATGCGGGGGTGGGCTGGACGTCTTTCTGGCAGCGGAAAAAGTCGGACCTGCCGGCCGCGTGATCGGGATCGACATGACCGAGGAAATGCTCGATCGAGCCCGCCGCAACGCGGCGCGCGGCCGCCAGGGGCGGCCCTATACAAATGTCGAATTTCATCAAGCGACGATCGACGCACTGCCGCTTCCCGACCAATCGGTGGACTGTGTGATCAGCAACTGCGTCATTAATCTGGCTCCGGACAAGCCGGCCGTTTTTCGCGAGATCGCTCGGGTGCTGAAACCGGGCGGCCGTTTGGCGGCCAGTGACATCGCACTTAAAAAGCCGCTGCCCCACGATCTCGCCCGCAATCTGCTTGCGTATGTCGGTTGCATCGCAGGAGCGATTCCTGTCGAAGAATACCGCCAGCAGTTGCTCGACGCGGGCTTCGCAGCGGTCGAGGTCATCGACACCGGAGCCGATCTGAACGCCTACGCCCAAGTTGAAAACCAGGGCGGTTGCTGCGCGCCGCCCGC
>VGZA01000056.1 GCA_016872775.1 Planctomycetota bacterium | reverse complement strand
GTAGAATATGTAAATGTCCACTAGGGGCCCCCCTATTAGATGAAACATTTTTCCACCAGGGTTGTTCTAACAGTTCCACCCCACCGTATCGGCCCATCGACGAACAACGACGAGTATGCGATGCGGCACCTCCAGCAGGTCTTGGAACCGATCGGCAGGGTACCGCCAGCATGATTCGTCGGATACGATAGGTCGCGACCAACCAGCACTATCCACTCCGATAAGCCACCGATGACAACGATCCCCACCCGACTCGGTTCCGGTTCTCGCACGGTTTCCCTTTATTTGGCGCTGACCGCCATCGTCTGGATCCCCTGGGGATTGACGGCGGCGGAGTGGCCGGAGTTTCGTGGACCTCAGGGAAACGGGCACGCTTCGGCCCGCGACCTGCCGCTGGAATGGGGTGAGGGACGCAATATCCGGTGGCGCTGTGCAACGCCCGGCCGGGGTTGGTCCTCGCCCGTGATCGAGGGCGACCGAATCTGGATGACGACCGCCATCGAAATCGAAGCGACGGGCGAAGAAAAGGCTCGGTTGCTGAAAGGCAATACCGGCGATCAGTCGCTGACAATCGTCAGTCGCATTGAGATGCGAGCGTTGGCTGTCGACCGGCAGACGGGGGCACTCGTCGCGAATCAGTTGCTGATGGAGCAGAAGTTTCCTGAGCCGGTGCATTCGCTGAATTCATTCGCATCGCCGACTCCCGTGATCGAATCGGGAAAGCTTTATTGCAACTTTGGAAGCTACGGAACCGCGTGTCTGGATACGCTTGCCGGCAAGGTTGACTGGGCAAATCAGGAACTGCGGATCAAACATGAAAATGGGCCGGGCAGTTCGCCGATCGTCGACGGCGATCATCTGATTTTCCATTGCGACGGCAGCGACGAACAGTTCGTCGTCGGGCTCAACAAACAGACCGGCGCCGTCGCCTGGAAGACGCCGCGCAGCGGCAAGCTGAACGATAATCCCCAATTTAAAAAGTCTTACGGTACGCCTTTGCTGGTTCCGGTTTCGGGCGAGCGGTTGCTGCTTTCGCCGGGTGCCGATTGGCTCTACGCCTATCAGCCCGAGAGCGGCCACGAGGTCTGGAAGCTGTCGTACGAGACGCTCGGATTTTCCATCTCGCCGCGGCCGGTCGCCGCGCACGGGATGCTGTTTCTCAGCACCAGTTTCATGCAGGCGGAAATCCTGGCCGTGAAACTTGATGCAAAACAGCCGGCGATCGCCTGGCGATATGCAAAGCAGGCGCCCCAAATGTCGTCGCCGCTGCTGGTCGGCGACCAGCTGTACTTCGTCAGTGAAACCGGCATCCTCAGCTGCCTCGATGCTCGAACGGGGGCCCCCTTATGGACCGGGCGGCTGGGGGGAAATTTCAGTTCGTCGCCAATCTATGCCGATGGCAGAATCTATGTCGCGAATCGCAACGGCAGTTGTTTTGTGATTGAGCCAGGAACAAGTTTCAAATTGCTGGCAACCAGTAAGATGGACGAAGCAGTCATGGCAAGCCCTGCCGCCGTCGATCGGGCGATTTACCTTCGCACCGACAAAGCGCTCTATCGCATCGAGTCGTGATCGGTTGTTAGAATCCAGGCATGCGGATCTGCGGAATACACCGGGCTGAACGGCAATCGCCATCGATCTTACGATCGTCGGCAACCGCCATCGTCGGGTGGCTGTTGGTCGTTCCTTCGGTCATCGGGGCGACGGAGCGGGACCTGGTCGATTTCAGCCGGGATATCCGGCCGATACTGGCCGGGCATTGCCTGCAATGTCATGGGCCGGATTCGAGTACGCGAAAGGCGGAGCTGCGTCTGGATCTGGCTGCCGACGCGTTGGCCGATCGCGGCGGTTCGAGAGTGGTCGTTCCGGGCCGCCCCGACGAGAGCATTTTGCTGGCGCGCGTTACCAGCAGTGACGCCGAGTTTCGAATGCCGCCCGCCGATTCCGCGGTTCCCCGACTATCCGAGGAACAGGTACGTTTGCTGCGGCTTTGGATCGAGCAAGGCGCGCCGTGGTCCGAGCACTGGTCGTGGGTGCCGCCGACGCGCCACGCGCTTCCCGTCATCGAAAAACTTGGCTGGCCCAACGTGGCGATCGACAGTTTCATTCTGCGACGGTTGGAACAGGAGCCTCTTGCACCGTCGCCGGTCGCTGACAGGCCGGTATTGCTTCGTCGTGTAACGCAGACTCTGACCGGTGTGCCGCCAGCAGTGGACGATGCCGAAGAATTTCTGGCGGACGACTCGCCGGATGGCTATGAACGAATTGTCGATCGCCTGCTGGCGTCGCCACGCTATGGCGAGCAGATGACGATGGGTTGGCTCGACGCCGCCCGATACGCCGATACCAGCGGCTACCAGGCTGATTGGGAACGTTTCATGTGGCCGTGGCGGGATTGGGTCGTGGATGCCTTCAACGCCGGAATGCCGTTTGATCAGTTCACCATCGAACAACTTGCCGGTGACATGCTTCCCGACGCATCGCCTTCCCAGGTGCTGGCCAGCGGATTCAACCGCAATCATCGCGTCAATGACGAAGGAGGCAGCCTGGATGCGGAGTTTGAAGTCGAGTACGTCGCGGATCGAGTTGATACGACCAGTACCGTATGGCTGGGTCTGACCGCCGGATGCGCCCGCTGCCACGACCACAAATACGATCCACTCACGCAGCGTGAGTATTACCGGCTGTTCGCATTCTTCAACAATGTTCCGGAGAAGGGGATCGACGGACGCAAAGGGGCGGCGAAGCCCTATCTGGAGGTGCCGGATCTTCGCGTGCAGCGGCGGATCGCGGAGTTGCGGGGACGGCTGGCCGCGATGCAGTCCGAAGCGGGCCCGGGGAGTTCGTCCGAACCGCCGTCCGAACCACGATCGCCGGAGCTGCGGGCGCTTCAGGAGGAAATCAAGAAACTCGAACCCAAGACGGTAACGCAGGTGCAGGTGATGCAGGAGTTGCCCCAGCGCCGCCCGACGTATTTGTTGGAGCGTGGGGCTTACGATCGACCGGACCTTCGCGAGTCCCTGTCGCCAGCCCTCCCAGTTGCACTCGGTGGAAGCTCGAAGGTATCGAGTGCGAACGGAACTCCCGATCGCCTGGCGCTGGCGCGGTGGCTGGTGAATCCGGAGAATCCACTGACGGCCCGCGTGACGGTCAATCGCTTCTGGCAGCACCATTTCGGGGTTGGTCTGGTCCGGACCGCCGAGGATTTTGGCAGTCGAGGCGAACGACCATCGCACCCGGAGTTGCTCGACTGGCTGGCGACCGAACTTCTGCGCCGGGGATGGAACGTGAAAGCGCTGCATCGCGAAATCGTGGTCAGTGCCACATTCCGGCAATCGTCGCGAGTTTCGCAGGAATTGTTGCGACGCGATCCGGGGAACCGACTGCTGTCGCGCGGTCCGCGTCGTCGGCTTTCGGGCGCCGCCATCCGCGATCAAGCACTGTTCGTCTCCGGCCTTTTGAGCAACATGCTGGGCGGACCGCCCGTCAAGCCTTATCAGCCAGCTGGGCTTTGGGAGGAACTCTCTTTCGGCAACGGCAAGACCAGCGTCGACTTCTACGTTCAGGATCATGGAGAGAGCCTCTATCGGCGCAGTATCTACACCTTCTGGAAGCGGACCGTGGCGCCCCCGGGACTCTCGGTCTTCGACGGCGGGGGCCGTGAGATGTGCCGGGTGCGCGTGGAAATGACGAATACGCCGATGCAGGCGCTGGCGCTGCAGAACGACGTGACCTTCGTCGAGGCGTCACGTCACTTGGGCCGACGGATGCTCGTCGAAAGCGGTCCCGGCGACAATCAGCGGCTCGGCTACGGCTGGCGCCTGCTCTTGGCGCGACCGCCCGATCCCGTGGAACTCGGCCTGCTCCGCGAATCGCTCGCGTTCTACCGGTCGGTCTTCCGCGACGATCGCGGCGCGGCCGATCGCCTGACCTCCTCGGGTGAAACATCGCGCGAGACGACCATCGATACGCTCGAACTGGCGGCCTGGACCATGATCGCCCAGACGATCTTGAATCTCGATGAGTCGATCACGGGAGAATGAGGATGCCGGCTTTGCGTGGAACTGTCGAGTCGGCCGACCTTTCCCGGCGCGACTTTTTGCGGCGCGGTAGCTCGACGCTGGGCATCGCCGCGCTGGCATCGCTTGCGCCGCGCGCCGGGTGCGCGTTCGACGGCCGGCACGAGCCACCGCATTTCACTCCCCGCGCCAAACGCATAATCTACCTCTTCCAAAGCGGTGGTCCTTCACAGATGGACCTATTTGATTATAAGCCGACGATGCGGGAACAGTTCGACAAAGACCTTCCCGACAGCGTACGGATGGGCCAGCGCATCACGACAATGACGTCAGGACAGTCCCGGTTCCCGATCGCGCCGTCGATCTTCCAATTCCAGCAACACGGTGAAAGCGGTGCGTGGGTCAGCGAACTGCTGCCGCATACTGCCGCGATCGCCGATCAGATCTGCTTTGTAAAAACCGTGGTGACCGACGCGATCAATCACGATCCGGCCGTGACGTTTTTCCAGACCGGGTCCCAGATTGCCGGTCGACCGAGCATGGGAGCGTGGGCGAGCTACGGGCTAGGCAGCGAAAATGCCGATCTTCCCGCCTACGTCGCCATGACATCGCTGGGAAGCGGCAATAAAAACGACCAACCGCTCTACGATCGGCTCTGGGGCAGCGGGTTCCTGCCGACGACGCATCAGGGCGTGAAGTTCCGCGGCGGCGAAGACCCGGTACTTTACCTCAATAATCCACCCGGCGTCGCCACCAACGTAAAACGTAAGATGCTCGATGACCTGGCGGAACTCAATCGACGCCGGCTGGCGGTCGTGGGTGATCCGGAGATCGCCACGCGGATCGCCCAGTACGAAATGGCCTTCCGCATGCAGACGTCGATCCCCGACTTGACCGATTTTTCCCGCGAGCCAATGCACGTGCTGGATTCGTATGGCCCCAACGTGCGTCAGCCGGGAAGCTACGCGGCGAATTGTCTGTTGGCGCGGCGACTCTGTGAACGGGGCGTACGATTTGTGCAACTGTTTCACCGCGGTTGGGACCAGCACGGCAACCTGCCGGGGCAAATCCGCGGCCAGTGCGCTGATACCGATCAGCCGACCGCCGCGCTGATCACCGATCTGCGGCGACGCGGACTACTCGAGGAAACACTGGTGGTCTGGGGCGGCGAATTCGGACGAACGATTTACTGCCAGGGTGGACTGACCGCGACCAACTACGGTCGCGATCATCATCCACGCTGTTTCACGGTCTGGATGGCGGGTGGAGGAGTTCGGGCAGGACTGAGCTGGGGTACGACTGATGAGTTCTGCTACAACGTGGTGGAACACCCCGTCCCGGTGCACGACCTGCACGCGACAATGCTGCATCTGCTGGGAATCGACCATCGGCGTTTGACGTTTCGGTTCCAGGGTCGAGACCATCGGCTGACCGATGCCCATGGCAATGTCGTGATGCCACTGCTGGCATAAGGCACGTCCAGGGGACAAAAAATATCTATCGCGGAGAACGCCGAGAGCGCGGAGATGGAGTATGGGAATGCGCGGAATTACACCAGCGGTCGATCTGCCAGGCCGAGTCGCCTGCGGCACTCGTCCAGAATTTCGCCGGTTCGGCTTGCGCCACAGCGAGTGACGCCGAGTGCTCGTACGGCGAGCAGAGCGTTCAGGTCTCGAACTCCGCCCGCCGCTTTCACCTGCACGTGCGGCGACGCATGTCGTCGCATCAGGATCAGATCGTCATGGGTGGCACCACCGCCGCCGTAGCCGGTCGACGTCTTGACCCAGTCGGCGTTCAGTGCGCTGCAGAGGTGGCACAATTCCACTTTGTGTTCGTCCCGCAAATAGCAGTTTTCGAAAATTACCTTCACCTTCCGCTGTGCGGCGTGCGCCACCTCGATCACCCCCTCGATATCCCGGCGCACGTAGTCCCAGTCGCCGCTGAGCACCTTGGAGATGTTGACCACCATATCCAATTCCGTGCAGCCATCGGCGATCGCCTGTTCGGCTTCATAGCGTTTCACCGAGGTCGAGTGGCCGCCGTGCGGAAACCCGATCGTGGTTGAAGGCTGCACGGAACTGCCGGCCAGCAGCTCCGCGCAGCGTTTGAGGTAATAGGGAAGAATGCAGACGCTCGCGACATCGTAAGCCAGTGCCAGGCGGATGCCGGCTTCCAGTTCGGAAGTGGTCAATGCCGGCTGCAGCAGCGAATGGTCGATCATCTTTGCCAATTCGGCGTAGTTGTATTCCAAAATGGTGTTCCTCGTTGCTGGACCTCGGCTCAGGAGACGACCTGCGTTACCAGTTTTCCGTGCACGTCGGTAAGTCGGTAATCGCGGCCCTGAAAGCGATAGGTCAGTTTTTCATGTTCGATTCCCAGGCAATGCAGGATGGTGGCGTTGAGGTCGTGGATATGCACGGGATCCTGCACGATGTTGTAGCCGTAGTCGTCGGTCTCGCCGAGCTGCACGCCGGGCTTGATGCCGCCCCCTGCCAGCCAGACGGTAAAGCAGCGGCCGTGGTGATCGCGGCCATAGTTGTCCTGCAATCCGCCCTGACCGTAAACGGTCCGACCGAACTCGCCGCCCCAGACCACCAGCGTCTGGTCGAGCAACCCGCGCTGCTTCAGATCGCGCAGCAATGCGGCCTGCGGCTGGTCGATATCTTTGCACTGCTTCGGCAAGTTTTCCGGCAGCGCGCCGTGGTGATCCCAGCCGCGATGGTAGAGTTGAATGCAGCGGACACCGCGTTCCACCATGCGTCTGGCCAGCAGGCAGTTCGCCGCAAATGTCCCCGGCTTGCGCGCGTCGGGACCGTACAGGTCGAGGACGTTCTCCGGTTCGCGCGACATGTCGGTCAATTCCGGTACCGACGCCTGCATGCGGAATGCCATTTCGTACTGGGTGATCCGCGTGGCAATTTCCGGATCACCGGAGGCGTCGAGTTTCCGGCGGTTCAGCTCGCTCATGCCCTCCAGCATCTGCCGGCGCAGGTCGCGGCTGATACCGGGCGGATCGCTCAGGTACAGTACCGGGTCGCTGCCGCTGCGCAGCTTCACACCCTGGTAACTCGAAGGCAGAAATCCCGCGCCCCACAGGCGATCGAGCAATCCCTGGTTGGCGTCCCGGCTGCTGCCATGCGAGATCATCACGACGAAGGCCGGTAGATCGGCCGCTTCACTGCCCAGGCCGTAGGCCAGCCACGCGCCAAGCGAGGGTCGACCGGGCTGTTGCGAACCGGTCTGAATGAACGTGATCGCCGGATCATGATTGATTGCCTCGGTCCAGGTCGATCGGATCAAGCAGATTTCGTCCACGACTTCGGCGGTGTGCGGCAGGAGTTCACTCAGCCAGGCGCCCGTCTGACCACACTGCCGGAATGAAAATTTCGGAGCGATGACGGGGAAGCTGCTCTGTCCGGACGTCATGCCGGTCAAGCGTTGTCCCATCCGAATCGATGCCGGCAACTCCTGGCCATGGAATTCTTTCAGCCTGGGTTTGTAATCAAAAAGCTCCAACTGCGAGGGTCCGCCCGATTGAAAGAGGTAGATAATATTCTTGGCTTTGGGAGCAAAGTGTGGAGCGGAAAACGCGGGGGCCGACCGTTGGGAGTCCGCCGGTGCACCTTGAGCGTTGTCCGCAAGCAACCAATAGAGGGCTGCGCAGCCCGCGGCGCTCGCGCTGCCCGACAGGAAAGAGCGTCGTTCGGTTTGCAATGCGGCAAGTCGATTTGCTATCGTTTTGGCCGACATGCGATTACTCCCGTGTAAGGGCCTCGTCAAGGTTCAGCAGCAGATTGCCGACGGCGGTCCAGGCGGCCAATTCGGGCTGGTTTCGCGCTCCCGCCAGGGGCCCGGTCGGAGATGGCGCGGCTCCGATCGAGAGCAGTTGCGACGCGGCCTCGGGATCTTGCCGGAACCGATCGAGTGCCTGTTGATAAAACGTTCCGATAATCGACCGCTCCTCGGCCTGTGGCAATCGGTGGAGCGTCAATTGTGTTG
Source organism: Planctomycetota bacterium (assembly GCA_016872775.1). Classification (GTDB taxonomy): domain Bacteria; phylum Planctomycetota; class Planctomycetia; order Pirellulales; family Pirellulaceae; genus VGZA01. The sequence goes on along the minus strand of VGZA01000056.1, from coordinate 32,164 downwards.
CATATTCGAGTTGACCGTCCCAATCGGCGGGTGCTTCCAGCAGGACCCGCTGGGCCACGAGTCGTGCGGCTTCGACATAGGTCACGTCGTTCATCAGCACCAACGCCTGCAACGGTGTATTGGTGCGGGCCCGGCGCACGACGCAGAATTCGCGATCCGGCGCGTCGAAAGTGGTCATGCCGGGTGGTGGACAGGTGCGTTTCCAGAAGGTGTAAAGGCTGCGGCGGTAAAGTCCCGCGCCGGGATCAGGCGTGTACTTTACGCGGCGCTCGACCGAAACATCCTCCCACAGGCCGGTCGGCTGATACGGCAACACGCTCGGTCCTCCCTGGCGTTCGACGAGCAATCCGCTGGCCGACAAAGCCTGATCGCGCAGCAATTCCGCCGGCAGTCGCATGCGCGCTCCGCGCCCCAGCAGACGATTCTGCGGGTCGACTTCGCGCTGTGCCTGGCCCGCGTCGGACGACTGGCGGTAGACCGACGACAGCACGAGCATCCGTACCAACGACTTCGTACGCCATCCGAGTCCGCGCGGAGTTGGCTCGCCGGACTTCGCTGGCGAGGACGGACGTTGGTAGGTGGTCGCCAGCCAGTCGAGCAGTTCCAGGTGCGTCGGGAATGCGCCCTGCAAACCGAAGTCCTCGGCAGTCTCCACCAACCCGGCGGGCCAAAACATGCCCCACCAACGATTCACGGCGACGCGTGACGTCAGCGGATGGTTGGGATCGATCAGCCACTGCGCCAGTCCCAGACGATTCCCGGGGAATTCGCCGCGCCACGCCGACAGCGCATCGGGCACCCCCGGTTCCACAACCGGTCCGGGTTGATCGTATTGTCCGCGCAGCAGCAGATGGGTCACTCTTCGCTCCGGCAGGTCCTGCATTACGAGGGAAGTCGGAATGAGGGAGTCCAGGGCCTTGCGTTCCTCGAGGCAAGCCGCCAGTTCGGTGTTCAATGCGAGGGTCGGCTTGTCGAACCGTTCCAGATAGTAACGCAGCAGTGATTTCCGCTGTTCCGCGGTGCGATCGGCGGGCGCTTGGGCCAGGATCGCAGCCAGTTCGTCCACCGGTTCGCCCTTCGCCAGCCGCCCAATCTGTTCCGGGGTCAACGCCGCGCGATACCAGCGGACATCGTCAATCGCGCCGGAGAAACCGTTGCCCTCTCCGCGACGGCCGACATGAAATGGCCGATCGGTCCGAATCGACTCGCCCAAGCTATCGTTTGCAATTTCCAATTTGCGCGGGGAACCGTCCACAAATACCCGTACTCCGGCCGCGCGACTCGATCCGTCATACGTCACGAACAGATGATGCCATTGGCCCTTTTTTACGGCTGGTTCGCTGAGGACCTTCAAGCCATTGTCCGGCCAATGGTGAATCAGATGTACGGCGACGCGTCCCGCCTCGATATTCAGGTCGTATCCCCGGTAGGCCGCCGAGTCATGCATTCTTGAGAGCACGGTGGTCGCGCCATCCGTCGTCGAGCGGATCCAGGCGCCGAAGGAGACCGGTTGGTCCCGTTCGAATTCGCCGGCCGACTCCAGCGACAGGTAGGCCTTTCCGTCGGTTTCGAATGCTTGACCGAGCTTGCCGGGCACGGAACGGGCAGGCCCTTCAACCCGCGCTTCGGGCTTGGTCGTCACCGCATTGATTCGTGAATCGCCGTCAGTGTCGTCCAGAGTCAAACGCAACTCCAAGCCCGCCGGCGCGGCAAGTTGTGCGCGATCCTGGTCGTTGAGTTCCCGTTCCCACGCCGCCGCGTCGGCTTCCGCTTCCGCCGAGGCGATTCGAGCCGCAATCCGTTCGCGGATCGCAGACTCGCGCTGCGTGTTCCGATCGAGCTGCTCCTGCTGCAGCCGGGTCGGCGCGGGCAGGTAGGGGGTCGCCGGCGCGCCTTTGTTGTAACCCAGGACTTTGTCGGGGCTCTGATTGAAGAAGGAAAACAGCTGGTAATACTCACGTTGCGAGATCGGATCGAATTTGTGGTCGTGGCAACGAGCACACTGCATCGATAACCCCATCAAGACGCTGGCGGTGGTATGCAATCGATCGGCGACATATTCCACGCGGTATTCTTCGTCGATGATTCCGCCTTCGGTCGTTAACACGTGGTTGCGATTAAAGCCGGTCGCGATTCGCTGATCGAGCGTCGCTTGCGGCAGCAGGTCGCCAGCCAATTGCTCGACCACGAACTGGTCATAGGGCTGATCGCGGTTGAGCGCTTCGATCACCCAATCGCGCCAGCGCCACATGACGCGATCCTCGTCATTGTTGTAACCGTTGGTATCGGCGTAACGGGCCGCATCGAGCCAGACCATGGCCGTCCTTTCCCCGAATCGAGGCGATGCCAGCAGCCGATCGACTTCCCGCTCGTAAGCGTCGGGGCTTTCCTCGCCGCGCGACGCCATCCGATAACGGTCCTGGTCGTCCGGCGTCGGGGGAATCCCGTTCAAGTCAAGGCCGATGCGCCGCAGCAGCGTCTCGGAGCGCGCCTCGGCAGCCGGTTCGATCCCTTCTCGCTGGAGTCGATCGAGTACGAATGCATCGATCGGCGATCGCAGCCGTGGACTGGCAAGTGGAGGAATTGGAGGCGCACGGGGCGTCTGAAACGCCCAGTGTGTCTCGTATTCCGCTCCCTCGGCGATCCAGCGAACGAGCAGCTTGCGCTGCGCGACGGATAACGGTTTGAGCATGGAGGCGGGCGGCATCAGCTGATCGTCGTCCGCGCCCGCATCGATCCGGTGGACAAGCTCGCTCAATTCCGGCTTTCCGGGCACGATCGCCTGTTTGCCGGAGTCGAGCCGCGCGGTCGCCGAACGCCGCTGATCTAACCGCAGTCCCGCCTGACGCTCCTTTTCATCGGGGCCGTGACAGGGGAAGCAGTGATTTGAGAGCAGTGGCAACAGATCCCGAGCGAACTGTAATCGCTCGGGCTCGGCGGCCGAACCAGTGCCCGCAGGCAGCGTACCTGCGACCAGCAGCATCGCAAGTCGAATCGCCACTCGCAACACGGCTCGCAACGCAACTCGCAACGCCGCTGTCCCCGGCGAGCGGCATGGCGAGCGGCATGGCGGGCTGCCGAACCCCCGGGCTGAGGTGGGTCGTGTCCCAAACCGCATCTGCTCGGACCGATGACTCATGACAACCCCTCAGTAATCAACTCCAGCGGAACCAGCGCAAGGCGATCACCGACGACACGACACCCCAGAGTACCAGCCCGACGATGTTTGGCCACTGGCTGGTGATGGCGTGGCCTTCGAGCATCACCGCTCGCAGGGCATTAATCAACTGCGTCAACGGCAGCGCTTTGATCACGGGCTGTACCTCGTCGGGGAAGCGACTGGATTCGAAGAAAATCCCCGAGGCGATCCACATTGGCAGCATCACCAGGTTCATCAATCCTGAAACGGCTTCGATCGTTTTCGCACGGCTGGCGACCAGCAGTCCCAGTCCGGCAAAGGCCGAAGCGCCGATCAGGATTAACACGATTACGGCGAACAGGCTGCCGTGGTTGCGCACGCCAAACACAAACCGTGTGAACAGCAGCAGCGTGACGACTTCGGGGATCAGGAACAGGAGCCGGCTTGCCATCAGTCCGGCGAGGAACTGGTGTTTCTTCATCGGGGTGGCCAGGAAACGCTTGAGGACTTTGCGAATCCGCATATCGACGGTAACGAATCCGACTCCCCACAGCCCGCCGCCCATCAAGCTCATGCCGATCAAACCGGGGACCAGGAAGTCGATATATCGACCGCCCGGTTCCTCGTAGTGTTGGTCAGAGGCGCCGGCGACATCTTGTCTGCCGGCGGCGCGCTGCAGCGCGTCATCCGCGGCGTTGCGCGCCACGAGACTTGCTGGTCGCGTGGGATCGAACAGGTAATCGAAGCGGAGGCTGTCGTTGTCCCGACGGAGCGAAACGACGAGATCGGTGACGCCGGTCCGCAGCCGCCGCCGGCTCTCGGTTTCGTCCGAGAGCTGAACCTTGAACCGCTTATCCTCGATCAGTCGAGCAACGATCGGGTCGGTCGCCGTCGCGTCGAGCAGGTCCACGGCGAACTGTTCCGCCGGTTTGTTGCGGAACGCGAAGCCGAGCGCCGTCGCCATCAGCAGCGGAAAGCCATAGCTCCAGAAGACTGCTTCCGGTTCGCGGTAGAATTCGCGGCAGCGCGCCAGAATCAGTTGCACCAGCGGTGAGTAGCGGGCGGAACGGTTGGAAGTCATGCGGCGTCACTTTCGTTCATGCGATGGCCTGCCAGTGCGACAAACACATCGTCCAGGCTGGCATGTCGAGTTGTGAGGCTGGTGAGTCCCCAGCGTCTGGCGGCGATTAGTTCCATGAGCGCCGGAAGCACGACGTGGGGTTCGACGACCGACAGCTGGATCCGTCCTTCGACCATCGCCACCGATCGGACACTCGGCAGGCTGCGGAACTGCTGGAGTCCCCGCGGAGGCGGCGACTCGGCCGGCGAACACGTATTCGCAGGTTCGCCCGCAAGTCCTTGCCCGATTCCGCCTCGCTTCTCCTCACGGCCGAAGTTATCGAAAGAGTTCGCAAGCGTGAATTCCACGAAATGGTCGCTGCCCAGGGAGGCCATCAGCTCGGCAGGGCTGCCTTCGGCGATCTTGCGGCCTTGGTCGACGATGCCGACACGGTCGCAGAGTTTCTCCGCTTCTTCCATGTAATGGGTTGTCAGCAGCACGGTCCGCCCCTGTGACTTGAAACTCCGGATGATCTCCCAAAGTTCACGGCGCGACTGGGGGTCGAGGCCCGTGGTAGGTTCGTCGAGAAACAACAGTTCGGGGTCACCCACCAGAGCGCAAGCCACGGCCAGTCGTTGTTTCTGCCCGCCCGACAATTTGCCGACACGCGCATCGGCCTTATCCTGCAGTGAAAGTCGTCGGATGACGTCGTCGGGGTCGAGTCCATCGCGGTAGAAGCTGCGGAACAGAACGACACTCTCGCGAATCGAGAGTTTCTCGGACAGCCGGGTTTCCTGCAGGGAAACGCCGATCCGTTGCCGGATTTCGTCGTCTAGTTTTCCCCATTCTCGGCCCAGTACGCGTACCATCCCGCTGGTGGGCGCCAGGAGTCCTTCGAGGATTTCGATGGTCGTCGTTTTGCCGGCGCCGTTGGGACCGAGCAGGCCGTAGCATTCGCCGCCGCGGACAGTCAGATCGAGTCCCCGCACGGCTTCCACGGGCGGGCGGGACGGGTAGGTCTTCGTCAACTGTTGGCATTCAATGGCCAGATTCATCACCGTGGCTCCAGGGGCGCAAATTGGTGAACGATTGACTTGGCCGAGCGCAGGCCGTCCACCGCCGCGCTGACAATGCCTCCCGCGTAACCGGCCCCCTCGCCGACCGGATAGAGGCCGGCAATCCCAGGCGTCTGGCGACTGATCGCGTCGCGGACGATCCGCACGGGGGAACTGCCGCGCATTTCCGGCCCGACCAGGATGGCGTCCCGCAGGAACGCGCCGCCCCAGCTTCGGTCCATAATTGGCAAACCGGCACGAATCGCCCGGGCGACGGCGGTGGGCAGGATCTGATCAAGCGATGTTTCAAAGGCGCCGCGCGGGTACGAGCAAGGTGGAGCGGGATTCGCGTCGGGGCGGGTTGGCGGTGGCGAGCGCAGGTTGACGAAGTCGACCGCCTGCTGCAGAGGTGACCGATAGCTGCCTCGTCCCAGCCGATACGCCAGCGACTCAAATCGCTGCTGCAATCGGACGCCTGCCAGCGGATGGATGCCGCGCGCGGCGTCCCGCGTCGTTCCTGGAAGCGATGCCCCGAATTCCGTCGGATCCAGGGTCACGACGATGCCGCTGTTCGCGAACGGAGAATCGTGGCGCGAGTTACTCATACCGTTCGTGCAGAACATCCCGGCTTCGGAAATACTTGGAATGATATACCCTCCGGCGCACATGCAGAAGGTAAAGACATCCCGCTCCCCGCGGGCCGTGAGTGCATAGTCGGCTGCTCCAAGCAGCCGCAGGTACTGTGCATTGGCGTACTTGAATTGGTTCACCGCCTGCTGCGGCTGTTCGATCCGCAAACCGAGTTGGAACGCCTTGGCCTCCATCGGTACGTCCGCGTCATGTAACTGATCGTAGGTGTCGCGCGCGCTGTGTCCGATCGCCAGGATGACCAGCGAGGCCGCAATTGGTCCGCTGGATGTGAGCACGCCACGCAGGCGGCCGTCGGCGATCGACAGTCCCTCCAGCCGGCAACGGAAACGGTATTCGCCTCCCCAGGCTTCAATGCGGCGCCGGAAATTCCGCACGATCATCGGCAGGCGATTGCTGCCCAGGTGCGGCCGGTATTCATAGCGGATCGAGGGCTTGCCGCCACATTCCACGAAATGCCGCAGTACCCAATCGACATCGGGACCGCTCATGCGACAGGTGAGCTTTCCGTCGCTGAACGTCCCCGCTCCTCCTTCGCCAAACAGGTAGTTGTTCTCCTCGTCGTGCGGCCCACCTCGATCAAACGCGCGAATCGCCGAGACCCGCGTCTTGACCGGGTCGCCACGCTCCAGGATCAGAGGACGGTAGCCGCGCCGGGCCAGGTAGTACGCCGCAAGAATCCCAGCCGGTCCCGAGCCGACGACGATCGGCCGTTCCGCCAGAGGGGAATTGCCCGATTCCGGTTCCTCGAACCGCTCCTCACGATCGACGATCGCTCCAGGCGACAACAACAGTCGTTCCGCCAGCCGTGCATCGTCGATGTCGACCTGCAACGTGTAGACGAATTGCAGGTTGGCATGCGCGCGCGCATCCAGGCTCTTTCGCAGAATTCGGATCCGCTGGAAATCCGACCCGCTTGTGCCCCACAGCCGCGCGACCTCGACCGGCAACGCGTCCTCTGGGACGTCAACGGGCAGACGGATGTTGGTGAGTCGCAACTGCATGCTGTTTGGAATCGTCTCCGATGCCGCGGTAGTTGAGGAGTTCAGGAGCAATCGGCCGAGGGGGTCATGCGGCACGGGGCATTACGCGGACAGGTGGATCGGAGGAAGCGGACGGAAACGATGCCCCTCCGATTATCGCACCAATTGAAACTCGGGCAACATCACCAGAGCCCATAAAAAATCGGCCAGACCGGCGTCGGAGACCGGCTCCCCCAATAGCTCCCTGGACGTCTGCCGTTCCTCGTCGGCGGGCGGTCGGGCCAGGGCCGATTCGAAGAGTGTGTCGATCATGGCGTCGAGCGGTTGGCCGGCGAAACGCATCCGCACGTTGGCCGCGCCGCGCTGCAGAAGTTCCGACATTGATTCTCCGTTGGCAAGATCGAGCGCCTGCAATGTCGTCAGTACATCGCCGCGCGTCGTAACAACCTGCTCGCGGTTGGGCCGGCCGAGCGACCGCATCAGCGCGTCGCAGTGCAGCAGCGCGGCCCGGTGAAACCGCTGCTCCGCGGGCGCCCACGGAGGAAAATCGACCTGTTGGACTGGTGCATCGATCTTCTCCGGGCCCGTGCAGGTGAGTTGCCAGATCGCGTCCAGAAACTGTTCGGCCGTCATGCGTTTCAGTTCCGGGCCCCGAAACTGGTAGTCGTCCGTCGACGATTCGGACTCGACGACATGATGTTGAGCCTGATAGGCATTCGAATCGACGATACGCTCCAGCAGTTTCGTCAGATCGTAACCATCGTCGATTAACTGGCATGCTAGATAATCCAGCAGCCCTTCGCTCCACGGTCGGCTGCCCATCGCATCGACGGGGTGAACGATTCCCCGCCCCATCAGCCGCTGCCAGATCCGATTGACGATCGTCCGCGAAAACCGTCCGTTATCGCGGTGCGTGGCCAATTCGGCCAACCGCCGTAACCGCTGCGGCCTGGGCATCGCGCCGTCGATCTCTCCCAGTTCGGGCCAGAGAAATCCCGCCGTCGCCATTCTGCCGGTCGCCTTGTCGCAGCGATGGATTTCCAACGGGCCCTCCGCGACAATCGCCGCCATTCGATAGGCATCGTCAAGTTTCCAGGCGTCGATGAAACTGTCGTGGCACGATGCGCATTTCAAGTTCACGCCGAAGAACACCTGCGAGACGTTCTGCGAGAATTGAATTTCACGGATCTGGCTGGCGTTGACGCGTCCCCGCCATTTGATGCCGTTGATGAATCCTTCCGACTCCGGTCCCGGGTCGAGCAATTCGCGGGCAAACTGATCGTACGGCTTGTTATCCACCAGGGATTGATACAGCCATGCAGAGATCTGTTTGCGGCCTCCGTCGATATAGCCGGTTCCACGGTAATCGTTGCGTAACAGATCGTTCCAGAAGGAAAGCCAATGGTCGGCGTAGGCGCGGCGATTCTGCAGCAGCCTTCGGGCGAAACTACGCCGCCGATCGGGAGTCTGATCCGACCGCAGGTCGGCGAGTTGTTCCCGAGTCGGCAACAGGCCGATCAGATCCAGGGAAACCCGGCGGGCAAACGTGGCGTCATCCACGATCGGATTCAACGCCCTGGCTTCGTCGCGCGCCTCGCCGAGCAGCAATCGGTCGAGATCGCTGCGGGCTTCGTCGAAGCCTTGCGGCACGGCGGGACGTGTCAACCGCAGCGGCGCGTCATAATTGGAAAGAGCAAAACTGAAGCCACGCTCCCACGGCAACCCCTGATCGATCCAGGCCTTGAGCAGACCAATTTCGCGCTGCGTCAACGCAGGTCCCTTCGCCGGCATGCGCTGCTCCGGATCGGTCGACTCCACCCGGCGTATTAACTCGCTCTCCTGACTCTTCCCCGACACCACGATCCGCGATCGCAGAATCGACTCGCGCGTATCCAGGCTCAGGTCGCCCTGTCGCGTGCCGTTGGTGTGGCATTCTCCACAACGCCGCTTCAACAGCGGCACAATGTCGTGGGCAAAGTCGATGCGCGTCTCATCCGCCACCGCGTCGCGACGGAAAGCCAGCAGCAAGATCGCGATGACCATTGCGAAGCGGGCGAGGCGCGGCAGCAGCTCCTGAAAGTATCGTTCCGACATCGGTACCTATCGCCCTCCTTCGCAACACGACTCGCAGATCGTATGGCAGCGCTCACAGACAAATTTCGCTCGAATCTCCCGCAGGGAGCCACCACAGGCGGGACAGGCAGTCGCCACCCAACCGTTGGAAGCGCAGGACCGTTCCACGCCCACTTCCGCCTGACGATTCGCTTCCCACCCGTTCTCAACGTGCGTCATTTGGAAAGCACCTGTTCGTAAAACGAATCTTGATTCGTTCTGGCCCGTATACGGTCGAATTGGAGAATTGTGGCGGGGCAGCGGCCCGGAAGACAAGTAGGGTAAAGCGGGGGGCGGAGGCAAGTTACGGGGTCCGGATCTGGAATCGGGTGAACCACACTGCCTGCACGAGCGGTTGGCGGACACGGTTGCGCGTTGCTCGGGGGTTTGGATAAGGCGGCGAACAAATATCGTCGGATCGAGCAAAAAAGGTCGAATCATCGGCAAGGTCGTCGCCGATGGTAGGAAAGGAAGAATTGTATCCACCGCGCCGATCGTTCCGCCGTGAACGATTCACCGCGGCAAGGTTTCACTCCGGCAAGGTTTTGCTGAGGCACGCTCTCACTCCGGCAGGGTCTCACTCCGGAAGCGACTGGTTTCGAATTCAAATTCTCGCATGGGAAGCGTTTATGGCGCGATTACACTCGCTCTGGAGTCTGTTGAATTCCAAACTGTTGGGACTGCGAGGCAAATCGCGGAGCGACCGGAATCGGAGTCGCAGATATCCCAGTGGTTGGCATCGCCCGGCTCGCCTGGCGCTGGAAGGCCTCGAACAGCGCTGGACGCCCAGCACGACGATCCTGGGTGACTTCGATGGCGTTGCCGGGGACGATGTGGCGGTTGTCGACAACACCAGCGTCAGCATTCGCACGGCTTCGGACAATGTGGCGCGTACGTATCGGATCGCTCCTTGGACTTCGATGACCCAGGTTGACCTGGATGGTCAAGCGGGACTCGAACTGGTCTTCACGAACACACATATCCTCGGGGGGGTACCGCAGAAAGCGGAAGCGTCCATCGTCACGGCGCGAACTCGGTCCAGCCAGACATTTGATGTGGGCAGTCCGAATCTGATTCAGTTCGCCGAGCTGGACGGTGTTGCCGGACAGGAGATTCTGTTTACCAATGTCCATCAGATTGGCGGCGTGCAGCAATCGGCGCAGGCGGGCATCTTCACGGCTCGTACACGGCAGATGCGCACGTTTGAACTCGGCCGGCCCAACAGTCTCCAGTTCCGGGAATTGGATGGCAGCCTGGGGGAGGAAGTGATTTTTACCAACCTGAACGTTGTTGCCGGTGTGGCGCAGACGGCCGAGGCCCGCATCCTTACCGCAAGGTCGCAACAGATCCGCAGCTATGATCTCGATCGACCGAATGCAATGCGCTTCGCCGAACTGGATGGCGCGGCGGGCGAAGAGGTCCTGTTTACGAATCTCAATGTGTCGGGTGGCGTCGGAGACCGGGCGCAGGCTTCGATCCTGTCGGCCCGCAACCAGTCGATCCGCAGATTCGACGTGCAAAGCCCCAATACCTTGCAGTTCGCCGAGCTCGATGGTGTCGCGGGGGACGAAGTACTGTTCACCAATGTGAATGTCGTGGCAGGGGTCGCCCAGCAAGCCCAGGCCACGGTGCTGTCCGGGCGCAGCCTGCAGGCGCGGACTTACACGGTCGGGCGACCGAACGCATTCCAGCTTGCGGAACTGGACGGGGTCGCCGGTAACGAGATCCTGTTCAGCGATCTGAATCTGGTGGGCGGTGCGCCGGAACTGGCCGTCGCCACGCTGCTCAACGCGCGTACGCAGACGGTTCGTTCGTTCGATGTCGGACGACCTCGTTCGTTCCAGCTGCTCGACCTCGACGGCGTCGTTGGATCCGAGGTCCTGTTCAGCGACATGAATGCTCTGGGAGGATTCGTCGATCCGGTTCGCGTTTCGATTTTGACCGGGCGCACCGGCCAACTGAACCACTTCGACGTGGGACGACCGAACGACATGCAGATTGTCGATCTGGACGGTAATGCCGGACCGGAATTGATGTTCTCCAATTTGAACTCCATTGCCGGTGTTCCGCAGCAGGCGAGGGCGACGGTCATCTCGGCTCGATCGCAAGCGATCCGCACGTTCGAGGTTGGCCGGCCGAACGCCTTCGAATTTGCGGAGCTCGACGGCAATGCGGGCAGCGAAGTCCTGTTCACGAATGTCGTTGTCGGAGGCGGTGCGGGCGAATTGGCACAGGCCACCGTGCTCTCGGTACGCAACGGCCAGGCGACCACGTTTGAGGTCGGCCGCGTCAAGGATTTTCGCGTCGCTGAACTGGACGGTGCGGCCGGGTCCGAAGTTCTGTTCACGAACATGCAATCGATCGCCGGCGTGCCGCAGCGTGCGCGTGCCGCCATGCTCGTCTATCGCCGCCAGCAGGTCGACAACTATGACATCGGACAACCCAATAGCCTGACGCTGGAGGAACTCGATGGTACCGCCGCATCGGAAGTGGTGCTCACGAACCTCCGCACCGTGGGCGGCGTTCCGCAGCCGGCCCAGGTCAGCATCCTGACGGGGCGAACTCGAACGATCGACACTTTCGAGTTGGGGCAGCCCAATGCATTCCAATTCGCGGAACTCGACGGCGCCGCGGGCAACGAAATCCTGTTCACCAACTTGAACGTCAGCGGCGGGGTTGGCCAGCCGGCAAAAGCGACCCTGGTCAACGCGCGACTGCGGCAGTCCCGCACGTTCGACGTCGGAACGCCCAACGCCGTACAGCTCGTCGACCTCGACGGCATCGCGGGCCAGGAAATCGTATTCTCCAACATTTCGGTCGTCGCTGGTGTCGGACAGCCAGCGCTGGTCACGGTCGTAAGCGCTCGCTCGCAGCTCACGTTTACCTACAACGTCGGCAGTCCGACTTCGCTGGTGATCGCGGAACTCGATGGCGCGGATGGTAACGAACTGGCATTCGTCGGGTCAAACCAGGTCGTGGTGGTGACGCAGCGCAGCAGGGAACGGACCACCTACGATGTGGGCTCGGTCCAGACGATCAGTACGATCCAGTTCGACGGCAGTACCGGCCTGGAGCTGTTTGTGACACGGCTTGACGGCTCCCATTCGATTCTCAATCACCGGACGCGACGCGTAAGCGTGGTCTGATGTAGAACGAATTAAGATTCGTGTTACCGACGGCTGCGTCGGATCTCTTCTTGAATTGCGCGGACTCCGTCCGGGTCGATCCCCGGCGCGCGGTGTTCGAGGAACCATTCGAGTTCCTGGATCGCCTGTTCATGGCGGCCGGTTTGGAATCGAAGTCGAGCTCGATCGAAGCGAATCTGCGGGGCGTCGGGATCGAGCACGACCAGGGTGTCATAATAGCGAAGCATTGCCTCCGAGTCGTTTTCGCGTTGCGCGTTTGCGGTCAGGTTGCCGAGCATTCGCCGCAGCATCTGGCGGCGCGTGGCGGGATGGAGTGCGTTCTCCGCTTCGCCGCGCCCGACCGCGTCGGCCGCTTTTTCGAGGAGTTGTTCGCGCTGCACGACTTTTCCGCCCTCAAAGACGTCTATGTAGCGGGACTGCAGTGGATCGTCGGCATCGACGTAGTGAACGACAAAGTGGCCCGGTGCCGGGATGCCCTCGATGCGGATTCCGAGCCGCCGGCCAAGTTCCTGGTAGAGGATCGACAAGGTCAGCGGCAACCCTTCGCGGTCGTCGAGCAGTCGGTGCAGATGACTGTTGGCGCGCTGGTAGTAATCGAAGCGACTGCCGTGGAAACCGTTTTCCTGGAAAAGATAACGGTCGATGGCCGCCAGTCGGTCGCGTGGCATTGCCTCGGCTGCAAGACTGCCCCGAATCTCGTGAGCCATCCGCTCGACCTTCCGCAAGTAACTGTCGACATCCAGTTCCGGATCGTCCAGCTTGGCGATCAGCAGGCAGGCCTGCAGCAAGTCCAGTTCATCGTCCTCTTTTTCGCAGATGGTTCGCAGCGCGTCGAGCACTTCGCGGGCGCGCAGGTCGCCGGCGAGCTGCCGCAGTTCCCGCGATCGTCGTTCCAGGTCCTGCGCGAATCGTTGGATGACGTCGGCGCCCTGGGCGGCCGCATCGCGGTTCAGTGCGTCAAAATCCTGCATCGAAAGCGACGCCAGGGGCGGCAGCATTTCCACGCGGCCGAGGATTTCCTGCCGACGGGAATCGGAAACTTCCGATGGAGGCAGCGAAGGAGCGACGTCGAATCGTTTGAATTCGGCTTCCGTCTGCCGGAACTTGACCAGGCCCGTCCTCCCGCCACGATAGGTGCCGTCGGAAACTTCCAGCACTTGCTGATCGTTCACGAAGCAGAGGAACCGATCGGATTCCACGCGGACCTTAAGGCGATTCCATTCGCCGGGACGGTAGTGGAGTGCTGGAATCTCGTGCAGCACGTTCCAGTTCTGCACGACCGGGCCGTCGAAGCGGCTGAATCGCAGTTTGCCGTTGCTGGGATAGAAACCGTAATGCCGATGCTCGCCGTCCGCATGGAAGGCCAGTCCGGCCGCGCCGGACTCGTCGTCCAAACGTACTGTCACCGCGACCTCGAACGGCGTTTCGGGAATCGCCGCCTGCCAGAGGCAAAGCGAACGGCCAAAAGCATCCCCGCCGCCACTGACCGAGATCTTCCCACCCCGCTGCCGCCACTGCGCCCCGAGCAACGTGGTCCATTCCAGGGAATCGACCTGATGAATTGTCATCCAGCGATCCATTGGTATCGGGTTGGGACGAGCCAACAGCGATTTTAGTTCATTAATTTCAACAGCGAATCCCAGATTGTTGGTCACTAACGACTTCATGGTGACGATGCCGATTACTCGGCCATGTTTGTCGAGCACGGGGCCGCCGCTGTTGCCGGACTCGATTGGAATCGCCAGCTGCAGCATGCGGTGCTGATCGACCTCTCGGCGCCCCGAGACCACGCCTCCCACCACACTGTGCTTCAGTCCCAGGGGGTGTCCCATAGCCACGATCGATTCACCATCCTGGACTCGGTCGGAATCGCCGAGTGGCAGCGGGGCGAGTTCCTGGTTGTCGACGCGCAAGACGACCAAATCCCGTTCCCGGTCCGAAGCGTGGACGGCGGTCACATCCAAGGTCTTGCCGCTTGCGAGTTGTACGGAAATGGGACGACCTTCGCCGACCACATGGTGATTGGTCGCGATCAGCCCATCGTCCGAGACGACAAAACCCGTGCCCAGACCGCGCTGCCGACCGTCGCGACCTTTGACGGTAACGAGCACGACGGCATCGCGCGCGGCACGCGCCAGTTCCTCCACGGAGCGTGTTGCGCCTTCGGCGGCCGGTTGGTCGCCCGTGGTTTCGCCTGGAGTTGCCTGCGCCGCGCCCCCGGTGCGGGTTTTTGCGGGGTCGGTAGTCTTGCCTGCGACGTCGTCGGCCGTTCCGGGGGCAAGCGGAACGGCAGATACAAGGGAAAAGAACAAGACCGCGACTCGCCCGCCGGAAAACGACCGCACTGTCATGCCTGATTCCTCGCTGTCTGCCGTAATATGCCGGGTTCCACCATAGCCGCCGTCGATTGTGACCGCTAATGCTTGGAATTGCAAACCAACTCTTCGCTTGCCTCGACCCGACCCCACCGATACGATAAGGGGTGGTCAGTTCGTGCCGGATCCGGCCGACCCGCGGCCGGAATCCGGAAATCTCGGGGGTAAGGATCGCCGTTATGAAACGATTAGGCCGAATGTCGTTCGCGTTCTCGTTGGCCCTGGCGTCCTGCTTTATGACCCAGGGACCTTGTGCCGCCGTCCGGGCGGCCGATTCGGAGTTGACTCGTGACGAACTGGAATCGCTATTCCAGGTTGGCTGGCCGAAGACGCCCAAGGCGCTGGTCGATTCCGAAAAGCTGCTGGGCGAGCTGACCGCCAGCCACAAAACGGATGCTCGTCTGCCCTACGCGTTTGCACTCATCAAGTTGCGACAACTGAAATATGCCGACGCCGACAAGGTACTCGAGGAGTTACTCGACGATCATCCGCAGGAACTCTCGGCACGGCGGATGCAGATCTGGTTGCACGTCTCCCGCCGCGATTTTGATCGAGCGATCAATGAAGTGATGAAGCTGGCGGCGATCCTGCCGAAAGAGGACGAGGCTGGCGAGAAGTCGAGTCCCGACGACAAGACGGAAACCGCGGTCGGCGTTCTCAATGAACCGCGCGCCGAAACGGTAATCGAAACGGCTCGCTTTATGGGCCGAGTGTTCGGATTCCTGGAAGGTCCGGTCGCCAACAGCAATAATCAACTCGTGCGAGAAGAATACATGGAGAAGCTGCTGGCGAGTCTGCCGCCGCGGCAGCGGGCGGCCTTTATCGAAGGGCGTGACGCGGTCTCCGACAAGTTCCTTGAATTGACCGATCGTCGCGCGGAGTCCTTGGAACGCGCCAAGACGCAACAGAAAGAAGAAAAAGAACAGAAGCTCAAGGATCTCGGCGAAACAAAGGACGAGATCGGTCGGCAATCGGAGAAGCTCAAGGAAGCCAACGACAAGCTGCGTTCCGAACTCAAGTCGCAGCTGGACGACCTGAATCGCCGCGATCGGCCGCTGGCGAACAAGTTCATGCAGCTCGACGCGGACGCGACCGTGATGCGTCGCCAGTTAAGTGGAATTTCCGCGGACATGGTGTTACTGCGGGGTCGGCTTGAAACGGAGAAAGATCCGATCGTGCGTGGTCAGATCCTGACGCAACTGGATCTGCTCGGCGTGCGTGGTACACGGATCGAAGCCGATTTGGATGTTACAACCCGGCAAGCCGCAGGCGTCGCCTCGCAGCGCGCCCAATTGCAGCAGCAGGCAAATGCCGTCCAGGAACAGGCGTCTCAAATCGCCGACGGACAGAACCGGGAATTCGATCAGCTGCAGCGAAAGCAGAAAAGCGCGGAAGCACAGGAAAAGCGGCTGAAAAAGTCCAGCCCCACTTCGGACACTCCCGAGACGCGTGCCAAGTCCACGGCGGTCACATCCTTTGTGACCTATGAACCGTTTCCGTTGGAAAAAGAACGCCAGCGGTTGCTCGACAGTTTTCCGCCCCAGAAATAGCGACACGATCGAACGCACATTTTTTTTTGAATCACTGAAATTCTGGAAGGTGAGGATCCGTGCCGCTCGTCGATCGACGCTCCATCGTGAACTTCCGGCGCAGTCCGCACGTCAAGCTCGCCGCAATTCTCCTCGTGGCCGCCGGGATGGTTGGCCACTACCTGCTTTATCCGCCGGACCCGGCCGCCGAATCGCTGCGCAAGACGCCGTCGGCTTCGCCGCCCGCCAGCTCGCGTGACGACGCCCCGGACCTTGCCGGGGATGGCCCGGTGGGCGCGTCGTCCGATACCGCGCGCAGCCCACGCTGGATTATTCCGGATATCGCGATCCGGGACGAGGACGATCAGCTGGTCTATGAAGGCACGGTGGAGCTCAGTTCGACGGTGGACCGCATTCGCGCTGGTCGGAAGTTGCGCTTCCCGAACGACGGTGCCGTCTTCCAGAATCGGGAGCGCCGCCTGCCGGACCGTCCTCACGGATACTATCGCGAATACGTACATCCCACGGACGAGTTAAGTGGACCAGGCCCCCAGCGCATCGTCAAAGGCCGCAACGGCGAACTCTACTACACGCCCGACCACTACAAATCGTTTCACCGCTGGGACGAGTAGTAACACGAACCTTGTTTCGTGAGCCGAGCGCACAACACGAAATAAGTGTCGTGTTACCCTCCGCTCCGCCATCGCAATCAACCGCGGCTCTTTAGCAGATCGCGGATTTCGCCGAGCAACTTCACATCCGCGGGCGGTTCGGCCGGCGTCGCCGGCTTTTGTTCCTTCATGCGCCGTTGCAGGTTGTTCATGACTTTCACCATTGCGAACACGCAGGCCGCCACGATGATGAAATCGAACGTGGCCTGCAGGAACTTGCCGTACGACAACGTCGCCGGCTTGAGCACAATATCCCCGATCGTTTTTTCGGGAAATTTGTAATCGAGTTCCGTAAAGTTGACGCCGCCCAGGATGTAACCGAGCGGCGGCGTGAGAATGTCACTTACCAGCGAATTAACAATCTTGCCGAAAGACGCGCCCATGATCACGCCGACGGCCAGATCCATCACATTGCCGCGCAATGCGAACTCTTTAAATTCTTTCACCATGCCCATCGTAAACTCTCTTGGAAAAAAATGAGGTCAATGAAAACGCGAACAAAGGATCGTCGGAGTTCTGTTCGGTGGGGCGTAGTCTGGTTTGGCGGGCACGGCAAGTGCTGTGAGCGCGGCAAGTGCTGTGAGCGCGGCAAGTGCTGTGAGCGCGGCAAGTGCTGTGAGCGCGGCAAGTGCTGTGAGCGCGGCAAGTGCTGTGAGCGCGGCGTTCCATGCCGTCGCCCGCCGTTCAATAGCGCTTCAGCGCGGGGGGAGCAGTCGCGGTGGATGTTGCGGCGGTGACACCCGGGTTGATTCCCGGGTTGATTCCCCAAGCGCGTTGCTGCAAGGTGGTGACCCGGCTGGCGATTTGCGGTTGCCGGGCGTCGATCTGCAGGGAGCGCTGGTAGTTTGCGATCGCCTGGCCGAGGTCGCCGGAATCTTCCCGCAGTTTGGCCAGCGCGTTGACTGCTCGGGTGTGCTGCGGATTCTGCGCCAGTGCTTCCTGCAGGTAGTGTTTTGCTTCTTCGGTCTGCCCGAATTCCTCATAGAGTTGTGCAAGTCGAACCCGCGCGTCCGAGGATGTCGGGTTCGCCAGCAGCCAGTTGCGCAGCAGCGCGAACGCCCTGTCCGATCGTTCGGTTTCGACGAGCAATACCGCCAGGCCGCGGTAGCTTTCATCATGGTTTGGCTGTTTGTCGAGTGCCTGATTGTATAAGTTCTCGGCCTGGTTCAGGAGTTCGGTGGCTTCTGGTGACGTATTGGCCTGACGTCGATCCATCCCCAAGCGATGGAGTGTCGCGGCCAGGTTGTAGTACCCGTTGGCGTCCTCGGGCGCGATGGAAATCGCCTGCTGGAATTCCTGGCGTGCCGCCGGGTAGTTGCGCGTCAGGTAATGCTGTACGCCGGTACTGTTGTGGCTGAAGGCGGCGACACCGCAACCGCTGGCGGCGAACAACACGATCCCAGGCAGGAAGCCAATGATCCAGGGATTTCGAATTGCGTCCGACTCGCGCATGCCACCAATCCTCATGCCCTACTTTGTAGGTCCGCGATGCGGGCACCCCGAGGCGCTCACGGCGGGAGGGGGAGAATAGGGAGTAGAGCGGGGCGTGGCAAGGTGAATCAGGCCGTTTTTGCCTCGCGATCCGCCGAAGGGAACGCTTACGAGTCCGAAGGGCCGGCCGGTTATTCCTGCGTCACCTGTTCTTTGACTTTGAGGACAATGTGGTTCTGTTTGCCCCCCTGGTTCAGGTCCGCCGCCTTCTGTTCGGCCTGTTTTTTCTGCGTAAATTCGTACAGTGCGACCCGTTTCATCGAGGCGTTAAAAACGCCCCAGAAGAGCTTCAATCGTACCACGACCGGCTCTTTGGCTCGGGATTTCCTCTTGGGCTTCTTCGCCGCCTCGGCTTCCCCCGTTTTCTTGTCTTTGCCCGCCGCCTCGGCCGCTTCGACTTCTTCTCGTAAAACCTTGCGATTAAGTATTTTACGTGCCATGGACTGACCCGCCAAAAGGAGTTGGTACGGTAGGGGTTGCGACCGATAGAATTCAGAAGTCAGCACCATCATACCGCATCCGGGCCGCATTGCCCAGTCGGCACCGGCTTGGAAACGGGGTGGGAAACTGTCGAGGAAAACTGGTGGGGAAAATCCGCAATCAGTTCGGCGAATGCCAGGTCGGCAACGTCGGATGAACGGGGTTCCGCAGGCCCGGTTCACCAATGCCGAAACGGAAAGATTGACGAACCGCTCGAATCGGTCAGAATGAACCTGAGTCCATCTTTTCTTCGGAGTGATCGATGTCACGGCAATCTAGTCGAAGCTTGATCGCAATCCTCGCCGCTGGCCTCGGGTTTCTGGTCGACTTTCCGGCGGTTGCCGACGTGGTCACCATGCGGAACGGGATGCAGTTTACCGGCAACGCCGTCCAGATCGCCGGCATCATGCAGTCCGCTCAGGAAAAGGAAAAAGCACGCGGCCTGCCCACGGTGGGGATCGACGACAACCTGCGCCGAACCTTCGTGCCGTTTGTTCACGTCGTGAACTCGGTTCCGGAGAATCCCCCGTTGGAGCGATTTGTTATTGAGAAGCGCGTGGCCGCGGCGAACCGCAAACTCGGATCGGTCGGACCGGTGATCCGCATCGAACCGTGGGACGAACGAGGCAATCGTGTCTACACCATGAGTGGCGGGGACGGGCAGCTGTCGCTCATTCAGGGAATTACTCAAGTCCATCCCCACTACGTGAAGGTCGAAAGTCTGCAGGTGGAGATCCCGACGCCACTCATCTGGGACATGCGGGTCTCGACCAATTCGATCGATCAACACACACTCTCCTCCGTTCTGTACCACGCGATCGATACCAGCAAACCGGACGATCGCCTGCGTATTGTCCGGCTGTATACGCAGGCCGAACGGTATGAAGATGCGTTGATTGAGCTCGAGGGCATAACCAAGGATTTCCCCGCACTTAACGACGCCAATCTGGTCAAACAGCAGCGGGAGATCCGGCAGGCGAGTTCGGAACGGCTGATTCGCGAGATCGATCTGCGTTCGGACGCCGGGCAACATGGATTGTCGCGGAACATGCTCGAAAATTTCCCGGCGGAAGGCGTGGCCGGCGAAACAATGATCAAAGTTAAGGATCGCCTGGATCGCTTCGAGGAACGGCGGGTACTACTGAAAAAGTGCGTCGATCAGTTTCAGCGCGAATTCGATGCGTTGGACGACGAGTTGCTGAAAAAGAACCTGGTCTCGATCCGCGAGGAGATTGTCAGCGAACTGAACCTCAACACGCTCGATCGGATGGCCGATTTTCTGCGTTTCGCCGAGGATCCCAAGTTCCAGCCGGATCGCAAAGTGGCGCTGGCGATCAGCGGTTGGCTGCTGGGTAGCGGTGCCGGTAATGACAATATGTCCGTGACCAGTTCGCTGGCCCAGGTCCGGGACCTTATCCGCCGGTATTTGACCGGCAAGACTGCGGGGGAGCGCGAGCCGATTCTGGCCGAATTGGAAGCGCTCGAGGGCAGCGATCCGGCCAATGTGGCTCGCTTGATCGCGCAGATGAAACCGCTGCTCAATCCGCAGCAGCTTCCCAAACCGATCGAGCCTGGCCTGTTCGAGTTCAGTATTCCTGGACTGCCGGGCGACCCGAGTATTACGTATCTGGTTCAACTGCCGCCCGAGTACGATCCTTACCGGCGATACCCTTGCGTGGTGACGCTGGGCAACGTCGGCGTCGCGCCCCTGGACCAGTTGCGTTGGTGGACAGGTTTGCTGAATACCAATCTCGGCATCCATCTGGGGCAGGCGCCTCGGCAAGGCTATGTCGTCATTGCTCCGCAGTGGACGCGGGAACACCAGCGGCGTTACGAGTATTCCGCGACGGAACACGCCGCCTGCCTCTACGCGCTGCGCGATGCCTGCAGGAAATTTTCGATCGACACCGATCGAGTCTTCCTTAGTGGTCATGCGATGGGGGGCGAGGCGGCCTGGGATATCGGCATTTCGCATCCTGACCTGTGGGCAGGGCTGATTCCGATCGTTGCCACATGCGATAAGTACATCCCACGCTACTTTCCCAATGCGCGGCAGTTGCCGATGTACTTTGTGGCGGGGGAGCTGGACGGCAACAAGATTGACACCAACGCGGTGCAGTGGAACCGATACATGAGCAGCGCCAAGGTTACCGAGTTCGATATCACCATCGTCGATTTTCTTGGACGTGGCCAAGAGCATTTTCAGGAAGAGATATTCCGTATCTTTGAATGGATGAATCTGCACCGGAGAGTGTTTAACATTGAGTCGTTCGAATGCCACACGATGCGGCCCTGGGACAACTACTTCTGGTTCGTGGAAATTCCGGAACTGCCGCCATCCAAGATGATTCCCCCCACAACCTGGCCTCCGCCGACCAGCTTTCAGCCGATCAAAGTGTCGGGAAAAGTGCTCAAGAACAATGGTCTGACGGTCAGCAAATTGAAAGGCCACCCGACGATCGCCTGGCTGTCACCGGAGATCATCAATTTCAACCAGAAGATCACGATCAACGGGCAGGTGATTCGTGGACTGGCGCCGAGTGTCCGGACGCTGCTGGAAGATGTGCGTACGCGCGGCGATCGCCAGCACCCGTTCTGGGCCAAAGTGGAACTTTGATCCTCTAGTAAACGTCGTTGGGCAGGCTAGAATTGGTCCGTTTTCGTGTCCTTTTTCCAGTGTTTTCGGGGAGGCTTTTTGATGCGTCATTCGATCGACCGCAGGCAGTTTGTCCAGCATTCACTCGTCGCCGGCGGTGCGCTGGCGAGTGGCTATTTCATCAATCCCTCCACGGCCCGTGCGCGTTTGTCGGCCAACGAACGACTGAATATCGCCGCGATCGGCGCCACGGGACGCGCCGGCGCGAATATTCAGGAACTGAAAAGCCAGAACATTGTGGCGATCGCTGACGTCGATGAGGCGTTGCTGGAAAAAGGCGCCGCACCCTATCCCGGTGCCCGCAAATACCACGACTTCCGCGTCATGCTGGAAAAAGAATCGCCGAATATCGATGCTGTCGTGATCGGAACTCCCGACCATTGCCATGCCCCCGCCGCCGCCATGGCGCTGCGACTTAAAAAACATGTCTACTGCGAAAAGCCGCTGACCCATACCGTGCTGGAAGCGCGTACGCTCGCCAACCTGGCTCGCGAAAATAAACTCGTCACACAAATGGGCACCCAGATCCATGCGGGGTCGAACTACCGCCGCGTCGTGGAACTGATCCAATCGGGGGCGATCGGACCTGTGAAGGAAGTGCACGTCTGGGTCAACACCGTCTACGGTGGAAAGAAACTGACGACGAATACCAAGACGCCGGCCAACCTGGATTGGAATCTATGGCTTGGACCCGCGCCTGAACGACCCTACAGCGAAGGCGTGCACCCGTTCCACTGGCGCAATTTCTGGGACTACGGCAGCGGTACGTTGGGGGACTTCGGTTGCCATTACCTCGACCTGGTCCATTGGGCACTCAAGCTGCATGGCCCCAGAAAGATTGCCGCCCAAGGCCCCGCCGTCGATGCGGAAAATGTCCCGCTCTGGGTCACCGCCCAGTACGATTATCCGGCGCGAGGATCGGATCCGGCCGTTCGCGTCCATTGGTACGACGGAGGCAAACTGCCACCGATGCTCGGCGACTGGCTCAAGACCGCCAGGACGGCGGATGGCAAGCCGCTGAGTTGGCCCAGCGGACAGATGTTCCTCGGTGAAAAAGGTATGCTGGTTTCGAACTACGGCGAGTATCGACTGCTGCCTTCGGATAAATTTGCGGATTTCAAACCGCCCGCGCCGACGATTTCCGATTCGATCGGCCACCACAACGAATGGGTGCAAGCGATCAAGTCCGGAGGAGAGACGACCTGCAACTTCCACTATTCCGGCGCATTGACCGAAGCAGTAATGCTTGGCGTCGTCGCCTACCGCAGCGGTCAGACGCTGGAGTGGAACGCCGCCGACCTCAAAGTCACGAACTCCCCATCCGCACAATCGCTGATCCACAAAGAGTACCGTAAAGGCTGGACACTCTAAGATTGCTCGTAGCTCGAAACTTGTTTCGAGAACTCCGACCTTTGAAGATAGGCTATTTGGGAAGCCGGCGCAAATTGCGACGTGACGGTCCCGAGGATTCTCGCGAGCCCGTTTCGGCGGCGGACAGCGGGTGGGTGGCGGCGATTGAACTTGTCACCCAGCCGGGATTTCGCCAAACTCCCGGCCCTTGGGAGTCGCCGGATGGAACGCAACGGAAGGAGAGCCAGGATGCGCCGCGCGTCGCAGGGCGGGACGTACGAGCGGCGTCGTACCGATTTCCGATCGAAACGGCCTTTGTGCGTTGTCGAACGGGGCCTGTTCGCTCGGACACGGGCCTTTGGTCTGGCGGCTGCGGTGCTGTTCGCCGCCTTGACCGGTTGCCGATTCTGGAACAGGCCGCTCATCACGCCTGTTGCCACGATCAATCAGAAAGAGGCCTTACCGAACCCTATGTTGATCCCGCTTAACGACCGCGAATTGATCTGGAACCAACTCGTGGATGAAGTCGACGACTATTTTCAGATCGATCGAGAACAGCGGGTTCAGGAAGTCGGCGGTGTGTTGATGGAGGGCCGGATCGAGACCTTTGCGCGGACCGGCTCGACGGTCCTTGAGCCCTGGCGACGCGACAGCACGCCGGGATTCGAAAAACTTCACGCCACATTGCAGTCGGTTCGGCGTCAGGCGACCATCCGCGTCATTCCGCAGGCCAATGGTTACCTTGTGGATGTCATCGTGCGCAAAGAACTGGAGGATGTTGATCATCCGGAGCGCGCAACCGTGGGAACCAATACAGCGCGGCACGACGGTTCGCTGGTTCGCAACGAGCGGTACCGGGACGAAGGTCCCGCGACGTTAGGATGGATCACGATCGGCCGCGACGTGTCGCTGGAGCAGCAGATGCTGTATGAACTGCGCGGCAGGCTCTCCGACCTGGGGCACCATTCCGGCAAGCATCCCTGAGTCTGGCGATTGCCGGGGTTTTGACGCGTCATCAAGGCGCGGAATCGGAACTCATTCCGCCGTGGAGCAACTGTCCTTCGATCAGCCAAACCGCGCCGCGCAATTCGCCCAGTGCCTCGACAAACGTGATATTGGTTTGCGAATAGGTTCGCTGCGCCGTCAGGAAAGCCAGGTAGTTCAGTTCGCCGCTCTGGTAGCCGGCTCGAGTGAGGTCGAGCGACTCCCGGGCCAGCGGCAGGATTTCCTGTTCATATTGCTCCACGCGTTGTCGCGCGCTGGCGTACCGTTCGAAGACGTGGGCCAGCCGTTTTTGCAGGTCGAGTTCCAGTTTCTGTAATTGCATTTCGGCCGCGACGCTCTCGGCACGCGCCTGCCGGATCGCGCCTTGATTGCGGTTGAAGATCGGAAACGGCATGGTGACTTGGATCGCACCGTCGGTTCCGCGCACTCCATAATCGCGCTGCACGATCCCCTGCACCGTGATATCCGGTACCGGCTCGGCGACCGCGCGAACAATGGCGCTGCGCGCCCGCGCCAGTCCCGCGAGCGCAACGGCAATTTCGGGGCTTTCCTGCCAGAGGCGATCCAGAACAGTGTCCCACTCCAGGTCGGGAATATCCGACGTCCATTGCCCGTCGATGGAACGAATTGTCAGATCCGGCTGGCCGACGACAGCCGCCAATTGCCGCCAGGCAGCCTCGTGGCGCGTGCGAACCACGCGACTCGCCACTTGCGCCTGCTGCAGTTCCAGCTTCGCCTGCAACACATCGACACGGCTGACTTCCTTGGACGCGAACAACGAATCCGCGATCGATGCCGCTTCACTACTGATCCGCTCCAAGTCGTCGGTCAACTCGCGGCGACGTTGCGCAACCAGCGTCTCGACAAACGCAAGTCGCACATCGGTCAGAACCCGCAGTTCCTGCGCGGCGAACTCCCGTTCGGCCTGTTCAATTTCGTGGCCTGCGACCCGGCGGTTGGCGCGGAGCTTTCCCCCGCGCACCAGGTCCTGTTCAATCAACACGCCATGTTGTTCCGCCAGGCCTCTACTGCCAAGCTGCTGACCGGAATACCCCCATCTCGGATTGGGGGGCAAGCCGGATTGCAGCCATTTGCCTCGCGCCGCGTCGATGCGCGCCGCCGCTTGCCGCAAGGCGGGATGTTCGGCGCGCGCAATTGCCTCAAGCGACTCCAGTGTCATCGCGGGTTCCGTGACCTTCACCGTCCTGGCGGATTGCCCCCGTTCGGCAGCCGACAGTTGGTCGAAGCACGGCGAAAACGCCAGCGATGCAAATAGCACTCCCGCGATGCGCGTCCATCTCGACAGTCCGGCGACGATCGACGGCCGGGATGTTCGACGTCGATGGCCCGACGTTCGCAAGGAACTATTTGAATCGTGCCGCCTACAAATACCCATCGGCGCTCCGCGAGCAGACGAGGAAACCGACCATCGCAACGGATACTTTCGTCGCGATGGAATCCGGTGTTTAATGAATCTACGGGGACTTTTCCGAATTTATGGTCTGAAGTTTTCCATTTAGCCCGGCTTACGCAGATGGCCCGCTTTCACCCTCCGCTGTCGACCAACGCAGGGCCGAGATCGAGATTCCGTTTCGGCCTGCGCAGTCTGCTACTGCTGGTGGGACTCCTTTGCGTCGCGCTGGCCGCCATCAAAGTTGTAAGCTGGCTATCGCTGGGGATGGGACTCCTGATCATTCTCTGTATCGCCGCGCATGTCTTCGGGAACTCGCTGGGCACGAAGTTGCGTGAACAGTCGCGTCAAACGGAAGGGGACGGTGGTCCGGATGCGACATACCGTCCGTCCGATCGCGCGACGGTCGCTTTTGCCCCAACAACGGGGTTGAGCGAACGGAGACCACTGGGCGTCATTGTGGTCGTTGTCGTTGGATTGGGGATGCTTGGCGGCGCGGTGCTGGGCTATTGGCTTCTGGGAATGGCGTTGGAGGAGCGAGCGAATTGGGCCAACATGACACTCGGCACGGCCGCCTTCGTGGTGCTCGGTGGCTTTTCCGGATTCGCCATCTGCACGTTTCTGAAAGTCGTGATCGGTGCGAATCTTGAAGCTTGGCGCGACAATTGAAGGAAGAAGGAAGTTCCCCGTAACCCATTCCCCGTAACCCTATCCACCGCAAGCCATGGTACGATGCCGTGATCAACGACGTTGGGTCTCATGGAGTCTCGCCATGTTACGGCCGTTGCGGCTACTGGTCCTGGTGGGCATGAGTTGTTCATCGTTAGTCGCGGGAGAAACGCGATTGGGCGAACATCTGTTTCGTTTGCCGGACGGGTTTGAGATCGAGTTGATAGCCGGTCCGCCGTTGATCGAACGGCCGATTACCTGTGCGTTGGATGAGCGTGGCAGGTTGTACGTGGCCGAATCGTCGGGAACCAACGACCCGGTCAAAGAGCAACTGCAGAATCAGCCGCACCGTATTGTGCGATTGGTGGACGAGGATGGAGACGGCATCTTTGATTCGCGGACGACTTATGCGGACAAGCTGATGTTTCCCGAAGGGACGATGTTTCTGGACGGATCGCTGTATGTCGCGGCGCCGCCCGTGATCTGGAAATTCACCGACCAGGACGATGACGGGGTCTCGGACCGGCGCGAAGTCTTCTTTGATGGCAAGACGTTGACCGGTTGTGCCAACGATCTACACGGCCCGTACGCGGGCCGGGACGGGTGGATTTACTGGTGCAAGGGTGCGTTTGCTCCGCAGACCTACGATCGGCCGGGTCGCGCGCCGTTGGAAACAAAGGCGGCTCATATTTTTCGGGCTCGAGTGGATGGAAGCGGCATTGAGCCGGTGATGACGGGCGGGATGGACAATCCGGTGGACGTGGTCTTTACGTCGACCGGCGAGCGGATCTTCACGACGACGTTCCTGGTGCATCCCGGTGCCGGCCTGCGCGACGGCTTGATTCACGCGATCTACGGTGGCGTCTACGGGAAAGTGCACAATGTTCTGGACGGCCATCCGCGAACCGGCGATGTGATGCCGGTGCTCGTCCATCTGGGGCCGGCGGCGCCGTGCGGTCTGGCGTTGCTGGACTCCCGTGCGCTGGGGGCCGAATTTCAGGGAAACCTGTTTGCCTGTTCGTTCAACATGCACAAGGTGACTCGGCATCTGCTCGAACCGTCCGGTGCGAGTTACGCGACGCGGGACGAGGACTTTCTCGTCTCGGACAATCTCGACTTTCATCCGACCGATATTGTCGAGGATGCCGACGGCAGCCTGATCGTGGTCAATACGGGCGGCTGGTACAAGCTCTGCTGTCCGACGTCGCAGTTGTGGAAGCCCGACATTCTGGGTGGGATCTATCGGGTTCGGCGGATCGGGATGCCGAAGTCGGACGATGCTCGCGGCCTGTCGATTGCCTGGGGGGAACTGGCCGTGGAGGAGTTGCCTCGTTACCTGGACGATCTGCGACATACCGTCCGAAACAGGGCGATTGTGGAAATAGCGAGGCGGGGCCTGTCGGCTTTGAGCACCTTGGCCGAGGTTGTCCGCAATCCGACTCGGGCTTATGTCGACAAGCGGTTGGGCGCCATCTGGAGTTTGAATCGGATCGACGCGCCGGTGGCTCGATTGCTGGTGCGCGAGGCGTTGCACGATCTTGATCCGCAGGTCCGGCACGCGGCATTAACTTCGGTGAGCTTATGGCGCGATCGCGAGGCGGTGGAGCGGTTACAGGAGGTACTCGGCGAGCCATCGCCTGCCCACCAGCGTATCGCGGCGGAAGGACTGGGTCGCATCGGGTCCAGGGAAGCGGTGCCGGTGCTGCTGGCTGCCGCGGCCGATGCGAGATATGGCGGCGATCGCGTTCGCGAGCATTCGTTGATTTATGCGCTGATTGAAATCGGCGACGCGGCGGGGACGCGGCGAGGACTGGAGAGTGCGTCGCCGGGGACAAGGCGTGCGACCCTGGTGGCCCTCGATCAGATCCTGGACGGCGGGCTGACCCCGGATCAGGTAAGCCCGCTGCTGAATTCGCCCGTGGCGATGCTCAGGGAGACCGCGAGCTGGCTTGTGAATCGGCATCCCGAATGGGGTGGGGACTTAGCCAGGTACTTCGACGATCGGCTTGAACATCCGCCGGCGACGGCGGAAGGAGCCAGGGAGCTCACGTCGCAATTGACGTTGTTCAGCGGGCAACCACCCGTTCAAGATCTGTTGGCTCGCACGGCCCGATCTGGTCCGGCGCCGGCTCGTGCCATTGCGCTGCAGGCGATGCGTGAATCGGCACTGAAAGAGCTGCCGGCAGCGTGGGTCGCGGCACTGATTGCGGTCCTGACCGAGTCGGATCCTCAGGCGGGGCATTTGGCGTCGCTCGTGGTCCGGTCAGTGGCGATCCCCAAGCCGGATCTGCCACGGGTTGCCGCCAGCCTGATCGACTTCGCGAACCGTGGCCCCTGGGAAAAACCGCTGCGGCTGGACGTGCTGGCAGCGGTGCCGGGTGGTGTCCAGCAGGTGGACGAGCCGTTGCTGGAATTCCTGCTCAGCGGCCTGCGCGACGAGGAGTCGCTGGTGGCTCGCTCGGCGGCTGCCGACGTGCTGTCGAAGGCTCGGCTGTCGGACGAGCAGTTAGTGCGTGTGACGGAACTGCTCCCGGTCGTCGGACCGTTGGAAGTTGACCGGCTGCTGGCGGCCTTCGATCAGTCGCAGGAAAAGCAGGTGGGAATGGCGTTGATCGCGGCGCTGGAGCGTTCGCCGGCGCTAGCCAACCTGCGCGCGGACTCGCTGCGAATTCGTTTGGGGAAATTTGGTCTCGCGGTGGAAGAGGCTGGCGCGCGGCTCTACGCGGCACTGAATGTCGATCTGGAGAAACAGCGGGCACGCCTGCAGCAACTGCTCGAGGGACTCAAGGACGGGGATGTGCGCCGGGGCCAGGCCGTTTTTCACAGTGCTCGAACCGCTTGTATCGTCTGCCATCAGATGGGATACCTGGGTGGCAGTATCGGCCCCGACCTGACGCGGATCGCCGACATTCGCAACGAACGGGACCTGCTCGAATCGATCGTATTTCCCAGTGCAAGCTTTGTGCGCAGTTACGAGCCGATCGTGATCAGTACCAAGGACGGGCAGGCGGTCGCCGGCCTCGTCCGCAAGGAACTTCCCGATGCGTTGCTTGTCGCGACCGGCGCCAAGACGGAGGTACGAGTGGCGCGGGACAACATCGAGGAAATCCGCCCGGGCAATGTCTCGATCATGCCGTCAGGACTCGACCAGCAACTCACGACGCAAGAGTTGGCCGACCTGATCGCGTTCCTGCGCGCTAAGAAATAGGTGAGTTGTGCATTAACGTGGTCGTGGGACGTCGTAGGACGGGTCTCCCGCCCCGTCTTCCTCGAAAGTCGGCTCGACAATTTGGACGACTTTGGAGCCGTCGCCCGCCTCGTCTTTTGGTTCGAACGGCCAATGCTCGCACCTTTTACTCGGCGCCGATTCACACTTCTAGACGGGCCGGGAGGCCCATCCTACGTTTTGCCCTTGGCGCAAAAAAAGGACGCGGCTGGCGCGAGGCCAACCGCGCCCCCATCAGCGGGATCGCGATTAAAATACGGGAAGATGAATCTGCGGTTGCATCGATGAACCGGTTGGAGCGACGGCTGTTCGATTTATGCTGAACGCGTAGATGCAATCGATGTGCCAAAGTCGCGCTGGCGATTGCCAGGTCTGGATTCGCTTGAAATCTGGCAGTCTGCCGACGGCTCAAACCTCACCGATTGCGAGAGCCCGTCCCAACCTGAGCGTTCGTTCTCAAATCGAGACGAAGGTCAGTGATACCGCTGTGCCGCAAGTTGTGGTCGAGTTGCTCCGCAACTCGACGCCGAGTCGCGGAGCGACTCGGCCACACGCGGAGCGACTCGGCACCATCAAGCATTTCCGAAGCGGCGGCGGAGCCCGCGGGTGAAGCCGGAGAGCACAACCAGTCCGCAGAGCACGCCGACAACAATTCCCAGTCGTTCGGAGCGCTGGCCGACGGAGGCGTCAATCGCCTGGGCGGTCAGTTCGAGTTCTCCGCGCGGCGTCGTGAACAGAAACTCCACACCTCGCTCGGGAAGTTCGACCTGCAGGCTGCGGAGATAGGGCGTTGCCGGTGACTGGTCCACGGCTTGATTCTGCGAAACAATGGCGCTCAAGTTCCTATTGAGAGGCGCGAAATCGGGGGCTTCCACGTCGGCGATGAGGTCGCTGGCGCCGTCTTTCAACTGTGCCAGTTGTTTCTTGTCCTTCTCTTCTTCAATTCCGAACGACGGTTGAGGCAGATTTTCCGCGGCCTGCGGGATCATTTGCCGCTGTTGCTCGGTCTGCAACTGAAGTCGCTGTTGGTATCGATCCTTGGAATCCCGTTCCAGATCGAGTACACGACGGCCTTTGGCGAGGTTAGCGGATTGTCCTTGGGCGTCACGGTCGCCGGGTTGCGGGGCGGCGCCTCCTTCGAACAACTGAACGGGTGCGTCCACCGGATTCGCTTCGCGGTCGTTGCGCGCGGAATTGGCAAAACTGGCGCTGGGCTTCGCCCGATTTTGCGGGTTCACCGCCACACGACTGGGTCGGGATTGATCGGGATGATCGCCCAGTTCGCCACGGTCGGCTTTGGAGCCA
Source organism: Planctomycetota bacterium (assembly GCA_016872775.1). GTDB lineage: Bacteria > Planctomycetota > Planctomycetia > Pirellulales > Pirellulaceae > VGZA01. The sequence continues at coordinate 1,853 of VGZA01000056.1, read as the reverse complement.
TCCTTCAGGCGTTGCGCCAGGTTGTTCGCAGAAAACCAATCCACATTGACCTCCGACTGTTTGGCGATTTCCTGTCCAGCCACGTCGAAAAAGTTGCGACCCAGTTTGCTAACTACATTGCGAGCCCGTTCCGCCTGTTGAACTTCGAGCGCATCGTTCCATCGGACACGATTGTCGGTGCCGTCGACATCCACGGACTGCCTTGCATTGACTTCCGAAACACGCTGCAGGGCGCGGACCTGGGCCGCTTTGTTGCCGCTGGCCTTTTCGCGGAAACGTTCGTTGGTGAACAGGCCCGTATTCGCGCGGGTGTATTCGTCGACGGTAAATCCCAACTGCTTCAGGTTATTTTCGCAGCGAAGCACCGTCATGCTGTCGACATCGGACTGCAGCAGGCCGAGGATCTGTTCCACTTGTCGAGTACGAAAATCGAGGAAGCCGGACTGGAATTCGCCTTTGTCGGTGACGCGACCGAGTGTCCCGTCGAAATTCACCCAGCGGTGCGTGGACGGCAGCAGCAGTCGGACGTGGCTGAGTTCGGCATTGATATTGACTGTCCGCATCAGCGGGAACTTAACGCTGGTCAAGTTGCCGGGCGTGGCCAGCTTGCCGGCGTAAGTAAGAACGACCGGGTAGGGTGGATCTCCCAACGCCGTTTTCACGATCGGAATTCGCACCTGTCCGGTCGTTCCGGCGGCGGAAACGGGAGAAGGGCGAACGACTTCCTGATCCACCATGGCGGTCCAGAGCGAAGCACCACTCGGCAGTTGCACGACCAGGAATTGCTCGATTGTGTTTTCGACGTAGTACGTTACCTTCGCCCGGTAGGCGCCATGCCCGTCCAGACGCAATTCCGTCAATCCGAATCCGACGCGCGCGCCGACCGTTTCCACCATCCGACGTCCCTTGAGATGGTAGGTGAGGTTCGGTTGTTTGCCGGTAACTTTGTAAGCCGAGATATAGTTCGTTCCCAGCAGTCCGGCGAGCGTGCTGTTTTCTCGCGATTCGATCAGCTGCATTCCCTCCGTCGTATCGAACACCAGTTCATCGCGCCCGGAGCTCTCGAACGCCACCAATTGCTGTTCGACAAGATCGACCGACTCGAGCACGGGGATCGGTGAAGCTTGATTGTCGCCGGTGAGCAGCCGGTCGCTTTCGATCAGGACCTTGAGTTCACCCATGACCTCGTCCTGCAGATCAACACGCACGCGTACCGAACCCGGGTCGGCGTCCTGCACCGTTTTCTGCCGCATTAAGGCGGTCTTAATGCGTGCGCTGCGGAGAGCGGCGGGGAGCTGAAACACTAATTCGCGAATTCCGGAATTCTGAATGTCGTACCGCAGCAGGATTGTCTCGCGGATGTTGTGGCCAGAAATACGAATATTGGTGACGGAAAGGCAGGACACTTCCGGCTTGCGGCGGGTGACGGCCAGCGTCCCCTGATAACCGGCCTTGGAAGCCTGAAGCGCCAGCCGTTTCGACGACCTTTGTTCGGGGCTCAACCAGGCGTAAGTCCGATCGAGAGTCACGACTTGCAGATCCTTCAGTTCCGATTCGAGCGCGTTCACGTCGTAGGCCGGATCGGCCTGCACAACGATGTCGGATGTCTGCCTCGCCACGTTCAACAGCTGCATCGGCGGGACCGATACTGGGTCGTTTGCCCGACGGGCACCGAGGCTGCCTTCCAGGTTGATACTGAAGTCGCCCTGAATACCGGCGTGCAGGTAGATCGTCAGCAGTTGATGCTCGGCTTCCTCCGAAGTAACCCATTCGTGGGAACCGGGGACAACGACCGATTCCAGCTTCAGATTCTTCGGCAGGGCCAGATCGATGCGAAACAGCGTGCGGTCCTT
>VGZA01000055.1 GCA_016872775.1 Planctomycetota bacterium | reverse complement strand
TCTGGCGGTGGTCTGTCCGGCGGTGGTCTGTCCGGCGGTGGTTCTGGCGGTGGTCTGTCCGGCGGTGGTTCTGGCGGTGGTCTGTCCGGCGGTGGTTCTGGCGGTGGTTCTGGCGGTGATCTGTCCGGCGGTGATCCCGCTGCGTTTTTGATACCGGAACCCTCCAGTCTACTGATCTGGTGCGTGATGGGTGGTGTAGGCCTCTTCGCATCGCGACGCAAAACACGACGGACGAAAACGCCACAGTCTTAGGGGTTCGCTGTCGATCTGGCGGTACGGAGTTGCCTTGCGGTAAACTTCGTGGGCGGACGTGGACCCGATTCTGTCCCAATCAGAACCGACGGCTGCTTAAGATTTTTTTAAAAATGCGGTCGGGTACTGCGGTAACTGTCCTGTCGATCTGTAAATCGCGGATTTTCGAAATTCGCGGTGATGGCAGGCCGCCAGTCACCCTTTCTTGGGATAGGTTTTTTCGGCGGACTTTTACGCGAAAGGGGTTGCCAGCCGCCCCTATGCAATTTCCTGTCCCTTCGTTAAATTTCTAGCACTTTACCCACCAGATTCCGGCGAATTGCTGCATTTTCGGGAGTTGATTCCGCATGACGTTCCTGCCCAAGCTTTCTTCGTCTGTTGTCCGTATGTTGTTTGCCGCCCTTTTGGCTGGCATTTTCATGCCTGGCGCGCTTGCCGCGAGCGAAGCCGATCTGAAGATTCCCAATCTGAAGGAAGCGAAATTCAGTATCGCTGGGCAAGAGATCGATGGCTTTAAGCTGTTGTTTTACGGTTCCTTCGTGATCTGCGGAACCCTTGGAATCAGTCTGTATCTGCGTAGGCAGATACGTCTACTTCCTGCCCATTCCTCGATGCTGTCTGTGGCGGATGTGATTTTCAAGACCTGCAAGACCTACCTTGTCCAGCAGGGCAAATTCCTGGCCATGTTGTTTCTGCTGATCGCGATTGCGATGTCCTATTACCTGCTGGGACTTCAAGGCAAGCCGGTCAATACGCTGATTCTGGTGCTGCTGTTCTCCGTAGTGGGAATCGGCGGATCGTACTGGGTTGCCTGGTACGGCATCCGCGTGAATACGTTTGCGAATGCTCGAACAGCCTTCGCGTCGTTGCGAGGGGAACCCTGGGACGTCGTGAATATTCCGCTGCGAGCCGGCATGTCGATCGGGTTGTTCTTGATCTCGCTGGAACTGGTGATGATGGTCATCATCCTGCTGGCGGTCGATCGCGAGGTCGTCGGAGTCTGTTTTCTGGGGTTCGCGATTGGCGAGTCGTTGGGAGCTTCCGCATTGCGGATCGCCGGCGGTATTTTCACCAAGATCGCCGATATTGGCTCGGACTTGATGAAAATCGTGTTCAACGTCAAGGAAGACGATCCTCGTAACCCGGGTGTTATCGCCGACTGCACCGGTGACAATGCGGGCGACTCGGTGGGACCGACCGCCGACGGATTCGAGACCTACGGTGTCACCGGGGTGGCGCTGATTTCCTTCATCGTGCTGGCGGTGAAAGATCCGGACATTCAGGCCAAACTGATCGTCTGGATCTTCGCAATGCGGTTCCTGATGGACTTCATGTCGGGGGCGTCGTATTTCATTAATCAGGCGATTTCGGAGCGCCAGTACAAGGGGCTGAAGGAATTCAATTTCGAACACCCGTTAACGCGGTTGATCTGGATTGCGGCGATCCTCTGCATTACCACGTCGTTCGGGATGAGCTGGCTTCTGATCCACGACATCCAAGTTGTCAAAGCAGGCGAAACGCTGAAGCTGGGTAGCCTCTGGTGGCAATTGGCGTCGATTATCAGCTGCGGCACGCTGGCCGCGGTGCTCATTCCGGAATTTACCAAGGCGTTCACCAGTTCGCATTCAAAACATGTGCATGAGATCGTGACGGCGTCCCGCGAAGGCGGCGCATCGCTGACCATCCTCTCCGGACTCGTGGCTGGCAATTTCAGCGCCTTCTGGAAAGGAATGCTGATCGCGGGCCTGATGGGGGGTGCCTATTTCGTCAGCGGACAAGGTCTCGAAAATGTGATGGGCGACCACGCTTCGGTGTTTGCCTTCGGCCTCGTCGCCTTTGGCTTCCTTTGCATGGGGCCGGTCAATATCGCGGTCGACAGCTATGGCCCGGTGACCGACAACGCCCAGTCGGTGTTTGAGCTGGCGCAGACCGAGCAGATCCCCGGAATCTCGGAGGAGATCAAGCGGGACTTTGGTTTCACCCCGGATTTCCATCAGGGCAAACATTACCTCGAAGCGAATGATTCGGCGGGGAATACGTTCAAGGCCACCGCAAAGCCGGTGTTGATTGGCACGGCGGTTGTCGGTGCCACGACGATGATCTTTTCGATTATTCTGCTCTTGGAGCATGAAAACCTTCTTCGCTTGAGCTTGACCGATGCCCCGGTTCTTTTGGGCTTTATCTGCGGTGGTTCGGTGATCTATTGGTTCTGCGGCGCCTCGATGCAGGCCGTGACCACTGGCGCCTACCGGGCCGTCGAGTTCATCAAAAAGAACATGAACTTGAACAAGAAAGAGGCCGACATCAACGATTCGATCACGGTTGTGCGGATCTGTACCCAGTACGCCCAGAGCGGGATGTGGAACATCTTCATCGCCCTGATGACCATCACGTTGGCGTTCGCCTTTTTCGATCCCAATTTCTTCGTCGCTTATCTTGTCTCGATCGCGGTCTTCGGATTGTTCCAGGCGATCTACATGGCAAACGCCGGAGGTGCCTGGGATAATGCCAAGAAACTGGTGGAAGTCGATCTGAAGGAGAAGGGAACCAGCCTGCACGCCGCGACCGTAGTCGGAGACACGGTCGGCGATCCGTTTAAGGACACGACATCGGTCGCATTGAACCCGATCATCAAGTTCTCGACTTTGTTTGGATTGCTGGCGGTGGAGATTGCGGTCGAGATGGGCAAAGAAGCGACCCAGAAAAATGTTACCAACTACGCGCCGGTAATCGGCGTCGTGATGTTGCTGATTGCTCTGGTCTTCATCTGGCGGTCATTTTACGCCATGCGGATTCCGCAGAAGGCCTGATTCAGGCAGCCAATTGTCGCGAGCGGGGTGCCGGCAGGAACAGGAAGTTCCGCACGTACCCCGGCAGGCTCGGGTCGGCCCGGTGGCGCTCGACGTCGAAAAGGCGGATGTCCTCGTGGCCTTCGGCGGCGAAGAAATAGCCGTGGTAACCGTGACGAGCGAGAAACTCGAAGACATGGTCGTGCAGGGCGGTCAGCGCATCGGAAGGCGGGCTGGCGAACAGGATGCGTGGGCGCTGCTGGGTTATCGTCCTTCGCGCGCCGCGCAGGATCTCCAGTTCGTGCCCGACATTATCGAATCGCAAAACGTTCACCGCCAAACGCGGCTGATCGCGCAAGTACTGATCGAGCGTCGTAATGCCGGGTTCGTGCGCCGCGGCAATCGGGGTAATCTGCGGCACCGCGTCGTCCGCCGAGCGGTCGGTTGAACGCGATGCCGAACCGACCAACGACGGCGAAACGGACGAAAACAGGTTCAAGTTCTCGACGGTTACCGACGGTGCACAGAGCGCGGAGCAGCCACGTAACCGTCGCGCGGTATTGGCGTCCTGCATAAAGGCGATGACACGCCCGCGAGGTCCCACGGCGCGCCCTAGCCAGTACGTGCTTGCCCCATTGCCGCCACTGATTTCGATCACTGTTTCGCCCGCCTGCAAGTGCCCGAGCAGGTACCGCGTCTGGCGTGGTTCGACCCGAAGTCGATAATTCCAGGCCCGGAGACTCCAGAGCAGCGAATTCCAACGGCGAAGCATCGCGTCCTTTCCCGAAATAGTGTTCCAACGAGCTTATAGAGAGTATCGATTGTAGGGGCAAGGGAAGATTAGCCGAGAACGTTTCGCGTCTCTGTTTTGACTGAATTGCTTCCGTCACCGAATCGAAATCGGAACCGATTCGTCGGCCATGAATCGCCGCGCCGCTTTTTCGTTTGTCAAGTCGACCGAACGCGCCGATCCGAGGAGCGCGCTCGTGATCGCGTCATGCTGCGTGTTCACCTTCGACATGGTGCTCGTCCCGCACAGTCAGCGCTCGCACCGGTACTCCAATTCCGTCGCCTTGGATTCCATTCCCTCGGGTTCAATATTGAACGCGCGGATGATCAGGTAATCGTTATCGATCCATTCGTATTCGGTGCGCCATCCCCATGGCGGATGGCCGTTTCCACCATCGTAATTTCCTCGAACTTCGAAGCCGCGTTCCGTTGGCTTTCCTTCGGAAAACAGGATCGCGTAGTTCATGTGAAAATCGTCAATCCAGGCAGATTGGTAGGTCCCGGTTACGGAATGAAGTGCCAGCAGCTCCTCGCCATGTCGGGGGCGGCCCTGCATCGAGCCTCGATAGAGATGCCGTAAGAAGCGGGGTCACGTCGAGACTGCTTGGATTGGAAGGTGCTGGGGGCAGGGAGCAGTTTCGGGAATGGGGGCTCGCTGGAGTGCAAGATGGTACGGACTCGCACCGTCATTCTGCGAGTTTCAGGACCGTTTCTTCCGTTGGCGAATCGATTTGCGATCCGGTCGATAGCCGCGTCCCGAATCATATCGCGATTGTTTGCGGCGTGACTTGTGGTTCACCGCGGCAGGCCGTTCGCTGGCGTGCACATAATCGTCGTCATGCTCGTCGTTGAACTCGTCGTCGCCCTGTCCGGCGGAGGTTCGATTGGCGGCACGTCTTCTTCGTTCAATCGCTTCCTTGGGGGGACGATCCGAAATCAGGCAATCGCAGCCATTCCCGATCAGATCCTGGCGACCGGACGTTTCCAGGGCGCGACGCACCTCAAAGTAGTTTTCCGGTTTGAAGAACTGCATCAAGGCCCGCTGCAACCGTCGATCGCGGAGTTGCCTCGCGATCTCGACCGGACGGCGCGTGAATGGATCAATGCCGGTATAGTACATGGCGGTGGCGATGTCGAACGGGGCCGGGATAAAATCCTGAACCTGATCGGGCTTGTAGCCGTTGCGTTTGAGGAACACCGCCAGGTCGATCATGGCATGCAGGTCGCTGCCGGGGTGGCTGGCGATGAAGTACGGCACCAAGTACTGTTTCTTTCCGGCTCTGGACGATTCCCGCTTGAAGACATCCGCGAATTTTTCGAAGTCGTCATTGGCCGGCTTGCGCATCAGGTTGAGCACATTGGCGTCGGTGTGCTCGGGGGCCACTTTCAGCAGTCCGCCGACATGATGGCGCACCAACTCGCGCATATATTCCGGGGAGCGCCGCGCGAGGTCCATGCGGATTCCGCTGGCGACGTGCACTTTCTTTACGCCCGGTACGGCGCGCGCGGCACGCATCAGCTGGATCAGCGGCGCATGACTTGTGTCGAGCAACTTGCAGATCGTGGGGTGCACACATGACTGACGGCGGCATTTCGCCTCGACTTCCGGCCGCGAACAGCGCATCTCATACATGTTGGCCGTCGGCCCGCCAATGTCGCTGATATTTCCTTTGAATTCGGCGTCCGCTGCCATGCGTTCGATCTCACGGACGACCGATTCCTGGCTCCGGGACTGAATGATGCGTCCCTGGTGCGTCGTAATGGAGCAGAACGTGCAGCCGCCGAAGCAGCCTCGCATGATCGTGACCGAGTCTTTAATCATTTCGTACGCAGGAATCGGCTCGTGATACTGCGGATGCGGCTTCCGTGTGTACGGCAGATCGTAAATGCGGTCCATTGCGGCCTGAGAGACAGGAAACGCCGGCGGATTGACCACCACCGCCTGCCGATCATGCCATTGCACCAGACGGCGAGCGTTATAGGGATTGGTTTCGTTGTGGATCTGTCGGGTCGCTTCGGCGAAAGCCAGTTTGTCGGTGCGCACCTGTTCGAAGCTGGACAGCACGAGCGCATCCTGGGGCGGCGATTCGGAGGCGCCTAAGGCGTACGCCACGCCGCGCAAATCACGCAATTGCTTCACCGAATCACCGGCGGCCATCCGGCGAGCGAGCGTGAGGATCAACTCCTCGCCCATACCGAACACCAGCAGATCGGCTTTGCAGTCGAGCAGAATGGAGCGACGGACCTTGTCGCTCCAGTAATCATAATGCGCCAGTCGGCGCAGCGACGCTTCGACGCCTCCCGCGATCACCGGGACGCCGTGGTAGGCCTCGCGCGCTCGCTGGCAATAGGCCAGTGTCGCTCGATCCGGACGGCGACCGATGCGACCGCCGGGCGAGTAAGCGTCGCTGTTGCGGACTTTTCGATTGGCCGTGTAGTGGTTAATCATCGAGTCCATATTGCCGGCGCTGATCGCAAAGAACAGGCGTGGACGGCCAAAACGTCGCCAGTCGTTGCAGGAACGCCAATCCGGCTGGCTGACAATCCCGACACGGAAGCCGGCAGCCTGCAACAGTCGGCCCAGGATCGCCATCGCGAAACTCGGATGGTCCACATACGCGTCCCCCGTGACGAAGACCACGTCGACGGCGTCCCAGCCGAGCGCGTGCATTTCCGTGACGGTCATCGGCAACGGGGGAGCCGGCCAGGCCGGCGGCCCGAGGCTCGCCCACGGTTCCCCCAGGGATTCTGATCCGGCGTTAAGCACGGGAAGAGACGGCAACGATTGTGGCATCCACTCAGTGTCGACCAGATCGGCGATGGAATCAAGAGAACGTCGTGCCGCCATCGAGTCCAGGACGGTGAGACGATCCGCAGAAGGGGAGGAAACCGCGTAGGCATTGTGCACCGTCGCCGCTTGCAGAAATCGCCGGTCGCCGAGATCTTGCGTCGCAATCGAAGTTGCCCACAGGTCACGATTGGGTTTATACTGGCCAGAAGCCCACGAATTGGGTGAGCGGCCGCTTACGGGGGGTTCGGTTGCGACCAGGAAAGTTCGGCCGCCGTGATGGATCCCGTTTCCACGTCGGGAAAGAGGGGTTAATGTTCCAGCTGGCGAATCCAGGTCGATTCTTGATGGCCGTGCTGGCATTTGCGACCTGGTTGCAGGCGTCGGACGGGCCGTCACTCACCAACGACCCACAGGACCTCGAGCGACGGCTGCAGGTTCTGATCGGACAACTCGGTTCCGATCGTTACGCAACCCGCGAACGGGCTCAAGCCGACATCGAGCGAATCGGTCTGCTGGCGTTCGACGCCCTGCATGCCGCCCAGGACCATGACGACGTTGAAATCGCGCTTCGGGCCCGTTATCTGCTCCGATCGTTGCCGATCGCCTGGTTTCGCGAGAGCGACCCTCGCCGGGTCAAAGACGTTATGCGAGGTTACGGCGATCAGAGCGAAGCCGAACGCGCAAGCCGTATCGAACAATTGGGCAATATCGAGGAGGGAAAGGGCCTGATCGCTCTCTGCCGTCTGGCCCGCTTTGAGACCAGTCACGCACTTTCCAAGCAGGCAGCGCTGGCGGTGCTGAAATACCGTCCCGAGTCGGACGCGGATCGGGATCATCTGGTGGGAGCGGTACTGGCAACCATTGGCGGCAGCCAGCGCCCCGTCGCCGAATGGCTGCGAGTATATGCCCAGTCGCTTCGGTCGCCGGAAAGCGCTCTGCCTCGTTGGCGCGAGATTATCGACGCGGAGCAGGCGATTCTGGCGAAGTTTCCATCGCGAACGACCCCCACCATCGTACGTTCTCTGTTGTTCTGGCATGCCGATCACTTGATCGCGTTTGGGCGCAGCGACGAGTCCCTGGCGGTTGTTGACAAGCTGATCCGCCTGGAATTGCACGACGAAAAAGAAGTCGAGGAGATGGTGGAATGGTTGATTGACCGCAAGTTCTGCGGATTTGTCGAGCCGATCACAGCACGCTATGCCGCCAAATACGATAACCCGCCTCTGCTCTTGTATCTGCTGGCGCAGGCGCAGCGCGAGCTTGGCCAACGCGAACTCAGCGAACAGACGAGCCAGCAGGCCTGGCAGCGTACGGGAGAGCAGGCCGAGAGCCGGACGCCGATCGCAGAGCGATTACGGGACCGCGGATTGTTCGATTGGTCGGAACGCGAGTTCCGCCAGATTCTTACGCTCCGCGATCTCAGTAACCCGCTGAATATGTATGCCCGCTTCATGCTCTCCGAGATGTTGCACGACATTGAAAAGCACCGCGATGCCGGTGACGTGCTGCAGTCGCTGGTCGAGGAACTGGATCGCAACCCCATGCTCGTCGATTTCATGCAGCGCATGTTCCGCGAGCGTGACACGCCAGGGGTGAAGTCACGGATGCATTTCTTTTACGCCATGGACGCCCTGGCGCGGAATGACCGGTCGGAGTTGACCAACCGGCTGCAGCAGGCGATCGGTATCGATCCTTCCGACGCGGACGTACTGATCGCGATGTACCGATTACCGGCGCCCGACGACGCATGGCGCCGGAATACGCAGCGCATGATCCAGGAAGCGGCCGCCGAATTCCTCAAGGAGATTGCCCGCAGCGAACGGGGCACCGGTAGAAACGTCGACCAGCGCGATCGGGACGACGAGGCGGGCATTCTGGCACGGCAATGTAATCAATTCGCATGGTTGATTGGCAATACCGAGGGCGATATCGAGCTGGCGATCCGGCTCAGCCTCCGCTCGCTCGAACTGCGTCCCAAAGCTTCGGGGTATTTCGACACATTAGGACGGTGCTATTTCGCCAAAGGTGACGTCGATGCGGCGATCAAGTACCAGTTGATGGCGCTGAAAATGGAGCCCTATTCTGGTCAGATGCGACGGCAATTGCAGTTATTTGAACAGGCTCGCAGCACCGCGCGGGGAGCCGCGGGAGGCGGTTCGGATCCGCCATGAACCGACCGTCGACTTCGATCGAAGAGTCTACTCGCCGTTCGGGCCACGCGCCGCCGAATTCCGTTCCGTTATCCAGTGAACCGCCATGGCCGATCGAATTGCGTCGACAACACCGGTCGTACCACCGGGGTGTGCTGCTGGCGGCGGTTCTGGTGCTGGTCGCCGCGATGGGCCTTGAGCGAAACGACACCGGGACATTACAGTTGCCTGGCCTCCGAATACGTCTGCCGACGCTGTGCTGGTCGCGTGGCGTATTCGGCCTGGAATGTCCGGGTTGCGGGCTGACTCGGGCTTTTGTCTGTATCGGCCATGGCGACTTCAGTGCCGCCTGGCGCCATAATCCGGCTGGGCTGCCCATGTTCGTCATCGTCGCGGCCCAGATTCCCTGGCGGCTGATTCAGTTGACCAGGATTGCTCGTGGAGACTTGCCCTTGAGTGGATCACGATGGTCGACATCGATCATCGCAGGGATGCTTGTGCTTTTGTTTACTCAATGGATGCTTAAGATCGCCGTCCGATGACCGACTCTGAATTGACGATCGCCTTGTCCCGTGGCTCCACGCTATTCGTGCGGCAGTACGGACGAGGAATTCCGGTGCTTTGTGTGCACGGATTCCCGTTGGACCATTCCATGTGGCGGCAACAATGGGAAGGGTTAGGCGACCAATTCCTGTTCCTGGCACCGGATCTGGCCGGGTTCGGACGCAGCATTCTTGCGGACGACACGCAAGCGACAGACGCTTCGCTGGAATCCGATGCGGATGACCTGGCGGAACTGCTGGATCGAATGGGGCATGCTCGGGTTGTTTTCTGCGGGTTATCGATGGGGGGATACGTGGGCTGGCAATTCTGGCGTCGCCATCCGGCGCGCGTTGCCGGATTCGTACTCTGCGACACACGGGCCGCTGCGGATACGCCAGAGGTTGCACGCGGCCGCCGCGTTATGGCGGAACGTATTTTGAAAGAGGGAATGGAAATCCTGGTGGAGCCGATGTTGCCCCGACTGTTTTCCAACGCCACTCTCACGGCACCGGATGCCCGAATTTTCGGACTGATCCAGAGGATGCGCAGCTGCAGTCCACTTGCAGCGGCGCGCGTTCTGATGGCCATGGCAAATCGTCCCGACATGGAAGCCCTTCTCCCGACGATCGATCTGCCCACGCTGCTTTTATGCGGCGAAGAAGACGTAATTACGCCTCCCGCGGAGATGCAACAGATGGCGGCCAGGATGCCGCAGGCGAAGTTGCAACGGATTCCCAGTGCCGGGCATCTGGCGCCTGTGGAAAATGCAGCGCTGGTCAACAGGGCAATCCGCGAATTCCTCGACCGGCTGCCACAGCCTTGAAGATCGAAAACGGGATGCGTCCACCGGCAACCGGGAAACTGGCATGCCCGACGATTGCCGCTGCCAACCTTACTGCTTCTGGTGCCGCAGGAAAGCGATCAGGTCTCGAAACTCCTGAGTGGTCAACTGGGCCGACAGGTTGTCAGGCATGATGGACTTGCCGCTCTGCACGCGGTCGGTGATTTCCAGGGACTTCAATCGCAACTCGTTCCCAGACGAATCGACGTAAACCAGGGTGCCGTCGACTTCCTGGCTGATCAGCAGTGCGGTGACCGTACGGCCGTCGGAGGTGACGATTGTCTGAGCGACAAAGTGGGGTGCGACTTCACGGCTGGGTTGCAGGATCGATTCGACGATCCGTTCACGATTCGCCGTTGTGCCGATCGTGGAAAGGTCGGGGCCGGTAGCGCCACCGCGGCCATTGACTTCATGGCAGCGGAAGCAGCCAACACCACGCGGGTGGAAAAACACGCGTTCGCCTACCTGGGCGTCGGCGGGACCTTCCAGCCGATCGAGCCAGGCGTAGAGTTTGGTGGGCTCCAGCGGGGCGGGCGCGGCCGGTTGCAGCAAGCGGTCGGCAAGTTCTTTCCAGGCAGCATCCCGTTGGGTTTCGGTCGACTTGAGTCTCGTGGCTTGGGAGTCGCTGAGTGCGTGGCCGCGCAACGATCGCAGAGCCTCTTGTGCCACGACGTTGGGTGCTTCGACCGCCAGATCGATCAATTTCTCCTGCGCGGCAGCGTCGGTCGGGGCCAATCCCATTACTGCTTCCGCACGCTCCTGTTCGGAAAACTGCCCGCCGTTTGCGAGCGCGAACAATTCGGCCTGACGTTCCGCGAACGGCGAATCGCGCAGAGTGCGGATCGCTTCCAGGCGTACTCCGTTGTCTGTGTCGCCACAAAGTTGCCGCAACAGATCCAAAGTCAGCTGCGGGTGGGTGGGACGCAATGTGCGTAGCGCCTGCCGTCGGACGGGAGCGGGCGACTTTGGATCAAGCAGGACGCGCGCCACATAATCCTCGCTTCTCCACTCGTCGGTCGGTTTCCGCACGCCGCCTTCGAGCCGTTCAAGGGCGGCAATCGTCGCGGAAAACAGCATTCGAGTCGTATTCGACTGGCTGAGCATCTCGCGTACCTGGGGCGTAAATTCCACAAGCTTTTCCTCGCCGATCCACTGGATCGCGACAAATCGAACCGAGGGATCGGGGTCGTCAAGCAGTTGTTTGATGCGCGGGATGGCACGGCGATCCTCGGAATTGCGCCAAAGTAAGGCAACGCCGACCCGTTGGTCGGGGTGTTTCAGCGACTGGATTGGGTAACTGGCGTCGATATAGCCACTGCGCGCCAGGGTCGACCAGGCTGCCTGGCGAATAAAAGGATCGGCGTTCGCCAATTCGGAAACCAGCCGCGGGACAAACTCCTTGGTCGAAGCGGTGCGCAGCAGCGCGGCGTATTCCGCCGGCTCCGGCTTGCTGGCGAAGATCTTTTCCAGATCGAGCCCCAGCGTGGTTGCCGATCCGATCGCGAGAGCCCGAACTTCGCTCGACGGATCGTTCTTGACCGCATCCCAGATAAACGCACGATCGCGCGCATTGGTGATCCGGGAATGGGCCAGGGCGGTCAACGCGAGTGCGCGAACCCGTGCCTCGGAAGTTCCCGATAGTTCCTGGCGCAAAACCCGCCGGCCATCTCCCGCGCCGCCGATTAATTTTCGCGCCGCCGCTTCCCGTACCCGCCGATCCCGCGAACGCAGAGCCGACGCGTCGTCATGGGGACGCAACGCGGACGCAACCCCATTCAGGCTCAGCTTCCAGATCCGACCTTTGCCGTGCAGTTCGTACGACTTGTCGACCCAGTCGCTGAAATAGACCGTTCCATCCGGCGCCACTGCGATCCCGACCGGCCGGAAATGCTCGCCTCCAACGACCACCGGCGTCATCTCGGCACGGAACGAAGCTCCCACTTTCCGCGGCACGTAACGCTCAATCCGATGATCGCCCCAGGAAGTAACCAGCAGGTTGCCACGGTACTCGTCCGGTAAATTGTCCGATTCGTAAGCGACAATACCACTCGGCGCTTCCCCCGTACCCGCAACCATCGGTAGCGTCCCGGGCAGTTCGCCGTTCCAGGCCGTGAACGGATGTGTCCCTTTACGGCCATTCCGGAAGCGATAGCCGTAGTCTCCATCTTCGACGATATGCAGCAGCCGGCATGGCGGCCGGGAATCGGGGTCGTTGTCGACGGCAAAGAGATTATTGAAGGCATCCAGGCAGAGATGGAACGGGTTCCAGAAACCGGTGGCGATCCGCTGGAGCTGCGTGCCATCCGACGCGCAGCGGTAAATGTTCCCCCCTTCGCCGCCGCCACGCAACGTCTTGCCGCCAGCACCGATCAGATTGTATTCGACTCCCATGTTTTCACCGAATCCGAAGTAGATATTGCCGTCAAAGTCGACTGCAAACCCCGATAGACCGTTGTGGGGATAGTCGCCGCCCGTCTCCAATTGCACCAGCGAGGTGCGCTCTTCGGCAACCCCGTCACCGTCCGTGTCGCGTAATCGCAGAATCTCCGAGCGGGTCGCCACGAGCAAAGACTGGTCCGCGGCCACTTCGAGATTCATCGTGTGGCGCAGCCCTTCGTGGAAGATCGTGGACTTGTCCGCCTTACCGTCACCGTCCGTGTCCTCAAAGATCTTGATCCGATCCGACTTGGGCCCGGTGTAGCCCGCGGGTGGAAAGTGCGTGTGGCTTTCCACGACAAACAGGCGACTTCGCGCGTCGATGGCGATCCCGATCGGGGTAACGATTTCCGGAGCTTCCACAAAAACTTGAAGTCGCAAGCGGGAATCGGCAACCTGCGTCGGCGGATCGACGGCGGGCGAATCGGGGGCCGTAACATAGCAAAAGGACAACGCGAGCAGCGCGGCAGCGTGCATGGTCGGGAACCTCCATGTTATGGTTGCGGAGAGAAACTCGGGGACTAGGATTCGAACCTAGAATGAGAGAGCCAAAATCTCTAGTGTTACCATTACACCATCCCCGAATCGTGCCTATTGTACGCATGTCCCCAGCCCTGGCAACGCCAGTCGACCGCGTACGCCCTGACTCCGACAGCGATCCGAGCGTGACCTCAGCGCGACTTGCCCAGGTTGGCGACGGCGAAAGCCAGTTGTTCAAGTTCGATCGCCAGGTCCACCCCGACCGTCCGGACGCTCCCAGGTAAAGACAAGGTAACCGGTGCGAAGTTCAGTACCCCTTCCACGCCCGCCTCGACAAACCGGTCGGCAACCGATTGCGCCGCTTCGGCCGGGACGGCGATGATCCCGAGGCGGATGTCGCGCTGCTGCGCGATCCGCGGCAGATCATCCAGGTGAAAGACTTCGATGCCTTCAATCCGGGTTCCGACCAATTCCCGACGTAGATCGAATGCTGCAACCACTTCAAAACCCTGCTGCGAGAATCCCCGGTAGCCCAACAAGGCTCGGCCCAGATTTCCAACGCCCACCAGCCCTACGCGCCAGGAACGGTTGGTATTGAGGATCTTGCGGATCGCCTCAATCAGTTCGGCGCAACGGTATCCGATCCCTGGGTAACCAAATTGGCCAAAATGGGCCAAGTCTTTGCGGACTTGAGCATCTGTAAATCCAAGCAGCTTGCCGAGTTGCGTCGAGCTGGTTGTCTCGGCGCCGTCCCGGACCAGGTGCTGCAATTCCCGCAGGTAGAGGCTGAGTCGACTGACGATCGCTTTGGGAACGTGAGCCTGCGGATTCGATTCATCAGGTTTTTCGGGCGTCTGCGACATGCCGAATTCCACCTGCGGCCGGCAGGGCGCACAGATAATAACGGTCGACGCGGCAAGGATTTACCCGCGAAAATAATCCAAATCGGCCGCACCGACAAGTCGCCCGGAACGGCGACCGGTGCCGAATCGCATCCCGCAAAAAAAAACGCCCCTCGCAAATCTGCGAAGGGCGCCGCGGTCGTCAAGGTGACGGTGAACCGTGCACTTACTTGTCCCCACCCGTTGGGGCAGAACGGGTCGAGGTCGAAGGCAAGCCTAATACGTCGAGGCAGGCAACTGCGTGGTGTTGTAGTTGTAGCGGATTTCACCGGTCGACGGGTTGTAATTGTAACCGCCGGTCGTGGTCCCCGCGGGCACGGCGGCGATCGGCTGATCCGACGAATTGGTCACCGATTTCACCGTTCCGGTAAATGGATCCACCGGAAATTCCTGCAGGTACGGCCCATAAACGCCGGACGAGGCGTTGATCGTGTGATCCCGATCCGACCGCTGGGTCAACGACACTTCGAGGCTGACCGTGCCGTTGTTTGGCGGAAAAGCACCGTGGCCCGATTTGTACAGAGCCAAGACGGCGCGCAGTGTGCCTATGTTCGTTTTGGCCGAACTCACCTTGGCTTCGTTGGTTGAATCAGAAAATGTTGGAATAATCGTCGCCGCCAGAACCGCCATGATGACGACTACAATCAAAACCTCTACAAGCGTAAATGCTTGACAACGATGTCTCCTCATCATCATTCGCTTCCCCCTTTATCTTACATTGTTCTTGTTGCCTTGTGCCCTTTAGACGTTGCGGGCCTCCCAATGTCTTGCGCGCGAATTCGACCAATTCCGAACAGCGTCTACATGGATATATAGGTTGATCATGTTCACTAGTCAAATTCGTTCTTGCCGAATGAAGCCTTTCGGCTGTGGCGAGCAGGCTCGACGGGTCCCACGGCAAATCAGGTTGATCCGCTTTGATCCGTTTCTTTGAACTTTTCCGCTGCGAAATCCCTAAATTCTCTGAAGTTCCTGCTGTGTACATTCTGGGCAGCCGATGAATGCTTCGTGGAATGCGCAGAGGACGCTTGCGCGGCATATTCCCTGCGCTACCCAATTCAAGCAATCGCTGCATTTTGACGATGTTTGGATTAAGCCGACCTAGGCGGGGAGCAAACGGCGAGAAGGGACTCGCACACCAGTTTCAACATCCAGTGATACTTTTGCGAAGGAGAGCGGAAATGAGAGCGTTGTTAGGAGTCCCGATGGCGGCGGTGGTGCTGGCGCTGCTGTCGGTCAACTCGGTAAGTGCCTCGTGCTGTGGTGCGGCGGCCTACGACAAATGTGGCTGCGACGACCCGGCCACCTACGGCTGTGTCAAACGGCACTGCCACACGGTCATGAAAAACTGCCGAAAGGTTGTCTGGGAAAAGGAGCAGTACACCTGCTACAAGACCTGCTACGAGACCGTTTGGGAAGAGAAGACGGTTAATTGCGTGCGGCACGAACGGGAAACCCATTACCGCGAGTGCGAATACACGGTCTGCAAGCCGGTGTATGAAACCAAATGCCGCACGGTGAACTACACGGTCTGCAAGCCGGTCTACGAAACCAAGACCAAAGAGATTTGCTACACGGTCTGCAAACCGGTCTACGAGACCAAGACCAAGGAGATCTGCTACACGGTCTGCAAGCCGGTCTACGAGACCAAGACCAAGGAGATCTGCTACACCGTTTGCAAGCCGGTCTACGAAACGAAGACCCGCACCTATTGCTATACGGTCTGCAAGCCGGTTTACGAAACCAAGACCAAGGAGATTTGCTACACGGTCTGCAAGCCGGTTTACGAAACCAAGACGCGGGAGATCTGCTACACGGTCTGCAAGCCGGTTTACGAAACCAAGACGCGAGAGATCTGCTACACGGTCTGCAAGCCGGTTTACGAGACGAAGTATCGTGAATGCTGCTACACCGTTTGCAAGCCGGTGCACTACACCAAGGAGATCCAGGTCTGCTGCGGTCACTGGGACACGGAAGTGACGGAATGCCCTGGCCCGGTGGTTCGGAAGCGAGTGCGCGAACCAGGTTGCTGGACATGGGATCCTTGCTGCTGCCGTTGCGTCTGGTGCCCAGGCGAGTGCAAGATGGTTGAAGTCCAATGCCCGCCGCGCAAGATCTGCAAGAAGGTCTGGGTGCCGGAAGTGCAGACCAAGACGATTAACTGCGTGCGTTACGAACGGGAAGTCTGCACCAAGCAAGTTCCTTATACTGTCTGCCATATGGAACGCGAGCAGCGGACCAAGACCTGCACCTACACGGTCTGCCACATGGTTCCGGAGCAACGGACCAAAACCTGCACCTATACGGTTTGCCGCATGGTGCCGGAACAGCGGACCAAGACCTGCACCTATACGGTCTGCCACATGGTTCCGGAGCAACGAACCAAGACCTGCACCTATACGGTTTGCCATATGGAACGCGAGCAGCGGACCAAGACCTGCACCTACACGGTCTGCCGCATGGTTCCTGAGCAGCGGACCAAGACCTGCACGTACACGGTCTGCCACATGGTTCCGGAACAACGGACCAAGACCTGCACTTACAAGGTCTGCCATATGGTGAAGGAATGCCACAGCAAGCAGGTTCCTTACACGGTTTGCCACATGGTTCCGCAGAAGTGCGTGAAGCGCATACCGTACACGGTCTGCAAGCCGGTTTGCTATACGAAGACGATCAGGGTTGCTCACTGCGTACCGAAGTGCGTGCCGTACACCGTCACGCGTTGCGTGCCGCGGGTGATCTGCGAGCAAGTTCCGGTGACGATTTGCTGCCCGCCGCCATGCTGCGACCGACGGCGCGTCTGCGGATGCTAGTGAGTTGTTGGATGTGGCCTCCTGGAATTCCGCCCAGGGGGCGCAAAAACTGGTAGTCCCGCGACCCGGTTCGACAAGAACCGGGTCGTTTTTTTTACCAGAGCACCGGCGTCTGGGGCGTGGATCGCAGGTCCGACGGCTGACCGACGCGCATGGCCTGGAATCGGACCGTCGGGTTTTCACGCTGGGTATACTCGGCGTCCCATTTGGAGCCGAAAAGCACTGCGGTATGTCCAAACTGATCGGTCACGACCCGAGCGTTGCTGGGCAGGTTAAGTTCCTCGATCGCTTCCGATGGAATGTCGATCCAGCGGGCCAATTTGAATGGCAGCCATTCCAGATCGGTAACGGTGTTGTATTCACTTTCCAGCCGGAACTTGACGACATCGAACTGCAGTTCGCCCACTGCGGCCAGGATCGGTTCGCGCCGTGCCGCCCGGTTGTCGCGGAATAGCTGGATGGCGCCTTCCTCGAGCAACTGTTCCATGCCGCGCGCGAATTGCTTACGTCGCGCGGTATCCCGGCAGCGCAAAACGGCGAAGAACTCCGGGGAGAACTGCGGCAGCGGTTCGAACGCCACCGGTGCTCCCTCGCAGATCGTATCCCCAAGATGGAATTCGCCCGGGTTGACCAGCCCGATGATGTCACCGGGGAATGCTTCGTCCATCGTTTCGCGCTCCTGCCCGAATACGCGGTGCGCCCTGCGAAGCTTGAGTTTGCGGTTCGTTCGCGGGTGAAAAATTTCCATTTCACGCCGGAACCGACCGGAACAGACCCGCACGAAAGCAACCCGATCGCGGTGCCGCGGGTCGAGGTTCGCCTGGATCTTGAACACGAACCCGGAAAACTCGGGCCGGCAAGCCTCCACCAGCGCTTCTCCGCTGCCTCGATTACCTGGGGGCGGACAAAGATGCAGGAAATCGCGCAGGAAATGCTCCACTCCGAAATTCGTCAGCGCGCTGCCGAAATAGACCGGCGTCAATTCGCCGTGCCGAAATCGTTCGGCGTCGAATCGGGTGCCGGCGTGGGCGAGCAGATCGACCTCGTCGCGGGCCTGGGCCAGATTGCGCGCCGCCGTTTCTCCCAGGTCGAGTGTCGCCAGCGGTTCGGTTCTGAATCCGATACGCCGATCGCCGTCACGCTGGTCGAACAGGAAAACCGTCTTCGAGTCGATTTCCACAATCCCGCGGAAATCGGCGCCGCGCCCCAGCGGCCAGGTCTGCGGGATCGTCTCGATTCCTAACTTCGATTCCACCTCCGACATCAGCGCCAGAGGTTCGATTCCCGGACGATCGACCTTATTCACGAACGTCAGGACCGGAATGCGTCGCAAAGCGCAGACACGGAACAGCTTCTCCGTTTGCGCTTCCACCCCTTTGGCGACATCGATGACCATGACGGCGCAGTCCGCTGCCATCAACGTCCGGTAGGTGTCCTCGCTGAAATCATGGTGTCCGGGGGTATCCAGCAAGTTGACCTGAAAGCCCTCGAACTCGAACGTCAGTACCGTGGAACTGACCGAAATTCCCCGTTGTCGCTCCAATTCCATCCAGTCCGAAGTCACCGATCGCTGCGTCTTGCGGCCGCGGACGGCGCCGGCAATGTCGATACAGCCACCGAACAGCAGCAGTTTCTCGGTCAGCGTAGTCTTACCGGCGTCGGGGTGCGAAATAATCGCAAACGTCCTCCGCCGACGTACTTCGCGCTCCACCTGGGGGTCATTCTCGTTCATGGTGGCGCAAACCGTAGCAAATGCACCGTACCTGGGCAAGGCGACTCCCTGGCACCGTATCCCCCCAAAAACACCATTCCCGCAGGAACCTGGGCCGGTGTGGCCGCCGTGGTGTATGTTTTCCTGTTGCTTCGCCAGCACCTGATTTTGGTAAGGCTGGCCCTTCCGGGCCGCCAGGAGCGACTCCCAGGAGCAAGGCATGGATAAAAAGGACAAGAAACGGCGGCAGGTACTTCACGAACGGCTGCAAAAACTGCAGCGACTGTTGGCCGATGCGCGCAAGCAGAACGACAGCCCCGAGGAACTTCAATCGCTGGAGAAGCAGATGCAAGATATCCGTCAGGAATTCGACGGCCTGACGCCGTAGTAACGGTTCCCCTTCACGGTCAGCCTGCGCGGCGCTCGCCCCGGATCACGACGTCGTCGCGCTTATTTCCAGTTCCGCCCGGACCTGCGCCGCCCTGCTGCGGCAGCGTGCCGCTTGCTCGCTCTGCCCCAGGTGCTCGCACGCCGTCGCGCAAAGCCTGTGCTGTTTCGGCACATGAAGTGCAACTGTAGAAATCACGTTGCCGTTCCCGTACGTCGTCAGCAAATGAATAGCGAGGGGCAAAGATGAACGCTTCGAATCGTGTCAAGTTGGCGCAGTTCGAGGACGGATCGGAATCGGTTTCCGAGTCGGAGATCGTGGAACTGCTCTCGCATCGGGATGCTTATTCGGATCGTTGCAAATCGTTGAGCATCGTCGAAACGCACGCGGCGCGGGTCTTCTTGACCGATCGCCATGCCTGCAAGCTGAAAAAACGGGTGAAAATGCCGTTCCGTGATTTCACATCACTTTCCGCCAGGGAAGGCGATCTGTTGGTTCGCGGAGAGCGAACAGTGCGACATGATTGTGATGGGAACCCACGGGCGCACCGGATTGTCCCACTTGCTGTTCGGCAGTATCGCGGAATACGTCATGCGCCACGCCCGTTGTCCCGTGGTGACGGTGCGCGAGCGACCGAGTTTCGGTGAACCGTTGCAGGAACCGTTGGCCCGGCCGCTTCCGCCGCCTCGATTCATGTGAACGCCCTTGCCATCGGCATGGCAAACAATGGGCGATGGGCTATGATAACTCCGCGTCCCGCCGACCGCATTCACGTGGAGTTCGCCATTCGCCGTGTTCACGAACATCGCAGCCTATCTGTTCAGCGCCCTGGACAACCTGACGCCGCTGCGCGAGCGGTTGCGGCGGACATGCCGTGAATCGAATCTGCGGGGGACGATTCTGCTCAGTCGCGAGGGGGTAAATCTTTTCGTCGCCGGCGAGGATCAGGCTGTCCAGCGGCTCATCGAAGAACTGCGAGCGGTCCCTGGCCTGGAGCAACTGACGCCGAAGGTAAGCTACAGTGAGACCCAGCCGTTCAATCGCATGCTGGTCAAGATCAAACGGGAGATTATTGCATTTGGAGTTGAGGGGATCGATCCCGGCCGGCACACGGCGCCGCGGATCGCTCCTCGCGAACTGAAGCGCTGGCTCGACGAAGGACGCCCAGTGACACTGCTCGATACGCGTAACGACTACGAGGTGCAGTTGGGGACCTTTCGCGGCGCTCGGACCCTCGGCCTGCAACACTTCCGCGATTTTCCCGCCGCCGTCGACAAGCTGCCCGAGTCCTGGAGCCAGCAACCGATTGTGATGTTCTGCACAGGCGGAATTCGCTGCGAGAAGGCGGGGGCTTTCATGCAGCGGCGAGGATTCGACCAGGTCTATCAACTCGAGGGCGGCATTCTGAGATATTTCGAGGAATGCGGAGCGGCACATTTTGAGGGCGAATGTTTCGTGTTTGATCAGCGGGTCGGCCTTGACCCCGGCCTGCACGCAGGCGGTCAGAAACTATGCTTCGTCTGCCGGCAACCCGTTTCCAAGGAACAACAGAGCGATCCCCACTACGTCGCGGGAGTGAGTTGCCCCGCATGCTATCGGTCGGAATCGGAGCAGATCCAGATTACGCTTGCGGCGCGCCAAGCGCGGATCCGGGAAGTCACCACGCCTTTGCCGGGCTCGCGTCCCTACACCAATCAACGGCCTGTCAACATTCCGGGAGCATGCGATCGGCTGCCGATCGTCGACGCGCTGCAGCGCGTGTTTCCCCACCTGGACCCCGAAGTGTGGCGGCGCGCAATTGCGGAAGGCCGGCTGCTGGACCGCCATGAACGGTCGATCGACCCCTCGCGAATCGTGCGCGGCGGGGAGTGTTTCCTCAGGCGCGAGCCATTTTGCCGCGAACCTGATGTTGCCAGCGACATTCGAATCCTGCACGAAGACGATGCGCTGATCGTCGTCAATAAGCCGGCGCCACTTCCGATGCATCCCTGCGGCCGGTTCAATCGCAATACGCTGCAGTCGATTCTCTGCCAGGTCTATCATCCCCAGGTGCCGTGTCCCGTCCACCGGCTGGATGCCAATACTTCGGGAGTTGTTGTGCTGACGCGCAGCCGAGCCATCGCGCGGAAACTGCAAACGCAATTCGAGGCAGGCGGCGTGCGAAAAAACTACCTGGCGCTGGTGCACGGTCATCCCGATTGGGATACCTGCCGCGCGGAAGCCTCGATCGGCCAGGAAGCGTCGGAGATCGGTACGCGAGTTATTGACAACGATCGCGGATCGAAAGCGGCGACCGAATTTTCGGTCGTCCAACGACGGGATGACAATACAACCCTGTTAGCCGCAAGGCCGTTGACGGGCCGCACCAACCAGATCCGCCTGCACCTGGCCCACGCCGGACTGCCGATCGTCGGTGACGCCACTTACGTCGGTGCCAACGAGCGGGGCGACAGGCAAACGCTGTCGATCACCGATCCGCCGCTTTGCCTGTTCGCGCAGTCCCTGCGATTCGATCATCCGGTTACGCGCCGTGAAGTGACGTTCGAGGCCCCTCTGCCCGCGTGGCTTTCGCGGATACTCGGCGACCGGGAATAGGTTGCCGCCGCCCAAAGAGCGTAACAGGTTCGGTCGCTCAAGCGGGGCCGGAATCGTTTTCCATTTCCCGGATATACTGCCGCAGCCGTTCGTTCTCGTCGGTGACGTCCTTGAGCTTCAACATGTTCTGGACCCGTTTGACAAGTTCGACTTTGTTGATTGGCTTGGAAAGGAAATCATCGGTGCCGGCCAGTACCGCCCGTTCGATATCACCGAGCTCATTCAGGGCGGTCACCATCAACACCATGATCCGCCTTGTCTCCGGGCTCTGTTTGAGCTTCTTGCAAACCTCGAAGCCGCTCAGCCGCGGCATCATCACGTCGAGTAGCAGCAGGTCCGGGCGGAATTTCTCGACTTTATCCAGCGTATCCTGCCCGTCGACGGCATACTCGATCTGACAGTCGATCCCGTCGAGGTAGGCTTCCAGCAGTTCGCGGTTGGCGTCATGATCATCCGCGATCAGGATCCGATTCTTACTCTTGGCAGCCATGGTGAACTTCCCTGGAGATTGTGAGTTCAGCCCGATACGCCTGGGACTCGGAAGTTGGCGCACAGTTCCCGCACCGCACTGCGTATCCCGGCGATCACGGACGCGTCGTCCGGATGTCGCAGCGCCCGCAAGATCCATTCGCCAATTTGCCGCATCTGATCGGGACCCATTCCGCGCGTGGTCAGCGCGGGGGTCCCGATGCGGATTCCGGACGGATCGGCCGGCTTGCGTTCGTCGTACGGAATCATGTTCTTGTTGACGGTGATTCCGCAGTGGTCCAGCGTTGCTTCGGCGATTTTTCCACCCAACCCCAGCGGTGTGACATCGACCAGCATCAAGTGATTATCCGTCCCGCCGGAAACGAGCCGCAATCCGCCGCCGGACAGGCAATCCGCGAGTACCTTGGCGTTGTCGATCACGGCGCGGGCATACTGCCGGAACTCCGGCCGCAGCGCTTCCGCGAAGCAGACCGCTTTGCCGGCAATCACGTGCATCAGCGGTCCACCTTGCAGACCGGGGAAGACGCTGCGATCGAGATCCTTGGCCGATTCACCGCGGCAGATGACGATGCCGGCGCGAGGCCCTCGCAGCGTCTTATGGGTGGTGGAAGTGACAAAGTCGGCGACCGGGACGGGGTCATCGTGTAATTTGGCCGCCACGAGTCCGGCATAATGCGCCATATCGACAAACAGCCGCGCGCCGACCTCGCGGGCGATCTCGGCGAATTTCCCGTGGGGAATCTCCCGCGGATAGGCACTGGCCCCGGCGACAATCAACTTCGGCCGATGCTCGCGGGCCAGCCTCGCCACCTGGTCAAAATCAATGCGTTGCGAGTCTCGGGTCACGCCATAACTGACGAACGCATAGAGCTTGCCGGATATATTGAGCTTCATGCCGTGCGTCAAATGGCCGCCGTGGGCCAGGTCGAGCCCCAGGACCACGTCGCCGGGCGCCAGGGCCGTCAAGTAGACCGCTTGATTCGCCTGGGAACCGGAATGCGGCTGAACGTTGACGTGCTCGCCCCCAAACAGGGTCTTGGCCCGGGCAATCGCCAGTTCTTCCACGACGTCCACATTCTCGCAGCCGCCATAGTACCGCCGGCCAGGATACCCCTCCGCGTACTTATTGGTCAGACAACTGCCGACCGCTTCCATGACGGCGGCGCTGGTGTAGTTTTCGCTGGCGATCATCTCCAGACCGTCGATCTGCCGACGCTTTTCCGCCTGGATCGTCTGATAAATCGCCGGATCGACGGTTCCAAGATCACCCATCGCTTCCTTACCTCCCATCCTTCGCTGAATCGGCTGTCCATTGTAGTGAACCGCTGTCCAATCGATAAGCCGGCTTTCCCCCGGCGCACCGGTCCTGGAACCGTTGCAGTTCGCGTCGCTCCCCGTAGAATGAGGACCTTAGAATGAGTTCCGATTTGCCCATGCCAGTACAAGATTCGAATCTTGCCTGCGAATCGAATGGCGGAGTCCGCCATTGAGTCCCGGAGCGAAGGATCCATGAGCCAAAGTAAAGAAACCGCATCCAGCAAAACCGACGACTCCCAACCGAAGCCGTCGGCCACCGAGATCGATTCGGACAAAGCCGCCGCCGCTCTCGAAGCGGAGGATACTCGCGAGAGCATTTTTCTTGTGCCTTATCCCAAGATCGTCTTCCTCTATCCCACCTTCCTGGTCGCGGTCGTTGCCGCCCTGGTGCTTTCACTCACCGGACGCCATAACGTGGGTGCCGACGACCTGTTGCCGGTCGTGCTCACCTGGATTTTCCTGGCGGTGCTCGGCAGCAACCTGATCGTGCTGGTTTTCGACTTTCCTCGAGCCACTTCGCTCACGCTGTTCTTCCTGTTCGCCGCAATCGTGCTGGGAGTCATCCTGACCGCGACGTTGAAGCCAGGTCTGATTCCGGCGATCTCACACTTGCTGCAGTCGATCCGTCCCGTGGCGAACTCCACTTTTTATAACGTCCTGGTCTGCATTTTCCTGGGTCTCTACGCCGCCGTTTTTGTCAGCGTACGATTCGATTATTGGGAAGTCCGGCACAATGAGCTGCTGCACCACCACGGCATGCTCAGCGACCTGAAGCGATACGCGTCGCCTAATCTCCGCATCGACAAAGAGATCAACGACATCTTTGAATACATGCTGCTGCGATCCGGGCGGCTGATCCTGCGGCCCAGCGGTGAAAGCCGGGACATCATGCTCGATAACGTCCTGTTCATCAATCGCAAGGAAACGGCGATCACTCATATGCTGGGGACGCTCAAGGTCGAAATGAGACCGGAAAAGCCGACCTGATTAACCGGATTAAGATTCGCCGCAGGAACAGGGGATTCTGCGCGGCCATTACGGATCGCCATGACGGCGAATGTGAGTATTGGGAAGAGCCCGTTGCAAGTCCCCGCTAACGCCGTTTCCGAAATGCCTTTGGGCAGGTCCAAAAAGGGCAACGCCGCCAGCTTTTTCAGCGGCGGCAAGTCTTAATCGCGAATATCGGCGCCGTGCAGGTACAGTTCTTTGAGTTGGCTGAGTTTTGTAAGACAGGTTAACCCGTTGCTCGTCACCCGGGGCCCCGCGATATCCAACTTCGTCAATGTTGATAGACTCCCAACCGCCACCATTCCCTCATCAGTAACTTCCGCTGAATAGACGACCAGCAGTTCAATATCGGGAAGCTTCCGTAAGTCGCTCAGTCCCTTATCGGTTACTCCGCCTTTCAGGATCCGGACCGCGACGAACCGCTTCGTTTCGCTCGGCCAGACTCAGGACGGGAGGCGAAAGTGTACGTGTATAGACAATGATGCAGTCCGTCTTTGCGGCCGTGCCCGGAGAAAAGCCACGGCTGCTCCCAAACTTCTCGGGTCAACCGGCAAGCTTGCTGGTAGGCCGCGGCAGTGTTGTCTCTGCGATTTACTCGCCGCTCCAATCCGCAGTGAGCTGCTCAAACAGTAACCGCGTTTGCCGCATCGTTTCATCGCATTGTTGGGCGAGCGATTCGGGCGACGGGCACTGGAGCAGGAACGCCAGCCGTGCAAGTTCGTGATGATCGTTCGGCAGGTCGTGACGGGCGGAACTGTCCAGCAGCCGCAGTCGGGCTTCGACGCGTCGCAAGAATCGGTAGGCTTCCGACAATTTCGAGGCAACGGCTGCCGGGAGTGCCTGCGCCGCCACCAGGGCATTCAGCGCGTCGAGCGTCCCGGGAACAACCGCGGCCGTCTGCTGCCGCGTCAGTTGCAATTGCGCCCCTTGGACGATGAACTCGACATCCAGTGTGCCCCCCGGCGCCCGCTTCAGATTCCGAGTTGACGCCGACTCTTCCAGCCGCCGCCGCAGATCCCGTAGCTCCCGCCCATCCCCGGCCGACCAGGGACGAGCCCACAGGCAATTGCGTACGGTTCGCATCGCAAGATCGCGGGCGCGGTCGGAGCCGTAGACGGGACGCGCTTTGCAGAGTGCCTGGCGTTCCGAGAGGGCTGGAGCGCCGTCGCGAAAATGGCGATGGAATTCGTCGAGCGATACCGCAATCGCCGCCTGCGATCCGGAGGGGCGCAATCGCGTATCGAGCTCATAAAGTCGCCCCCATGGCCCGATCTGCGTTATGGTGCGAATGACGCGCTGGCCCAACTGGCTGAAGAAATGTTGGTTGCTGGTGGTTGTGTCGCGCCGACCACGATGCCGCTGCTGCGTCGCACCCTCCGCTTCGTACAGGAACAACACGTCCAGATCGCTGTGATAGTTCGGTTCGCGGCCTCCCAGTTTCCCCATACCTAGTATGATGAACTCGCACACCAGACCGTCTCGGTTCGTTCCCTCGATCATCGGCTCGCCGTATTTTTCCACCAGCCGATAGTACTCACGCAACGTGACCCGCTGCAGACAAACCTCCGCGACGTCGGCCAGAACTCGATGCGACGCCTCCAACGATTCCTTTCCTAATACGTCGCGAACGCCAACCCGAAGGTGCATCGCATTTTTGAAGCTGTGCAGGATCGGATCGAGGTCCTCCGCGCCCCGGCACAACTCGTCCAGTGTCGCCGCCTGCCATTCCATGGTCGGCAGTTTGTCGAGCACCAGCGAATCCATCAACTCGTCGATCATCCCTGGATTGCTGGTCAGGATCGCCGACAAGTAATTACAGGCGGCGCACAGCCGGACATAAAGCTGCAGCGATGGCTCACTGGTACGGAACAATTCCCAGAGCACGCCCTTTCCACCCAACGAGTCGCTGACGCGAGCCAGTTCGGCGATCGTCATGTCCGGATCGGGCGTCTGGGCGATCGACTGCAACAGTCGCCGTGCGATCACGGCCAGAAAATGCCTGCAGCGGCGCGTCGAGAGGAACGGGATGCGTTCGATCGCCAGCGCCGACAGCCTGCGATATGCGGCTTCCAGGTCGCGAAATCCGTACGGGGAGAGGACGTCCCGGATCCGCAACGCGCTAGGCTCCGGGTCGAGCACCAGATCGCTCTCCGACTCCGTAACCGCCTCCTCGGTGAACGCGTCGTGTAACAGGCGATCGAGAATGGACCGATTCTTGCTCGCCTTGCCGCGAATGTCCGCCGATAACGTCATACCGGCGTCCGCCGCATAGCCGCAGCGAATCGCCAACTTGCGGAGTTCAGCCGATTCGACCGGTAGCGCGGCGGTGCGCGCATCGAACATGACCTGCAGCCGATGCTCAACACGGCGCAGGAATGGATAGGACTCCGTCAGGATCAACCGTTCCTGCGCGGTGAGGCAACCAGCCCGTTCGAGTTGCTCGATTGCCTCCAGCGTATTCGTGGCGCGGATTTGCGGCAGATCACCGCCGTTGAGAAGCTGCAGGAACTGAATGACCGTTTCGATGTCACGAATGCCGCCTGGGGCCGTGCGGATATCGAACGATGTACTATCTCCCGATTCGGAAGGCTGTCCGATTCGACGCTTTAGTGCCTTGATTCCGGTAACGTCGGCGCGGCTCAGGTACCGCTGGTAGACCCACGGCTCCAGGCGTTGTAGAAATTCCCGGCCAAGCTCCCGATCGCCCGCCACGCACCGCGCTTTCACGAATGCCTGGCGGTCCCAGGTGCGACCTGACGCTTCAAAGTACTGAACGGCGCTGTCAAGCGAGCACACCAGTTCGGCCTGAGCGCCACCCGGCCGGTGTCGCAGGTCGACCTTGTAGAGTTCCTCGTCGCCTCCCTCCTGCAGAAACCGTAGCATCGTGCGGACAATCAACTCGGCTCGACCATCCGCCCCCTCGTCGCGGGAGTCGCCAAGATCGTTGCGTCCGCCGACAAAAAGCAACTCGAGATCGTTGGCGTAGTCGAGTTCGACGCCGCCCAGTTTGCCGAGCGCGATCACCGCCACCCCGGGAAGCACGTCGAACTCGGCATGCTTCGGACCGTCGCGCAACACGCGGCGACTGGCGGTGCGGAATGCCGCCTCGCAGATCGCCTCCGCCAGCCAGCTGAGTTGTCGCATCACGACTTCGGGAGACTGAAGCTTGATGATTTCCCCATAAGCGATCCGCAAAAACTCGCGGCGCTGAAAACGCCGCAGCGCGGGCACGATTCGAGCCTCTTCCGAAAACGCTTCCAGTTCGGCGTCGATCTCCGCCCTCAACAACCCGCTCGTTACCGGCTGCCCGTCGGTCATGCGGATCAGATCAAACGACTCCGAGTCGCGAACCAGCAACTCGGCGATTTTGCGGCTGCTGGAGCAGAGCAGCAGAAAAGTGACCAGCGATTCCGGGTCCCGTTCGAACAAGGTCGCTACCGCAAGCGGACTGCGCGCGCCAAGCAGGAACTGCGCCAATGCATCGATCGCCAGTTCGGGGTCACTCAGGCAGCCCAGTTGCTGCTCGAGCACCGAGACCATGCCGACGACAAGGTCGAGCGGAATCCCGGCACTGGCGATCGCAACAAGCTGGCGATGGGCTTGCTCGCTGTCGGAGACGCCGCGCGTATACAACCAGTCTCTGGCCAGGTGCGGGTCGTCCAGCAACCTCACGAAGGACTCGGCGTTCATCGTGCTCCCGCGACGAGGATCGACTCAAAAAAGAAAAGCCGACCGGAGTTGCCCGTCGGCTTTGATCAATTCTGAACGCATCGCCGGATCGGCTTGCGACCCCCGCAAGCTTACCCGGGCGGCGCTAATCAAGAAAACCAACCAACTCCTGGCTGCGACTCGGCTGCTGCAGCTTCCGCACCGCCTTGGCTTCGATCTGGCGAATCCGCTCCCGCGTTACCTTGAAAATATGTCCAACCTCTTCGAGCGTATAACTATAACCATCCCCCAGCCCGTAGCGCAGCTTGATGATCTCCCGCTCACGGTAGCTGAGCGTCTTCAGGACGCGGTTGATGCGGCTGCGCAGCATTTCCTGGGATGCTCCGGTCGCCGGGCTCTCGGCGGTTCCATCGGGCAAGAGGTCTCCGAAATGGCTGTCTTCGCTATTGCCGACCGGCCGGTCAAGGCTGATCGGGTAACGGCTCATCGCCAGGACTCGACGCGCTTCGTCGACGGTCGTCTTCGCTTTTCGAGCAACCTCTTCCAACGAAGGCTCACGCCCTAGATCCTGCAACAACTGTCGGGAAACGTTGCGCACACGAGACATCGTCTCCACCATATGCACCGGAATGCGAATGGTGCGACTCTGGTCGGCGACCGCCCGGGTAATTGCCTGTCGAATCCACCAGGTGGCGTAGGTACAGAACTTGAAACCCCGCCGGTACTCGAACTTGTCGACCGCACGCATTAATCCGGCATTGCCCTCTTGAATAAGATCAAGGAAGCTCAAGCCCCGATTACGGTACTTTTTCGCGATCGAAACGACCAGCCTGAGGTTCCCCTCCGACAGCTCGCGTTTGGCACGCTGATAATCGGAATAGACATGCTTCAGGAAGGCGATCCGTTTACGAAGACTTGTGGGTGTCTCCTGGGTGACGACCAGGATTGTACGGAACTGCTGCAGCCATTGCTTTCGTTCCTCCGCCAGCTGCCGCACGCCGCGGGACGATGCGATTTTCGCCTGCAGGTCGTCGATCTGGCGGCTGAAGTCCTCCAGAATGCGAATCATCGGTTCGATGCGCTGCGTCCGCAATCCAAGCTCTTCGACGAGCTTGACCGCTTTCAATCGCCGCCGGCCCAACCGCAACCAGGCCTGCCGACGTCGCACCTTGTTTTCGGACTTGCTGAGCGCCGTGAAATAGTCGCGGCGATTTCGTTTCAGCAGCACTTCCAGGGTCTTTAAGTTGTGGGGTAACCGCCCAAGAATCTGGTCCTTCTCGAGGCGATCGGTGACCGAGACCTGCACGGTACGGTCAAACGGCAATTCGCCGCTGTGGACCCGCTTCAGCACCTTGTACGCAACCTTAATCACATAGTCGCATTCGAGCAGCTTCGAGCGGAAACGCCGTCGAGTCACTTCGATGCGCTTCGCCAGCGTGATCTCCTGCTGACGTGTGAGCAACGGAATCTCGCCCATCTGCGTCAAGTACATGCGAACCGGGTCGTCCGACCAGGATTCGTTGTCGTCGAGCACTAGCAGTAACTCTTCCTCGTCGGGGCTCTTCAGCACCGCGTCGGCGTCCACGACCGGGTCGACAACGTCGAGTTCCTCGTCGTCCAACTCCTCAACATCCACCTCGGCGACCGGTGGTATCGCAAACACCTCATCGTCTTCGGTTGTTCGTGTCGGATCATCTTCGAAATCGTCAAGTAGCGCGTCGTACAACTCAGTACTCCTACACTAAGTTCCCAGCCGCTTCGCGGCAGTCTTCTCCCACCGTGCAACCTTCTTCCACCGTGCAACTTCCGCCGAGAATGGCTGTCGGCAATGATCGTTTCCAGGCAACGAAATTGTACCACCGATTGGACGGACGACTCCCCGAACTGAACATTTGGTAAGGGATTGCGCCGAGGCAAACTTTGGCGCCCCAATCGCCATCGCATGTACCCAATCCCAATCCGGACCGCTTCTCCAGTCGGAAGAATACCACGCCCGAAATCTGTTCACAAGCGAAGCACAACCGACCAGCGACAGACCACCGGTGTTCAATCAGATACCCCGCCCATGCACCCCACGTTTCCTGTCGGCTTCCCGTGTTTCTACGTGACTCGGCACGTGCCTAAATTCTAACTGGACAGCGGGGCGGGTCCAGCCTCAAAAACCGATTTTATTGGAATCGTTTTTCCGTGCTCCCCAACGCGAACTTGTGGTTCAAGTCAACTGCAGTTAGCATGGGACGTCCACCCATATCCGTATGCAAGCATTCGACGGAGCACCCCAGCCGATGTCCGTACCTCCACCCTTTGCCGGTCGCGTTGCGGTCGTAACAGGAGCCAGCCTGGGGATCGGCCGCGCCGCTGCCCTCCGACTTGCCCGCGACGGTGCCCGGGTCGTTGTCAATTACCGATCCCACCCTGAACAGGCTGAAGCGGTGGTGGCAGAAATCCGCCAAGGCGGTTCGGATGCCGTTGCCGTCCAGGCCGACGTGGCCGTGATCGAGGAAGTCGAACGGCTTGTCCAAACCGCCGTTTCCCAATTCGGAAGGCTCGACATTGCGATCAGCAACGCGGCCTATAGCGACCGCGAGTTATTCTATCAGGCCGATTTGACCGGCTTCCGCCGCACGGTCGACGTCACCATGTGGGGGGCATTCCATCTTCTGCGAGCCGCCAGCCAGCAGCTGATCCGACAGAACGAGGGGGGGAATATCGTCCTGGTCAGTTCGCCGCACGCCTTCATCCCGGCTCCCCGAGCCATGGCTTACAACATGTCCAAAGCGGCCATTGAACATATGGGCCGAACCGCCGCAATCGAGCTGGCAGAACATCGCGTACGCGTCAATGCCATCCAGCCCGGCTGGACCGACACCCCAGGGGAACGCAAGTTTGCCAGCGAAGAAACGCTGAGGACCGCAGGCGCGAAAATCCCCCTGGGACGTCTGGGAACGCCGGAAGAAGTTGCGGAGGCAATCGCTTTTCTGGCCAATCCTGCCCATGATTATATGACGGGTGCGACGCTGCTGGTCGATGGAGGTATCAGCCTGCCCTGGTGGGCAAACCGAGGTTCCGCGGCACCCGGCTGAGAACCAAACCGACGCTCTCGCCGTAATGGCGGCGTGGCCCCTATCCCGATCTTCGAAGAAATACCGTCGCCATGAGCCAACGCTTTCTGCTTTCCTGCTCCTGCGGAACCTCCCAACCGGTGGCCGCGTCCCAAGCCGGTCAGTTCGTGACCTGCTCCTGCGGACGAAATTTGGAAGTTCCCATGTTGCGGGAACTCAAGCGACTTCCGTCCGCCGAACCAGCCTCTGCAGCCTCCGCAGCCGCCGCACGCCCCAGCGTCGAAATCTCCGTGTCTCGAGTGCTGTTCGTGCTTGCTGTCATCGCCACCGCGATCACCGCGATTTATACCTTGCTCAACTATTTGGCGATTCCGCACATCCGCGTTGGTCGTTCCCCGGAGCAGATGATCGCCGAGGACCAGTCGAACGTCGATGCCCTCAAGCCGGACCAGTTGATGCGAGAATGGAACCAGCTCGCCAAGGACGGCTTGGGAATGAGGGACCCCACCCCCGAAATGTTCTCGCACCTGATGCGGGAGGCACTTAAGGAGCAGGTCGCAAACGGCCTGGTCGCCTGCGGCCTCCTGTTTGTTGTCTGCCTGGTGTTGTGCGTGATCGCCAATCGGAGCCGG
The DNA here is from genome assembly GCA_016872775.1 of Planctomycetota bacterium. Lineage (GTDB taxonomy): Bacteria > Planctomycetota > Planctomycetia > Pirellulales > Pirellulaceae > VGZA01. Next base: position 9,316 of record VGZA01000055.1, on the reverse strand, counting down.
CGCAAAAGCCAGAAAAAGTAGCCGGCGCCGTCGGAAAATGCCGCCGCGCAACGATTCACGGGCCAGCTTCCCCGTCGCGCCGCTTGCGGTCCATATACGCCGAGTCGTCCCGATAGACGTCGTCCATCACGCAGTCACAAGCCCGCCGGAATTGCTTCTGCGCCGCGCCGACCGAGATCCCGCATTGCTTGGCGATTTCGATCCAGTCCATCGCCTGGCAGCGCAAGTAACAGATTTCACGCTGCAGATCGCTGAGCTGCACTCCAGCCCGAACTTCAAACTCGCGGATCGACACTTTGGCATCCGGAGTGCCGTCCGGACAGATCGGGTCCCGGAAACCGGCGTCAAGCGACTCGATAAACGTCGCTTCCTGGCAACCCGCACGCTCGTGCCGTATCGCGTCCAGAATCTTCGAGCGGGCCATCTTGCAAAGATAACGCTCCACGGCCGGCGCCTCCCGGAACGCCAGCCGCGGACAGGCCTGCCAGAACCCCAGCAACACCTCCTGACAAATGTCGTGCGGATCTATCCAGCTGAGACAGCGGCCGTAGAGCTCCGAACGCACCCGCCGCATCAGGGACTCCTCGAACCAATCACAAAATTCCGCGAACGCTAGTGCATCACGCTCCTTGAGCCTATCCACCATCCGCTGAAAATGCGGAATCGCATCAACACTACTCATCGGCGCCGCCCTCCAGTCCATGTCGAAATCAATTTGCCTCGACTTGCAAGCGTATCCCCACTAAAGAACTATGTCAATACTACCACAGAGCGTCATCCCGTTTGCTTGTATTCCCCGGCGGCACGGCACTGTCGGTTTGTGGTATAAACCAATCCAGGATCGGCGCGGGTCGAACCTCGTCTGCCCGTCGACTCTCGGCGACCGCAACGGAGTAAGTTCGCCATGAACCCCAATGCAAACAACCTGCGCCGCGAGGCAATGCGCAAATTGTCCCCCCTGCGCCATTCCACGCTTCAGGATTCCGCCGAGGAACTGACGCGGGAACAGATGCTGCATTACGGCATCGACCCCGAATCGGAGCTGGGGCGTTCGCTTTGCGAACTGGTGGCGCGGATTTACGCGAGCCAGGCCAGCGTCGAGACGCTCTGGAATACGACGCTGAACGCCGTCCGAGGACTCGACCGCACCGACCGGATCGCCTATTTCAACGCGCTCAAACTGATTTCGTTCCAGTTAGCCAAAGTACTTGACACCCTGCAGAACCCGTTTCGACTTACCTACCAGACACTCGGTCTCGCCACCGCGTCGCAGGCGGCCAAGGGCCCCTATGCGCTGTTCGATAACGTGACCGCGATCTTCTCGGCCACTCCCGTGATCACGCGAACTGCGACCTATGTGTACGCCTGCGCCGAATGGATCGAGGATGCCTTCAAGGGGCAGGAGTTGATGCTCGAAATCTACTCCCGCCTGCTCAACCCGACCTCGGTCTGTCTCGCCAATTTCATCGTCGATCTGGAAGCCGGCCCCTACGCCGCGGAATACCTTGCCTGGAATTTCGACAGCGGCATGGCGGCGATCGACGGAGTCATGTCGCATATTCTCGGTCGCGACGACATTCTGATCACCAGCCGCAACATCTACGGAGGCGCGCACCAGCTGATCCACGACTGGTATGCCAAATCGGCGAATCTGGATATTGCCGTGGAGAGTTTTGACGGCGAAAACGTGGACGATTTTGACGCCGCCTGGGCACGAGTCCAGGCGCGCTATGCGGACCGCATCGCCGCCGGGCGAAAGACATATGTCTATCTGGAATCGCCCTGCAACCCGCACGGTTATCTGCTGGACGTGCCGGCGATCTGCCGACGGGCTCACGAACTCGACATGACCGTGATGCTCGACGCCACCGTCGGCACTCCCTTCCTGATCCGCCCGCTGCAGCGGGTCGATCGGGTGGAACGGCCCGATTTCGTGATCCACAGCTACACCAAAGATCTGTCCGGGACCGGTTCGACGATCGGCGGAGTTGTCATCGGCCGCAACGAGGATATGTTCATTCCCAAAGGCACCTCGATCGGAAAGCGGTCCTGGAACGAGACGCTGTTCTGGAACGTCTACTATGTCAAAGGCGCATTCCTTCAGGCCGATGCGGCGTTTGAAGTGATCCAGGGCATCCGCACCCTGCACGTGCGGATGCTCGCCAAATGCATCAACACGGCAATCCTGGCTCGCTGTTTTTCCCGCCACCCGCGAATTCGCGTGCGATGCAACGAATTGCCCGCCGACCGCAACTCGGACCTTCGGCAGCGCCTGGCGTTTCTGGGGCTGCCGGCACCGTTGTTCACGCTCGAGATCCACGACGTGCCTTGCGCGGCCTTCCATCGGTTCTTCGACGCTCTGGAGCCTGCATTCTCCCATATGATCAGCCTGGGACAGTCCAATACCATCGTCAGTTGCCCGGCGCTGACCACGCACTCGGAACTCAGCGAACAGGCGCTCGCGGAAGGCGGCATTACGCCGACAACGATTCGGCTGGCGATCGGCGACGAGTCACCCTACGATTTGTTCGACCATTTCGTCGCGGCTGCCCGATTGACGATCGATCCACTGGTGCCGGGCTTCTCCGCGCAGTTTCCCGACGGCGCCACGGTCCGGCAGATCGTCGAGTCGTGCTACCTTGATACGCACCGTCGGTATGTGGAATCGTTGCGTCCGGTGTGATCCGCGCGTTGGAGCGGCCTCCGGAGATCGCCGGCGGGCGGCGGGCGATCGCCGGCGGCACCTTGGACGCCGCCGTTCAGCGGTTATCGGTACCTTGACTGCCGGGGGGGACTTACGTAAACCATCATCTCCGCGGCGAATCCCGATCAGGTAGCAGAAGGAACTCCGGGAATGACCGGCCCGACCATCCAGCGAGCGATAATCAGCGTCAGCGACAAGTCCGGGGTGCTGGAGTTCGCCCGCGCATTGGCCAGCCTGGGGGTGGAAATCTACAGCACGGGTGGTACGCGTCGCCATCTGATCGACGGCGGTCTGACTGCCCGAGATATCGCCGAGTACACCGGCTTTCCGGAAATGATGGATGGCCGCTTGAAAACGCTCCATCCCCGCATTTTTGGCGGCATCCTCTGTCGCCGCGACCGTGATGACGACATGCATTCAACGGCCGAACACGGAATCATCCCGTTCGAACTGGTGGTCGTGAATCTCTATCCGTTCGAGTCGACGGTTGCCCGGCCCGGGGTATCGCGGCCGGAAGCGGTCGAACAGATCGATATCGGCGGTCCCAGTCTGATCCGGGCGGCGGCGAAGAACCACGCGTTTGTCACGATCGCGACCTCGTCCGAACAATATCGACCGATTCTGGAAGAACTATCCGCCAATCGAGGCGCGACCAGCGAAGCGCTCCGGAGGAGATTGATGTGTGCGGCATTCGCCCACACCGCCGCGTACGACGCTTTGATCGCCGCCCATTTCTCGGCGATCGAGGACGCCGCGGCGTCGCCCGGGCAGGTCAATTTTCCCAAGGAAATGAGCATCCCGTTGCGGCGAGTCGGCGAAGAATTGCGGTACGGAGAAAATCCACACCAGCGCGCGGCCCTCTACCAGGTCGTCGGCGAACGGGGCGGCAATCTGGTCACCGCCCAACAGCTGAACGGCAAAGAACTTTCGTACAATAATCTGCTCGACCTGGATAGCGCTTTGGCGATCGTACGCCAGTTCAACCAGCCGGCCTGTGCCGTCATCAAGCACAACAATCCTTGCGGTGCCGCCATTGCTGATTCGCTGCGGGCGGCCACGGAGCGGGCGATGCAGGGCGATCCGCAAAGTGCTTTTGGATCGGTCCTGGGCCTGAATCAGATGGTCGATCCCGCGACCGCCGAGTATTTGAGTACCCCCGGTCTGTTCGTCGAAGCCATCGTGGCACCCGGCTTCGACACGGAAGCGATCGAAATCCTCCGCTCGCGGCCGAAATGGAGAAGCAGCGTGCGCTTGATGAGCACGGGATCGCTGGAGATCGGATCGCGCCGCGAATTTCGTCGCATTGACGGTGGAATGCTGGTTCAAGATGCCGACATTCTCGGTGACCCAACGGACGAATGGCGGGTTGTTACGAGCAAGACGCCCGACGACGCGACCGTTACCGACTTGCGATTTGCCTGGAACATCGTTCGGTTCGTGAAATCGAACGCCATCGTTGTCTGCCATGGAGGCACGCTGCTGGGCGCCGGCGCGGGACAGATGAGCCGCGTCGATTCCGTCGGAATCGCCATTGCCAAGGCCGGAGCCCGAGTTCAAGGGGCCGTCTTGGCCAGCGATGCTTTTTTCCCCTTCCCGGATTCAATCGAGCAGGCCGCGGCCGCCGGCATTTCCGCCGTGATTCAGCCCGGAGGCTCGAAGAATGACGAGTCGGTCATTGCCGCCTGTGACAAGCACAGTATCGCAATGATCATGACGGGGCGACGGCACTTCAAGCACTGATTCCATCCGATGAGGGCCTGTCGTAATCCCGCCCCATGCCAGCGATGGCGGTGAGACGCCGATGGAACAGCAGACGCCCGAATTCGTCGCTTACGCAATTGACCAGCACTGCGCGCTGCGCGGCGGAAAGAAGCCCTGGCATCCTCTGCAGGCCGAACGGCAATTGCGGCCGCTGCGGGAGTTCTGCAAGGCCAGTTCCACAGGCTGGTTCCGCGAAGGCATCTGTTGGAATCCAGCCGACGTGGTCGGCGAAATCGATGGAGTCGAGATTCCGGCCGGCTTCGCCGCCACACCGATGTTTGATGCCTACGGAGGCCAGGAATGGGTCCAGGAAATGTGCCGTGATTGTCCGGCGTGTGCAATTCGGTTCTCCCATGCGCCGCCCATCGCTGGTTGCTTCGGCCAAATCGCTGCCGTGGAAACGCTGCATGCGATGTTCGATGATCTGATCTCGCGGCGACCCGACGCGGATTCATTGAACCGCCTCTTCCTCGACACCCGTCCCCGCTGGTACGGCTTCTGGTCCCATTCACCATTGACCACGGCGCAGCAGCAGGCCCACCTCGACGTCTTCAGCGCGCTGGACATGCTCCACACCGATCCCCAGTATCGGCACTGGTGTGACACCCTCCGTTCCGCGCTGACGTCCGGACTTCCCGTCCACGTGCTGTTGGTCCCGCCAGGGCGGGTTGAGGGACGTACCTGGACGATAAGTCCGTCGTGCGGGAGGTGCGGCGCGGTGCGAACTTCGGCGGCACAATCCTGTTCCGGTTGCGGAGTACGCGGTTACTTCATTCCGGCCCGTCGGCGACTCGCGATGGGACGCCGGCCCTTTCGCGACCTCCGCGCAGAGTACGGTGCAGCCCGATTGCGGCAGTTGTTATGGAACGAGCCATGATGAACATGGCTGTGAAAAGTTCTCTCAGTTCAGCCGGGGCGTCAAGGAGTTTCGAGCTACGGAGTCTCGAAACAAGTTTCGAGCTACGGGCGCTTTGATGCTCGTCTGGCCCTCCAGAATTCGACGAACGCCGGTAGTACCGACAGAGCGATAATCGCCAGGATCACCACGGTGAAGTTCTTCTCCACCCAGGGAATTTTGCTGAAACGATATCCCGCCAGCACAAACAGAACCACCCAGACGATTCCGCCGACAATGTTGTAGCACAAGAATCGTCCATAGCTCATCGCCCCCACCCCGGCGACAAAGGGCGCGAAGGTCCGTACGATCGGGACGAACCGTGCAAGAATAATTGTCTTCCCGCCGTACTTCTCAAAGAAGCGGTGTGTCTTTTCCAGGTGCTTCTTGTTGAACAGTCGGGACGTTTCGCCCCGGAGCACGCGCGGACCGAGGTATTTTCCGATGTGGTAATTGACGGTGTCACCGAGGATCGCGGCGACGATCAGCAGAATACAGAGGGCGATGACATTCAGGTCACCGACGGCCGCGATCGCGCCGGCGGCGAACAACAGAGAGTCGCCGGGAAGGAACGGGGTCACGACCAGCCCGGTCTCGCAGAACACGATCAGAAACAGAATCGCATAAGTCCAGCCGCCATACTCCCGGGTCACCGTCTCCAGGTGCCGGTTGATATGCAGAAAATAGTCGAGTAGCTCGTGCATGGTCGGTTCCAATCAGTCGCTTATCGGCAAGCCCGGTGGATCGACTGTGAAGATTTGCGGCAGGGGCAGATTGGGTTACCTCTGTCGCTTCGATCGATTACGACCGCCGTGCCGATTTTCTGCCTGCTCGGAGCCCGCTGGGCTGGCAAGTCGGTAGTTGGTCAAGGCCGCCGCACCGGCTCCGTCAAAACCGCCAGGATGTCCGCCATTTCACGCATCGACAACTGCTTTTCCAAGCCTTCCGGCATGATCGATTTTCCTGATTCCCGCAGTTCGTCAATTTCCTCCCTGGGGATCGTCTCCTGAACCCCCTCGGCCCTGCGAAGCGTGACGGACGAAGAGGTCTCGCTGACCACGATTCCGGTCGCGATGCGACCGTCCTTCCGCGCGGCGACGAACTCGATGAAACTCGGCGAGACCTCGCGATTGGGATCGACGACATGCAACAGGATCTCGCGCGGCGCGCGATGCTGGATTGTCTCCAGACGCGGGCCGACATCATGCCCCTCGCCACGATACCGATGGCAGGTCAGGCAATGTTTGCGAAGCAATGCCTGACCGTTTTGCGAGTCGCCTGCAATGGCGAGCGCGGGTTGATAGGCCTGAAAGACCTCGCCACGCGGACTGGGCAACTCGCGTCCGAAAAGCCGCGTGGCGCGGTCACGAAGCGACGCATCGGAGTTTTTCAGCAACATCGAGCGGCGAACGGAAGGGATGTCCGAAAGCGGAAACGCCTCACGCTCCGCCGCATCCAGCAGCGTCGCGATCCAGTCGTTGCGAGAAAGCAACTGCTGTACCGCTTCGCTGCGCGCGGCGGGAGTGAGCTTTTTGTATGCGTCCAGTATTTTCCGCGCGCCATCGACGTCGGCCAGTCGTGCCATTGCTCCGATCGCGGCGGTCTGCAATTCCAGTGGTTGCAGCGAGTCCATCAATCGGGACAGCAGCGCGCCGGCCGCGTTCGGGTCCTCGCGGACGACGATGCCCAGCGCCGCCACACGGTCGGCCGCGGCACGGGAATCGTCGTCGACGATCGCACGCGCGTCGTCGATCAGCCGCTCAATCCATGCCGACGCGCGCGGCGATTCGCGTGCCGCCACCGCGCGCACCGTATGCCCACCGCGTGCCAGCCCTTCGCCGACCCCCAGCAGGAACTCCCTGCGTACGGCGTCGACAGCGGCTCGCATTGGCCCGTCCGGGCGTTCCTCTTCCGGAAGTCCGACCTGCTCCAGCAGCCGCAGCGCGGTCCGCAGTTCCGTCGATTCGGCTCGCGCGCCGATCGTCAGCGCGAGCCCGTGAACGATGCCGGCTGGAATCCGAACGCCTTTCGCAAGCCGATCCCGTAACAGTGATTCGAGCAACGAAGTAGCCGACGTCGGCAGCGCGCTCGAAACCGCGACGCGCAACCATTCATCTACTGGTTCCGTGGAAGCGATCAGCGATAGTGCCTCGATCGTTCGAGGTTCCTTCAGGCCGCCGACCGCGATCGCGACATTCGCCCGGATTCGGAGATCGAGATCGCCTGCCAGCGAGCAGACTTCGGAGAGAATCTCCGCATTTTCCACAAGCCATGATTCCGATAGCCGCACGGCCTGTTCGCGAATTCGCGGTTCCGGATCGCGCAGCGCGACGCGCAGATCGTCGATCGCAAGTGCGTTCATCCCCGCCAACGACCAGAGCGCGTGTAATCGCCCCAAGCGGATCGCCAGCCCGCCAAGCTCCCGCGGCCCAGCTGGCGGAGCACCGCCGTCGTCCGGTTGCGCCTCGCGATTCGCCGCGCGCTCCGCCAGGTCCGGTTCGCGCAACGCCGCGCGCAACAGGGGCACGGCGGCCGGATCTTGCCGCTCGAACAGCAGACGATGCGCCGTCTCGCGACACCAGGCCCGTCGATGTCGCAGCAATGAGACAAGTTCCGCCGTCGACATCCGGCCCGGCACAGGGAAGGGAGTCGAAGAAAATCCCGGCGGTGCCAGCCGGTAGATGCGACCTCGGTCGCGTCCACTCTGCAAATCGAGCGATTCCTTGATGTCGTCCGGGATCGACCAGGGGTGTTCGATCGTTTCACGATACATATCGACCAGGTGCAGCGTGCCGTCCGGTGCATTGACGAAATTGACCGGGCGGAACCAGTTGTCGTCGGAGGTGAGAAATTCCGATTCGGGGTATGCGCGTTCACTGGAAAACGTCAGGCCCTTGGGGATCAACCGCTGGCAGTGCACAAGATTGGCCGCGACTTCACCCAGAAACGCCAGGCCATAGTACCTGGCGGGGTAGGCGTCGCCACGATAAATGGTCAGTCCGCAGGCCGACGTCATATAGCCGGCGGCGGTCGACTCGCTGCGCGGGGACGTCGATACCGGATCCGATGCCAGCCGACGCGCATTTAACGCCCGCCATGGTTCCACGCGGCTGGTGCGGTAGACGGAAATCGTGTCGCCGGACTCGGCAACGTCCACGATCGGTGCGGGAGCCAGATGGTGGGGGTTCCGTGAAAGATGGTCGGCGGGCAACACGGCATGTCGGATCGGATTGCGGATGTTACAGATAAAGCGATTTCCCCAATCATCGAACGTCTGCCCGAACCGCGCTCCACCCGGTATCAGTTCCAATCGCTCATCCTCAGGAGAAAACCGGAAATCGTGTGTGCCGATGCGAATCGGCTGCGCCGTCGGGTCGGCAACCCGCACGATCGCACCACCATTCGTGCCACCTGCCCCATAGATCTTATGATCGAGTCCCCAGCGCAGATTGTTCATCACCGCCTGCACATTGAATTTCCGGAACCCGGTATAGACCTTGATTCGCAGATCGGACCGCAGATCTCCATCAAGATCTTTGAGGTACCAGATATCGGGCGTCGCCGCCACGAAGACACCGCCACGCCAGAATGCCAGGCCCGTCGGCCAGGAAAGTTCTTCAGCGAAAATCGTGCTGCGGTCAAACCGGCCATCGCCGTTCAGGTCCTCAAGGACCCGCAATCGGCCCCACGGTAGATCGTCGGTTTTCTCGGTGAACGGCCGATCCCGATTCTTGTCGGTGTAGGGATAATCGCTCATCTCGACGACCCAGGCTCGCCCGAATTCATCGTATTCAAGAGCGACGGGATCCATCGTCAACGGTTCGGCGGCCAGCAGTTCCACGCGGAAACCGTCCTGGATGCGAAACGACTGCGTCGCGACATCCGGTGCGCGCGGAGCGATCCGCATGCTGTCGTCGGCAACGAGGCAGAATCCCGGCCATCCCGCAACGGCCATC
>VGZA01000054.1 GCA_016872775.1 Planctomycetota bacterium | reverse complement strand
CACCGCCAGAACCACCGCCAGAACCACCGCCAGAACCACCGCCGGTACCGAATCCGCTTCCCACGACTTCTCCGAAGATGTCGGATCCAAAACGCGTTGAACCACCGCCAGAACGTCCGCCAAAACCACCCGCTCCTCCACCCACTCCTCCAAGCCCTCGCCGCCGCTTACGATCGCGATCGAAATTTAACGGCGCGCCGCTGCCCCACGACCCAAAGTGTCCGCCGATCCCTGTGGGCTTGACTCCCAAGCCCCCCGGCCCGATAAAGATCGAATTCCGTTTGATTTCGTCCTGCTCTTCGGCGAATAGTTCGTCCATCAACTGATCGAGCATCTCTTCGAAAAGGAACAGTAGGTCGTCATCCAGCCCTTCATCGACAAATGCAGGTAATTCCTCCGCCTGCGCAAACCCGTAATCGGGCCATTCGCACACGCAATGGTCGCGAAACCTCGTTCCGAGGATTCCGGCTATCGCCGGAGAACTGAATGTAACGCACCCTATGAACCCAAACGTCAACGAGAGGTGCAAGGCAATGACTGTGCGGATCGTCATCGATCTTGGTACTTTTCAGCTGCGAGACTTGCGGAAATAGACATATAGGCCATGGTAGTCCTAGCCAATTTTAGTCTATTCGCCTTGGCAGAAAATTCAAACCATGTTGCTGGCGACAATCAACCAACAAGACGCGACTTGACGTGACCGAGGTGAAATAATCGTCAATTGACGCAAAAACCGAACGGGAGCATTATCCAAGGCGGACGATTTTGCGGGAGAGATGGAAAGGGAGGGCGGTCGCTCCAAGGCACCAGAACTACGCATTCCTGGTTCTCAAAGAGGTCAGCATCGAACGGCGGCTCGCTACGAGTCGCGTCGACGTGCACCAAGCGGACGCCTTACCCGGGCGGGGCGGGTAAGGCGCAGGCCCGTGAAGCAACTGGAAAACCCCCTCGATCGGGTATGGACAAGAGAGTGCTTGCGCGCGGCCTCGACGATCTGTTCATGCTTAAGATCAGAGCGACCTTTCGGCCAGAGGCCCCAAACTGCGCCTCCCATGGCCAGTTGAGGCTCGATTGAACCGAGACGGGCCAATTGCTTCGAGTCCACAAACAAAAGCACCAGTTCGACATCCTTTGCCAGCCGTCGCGAAGGTCTTCGTTGGGTCGTCAGCTGAATTTCACTTTCGACATCGGGTTCGCGGGTTTTGGATTCGCTTCTTCCAGTCCTCGGCCGAAGTTCCTGCTTCAATTTCGAGGTTGTCATCGCCGTGCTGGAACCGCAGTACTCCTCCGGATTCATCGAGTTTGCGAATCTGAGCAAATAGGATCCGCCGACTCATGGTGCCTCGAATGATCAATTCCTGGGACTCGAGCAGCACCCGGCATTGGGATTGTTTTCGGTTGATTCGAATCGACGTGTTCAATTCCCTTCCCATCGATGTCCTCGCTTTTGCGATCGAGTACGTTGCTCGGGGCGCATCACGCTTGCCACGCCTGGCGAACACGCTGGACAAGCGGGTTGTCATCGGCACTGGACCCGCGCAGGTTGTAGACACTTGCCGCCAGAAATCGAGGTCGCCAGTTTGGCGAGAGATGGTGAAAATCTTCGAGGACGGCCGAGCTGAACTTGTAGTCGTGCGAATCACGTCCTTTGAGAAAGACCAGGACTCTGGCGAGTCGCATGAAGGCAACGGGATCGGGCTGGCGTTCGGCGTATGCCAGTGTCATTTGTGCTGCCCGTTCACGATCGCCATCAACATTGGAAAAAATCTGTTCCAGGGCGGCCGGTTCGGAGTCGGGGAGTGAACTGTCGGCTTTCAGGTCGCGGATTCGGGTATCGGCAATGTCGCCTCGGCCGCGCATGGAGTCATGGAACATCGGCGTGAAGGCAGCGGCCTGCAGCAGCAGTAATTGGCGCGTCGCTTCGCTGCTGGCGGCGCCGTAGGCATAGCGCAGCGCATTGGCGGTCGTCAGCGTATGGATGCCGATGATCCCCGGTTGACGTCGCAACGACTCTGCGGCCTGCAACAGCAGGGCGTCCCAGATCGATTGGACGGCGACGCCGCGGCCGATCAGGTCGACGACGAACTCACTGGCGTCGGACGCGGAGCATCCGTGCAGCACATCGAGCAATTCGGAAGTGGCGCCGGCGTCGTTCGTTCCCGAGGCCCAATCGGCGCGGAAACGAGCGAGTCGCCGCAGATTCTCGCGGAAGGGACGGTCCGCGGTGAAATCGTTATCGGCCGGATTCGCTTCCCCATTGTGATTCAGCAGTGCGTAGGTCAACGATCGCAGCACGGGTTCGGCGTACTGCCAGCCGACGCAGTGCAACGTTCGCCAGGCGTTGGCAACGAAGATCGCTTTATGGCCGATCGAACGGTAATCGCGGGCGCCGTATCGACAGAACAGCTCGAACAGCTCCGCGGAGGAAGCGGAACGGGCGAGCGCGGCGACCGCAACATCTGCTTTGGCTTCGTCCCAGCGGTCCATCGCTTCCACAAACATGGCGCGGGCCTGGTGCGCGGGCGGAATGCGCGATTCATCGACTGCCGGCAAACTCCAGTTGCCTTCGCGGACGTTCTGTGCCTGGGCGTCTTTGAAATAATCGATCGCCCAGAGTATCGGTAGCCAGCGGTGTTCGTCGGGGGACGAGAGGCTGGCCAGGTGGGCTGAGTTCACCACCAGCACCGCGTGGAATTTGAATCCGACATTGGGGCGTGGTTGAATATTCCGGACTCCCGCCAGCATCAAGGCCGCCACGATCTCGCGATAGCTGGTACCGTGCCGGATCCTCCGAACCACTTCCTCGACCAGCTTTTCCCGGGGTGTTCCTTCGATCAGCCGCACGAGCGGCTCCACGTCATCGGCGCGATTCGTTGTCAGGCTCCCCGCAACGCCGGTCGAAACGGCCGCCTCCGCCACGCTGACACGTGGCAGATGAGCGCCGGCCAGCCAATCCGCGGTCGCCGCGGTCCCAACCGCAATTCTCAGGAACGATCGTCGCGTCGATCGCGTACGCATGCTACACCTCCGATGAACTTTGTTATCGCCGGTTGCGGGACGCTGCGGGGCCGGGATGGGCCGCGCCCGCAATTCTACCGGCAGATCGTCGGATCCGCGCGCCGATGCGGGGCATTTGTTGCCGAAAGATCGTTCGGTTACGATGAGCGTCCTCCCCACGACCAAAATACCAATTTCCCAATCAATCCGAATCCCAATGAGGAGCAAGCCTGATGATGCGATCGAATCGTCGGACCTTAGCAAATGTGTGGCCCTCGCTGCGGACGATTTTACTGCGGACGATACGGCAAACGGCCGGCTCAGGACTTTTCCTGCTGTTACCGTTGCTGGCGAGCCCCCCGCTGAGTGTCATGGCAACGGACGACTCCGCGCCGACGGCGGAGGGGTTGGACGCGCGGATCACCGCAGCACTGGAGTCCGCCGGGGACAATCGGCCGCAGATTGAATTGGCGCTTGCCAGATCGCCGGAGGATCAGCGCGACGGGATGCGATTTCTGGTCGCCAACATGCCCCCGCGCGATCTGCAGGCGCTGACCGCCGAATATCTGCTCGAAAATAGCGATCTAGCTTACGCTGAATTTCGCGCGGCGCCGTGGAGGGACCAGGTACCTCGCGAAATATTTCTCAATGATGTCCTACCGTACGCCAGCATCAACGAACGGCGCGATGCATGGCGCAAGGATTTCGTGGCGCGCTTCAAGCCGTTAGTGAAGGATGCCGCCACGCCGGCGGCGGCCGCCGCGATCCTGAATCAACAGATCTTCGGCCTCCTGAACGTAAAGTACTCGACGGCCCGCCCCAAAGCCGATCAGAGCCCGATCGAGTCGATCCAGGCGGGGCTGGCGTCGTGCTCGGGGTTGACGGTGTTGTTGATCGACGCCTGCCGTGCGGTGGGCGTGCCTGCTCGATTCGTCGGCACGCCCTTGTGGATCGATAAGAGCGGCAATCACTCCTGGGTCGAGGTATGGGACCAGGGCTGGCACTTCACCGGCGCCGCCGAGCCGAGCGGCGACAAGCTGGACGAGGCTTGGTTCATCACCCGGGCCTCCGGCGCCAAACGCGACCAGCCGCTGCACGCGATCTACGCCAGCAGTTTTCGGAAAACGCCGATCCATTTCCCGTTGGTCTGGGATCGACAGATTCGGTACGTGCATGCCGTCAATGTCACCGATCGCTATGTGGGACGCGCGGAACCGCTTCCCGATGGCTTTCGACGTGTGATGTTCCGTGCGCTTCTGGTACCGACAAATCGACGATGCGCCGCGGCGTTGGAACTGCGCGACGATGGGAATGAAGTCGTGTGGTCGGGCGAAACAAACGACGAGCGGTTTGACGCCAACGATCATCGTATTGTGGCGCTGCGCGACGGTAGCACCTATCGGGCCGTCGCGGAGTTCGAGGGCCGCAAAGCCGAACTGCAATTCCAGGTAGGCCCCGACCGCGGCACAGTGACACTGGAGCTGGCCGTGCCGGGGAATTCGCGCGGCTCCCCCGGCGCTGGCACGCCCGCCGACGGAAGCGCGGTCCTCAAAGAGTTGCGCCGTTATCTGGCTCAAGAGGTCGATTCCCGCCCCGCGCTGGCGGCGCAGAACTTCGCGGGCCAGTCGCTGACTCGGGCTGAAGCGGAAGAGGCAGCGACCTTGCTCTGGGAGGACCACGCCGCAAACGTCCGCAGAACCCGCGACGAGGAAATGCGGAATCGTCGTCTGAAAATCGGGGACCTGGAAATGCCGTTCCACTACCAGATTTTCGGAGAGGCCGCGCCGGACGGTCGCGCCCTGTTTATTTCGCTGCATGGCGGCGGCGGCGCGCCCAAAGAAGTCAATGATCGCCAGTGGGAAAACCAGAAGAAACTCTACCGGCCCGACGAAGGAGTTTATGTCGCCCCGCGTGCGCCGACCAATACCTGGGACTTGTGGCATCAATCGCATATCGATCGGTTCTTCGACCGGTTGATCCAGAACCTGATCGTCTTCGAAAATGTGAATCCGGAACGCGTCTACCTGACAGGATACTCGGCGGGTGGAGACGGCGTTTACCAGCTCGCTCCGCGGATGGCCGACCGGTGGGCCGCCGCAGCAATGATGGCCGGGCATCCCAACGAAGCCTCACCACTGGGTTTGCGCAATCTGCCGTTTGCGATCCAGGTCGGTGGCAAAGACAGCGCCTACAATCGCAACAAGGTGGCGATGGAATGGGGGGAAAAACTCGACAAGCTGCGAGAATCGGACCCGAATGGCTACGAGCATTGGGTGCGAATCCACGCCGATAAAGGGCACTGGATGGATCGCGAGGACGCGGTCGCGATCCCCTGGATGGCGAAGTTCCGGCGGCAATCGACTCCCGAACGGATTGTCTGGTTTCAGGACGACGTCACCGAGCCGCGGTTCTACTGGCTGGCGGTTGCCGACGAACAACGCAAGGCAGGATCGAAGGTGGTCGCGACACGACAGGGACAGACGATTGCAATCGAAGCGGAGCAGGTCCGCGAACTTCGCGTGCGACTGAACGATGCGATGGTTGATCTCGACGAATCGGTCGAGATTACAGGATCGGGTAAACCGCGGTTCAACGGCCGGTTAGCGCGTACAATCCGGTGCCTGGCGGAGACACTCGCCGAACGCGGCGATCCACGCGGGGTTTATTCGGTCGAAGTTACGGTAACACTGGATTGAAGCGCGTCGGGAATGCGCTACGAACGAAAGAAACCGCTTGAAGCGGGCGGCGCGTACCTGATCTGCAGCGCGGGGTCCTCGACCGGCGTTCCCCGCGTGTGACCGCGTAGAGCGAGGTCGAGTACCGTGCTGGTCAGCAAGGTGCGCTCAACCGGATAGAGCGGTTTCCCCGTCTGAAAGAACTGCTCGATTTGAAAACAAAGCGGGTCAAAGAATCGCGCACCGGGCGGCGGCGGGAGGTAAAAGTGCGCCGCAATCGGCTCCGTGCTGCCCTGGACGGTACCCGCGAAAGCGAATTCCGAAACCTGTTCGATCAAGTTAATCGCCGCGCCGCGTGTCCCATCCAGATAGTCGACCAGAATCAATTGCGGGTTGCGAACATTGTCCCGAACGGGGCCAATGTTGCGACTCGGGCAGAGTTTGACCGCTCGTTCCAGCAGCGACCAGGAAAATCGGCCACGATCCGCCGCGGCCCAGACCGCGTCCCCCGACAGGCACTCGACGCGGCGAACGCCCGTCTCGCCACCGCGCCTCCGCTCTAACATGCATTGCAGCACCTCGAGAGCGTGGAAAAAATAGATATCGGATGTGCCTCGATCAAAACCGAACACCACCAGCCCCTCGGTGAAAGGAGTGTCCAACGGCGGTTCCAGTGCTGGTTCCCGCCAGGTCACCGGCAGGGATGAACCGGCCATCAGTCCGAATCCAAGCTCGCGAGACCATTCGACCATCCGCGCCGCCTTCTGGTAGTCGTACGACAGTTGTTTGTCGACAAAAACAGGAACCGAGCGGCCCGCCATTCTGAAAACCTCCACGATCTGCTCGAAAAACTCAAATCGTGGATAAAGCACTTGCCCGAAATCGTTGATCGGATAGTCGCCATGCTCGATGATCAGCAGCACGGCGTCCACATCGAGCGATTGCGGGCCCCCCAGCGTCCGCGCCGCGGAAGGGCAAAGTTCGATGCCGTATTTTTCACAATGCCGAGGCGCGAGGTCTTCCTTGGGAGATTGGTGGTTATAAATGCGAGCGACGCGCAGGGACGGTTGGTGGTGGAATCCGTCACGTTCGTAACCATGGATGAACCGCCCGCAGATATGATAGGCGTGGGATCGCAGGCGGTAGATGGAGTTAATAGCGGCGATCCGCTTGAGGGGCGGCGAACCGATCGAGGCCGGCTCGAATTTTGTCGCCGGCGCCACGGGCCCGGCCGCCGCGCCGGAGGCCGTTCTGGCCGTTGCGCCCGCTGCCGAGCGGAACGCCGTCGCCATCGCTGCCGCCGACGCTGCTTGTACCCCGCTGCGTAACAGCTCGCGTCGGGAAAAAATCCGATCGTCTTCTCGCTGCATGTTGACTCTCCCACGATTCTCCCATCATCATAAGGGTCCACGTAGTTCCCGCCAATGAGCAATCGCCGGAGCCCCCAACATGCCAAACCGTATCGCTGAATTCTGTCTGCCCCAGCTCGCCGCGCTCACGATGTTCCTTTGCAGTGCCCCGCCGCTGGCGGCCCAGCAATCGAAGACGCTGCGCGCCGGTATCATCGGGCTCGATACGTCCCACGCCACGGCATTCACCGATATCCTCAATACCGACAACCCGCCGCCGGAACTCGCTGGCTGCCGGATCGTCGCCGCGTACCCCAAGGGCAGTCCGGATATTGAATCGAGCGTGAAACGCGTACCGGAATACACGGAAGCGGTTCGGAAAAAGGGTGTTGAGATCGTCGATTCCATCGAGGAACTCCTGAAACGCGTCGACGTGGTGTTTTTGGAAACCAACGACGGTCGGCCCCACCTGGAACAAGTCCGTCCGGTACTAAATGCCGGCAAGCCGGTGTTCATCGACAAACCGATTGCCGGTTCCCTGGAAGATGCGGTGGCGATCTTCGAGGAGGCGCGTCGGGCGCGCACGCCGGTATTCTCCGCATCCTCGCTGCGTTTCGGCAAAAACTCTCTGGCGGTGCGCGAAGGCTCGATCGGAAAAGTGCGGCACTGCGAGACGACCAGCCCCGCCAACCTGGAAAAATCACATCCGGATCTGTTTTGGTACGGGATCCACGGTGTGGAGTCGCTGTTCACGGTCATGGGTACCGGTTGCGAGACGGTCGAACGGACGACGTCCGCGGACGGGAAGATTGTCGTCCAGGGCCAATGGTCCGGCGGCCGAACCGGCGTCTTTCGCGAAGGATCGGGATACAGTGGAACCGCCAAAGGCGAAAAAGGCGAAGCCAGCGTCGGCTCGTACGACGGCTACAAGCCACTCGTGGAAGCGGCGGTGGCATTCTTCCGCACAGGCAAACCGCCCGTCAGCGAAGAGGAAACGCTGGAAATCTACACATTCATGGAAGCGGCGGATGCCAGTAAGCGTGCGAATGGCGCTCCCGTGTCGATGAAAGACGTACTGGAAAAGGCGCGTGCCGCCGTACGTGCGCGTGGTTAAACGCGCAGGACGCGTCCTTGCATCCCCCGCGCTCCGCCGTAACAATATCTGCTGTAGCAATTCCGCTGTAACAATATCCAATCCTTCGTCGCATTCGTTGTATCTCGACCGCCGACTTTCGCAACAGGAGTTGTCAGCCTATGTGCCGCTTCTTGCCCGGACTTTCCACCGCTGTCCTGATTCTTGGCTCCGCAAATATCGTCTTGGCGCAAGGTCCGGTGCTGCTGAAGCACAAATTCACGCAAGGCGCGACGCAAAACTATAAGTCGACCGACGGCATGAAGCAGTCGCAATCGGTCATGGGCATGAAGCAGGAAACGTCGATGACGCAGGAATCGTACTTTTCGCGGACCGCCGAATCGGTCGACGCCAGCGGAAAGACAAAACTGAAAGTCAAGTTCGCCCGGATCAAGATGGACGGCCAGTTCGGGCAGGCAGGGAACTATAAATTTGATTCCGACGCCAAAGACAACGACAAGTCCGGATTGATCGGAGCGATGGTCGCCCCCGCCATGGAGAAACTGAGCAAGGTCGAGTATTCCGTTACGATCGACAGCCAAGGCAAAGTCGTCGAGGTCGGCGGGTTTATCGAACAACTGGCGGATCTGTTGAAAGCCAACCCGGCGGCGGTCCAGTTCCTGGGCGCCGACTCGAACGAGTCCGCCAAGGCCAAAGAGCAACAGTCGATGTTTGAGCTCAGCGACAAGCCGGTCAAGGTCGGCGACACCTGGGAAGTTCCGCTCAACGCCGACCTCGGAAAACTCGGCAAGGTCAGCGGCAAGATGGTCTGCAAGTATGAAGGTCCGGATATGGTCGGCAACCGCAAGACGGCGAAGATCAGTTTCACGACGAAAATGGCGATGGACCTGGAGATGGATCAAGGTCCCGCGAAGGTGAAAGGCAAAATGGAATCGACCAAGAGCTCCGGTGTCGCGCAATTCGACGTGGAGAAAGGGGTGCTGGTTTCGTTGAAGAAGTCGGTCAGTCTTACTGGAAAACTGAATATCAGCTTCGGCGGCGTGATGCTGCCGGTGGACGCGCAGCAGGAACAGACCTCGATGTTGGAATTGGTTGAAAAATAGTCCCACTCCATACACTTCGCGGTGGACACCGCCTCCAATACGGTGTCCACCGTGTGGAGTTGTACTTCTGAGCGCGGGAGATCTTGTTCGTGACACCCCAGCAAGTATTCGCGCTCTGTCGCGAAAAGGACGTCAAAGCGGTCGACTTGAGATTCGTCGATCTGCCTGGAACCTGGCGGCATTTCACAATCCCCGTGGCAGCGCTGGACGAAGATGTTTTTGAAAACGGTCTGGGATTTGACGGTTCGAGCATTCGAGGCTGGCAATCGATCAACGAATCGGACATGCTGGCGATCCCCCTGGCCGATACCGCCTTTGTCGATCCGTTCTCCCGGCTGCCATCGCTGGTAATGTTCTGCGCGATCAAAGACCCGATCACACAGGAGGACTACTCCCGCGACCCGCGGAATATCGCCAGTAAGGCCGTCAGTTATCTCAAGAGCACCGGCGTGGCCGATACGATTCAGATCGGCTCCGAACTCGAATTCTTCGTGTTCGACGATGTCCGATTCGATTCCCAACCAAACCAAAGCTACTATCACCTGCAGAGCGACGAGGCGGAATGGAATCGGGGGCGAGTGGAACAGCCCAACCTGGGACATAAGATCCGCGCCCGGGAAGGATATTTTCCCGTTCCCCCCGCCGATTCACTGCTCGACCTGCGCAACGACATCATGCAGACGCTGGTGGAATGCGGCATCGCCGTCGAGGCCCAGCACCATGAAGTCGCCTCGGCCGGGCAGTGCGAAATCGATATGCGGTACGCGCCGCTGGTTCGTATGGCCGACCAGGTCATAATCTGCAAATACGTCGTGAAGAATATCGCACGTCGGGCCAACAAGTCCGCGACGTTCATGCCCCAGCCCCTGTTCGGCGACCATGGATCGGGAATGCACCTCCACTTCTCGCTCTGGAAGGACCAGAAACCGCTGTTCTGGGGAAAGGAGTATGCTGGCCTGAGCGAAATGGCGATCTACGCGATCGGAGGAATCCTCCGTCACGCTCCCGCACTGCTTGCATTCACGAACCCCACCACGAATAGCTACAAACGACTCGCCCCCGGTCACGAAGCGCCGGTGAACCTCACCTATTCGCAGCGCAATCGATCGGCATGCTGCGGAATCCCGATGATCGATCAAAGCCCCCGAGCCAAACGCATTGAATTCCGTTGTCCCGATCCAAGCTGTAATCCGTATCTAGCGTTCAGCGCGATGCTTCTGGCCGCCGTCGATGGAATTCAAAATAAGATCCACCCAGGTCCGGCCCTCGAAAAGGACTTTGACAAACTCTCCCAGGATGAACGCGCAAAGATCCCCCAGACTCCCGGCTCGCTGGAGGAGGCGCTGCTCGCTTTGGAAAAGGACCACGATTTCCTGTTGCGTGGGAATGTCTTTACCCGCGATCTGCTGGAATGCTGGGTGGAGCAAAAGCGGTGTCGCGAAGCCGACGCGTTGCGCCTGCGGCCCCATCCGTATGAGTTTTGCCTTTACTACGATGTGTGAGGGAACGGGGAAGGCGATGCCCTTGGCTACGGTGAATATGGCCTTCGGCCAACAGCCACATATACGGCTGCAACATCCCTAGCTTACACTTCGTGCGTCAAAATCTGCTGAATGAACTGCTGGGAGCGATCAGCCAGCGTTTCGCTCCAGTGCAACAGCAGCGCCGGTCGAAGCTGGAACTCGCGGGCATCCAGAACCGGCCAACATTCCATCACACTGGCGGCAATTCTCCGGTTCAGGTCGGGCCGCAGCGGCTGGTGGCTGAGCTCGCCATCGAACGTCAGCCGCAACCCGTTTTGCACTCGATTCCATCGCCGGTCGTCGCATTCCAATCCGGCCTGGATGTCGCGCGCATAGCGCACCGCACGCGCCGGCTCGACGGCGAACTCGGCGAAATACGATTCGGCTCGTGTATAAGCCAGCAGGATATCGCTCCAACGCTCGGCTTTGCGGCGCAGCCGGTCGAGCCGCTGCAACTCGGCGTGAGTCAGACCATTACGATCGGCGATCGTCCGCAGCGTACGCCGGCGCGCTTCCTGGTGGGTGTGAAATACGCTGCGCGCGATAGAAGCAGCGGGACCGCCAACGTCCCCGCGATCGACGTCGCAAAGCAGCACTCCCCAGACGCGAACCAGGATGTCACCCGCCAGTACCTCGCTCAGAGCGCACCTCCGCCGCCACGAATCGCTCCCGTGCGCGGATCGATCCCGATTGTCCGACGAAGGACGGGAGTCGCGGATACGATCCATCCAATGGTCGACGCGGCATTTGGCCGCCCGCCAATAAGCATCGAGCGGTTCCCGTTCCAGCGGTTTTGACGCCGGAAGAAGTCGCTCCCGATAAATGGCGACGAGTGCCGAGATTTCGATCAAGTCTTCACAATGCATGGCGGGTGGCAGTCAAGAGCAAACCTGATGCCAACCCGCGTGCGAAACGGGGGACGGGGGACGGGGGACGGGGGAGGACGAAAGTCTCTTCCGTCCCGACATGGATTATGTGCCCGAAACGCAACCGATGCTGCCTGGATTCCACGTCGCCGCCGTTCCCCGTTCCCCGTTCGCGTCAACCTGTATAGATCGCCTCGATCGGTTGGCCTTGAGAAACAGGCAAGGGCCGTCCCAGGGGGTCGAGATAATGCGCTCGGGGGTTGATGCCAAGCGCATTCAGGATGGTTGCCGAGACGTCCCAGGGGCCGTACCGCTCCGTGGTTGGCTCGGCGCCGATACGATCCGATGCCCCCACCACCGCGCCAGGCGCGACTCCCGCGCCGGCCAGCAGGATGGAATAAACGGTGGGCCAATGCTTGCGGCCAGGACTGGTCCCGGCGAAGCTGCGTTCGAGCGCGACCCGGGGAGCGCGGCCGAATTCTCCCATGCAGATCACCAGCGTCTGGTCGAGCAGTCCGCGTTGCTCAAGGTCGAGCAGGAACGTGGCAAGTCCCTGGTCAAAACGCGGCAACAGCCTGTTCCGCAGCGCGTCGAAAATGTCGTTATGGGTGTCCCAGCCATAGGCGTCGGTCCAATGCGGTTCGTGGTCCTGTCCGCGATTCGATTGATTCCAGACAACCTGAATGAAAGGCAACCCCGCTTCGATCAGCCGCCGGGCAAGCAGCAGTGCCTGTCCGGAACGATGGTGTCCGTATTGCTCGCGCAGGCTTCGCGGTTCGAGCGACAGTTGAAACGCTTCACGGGCGCGCGTCGAGGCAAGGATTTCATGAGCCTCGAGGTAACGCTGCTTCAGCTCGGCCGCGCGACGATCGCCGCGCAGCGTCGACAGCGTATCGAGCTGCTGCTTGAGTGACAGCCGATCCCGCAGGCGTGGATTCGGCAGTTGCTCGCGGTTGGCGAGCCCCGCGACGAGACTGCCCGCTACGGTCGGCTCGGAAGGTTCGCCTTCGGTTTCGCGATCGTCGCGGACGTCGTCAAAGCTGAGAGGTTCGTTCGCGGGGCCGAGGATCCCGCTGAACTGGCCCGGTGCGGGTTCGCGCGGCACGAGCGCCGGGGAATTCAAGTGCACCGCTTCCGCCACCAGGTCATTGCGGTGGGCCACACGACGAATCACGGCGCCCAGCGTCGGCAGGTCGTTGGGACTGGGAGGCGGGTTGCCGGACCGACGTTGATGGTAGAATCCCGTCAACGCCAGATAGGCCGCCGATCCATGATCGAGATCCTCGTGCGACATGCTGCGCAAAATGGTAAATCGGTCGGCGATCGCCGCCAGGCGCGGGAGGTGCTCGCCAAACGCCATGCCGGGTACACGCGTCGCGATCGCCGAAAACTCGCCTCGTACCTCGACCGGAGCCCGAGGTTTAGGGTCCCACATGTCGAGTTGGCTTTGACCTCCATTGGCAAAAATGACGACGACCGACTTGGCGCGGTTCCAGCCGCGACGACCCGGCAACGCGAAATTCGCACCTTCCGCGGCATCCCCTCGACCAACCAACCCAAGGCCCAAGGGGATCCCCATCGCCAACCAATGTCGCCGCGGGCAACTCGACGAGATCCCCCGGAGATATTGACGAAGTTCAACCATCGTCCGGCGCTCTCCCCCTCAGGACGACTGGGCCCCGACCGCGAGTATCGAGCAAGGCAGATTGCGTAGCACGCGTCGCGTGGTCCTCCCAGCATGAATTTGTAAAGAGCGCTGTGTCCCGAATGCCCCATCACCAGCAGATCGACATTCCCGTTTCGCCACATCGACACTCCGCTTCAGTGCATCACCGCGATCGATCTCGGAGCGATACTGTACGCCACGCATGTCGGTGCGTTCGAGTAGTCCGGAAAACGCCTCCCGCCACGCCTGATCGTGTTCCTCGTCGGACTGCATCGCGTCTCCCGCCTCGAGAATCGTCGACAGCAAGGTGGCTTGGGGGATCGTCGTATCAAAAATCGGTTCCCAGGATAATTGTCTTCGACGAACTCATCGATCCCGTACTCCCTCCACCGTTGTTGAATCACGATCCATCCTACGTCGAGTCCCGTTTTGGCGAAACCGGCGCGCGGATAATCACGGTTCCTGGCGTGGGCATTGATTGCAGTCGCGGACTTTTTCGATAGAATGCTGACGATCCGCCGGACGATCACGGGAAACCGATTGTCGATCGGGATGGATTTGGACGCAGAAGCAAGAGTCGTCACAAGTCAACTTGGCCAACATGGGCTGGCCCGCATGGGCTGGCCAACACGGGGACACCATGCACGCATTTGATTACCAAGCGCCGACGACATTGCGCGAGGCGCTCGAACTGCTTTCAAAGCCGCAGCAGTCGGCACGGCCGCTGGCGGGCGGAACCGACCTGATCGACCAGATGCGCGTCGGACGCCTAACTCCCGAAGTTGTGATCGACATCAAGAAAATTGCCGAGCTGAACGCACTGCGCGTCGACAGCGGGGGATTGCATTTGGGCGCCGCGGTTCCCTGTTATCGCATCTGCTCGGAGCGGGCGATCATCGACGACTATTCCGCGTTGGTCGATAGCTGCCGGATCATCGGCGGCGTGCAGATTCAGAGTCGTGCCAGTCTGGGAGGGAATCTCTGCAACTCGGGACCTGCCGGCGACTCGATTCCAAGTCTGATCGCCCTGCAGGCGACCTGCCTGATCGCGGGCCCTCAGGGCACGCGCGAGGTACCCGTGGAATCGTTTTGCACCGGGCCCGGAAAGAATGTGTTACGGACAGGGGAATTGTTGATCGAACTACGCATGCCTCGCCGCGCCCCGCACAGCGGATCCCACTATCGGCGGATGATTCCTCGGAATGAAATGGACATTGCCGTGGTTGGCGTCGGGGCCTCGGTGCAACTTGACGCCACCGGAAAGACCATCGTTGCGGCCCGGTTGGCCTTGGGCGCCGTGGCGCCGACGCCGTTGTATGCGGAATCGGCCAGCCAACTGCTTGCCGGCCAGCCCGTGAGTGACGCGTTGATTGCCAAAGCGGCGCAGGCGGCACGCGAGATCGTCAAGCCGATCAGCGATATGCGGGGTACCGCTGAATATCGTGTCCATGTGACGGGGGTGCTTGTCCAGCGAGCCTTGCAGGCCGCCATCGTTCGGGCGCGGGGTGAAGCCTGCGATTATCGCCCCGGCCATTGAGTTCCCAACCCACCAACTTTGCGTAATTTCATCACGGAGTAGCCAGCATGTCGCGAAAACGAGTTGTCTCGGCGACGATCAATGGGGATCTTGTCGAATTCCTCTGTGAACCGCGCCAGACGTTGTTGGAAGTTCTACGCAACGTACTGGAACTGACCGGCGCCAAAGAAGGCTGCTCCAACGGCAACTGTGGAGCATGCACGGTGCTCATGAACGGTCGGCCCGTTGTAAGCTGCCTGGTACTGGCGATGGAGGCCGAGGGCGCCGAAATTCGTACGATCGAAGGGGTCGCGTGCGGATCGCATCTGGACGAAGTCCAGCAAGCGTTCCTGCAAGGCGCCGCCCTGCAGTGCGGAATCTGCACGCCTGGTTTCATCATGCAGACCGAAGCGCTGCTCGCCGAAAACCCCCAACCCAGCGAAGACGAGATTCGCTTTTACCTGGCCGGCAATCTGTGCCGTTGCACAGGCTACGACAAGATTGTTCGGGCGGTACAGTCCGCGGCGGCACAGCGCCAACAGGCAAGTCATTCCACCCAGGCAACCCGCTAGCGGCCGGGCCATGTGCCACGGCCTCCCAGCGGCAAATTCGACCATTCTTGATCGATCGCACATCCTGAAGGAAACGCCAAAATGTCCACAGGCCAATCCCGCAAATACAAAGTCATCGGCACTCGTCCGGTCCGCCACGATGGGGTCGATAAGGTCACGGGGCGCGCGAAGTACGGGGCCGATGTGCGGCTGACGGGAATGCTCTATGCCGCGATGCTGCGAAGCCCGCACGCGCATGCCCGCATCAAGCGGATCGATACGTCGAAAGCCGCGGCGGTGCCGGGCGTGCGGGCGGTGGTGACATCCGCCGATCTTCCGGAACAGGGCGATCGAATTGTGGAATTGGGCGAAGGCGCAGCCAACATGCCGCACCTCAGTTCCAACATCCTGGCCCGCGATAAGGTGCTGTACCGGGGACACGCGGTGGCCGCGGTCGCTGCGGACAATATTCATATCGCCGAGGAAGCGGTCAAACTGATTCAGGTCGAGTACGAGATACTGCCACCCGAAATGGACGTCGTCAAAGCGATGCGGTCAGGAGCGTCGATCCTGCACGACGACCTGCGCACCGAATTTGCCAGCCCATCGTCGGGCGATTCCGGCCCCACCAATGTGGCCAAACAGTACCTTTTCGAAAAAGGCGACGTGGCAGCGGGCTTTTCGCGCTCCGAGGTGGTGGTCGAACGCGAATTTGATACGGCCACCGTCCACCAAGGATACATCGAACCACACAACGCCACGGCGCTCTGGAACCCCGATGGAAAGATCACCGTCTGGATGAGCACTCAGGGCGCGTTTTCCGCGCGGCAACAGACCGCGGAAGTGCTGCGCGTCCCGGTTTCCAGTGTCAAAGTCGTTCCCATGGAGATCGGCGGCGGGTTTGGCGGGAAAATTCCAATCTACCTCCCGCCCGTCGCTGCGGTGCTTTCACGCAAGTCCGGACGCCCCGTAAAACTCGTGATGCAGCGGGCGGATGTCTTCGAAGCGACCGGTCCAACACCGGGTTCGCATATCCGCTTGAAAATGGGCGTCAGCAAAGATGGCAAGATCCAGGCCGCCGAAGCCTGGATGGCGTTTGAAGCGGGGGCCTACCCCGGTTCTCCCGTCGGGATGGCCTGCATGTGCGTGTTCGCCTGCTACGACATCCCCAATGGCCGCATCGAAGGGTACGACGTCTGCGTCAATCGTCCACGTACCTTCGCCTACCGCGCGCCCGGTTCCACCCATGTGGCGTTCGCGATCGAATCGGTGATCGATGAGATTTGCCAGAAGATTGGCATCGATCCGGCGGAGTTCCGATTGAAGAACGGAGCACGCGAAGGCACACGACGGGTCGACGGGCCGACTTTCCCGCGTGTCGGCATGGTGGAAACCGTCGAAGCAATCAAGAACAGTGCCCACTACCGGACTCCACTGACCGGCAAGAATCGGGGGCGTGGAATCGCTTCCGGTTTCTGGTTCAATGTCGGACTCAAGTCGTCCGTGACCGCCACCGTGAACAACGACGGGACGGTCTCGCTGGTGGAAGGATCGACCGATATTGGCGGGACGCGAACCAGTATCGCCATGCAGCTTGCCGAGACTCTGGGAATTGCTGCGGAAGACGTGAACCCCACGGTCGCCGATACCGACAGCGTCGGATACACCGATATCACCGGAGGCAGCCGCGTGACTTTTGCGACCGGCATCGCCGCGGTGGAAGCGGCGAAGGAAATACAACGGCAGCTGGTCGAACGCGCTGCGTTGCTTTGGGATTGCGACCCGAAAGCGGCATGCTACGTCGACGGCGGCGTCCAGGGACCGGACGGCAAGCGGATCGGATTCAAGGAGCTCGCGGAAAAACTGCATCTGACCGGCGGCGCTGTGATCGGGAACGGCACGTCGAGCGCCGCGCAGCAGGGAGGCGCGTTTGGAACCCACTGCGTCGATCTGGAAGTCGACCCCGATACCGGCAAAGTGCAGATTCTGCGTTACACCATCGCCCAGGATGCGGGCACAGCGATCCACCCCAGCTACGTCGAGGGCCAGATGCAGGGCGGCGTCGTCCAAGGCATCGGCTGGGCGTTGAACGAGGAGTACTTTTACGACGAGCAGGGGTCGATGCGTAACGCGACGTTTCTCGACTATCGAATGCCGACCACCTACGACGTTCCGATGATCGACACCATTATCGTCGAGGTTCCGGATCCCGCGCACCCCTACGGAGTCCGCGGGGTCGGCGAAGTGCCGATATGCCCTCCTCCCGCGGCGATCGCGAACGCGATACGCGCGGCGGTCGGCGTGCGCATGCGGGAGTTGCCAATGTCGCCGCCGCGCCTGCTTGCGGAAATCCTCAAGGCGCAAACGAAGTAGTTGCCGGAACGCCGCTGCTGGGATAACGCCGGTGCTGGGATATTGACGTTGGGAATTCGGATTAGTGATCCGGCCATGCCGCGAGTTTTCATTCCAACAAACCTCCGGTCGTTGACGCAAGGGCTCGACCAACTGGAAGTAGGCGGTTCCAGTGTGCGCGCGGTCATCGACCAGCTTGAATCGGCCCACCCGGGAATTCGCGAGAAACTGTGCGACGCGCAGGGGAATCTGCGTCCAGGCGTATCGGCCGTCGTCAACGGTTCGGTCGCCGCGCTGGGCGCCCTGCAGCGTGTCGCCCCAGACGCCGAAATTCACTTTCTGCCGACGATCGGCGGCGGTTAGCCGCCCGCGGATCGGCTAGAGTTTTCCCTGCATCTGAAACAACCAGATCAGCGCCGCGTTCATCAACGCCTCGCCGGCGCCGACCTCGACCGGCGCTACCTGCTGATCGGCACCGTAACCGCCTTCCGACGCCGCTTCGATGGTGGGAAAATACTGGTGGTAGCCGTTGCAGTAGCCGAAGAAAAAAAGCTGCTCGACGCGGGCCCGCTCCCGAAGTCGTGTGGCATGCTGGCAAAAGAACTCGCCCGAAGCGCCTACGATCGCAATCTGCTCGTTCAGCAGCGCGACGGTCAGTCGCGGACGAATTCCATCCTGGTACTCGTCGGCGAAATTACGCACCAGTTCTGGAAAAAACGCGATCGAGTAAGCGGTAAACAACAGGGGATTTTTCAAGTCAATGCGCGATCGAAATTGAAATCGCTCTTCACGGACCTTCAGTCCAGCGCGGGAGACAGATTGGGCCGTCAGCGATCGTGCCAATGCCACGACCTCGCGACCCAGCGCCTTGCCAAAATCGACGTGGTCGCCCCGGTTTCCCCGATCGACGGAGATGTCGCCTGAAGCGCCCTGCATGAACACCGCCGTTCCCCCCAACTCCGACTCGATGTACGCTCGGACCACTCCGACGTAGTCGGCCGAAAACAGCAGCGTCTGCGCCGGCAGGTTGGTGGGGTGCCCTGTAAAATTGACCAGGCTCGCGATCGTCGCCCCGGTCTGTTCGTCCTCAAATTTCATCACACCCAGAAAGCGGTCGACCGGCTTGGGTTCGCGGCGCGCGTGGCGATTACGGTTGAATCCATCCAGAAGCTTCCCTCCGGCCGCAAATCTCGCCGGCACCAGCGCCCGATTCGCCTCCAGGATCGCATCGACGATCGCGTCCTCCAGCTCGGCATAGTAACGCAGAGCGGCATCGAATCGTCCCCGCCCTTTACCGTCGGCATCGGTCAGTTCCAATACGGGCCCGTGATGGGTATGCGATCCGGCGATCATCGCGTGGGCAATGCCGCCTCGTTCCAGGATCTTTGCGCGAATTCGCTCTAGCGTCGACTCGGAGGGCGATCTTCCCAGGTCGAGTCCTACGATGGCCAGCTTGACCTGATCGACCTGCAGGACCAGCGCCGTGGCGTAGAGTGGATCGAGTGTGCCCTGGGAAAGCGCGTCGTGACGGGCTCCATAGCCCCACATCGGGACCGCGTCTTTCGGCGTAATTTCCCGCCTGGCGGCGCCGGCGAGCAACCGCGATGCGCCAAGACTGACCGACGGACTCCCGCCCAGGCACCAGCCCAGGAGCACCGCGAGCAAAAACCGGACGGTAAAGCGGGCATTCATCGCGTCTACTCTCCCGGGCCTAAGCGAAGATTTCGGAACCAGACCTTCTCGCTGTGATTCTGCAATCCGAGATATCCCTCGCGCAACCTCTGCCGAATCTCGGGGAAGGCTTCCTCGCAGACATGGACGATCACCACACCGTTGTGGGTGACAACGTAGGCTGTTCCTTTGCAGTTGATTTCCAGCGTATTCCATTCGCCCGCCGGTTTGCCGACGCGTTGCAGTGCCGGAGCGATCCCGTAGACGCTGCCACAGTACTGGTAAGGCTTCAATTCGCGGTACTGCTCCGCACGATCATCCAGAATCTGGATCTCAACCCCGGAACCGGGTCCATGATGATTGCCATCGGCAGGCACGCGGCAATAGACGCCCGAATTCCCGCCGTTCATGGTGCGATACTCCAGTCGCAGATTGAAATCGGAGAACTGTTCTTTGCTCCGCAGCCACGGCCCTGGTGCTCCACTGCAAATCAGTTCCTCCTGTTCGACACCCCAACATTTCGCCGCATCCTGATCCGCGCCCTCCCAACCTGTCAAATCCGAGCCATTAAACAGGCTGCGATATCCGATTTCCGTGATGAAAATGCTGCGGAACTCAAATTGTCCACCCAGAGGAACTTCGGATTGAAACCCGACGTAACCTTTTTCCGCGGGAATTCCGTCGGCCACCCAGGCCGGCTTGCCGTTGATCTCCATCTTCGCCTGGGTGCCGACAACCACGAGTCGCAGGCGATTCCATTGCCCGTTAACGACCAGTCCTGTGCTTTTCGCGGTACTGAACCCGATCAGATTGCCTTCGTGGCCTTCGAGCAGATTCACCTGGTGCTTGTCCGGCCACTTTTTCCCGTCGCGGGGAAGTTCGGCGCGAATATAGATCCCGGAGTCCCATTTCTGGTCCTTGAGCGGCCGCCATTCCAGTTCCAGAATGAAGTCCCGATATTTGTGATCGGTCCAGACAAATCCATCGCCCGATTTCAACAGCAGGACGCCATTCTCGACCGCAACTTCACAGCCCGCGACATTCCAGCCGTGCAAGTTTTTTCCGTTAAACAGCGGGTAACGATGCCCCGAAGGCGAATCCGAAAGCGCCCCCGAACCGGATTCGGAGGCCGGCTCGGCGCCGGCCAATGGCAACGCGAAAGCGAACGTTACCAGACAGTATCGACCGTAGTTTCTCAACGCTTGCATCATGGCAGTTCATCCCTTCTGAAAGCGGCCGAATTATTTCGCCGAGGTCCGCGTCGAGTTCCGTCGGTCCTGAAGCATCAATGGACCCCGCCGACAAATGCTTCGCGCAATTGGTCGACGAATTTCGGGCACTCCACGCGAGGATCTCCGTCTTCCTCATACTCCAGGACGATATATCCGCGGTAATTCGCGTCCCGCAGGATGCTGGCAAGCCTCGCGTAATCGGAAGGCTGCTTGCGACCGTCCGATCCGCTGATCACGACCTTGACCTGAACGTTGAGTGCATAGGGGGCAATGCGAGCGATCTCGCCGTAGATGTCGTCGCTATGGAAGTTGCCCGTGTCGACGTTGACACCGAACCAGGGACTGCGCACCGCCTGAACAAACTTCAGCAGTCCGTCGGCCGTGTCGGTCGGGCCACCATGATTCTCCAGCGCGAGAAAGACGCCGTGCTGCCCGGCAAAGTCGCAACACTCCTCCATCGCCTCGACCATCTGCCGCAGGGAATCCTCCGCCCGCGCGCCGTTCTCGATATGACCGGCGAAGATCCGGATCACCGGCGCTCCGAGCAGCTCCGCATATTCGATCCAACGCTTCGTATGGGCGATCTGAGCCTTGAGTTTCCCGAAATCTCGCAGACCAAAATCGTTCCCGATCGCGGTGCCGGAAATATCCAGCCCCAACTCGAAACACTGCTTCTTGATTTGTCGCAAATAAGCCGGCGTGACTTCCTTCGGAAAGTAGTACGATGTAAGCTCGGTTCCCTCCAGTCCCATCTTGGCGCAGTCGGCCACAAAATCGCTGAGCGCCAGACGCGGCGAATCGCCGGTCAGCAAATCGCGATAACTATATGCCGCCAGACTGAACTTGAACTTGGCCAGACCGTTGCGCGCAATCGGGGGAATGGCGGAACTTGCCGCCGGCAACGCGGACGCGGCAAGTGCCGCAAGACTGGATTCGAGAATCTTCCGGCGATCGATTTGCATTGCGATTGTGCTCCCTGGACGAATTTCGATCGCACGATTATACGGTGGTTGTCGCCGCGATTAAACGATCCAGGCGCGGCGGCGGACAAATTCGGCGCGCTCCACGCGCAGCCGCTCAACCCGACCGCGACGGTGCCGGGACGTCCTGCTCGAACAAATTTTCCGGCCGCAACAAGGCCAGGTTGAGACTGAGCATCGCCAACGCGAAACTCAACGAACCGGTGATCAGTCCGATCAGCGGCCAGAGAACGCAGCCGACCGCCAGCAGCCATGGCCGTATTCGCCCATTCCAGATCAGGACCGCGAACGCCAGTTCGAATGCCACAATCGCATGCGTCAAGGCATTCACTACCAACGGGTACGCGTGCAGAAACGTCAGGTCGATCAGGCGGGATTCGGATCGGGTAATCAGCCACCAGACCGCTTCGCCTCGCCACCAACTGCCGTCGTAATTCGTGCTGCCCGCGATTCCGCCCAGTTTCGACAACCCCATCAGCCCGTAGAGCGTCGCCACATGAACCTGGATCAAGCGCGAGACCAGGGTACTTGCCGTCGAACCGCCTGCCGTCGGTTGCGACTGGCGGCCGCGACGCTCGCGCCACCAGCGATCGACGGAATAGTAATTTCCGACCGGAGCGAGCCAAAGGTATCCCAAGGTCAACGTCAGGATCGGCTCAAAAACGCCCGTAAGCATCGGCGCACGATGGATGTACGAAAGGACAAACAGCCAGGTAATCAGTGTTGTGGTCCGCGAAAACAGCCCCCAGGCCATGCAGGTTGCGGAAACGATCGCCAGACCATGGACAAGCCAAAGCCCACCGGCGTCCTGAAACAGCGGCAGGAACGACCACCGATACGGATCGGGGCGCAAGCTCTTCACCGTGTCCACCGGAAGCAACCCACCTGGTCCGAACCAGATCTGCAGGTCGAAAGTATGGCCCAGGAAAAACCAAAGCGCCAGGAGCCCGGCGGCAACCCGCAACTGACATAACCTCCGCGGGTTCGACGGCGCGAACCAGAACAGATCCCAGGCGGTAACTGTGCCCGCGTCACCCGTCGATGCGGAAGGCGCAGCGACTGCCTTTACCTTGGGAGTCATGGAACGGCTCCTTGTCGACCTTCGACCTCGGACGGCGTCTCCGGTGCGTTACTGTCGGACGTTGCCCCCCCCGCGCGATCGCCCCCTGCCGCCCCACCCGTTACAGGTGCCTCCTGCCCCGTTTCGCCGACCCGCCGGACCAGAAGCTTGCCGCTGCGCAGTCGCTTCAGTTGAGCCCGATAGACCTCGTCGAAGAACGATCGATCGTCCGGGTTGCGGCGATCCACCGATGCACCACGGACGTCCTGCTGGTCCTGTAGCAAGTGGCGGAAACAGCGGATCTGCGCGACCTCGGTGCCCGACTGGGAATGCAGTGCGTCGCCTAACGACGCGACCAGAATTGCTGCCCCATCGTCATTCTGAGCATCGCCAAAACCACCCAGAATCTCCGCCAAACGCTGCTGCCGATGGAAGCGCTCCGTACCGGGTTGCCCGACCGTCAGAATTTTCCACTGCCGGTTGTCCGTGGGATCCGCGCCCTCCGGCAAATACTCGATTCGATACTCGGCGTCCTCGGCGGTGGCATGCGTCAGATAAAAGCGGGCAGTCGATTCAAAATTCAGCGCCTGGCTGTACGGCGCCACGACGCCGCGCAACCGCTCCTTCAGATTCTGATCGCCGTCGCGCCCCGGGGAAATGCCGCCATAAATCGCCACGAAAACAGAGAAAAAATGTGCGAAAAGTACGAGCGAAATCGTGGTTCGGACCGTCGCGGGAGGCAGGTCGCCTTTGAACTCTTGCATAAGTTACGCCGAATCCGTGGAGGAATATCAGGGGATTGTCCAGGGTAGCCGCCAGGTTCGACCATCGGGCAGGCGTTCTCTTAGCCTAATTGCCGCCGCCAACAAAAAAAGATCGAGCCTCTTTCGAGACTCGATCCTTGTCCAAGACCGATCGGCCCGCCGAGGCACAGGGAGGCCTCGCCAAGCCCTATTCGGTAAACTAGCCAGCCTTCGGGGCCGGAGGAGCGGCGTCCTTGGCTGGAGCGGCCGGAGCCGAACCAGAGCCACCGTTACAGCCATTGCAACGGCCGCTGCAACGATCGCGACCATGGCAACGGTCGCGGCCATGGCATCGATCACCGTGGCAACGATCCCGACCATGGCAACGATCGCCGTGGCAACGACCATGGCGCTTTTCGCCATCGCACTTGTCCTTACCACTGCAACGAGCGTGGCAGCCACCACCATCGCACTTCTTGCCGCTGCAGCCACTGCAACCATTGCAGCCGTGACCAGCAACCGCTTTCTGCTCACCGCCCGTCAAGGCGATGCCGACGACCGCGAGAAATGCCGCGATCCCAAAAACGACAAAACGATTCATCCTAGATCCTCCATTTACTTACAGGTACCGTAAGCGAGAAACAAAATACCCAAAAATTGCCGTCTTCGTGTGTCTCGCCTCCGAACGGGACGGCATCCGTTGGAGAAACTACCTGAAAACCGGCGACCATCAATTCCCACGGATTCGGCCGATACCCTGTGCGTTAATTTCTGCCGATTGCGAAGGATTTACTGATCGCGAAGTTTAGGATAATTAAGGTAGGTAGCCCAAAACCGGTTGTCAAGGGTCTAAAGTCAATATGGGCAATATGGAGAATGAGCATCGCATGGGTAGTCTGGCGAATAAGAGGCGACGCGCAGACCGAGAGATCGAGGCCTAAGGACACCCGCCGAGGTGCTCGGATCGACGGTAGCCGCGAATGGGCCGGAATGGGCGATGGAGATCCCGCCGGGAGAAAAAAACGACTAAATCATTAATCAGAAAGGATTTGCGGAGACGATCCTATCGGTCGTTCAGCGGAGTTTCGCCCGACGTTTTTCGGACCGAGCGATCGATGCGATCCGATTCGGTCACCCGAACGTCCGAAACTGTTTCTGAAAGATTGTCGTCTTCCGATTCTGCGTTTACATGGCGGCGGATTTCGGCCATATCCGCCGGTTCTTCAAAATTCCAAGTAAGAAATGAACCATCTTCCGCCGGCATCGACATTCCGGCCACACGCCAGCCTCGCGATTCCTTGCGTAATACCCAGACAATTTCGGAGCTATCCGTGTGCCCTTGGGTATCGGTTTCACTGCATCGAACTTCGACGTAGGCCGCCCGGGGATTGTCGGACGGCAACTCGGCCGACCGTATTTCGTACTGAGTCGACGGTGTGCCGGGCGGCTCAATTTCCAGACCGGCTCGTACCGTCTCGCGTAAGGCGGCTTTCGTCAACAACTGCTCGATGACCCGACGATCGCGCTCCTGAGCGGCCTCAAGAAACCGTTGCACGACGTCTTCCGGCGTGGCGTCTTTGGCGAGTGGCTCGGAATCCGCCGGTTTGCCTTCCTTCGGCCCTGAGGAGCGAGCGTCTCCCCGATCCGCCTGCTGGCTCCCTGGGGAGGACGACGGCCGTTTCCCGGCTTCGGCGTTATCGGGACCCGTACGAGCACATCCTGTGACGATCGACAAAGCGACGGCAACCGCCCATGACATCCTGTTCATGGATCACCCTCCAGCGTTTGAAACAACGACCGGGAGGGAAGTCTCACGCATTCGCTGAAACGCGTCAATACGAATTTGGATCGCCCGCAGCGTGCCGCGTTTGGCAAACCGGGGTAATCAGAACCGCTGGGATGCTCGACAAGCGTTCAACGTAGGATGGAACGTAGGATGGGGCTCCAGGCACCTCTCGAAGTGCGAATCGGCAAGAAAAATAGCGAGCATTGGCGGTCCGGCGGAGGTTGTCCGCAAGACGGGGTTAACTGCCCCGCACACGGTCCATTGTCTGGCCGACGGACAGGTGATGATCTCCATGCTTGGCAATGAAAACCTCATGGGGTCAGGCGGCTTCCTGCTCCTCAACGACGAATTTGAAATCGCCGGGCGGTGGGAAAAGGGAACCAAGGGGATGAACTTCAACTACGATTTCTGGTACCAGCCTCGCCATAACGTGATGGTCAGCAGCGAGTGGGCCGCTCCCAGCACGTCACGTCCCGGTTTCAAACTCGACGATGTGAAGTCAGGCAAATATGGCCACCATCTGCACTTCTGAGACTGGAAGAATCGCACTCTCTCCCAGAGTATCGAAATGTCCGGCATTGCGGCTCGATTGCTGTGGCCGTGGATCCGGTTTGCCGCGCACCGCTCACTGGGACGGGAAAACGCAGGCCTCAAGAAGGAGTGCGAGCGACTGACCGCTCTGACCAGCGGAACGATAACATCGTACTGAAGCATCGTCGCGTTTCGAACCGGGCGACAATACTGGCCATTTCGAAAAGCGTAACTCTCCCGACGCGGACGCACGCTACCGGTCCGGCGATCGGCTCGACTCACCCTGCGGCGTCTTACTTCTCACGAAATGCCCGATGCGACCGATCGCCTCGCGGGATTCGGGAAGTCCTCGAATTTGAAATACGTGCTGCATCCCGGGCCAGATTTCGAGCGAAACGGGAGTGCCGTCGGCCCGCGCCTTCTTCGCGACACGGATACTGTCGTCCCGCAACATCTCGTGCTCACCCGTTTGTATCAACAGCGGTGGCAAACCCTGAAAGTCACCGAACAGTGGCGAGGCAAGTGGATTGCGAGGGTCGGTCGTCGGTAAATAGCGACTGCGAAACTCGGGCATGGTACGAGCACTGATGATCGGGTCGTAAACCGTTTTCAAAGATTGACTCGTCAACGTGAAATCCGTTGCCGGCGAGATTGCGATCGCCGCTGCAGGTAACGGGCGTTTGCGTTCTTTGAGTGCCAGCAGGGTGGCTAACGTCAGATTGCCTCCGGCGGAATCGCCGGCGATAAACGTGGCTTTGGCGGCATCGGGACCCGATGGTCCGTTCGCGATGAGCCAATCATGGGCTGCGGTACAGTCATCGAGCCCGGCGGGAAAAGGATGTTCCGGCGCCAGCCGATAGTCGGGGAGCAGCACCGCGCACTTTGCCGCGCGCGAAATTTCCGCGGCCAGGGGCAGATAGTTGCCACCTGATCCGGAAACCCATCCGCCTCCATGCAGGTACAAAATCCGCACACGGGTGTCCGCGTCGGGTGTCACGACCCATTCACCAGGTACCGTGCCCGCCATGACTTTCGTCAATTGGACGCCGGGAACAGTCGGTTCCTGTCGCGCATTCATACCGGCGCGCAATCCTTCGAGGTCAAAATTCTGGGCGCCGAAGGCGGGCGACCGGCGCCGCCGCTCCAGTTGCTCGAGCCCCTCTTTCGATGGCTGGCGTTGCCAGATCTCGCGCGTCGCGTGGCGGCGCGTCGGTTCCAGCAGATCGATGATCGGCAATTTTTCAAATACCAGATGCGCCTGGCTGCCTTCGTACACGATGCCGACATGATCGCGGTCCACACGCGTAAGGCTCGGATAACCGGCGCCTTTGCCCGTATCCAACAACCAGTGATGCGAGTCCGGCCAGGTCAAGCCGTCGTCGAAACTGACTTGCACCGTGTGGTGGGTACGGCCCTGCTGGGAATGTGGATTGGCGAACAAAAGGACATGCTGCTGCTGCCCGCCACGTTCGTAATCGAACCGAATCAGACTTCCGTTGCAATTCGGTTCGATCAACGCATTGCGGCTGGTGGAATGGGGTTCCCAGGTCTTGCCGAAGTCTTTCGTCACGACGACGGCGCGGAATCGCTCGTGGTCGTTGCGGATGTTGAGCATGATCGCACCATCTTCCAACAGCGCGGCTTGACACTCATTTCCCCCGCTGCAGCCCGCGTTGCCGACGGTCCAGCTCCGACCGTGATCGCGACTGATCATGATCGTCGCGAAGGTCGCCAACGGATCGCGGCCTGTGCGTCCCTGAACCGGCATCACAAGCGTGCCATCGGACAGGCAAATTCCCGATTGTGGCGCGGGAGCCAACAACCACCAATCCTCCTGTTTCAGTTGCCGCGTCAAGTTCTCGGGTTGCGACCATGTCAGGCCATCGTCGCTCGAACGGACAACCATGAACTGCGCGGATTTGCCGATCTCGAAGCCAGGTTCGGAACCGTCGTCCACCCACTGGTGCTTGCCCGGCTTGCCGTTCATCCACAATGCAAAACAGAAAATCTCGCCCGTTTGCTGATCGACGATGATGCCCGGGTCGCTGCAGCCATTCTGCTCCTGGGGCAGCCCGCCATAGGTGCCCATATCCATGATTACTTGGGGTGATTCCCAGGTCGCTCCGCCATCGGTGCTGCGGCTGAGGCCAATGTCAATGTCCTCCTGCAAATCGCGGCCGGCGCGGCGCCGCATGTCGTAGACCGCCAGCAAAGTCCCCTTGGAGGAGGTCGTCAAAGCTGGAATTCGATAGGTATGTACCCCGTCGTCGTTGTGCCTGCGCAAGGCAACCCCAATGCGTTGTCGGGCATGGGCCACGTCCTCGCGCGGTACAAGGCCACCCACAGAGGTCGCGATTGAAGAACAAGTCGCCGAGATCTGGTGCACGAGATCGGCGTTATCCTTCAATCGACAACTCAGCCAGAAGACATTTCGCCCCTCCGCCAACAGTCGATCGGCCGGCAAGTTGATCGAAAGGGCGGGAGCGACCGCTTCTCCGACCGGCGTTGCCGGTGAAAAGGCTAACTGTTCGCCCGTTGCGAAAAGCTGGATGCTGGAGATATCGTTCAGGTCGTCGGTTGCCGCCATGGAAAAATCAAAAGACGTCAACCTCGGCGTTTCCCCCGGCGCAACGTCGATCACGACACCCAGCAAAGGGCCATGCTGATTGCGAATCAAGATCGGTTGCACCGGCCTCACGAGTCGGGCCACCAGGCCCTTGGCCTGCTCCTGCGCGAGCCCTTGAGTAAGTGACTGAGAAAGTGATCCGAGCACTGCAAGGGCGCAGAAAGCCAGCAGGAAAATCGATCGTTCGAGCCGGCGTCGCGCCATGTATCGATTCTCGAAAAGACCTGACGCCGCGATCGGGATCAACGGTGCGGCGGTGCTGGTTCCCGTGGCGGGCACGCGTGGCGTTGGAGGGGATCTCATCTTCGGTTTCGCTGTTCTTGGTTCGCAGTGTTGGAGGTCACTCAGGACGGATCCGAAGCCAGATCCGGCAGCGGGGCATGAGGATAATCGACGGGCTGATAGCGAATCGCCAGTTCCGGCGTGCGAAGTCTCTTCTGTTGTTGTGACCTCGATGTCAGCGCCCGATCGAGTATCCCGCTGGACAGGTAGGTGCGTTCGATCGGATAACTGGG
The DNA here is from genome assembly GCA_016872775.1 of Planctomycetota bacterium. Lineage (GTDB taxonomy): Bacteria > Planctomycetota > Planctomycetia > Pirellulales > Pirellulaceae > VGZA01. The sequence goes on along the minus strand of VGZA01000054.1, from coordinate 12,198 downwards.
TCGGCCCATGTGCATCATCCGTTCAATGCCCTTCAGCAAATAGGCGAAATGCGGATGCCGCGGTTCCGCACGTTCTTCAAAGCGTGTGGCGAGTATTTTCCGCTCGCCTTTGAGTTTCACCGCGACGGAGATTCCGTGGGCGATGACCGGCAGCATGAAGATCGCTCCCAGCAAGCCATCGGCGTACTGGAACAAGAAGAGGGCGGAGTCATCACGTTGGCGCAACTGATCGGGCTGCGATTTCACCAGCGCGAACGCCGCGTCGAATGCTTCCTGGGAAACCAGCCGATCGTCCAACGCCTGCCACATCTCCCGGCCTTGCAGGCATTGCACCCATTGCACGCCCGTCTCAGCCGCTCTTCGACGCTCGACCAAACTTTGCAGGCACTCGATCGCATGGAATCCATAGATGTCCAAGTGCGCGTAGCCCACGCCCACCGCCAAATCGAGCTCACAACCCATTGGCACATCGATCGGCGGATCGCGAAAAGTAACCGCCAGGGATGTCCCGGCCATGAACGGAACTTTTAACTCTTGCGCGCGATCGTACATCCATTTGGCATCGACCCAGGCGGGTCCCAAATGTTTGTCGTTGAACACCGGCACCTCGCGACCATACCTGGCGAACGCGTTGGTGATTTCCTCAAAGAATCGCCGTCGCGGGTAGAGGATCTGCCCAATGTCACTGGAGGGATAGCTGCCATGCTCGCCGACGCTGATCACACCATCGACGGAAATCTTGTCGGTTTTCAGCGTCAAGGCATCGTCAATCGAGTCGAATATCGGGACGCCGTGCTTCTGCGACATCCCACGGGCCAGATCATTTTCGGCGAACTGGTCAACGTACATCGACGCCAGCCGCAGCGCCGGCCCCGGCCCGCCATCCTGTGTCCAACCTTCCAGAATCTTCCCGATCAATACATCGGCATGCAGGCCTTTTTCATAGCGCGTGAGAATGGCCGCGACCGACTTCGGCTTGTTCGGCTCGACGGCACGAACGACCTCGCGGCCGGGCATTTCGATCGTCGTCGCGGCCGACGCTGCCATCACGCTGGCGAGCCACTCGCGGCGATCGATCAGTTCTCTCATCATGAAATGGACTCCTGGGGTTCATCGGTGGGATCGGCTACCGCAGGGAAGCAAGGTAGGCCAGCAAGTCGGCAACCTGCTGCGCGGTCAGATCGCGAAGCAGCAGATCCGGCATCATCGACTGCTGCTGCGCGACCAGTTGCTCAATCAAATCCGTGGAAATTCGACTCACCTTGCCCTGGGCGTCCTTGAGGACCACCTGCTGTTCATCTTTTTCAAGCAAGATTCCGGTCAGCGTCTGGCCGTCCTTGGTTTCAATGAGATGTGTGACATACTTCGGTTCGATAAGCTTGGACGGCTGCAGGACACTCTCGAGCAACTGAACTCGACTCAACTTCCTGCCGATTGTCGTAAGGTCCGGCCCAATCTCCCTGCCTTCCTGCTGAATACGGTGACAATTCTTACAAGTAACTCCGGTTTCCTGGAAAAAGATCGCCTTACCGCGCGTTGCGTCGCCGGAGAGCGCCAAGATCGTTTCCGGCTGAACCACGCTGCCTAGACGCTTGACCCGAAGTTCCGGCAGTTGAAATCGTTCGAACAAATCGCGGATCGATGCATCGCGGTGTTTGAGCGCGGCTTCGATCGCGCGAGTCGAAACCGCGTCGGAAAGCTCGCGGCGGTCGATGGACTGCAGCAACCTCAATGCGCCGCTGGGCGATGACAGCAGGAGTTCGATCAATTCGCCCTGCTCGGAAAGTCTTTTCGATCCCTTCAGGCGGTCCATCACGACCGACTCCTCGGCGCGCTGCCGGACTGCGGAATCCGGGCTGTCCGCATCCCCGACCGATACCGGTGTCATCTGTTCAATCCAGCGACAAATCAGTTCCACACCTTCCCGGTCCACCTCCAATGATCCGACATGCGGCATCCGGCCACCGCCGAGTTTCGCCATGCGATAGAGCAGCACGGAGCCAAATGGATCGCGGGGAGCGATGACTTGAGCGGCGTAGATGCCGAACGTCCCTTGCGATGGGCGGGCGCCCACCATGTTTGTCTTGTCCAAAGGGACGTCGTAGTGCATCAGCGAGAGAACCGAACCACCCGCATGCATGCGGTGGCAGTGAGCACAGTTGACCTGAAGATAAGCGCGGGCACGTTGATCCAGGCTGGCGGACGGATCCTTCGGATTCGACAACACAGGGCGATTTTCCCGGTCAATCGGTTTTTCCAGCAGTCCGATTTGCGCGAAGAGATCGATCTGCGGGACGAGCGACTCACCGTGTTCGTAGGCTCGATTCAACTGCGGAGTATTGAAGGCTAAAGGGGGGCCGGACCACTTGTTATGACAGCGTTGACACTCGGCGCGACCGGCAAATCGCCAGGTCTGTTGACGCCGGCCGCCAGCCGCCTCGGAGTCGATGACCTCAAAAACACGTTCGGCGCCCGCGGCTTCGACCAAAAACGCGTCGTTTTGCGCGTCATTCCACTGGTAGGTATAGGGGGCCCACTCCATGCCGTCAAAGTGCAGGATCTGCGTTTCGATTCGACGCCGGCTGGCCGGTTCACCCCGCTGCAATTCGAGCGATAACGTCTTGGCCAACACCGCGTCTCTCGGGAACGACCAGGCCGCACCCTCGTTCTTGATCGAGAGTTCATTCGGCAAGGCAACGAAACGCTCCGTCAGCGCGTGATCCGACCACAATTCGGCAATGATCGAATAGGCAACGACTCCGGTGGCAGGCGTCTGATCGACCACCGATGCAAACAACCCGCTATCGCTGAGCTTCCTCGGGAATGTCGGAGACTGGTCCGACTGCGGATTGGGCACGAGTCGGTGAATCGTGCCTGCCACGTGGTCGAGGATCAGACATTCTCCCTGATGATCTTCGCCAAACGAAACCACTCGCAGTGTGGTATCGGCCAATTCGCGGTGTTCGACGACCTGGCCCTGTTCGTACCGAAAACCCCAGACCTTTCCTGTGTCGTAATCACCGTAGAGATGCGTACCGTGCAGTTCCTTGAGCCGCGATCCGTAATAGGTCAATCCGTCCGTAATCGACGAAGACTCGGTATGCAGATGGTCAATTGTCGGAGGCAAGATCGGCGTGGGTCCGCGCGGCCATTCGGGGTTGATCGACTGCCGGCCCTCCATCACCGCCCAGCCATAGTTGCCGCCGCGTTCCACGCGATAGAGCATTTCCCAAAGCTCCCAGCCGACGTCGCCGACCCACAGATCGCCCGTTTTTCGATCAAAGCTCATCCGCCAGGGATTCCTCAGTCCATAGGCCCAGATTTCGCCGCGTGCTCCCGCCAATTCGACAAAAGGATTGTCGGCGGGAATGCGATAGTTCCTCTCCCCCTCGGCGTGATCGACATCGATTCGGAGTATCGACGAGGCCAGGTCGGTCAGATCCTGCCCGGTCTTCAACATGTCGGGCGGATTGGGTGGCGCGGCGTCACCCGTCGAAATATAGAGGCAGCCGTCGGGACCGAATTTCAGGCAGCATCCGTTGTGGCCACCAGACAACCAGGTCACCATCGTCGTTTCGCTGGCAATATCGATCGTGGGCGGATCGGTGTCCGCCATTCGGAATCGGGCCACATGCGTACCCTCGGGATCGTTTGCCACTTTGATGTAGCAGACGTAGCAGTAGCGGTTCTGCTCAAATTTCGGATGAAACGCCAAGGCGTAGACTTGTTGGACGCCTGGGATTTTTTCGGCGAAATTCAAAACCAGATCCGCCTGGGTGACGTCGGGTTGGTTCGGAAACGAATAGACCTTGCCCGACTGTTCGACCACGAACAGACGCTGGCTCCCCGGTGCCGTCGTAATGTCCAGGCACTGATTAAATTTAAGCGAGGGAAAGACCGGCTCGGAGACATACGGTAGCGGTGGCTCAGGAGATCCTTGGATGCGTGACGTCGTCCAGGCCGGTCGCCTGTCGGCGGCGATAGCCTGCCAACCGGAGTCGACGAAAAGATGGCTACAGATCAGTGTGATGACAGCCAGTGGTAGACCGCCATGGGACCGAGAACGCACGTGGAATTTCGCCACTCTCATCGAAGCATTACCTTCTCTTGAATCACCGCACCGCCGATCCATTTTGGACGCCTCCGTTCCACGATTGTTTAAGGCAGTGTTACATCCCAGATCTTGGAACGTCGCGCTTTGCCTTCAGGCCCTTCGACCCGGAGCGTCACAATATACTCCCCGGGGCGATCATATTGATGCGTCGGATGCCGCTCGGTCGACGATTCACCGTCGCCGAAATCCCATCGCCACGAACGGATGTTGCCGAACGAACGATCCCGAAACGCGACGATGCGGTCTTCCTGGCTGATCACGATGAACGACCAGTCGGCTTCCACGGGCTTACGAAGGTGCTTTTCGATCGGCATCAGCCGGAACGCCACCAAATCCGACGCGTCCCCGTACATCGTTGTCTTGTGCGACAGATTCCAGAAACCGCCATAGCGTTCGGCCTTTTCGTCATCGTAGTCCAGAATCGCCCAGGACATGCCGAGGATCTTGTTTTCGCGCAGCTGAGTCTGCACCGCACGCGCCGGGTCGGGCGGAGCATAATCGAACGGAGTGACAAAGAACTCCAGCACCAGCTTGCCGCTTCCCCCAGGCTTGAAATCGTACTTGTAGGCGGCGTTCGCGTAAGGCAATTCCTTGATCCACGGTTGAGACCCCCAGACCATCGCCCAATCTTTGCCTTCCGCGGGAGTAAAAATGTGATAGTTCTGGGCGTGAACGCCATGAAACTGAAAATGGGTCTCCAGTTGGTCACGCAATTTCAGTTGCGGATGCATCTGGCGGATCAACGGGCCGCCCGACAGATCCCCGTCGATCACCACTTCAAAAATATCGTTGTGCAGATCCTCTCGGGCGAAATCCCAATAGTCGTCACTTGCCTCGTACAGAAAATAGAGGTGATTCAGCCCCTGCACCCAGCCGACTTTCACCTTGACATGGAGATTCTCCGGATCCTGCTTGTTGCCGATGCCGACGACGGTCTCGCGTAACTGGTCCTGGCCAATGGAGTACGATTCGGGGACGATCGCCCAATCGGACGCGTCGCCGTCAATCCGCGGAATCCGGTCGGCGGGAAACTGAAACACTTGATATTCTACTTCGGGGCGTGCCAGCCCGCTGTTGCGCCGAATTTCCTCCGGCGACGGTTCGACCGATTGCAACCGCAAATCACCCAGCAGCATGAGCATGAACCAAACCAGACATTGACGGACGACGCGAGTCGAGAGCATGGCAACGTTCCACAAAGGACGAATCTACGATTCCGCGCAAGCCCTATCCTGAAGCATTGGAGCATCGCTCGCAAGTAAGCAAGAAGGACGGGCCGTAGGACGGGCCGTAGGACGGGTCTCCCGACCCGTCTTGCCTTGCAGGTGGTTGCGCGCTGCGATCTTTTTTTGCGATGGTTATTTGCACTTCTCGACGGGCCAGGAGGCCCGTCCTACGACCCGCCTCGTTCTTCCGCTCAGCCGAGCAGTTCGCCGATCACCTTTGCTTTGGTCAAATCGGACTCTGTCAGCGTTTCTAATCTTCCTTCGTGATCAAAATGGAGCCGTTGGTGATCGAGGCCCATTGTGTGCAACAGCGTGGCGTGGAGGTCGTGCATGGTGACGACGTTGATCACCGATTCATAGCCAAATTCGTCCGTCTCGCCGTGGGCATATCCTTGCCGGATACCGCCGCCGGCCAGCCAGAGTGAAAACCCGCGGCGGCTGTGATCCCGCCCATTGGCTCCTTGCGAGACGGGTGTGCGGCCAAATTCTCCCATCCAGACGACGAGCGTCGAATCGAGCAGCCCGCGACGTCGAAGGTCTTTCACGAGCGCGGCGCTCGGCTGATCGATGCCGGCCGCAACGTTCTTGGTCGCATTGGCGTTGTCAGCGTGGGTGTCCCATGGTTGACTCTTGAGATAAACACCGACGAACCGCACGCCCCGTTCGACGAGCCGCCGGGCCAGCAGGCAGCGCGCGGCGTAAGCCTGCGTGGCGGGCTGATCGAGACCGTAGAGCTGTCTTGTCTCTTGGGTCTCTTGCGTCAAATCGACGGCCCCTGGAACGGCAGACTGCATCCTTGCAGCCGTTTCAAAGTCGCGCAAGCGGGCCTCGAGATCGGTATTCTCCGGGAATCGGGTCGCGTGCTCCCGATTGAGCCGCTCTACAAGCTGCAGTTGCCGTGCACGAGCGGCAGCCGAAATGCGGTCCGGCGTGCGCAGGTTGAGCACAGGTGCCGCGGAATCTCCCACGCTGAAGGGCGTTCCTTGATGTTGAGCGGGAAGCCAGCCAGCCGACCAGTTCAGCGTTCCGTTAATCGGCAGACCTCCCGGATCCGGCAGCACGACAAACGCAGGCAGATCGTGATTGGCGGAACCGAGTCCATAGGTAAGCCACGAACCGAGACTGGGACGGTCCGTTGCCAGCGGATGTCCGCTGTGGGCAATTCGCAGGGCCGTCTCGTGGCAGACCGATTCGGTCGTCATGGAACGGACCAGCGTAATCTCATCCGCGATACTGGCGATGTGAGGAATCAGCTCGGACAGGCGCATACCCGAGCTGCCCGTCGGCTGAAACTTGAAGGGAGATCCGAGCAGGTTTCCCGACGCCGAGGGCGATAACGTCTCCACCTTGCTCTGCCCCGGGTACGGCGTGCCGGATCGTTTCGCCAGTTCCGGTTTTTCATCAAATAGGTCCATCTGACTGGGACCGCCATTTTGGAACAGGCAGATAATCCGTTCCGCTTTCGGTGCGTGATGTGGACCGGATACTTCGGCACGATCCGCCGAGCGAGACTCACGGCAGGTGAGCCACGACAGCGCGATCGAACCGAGGATTCCGCTGGCCGATCGACCAAGGAACGCTCGACGCCGCGCGAATAAATTGACCTCGTGCGAATCCATCTGCGGGATCACTCCAAGTACAGAAATGCACTACTGGCGAGCAGCATCTGGCAGAAATCAGCCAGCGCCAGGACGGCTGCCTGGTCTGGGGTGTAGAGCGTTCGTTGCTCCGCGAGAAACTCTTCGGCGATCCGCCGTTCGACGTCGGTTGGCTCGCGCGCGACTGCATGCTGCCACGCGCGCGAAACCACCGCCGCATCCGTGCCGTCCGTCTCCGCGAGCAACCGGCGGGCAAAGGACTCGGCAGCGAACATGGCGAAATCGGAATTCAGCAATGACAGCGACTGCAATGGAACCGTCGACGACGGCCGCGACGTGCAAACCGTCGCGATGGACGGCGAGTCAAAAACTCTCAGCATGCTCAGTGCCTGTGATCGTCGCTGTTGCAGGTAAACCGACCGGCGACGCGCGCCGGCGTCCTGTGGATTGACGACCACCTCGCCGACAGCCGTCTGGTGCGTAGGGACGTAAGGGCCGAAGGGAGTCGCATCGAGCTGTCCGGAGACGACGAGCATCGCGTCGCGGATCGGCTCCGCCTGCAGCCTTCGTACGGGAAACCGCCAATAGAACCGATCATCGGGATCGGCCTCGAGGGCCGCGTTACGGGGAGCGGAAGTTTGACGGTAGGTCGTCGAGAGCAGAATCCGTCGATGGACTGCTTTCTGGCTCCACTCCGACCGAATGAACTGGCCCGCCAATTCATTCAGCAATTCGGGATGGGTCGGTTGCGAGCCGCTTTGGCCGAGGTTGTCGGTGGTGGCGACAATTCCGCGACCGAAATACTCGCGCCAGAGGCGATTCGCGTGTACCCGCGCTACCAGCGCCGCCGGTCGGCCTTCGACGCGGAGCAACCAGTTCGCGAATCCGAGCCGCCGTCCGGTCGTGTTTGTCGAGCCGCCCGTCGTGCTGGTCGAATCGCTCGGCAGTGCGTCGGCGCTTTGCGGAGCGACTCCAGCCCTTGTCCAGCGATGTGGCTCGTACGGATGCCCCGCGTCGCTGAGCATTGCGAGCGCGCCTGGTTCGACATTCGGTCCGCGCAGGTGATACAACCCGCGCGTGAGGAACGGCACCATCGGCGGGTTCGTCGACTTGTCGGTCACCCAGGCGATCGCGAGCCCAGGCTCTTTTGATCGCTGCGCTTCGAGCTTCGCCCGTTGCTCTTTGTAGTCCTTTCGACGGGACTCGATTTCCTTACGCAAGGCGGCCAGATCGACCATCGGATCCGGCGCCGCCAGACTCCGTTCGATGCGGACATTGTCGACAATGTAGCTACGGCTGGCACTGAAGAAAAAAGCGAATCCTCCCTTGGGAAGGTCTGCCGCCGCAACATCGTGCGTCTTGCCTTCAGAAAAGCCGTCGACGAGATGTTCCAGACGGAACTTTCCATTGCCGACGTTCGTGACGCGGACGCCATAGTTGCGGCCAGGAACGTACCCCTGCTCCCCGATCATTCCGTCAGGCTTGCTATCGCTTCCGGGATAATCGGGATAGAGTTGCGTCGATGTTGTCGGGTTTCCATCCACCAGGATATTGCCGCCCGGCGTGGTCCCGGAGTCGTCGAAATCGTGCGCTGCGATTGCGTAGCCGATCCGCTCCGAGGGCGGCGTCGCACCGACTTTGTTGTCGATCAGGTCGAAGGTCGCCTGGACCCAATCGCCGGACTTTTCGGAAGTCCAGTCGATTGCCAGCGCGGTTGATAGCCATGCTTCCTGCGGCCCGGCGATTACCTGCAATGCGCCGTCCTTTACCTGCGCCGCATTCGCGATCGTTTCCGACAGGGAGACCGTCCCCCCTGGCCCGTCGTCGCCGGGCGCGGTGTTACTCCATCGCATTTGCCAATGGTCGTCTTCGAAGGTCTCCTCGAACAGTAACTCGGAAGGCTCGCGATGGACTGTCAGCCAGTCGTTCAGCTCCGTGCTGAGCCGGGCCAACTCTTCTTGGAGTCGCCGTTCATTCTGTTCCCAGGACTCCTTTTCGCCGGGCAGCCATGCATAAGCGACGCGGTCTTTCGGATTCACCCAGTCTTGAGGATTAAATGCTGGAAAGAGAATCGCCTGCAGCCCGTGATATTCCAACTGTGTGATCGGTTCGAATTTATGGTCGTGGCATCGCGCGCAGTGCACCGTAAGCCCCAGCAATGACGAAGCCGTCACCTGGACCGCGGCCTCCAGTGCCGCTCGACGATCGATCTCGAATGCCTCCGGTTCCTGCACGCCGATGTCTGTCCCGTCCTGCCCGTTTCTCAGATAATGGGTCGCAATCAACAACTCGATGACCTCGGGCGTAGTCGGCTCGCCCGAACGGAACTGGGCCAACTCATCCCCTGCGAGTTGTTCTCGTAGAAAATGGTCAAACGGCTTATCGGCATTGAGCGATCGAATGACATAGTCGCGGTAGCGGTAGGCGAGCGGACGGTCGGTGTCGGCACTGAAGTAGCCGTTCGAGTCTGCATAGCCGGCCGCATCAAGCCAATGCTTTCCCCATCGTTCCCCAAAGCGCGGCGATGCGAGGTTTCGATCCACCATCCGCTCATAGGCGTCCGGCGATGGGTCGCTGAGAAATATCTCCGCCTCCTCCACTGTGGGCGGCAGTCCAATGGCGTCGAGGCTGTTTCTCCGGACGAGGACGCGAGGATCGGCATCGGGACCAGGTTGGAGCACCTGTCGAGCGTGCGCCTCCAACCTCGCCTGGATCGGGTGGTCGACGGCATTGCGGGCGCGTCCCCATTCTCGCAGCGTGGGGAATGCGGGCCGCGTTAACGGTTGAAACGCCCAGTGTCCACCTTCCCTCGACTCCAATCCGACCGACCCTTCGAGAATCCACTCCCGCAGCAAGCGTTTTTCCGCGTCGCTCAGTTCATCGGTGGGAGGCATCTCTCCGGCCTCGACGCGCCCCCAAAGCAGACTCTGATCCGGCTTTCCGACAGTTATCGCCGTTCCGCTCTCGCCTCCACGCGCCACGCCCGCCGCCGTGCTCAAGTCGAGCCCGGCTTTGGGAGCGATCGGCCCATGACACTTGACGCAACGCGCCTTGAACAGCGCGGCCACGGAGGGTGGCAAGTCGGCGGCGTACGCTGAGATCTCCTGCCCTCCCAATACTGCGAAAGCGCAAATCAGGATCGGCAGGGCAACCAGTCGTCGAATTTCACTCTGCAAGAAGACTCGAATCATGCAAGGTAGGACGGGCCTCCTGGCCCGTCAAAAAGTGCAAATCGGCGTAGCATAATCGAAGTAGGACGGGCCTCCTGGCCCGTCTCGAAGTGCGAATCGGCGTCGAGAAACGAATTGCATCGGCGGTCCGACGTGAAAGTTGCGTCTAAGGCGCGTCAGGAGACCCGTCCTACCACACCCTATCGTCCGTTCCGCAACAACTCGACCATCGCCATACCCATCGCTTCTCCGACGTTCATGTAGGTCTCCGCGTTACCGTTATAGTGGCTATTGCCGCTGCCACCGAGCGACAGCGGGTTGGAATAAACCGTGGCCACATTGCCTTTGAACTCGGGATACTTGCCGCCGGCGCCGTCGACGGCCAGTTGAGCATCGAGGACTTTTCCTCCATTGCCGCCGCTGCCCTTGGTTGCTTCGCCCAACGTCGCCAGCACGAATTTCGCGTCGGGAGCCTCGAAGTCCTTGCGCAATTGCTTGATGAACCGGACCAGGTTCTCCTCGTATTTCGTCGCGTGCCCGGCGTTTCCACAGTCCTTTTCGCCCTGCCAGAAAAAGAAGCCCGCGATTTCGTATCCCTTCGCATCGGGGTAGTACGTGCCGAGTTCGGCAAGCACTTTCTTGGCGTTGGCAGTGTCGTCGTCGTATTGTTTGCCGGCGTACCAGTCGATCGGTTTGCCATTTTTGTCGAGCCACGGTCCTGGTTCGGTTGAGGTCCCCTTCGCTTTGTCGATCGCCCAGGAATCGGGGCGATCCTTGTAGCCAGCGTAAACCTTCCCTTCAAATTCATACCGTTCGCTGCCCGGCGGCAGGAGGTCCCATCCCAGACTCCGGTTGCCGATGCAGCTCTTGAGGATCATCACCGGCGCATCGATGGCATTTCCAACGGCATGCCCGATCCCGAATTCCGGGCCCAGGTTGCCGCGCTTCACGATCATCCATTCGTTATTGAACAGCTGCATCCCGCCGCCTCGGCCCACCATGACCCGCACATTGCGAACATCGTTTCGCGGCAGCCAGTCCCCCGCATCATCCACAAGGTACTGGTATTTCTGCTTGTTCTTTACGGCGTTCTCCAGCGACCCCTCACCGCCGGCGACTTTGCCGAGGCCAACCATGTTGGATTGGCCGAGCAGGACGAAAACCCGGACCGGCTTCGTCATATCGGCCGGTTTCCCATCGTGCCTGGGGAATTGCTGGTTGGGATCGCCGTTCGTCTTGCCGGCCGCCAGTGCGCTGGTGATACCAATAACCGTGACAACCAAGCGCATCAACACGGTTTGCAACGAGGTTCGTTTCATGATGTCTGTTTCCTGGCGTGGCGTTCTGTCGTCGCTGTTCCGACGTCGCGGTTCCGGCGCTTCGGTGTCTCCGCGGTTCATCGTACCGTCCGGCGGTCGCAGACGCCACCGACACGAGTCGACCGGACTGGCACGGCGCCTGCCGGGTCACGGGGGACGCAGGACATTGCAACTCGGAATGGCGGACGACTGCTGCCAAAACACCCGCGATTGTCGCCATTTCGCGTTCACTGTGACTTCACCGTAGTTGTCCGTTTTGCAAAGTGGCTTGGTTGACGCCCGACCTGCGTCGCATCGATAATCGGTCGTCGTGAAGGCCGAGCCTGCAAACGCCGAGGGTTCCAGGGCGAAATGAATATGTTCAAGATTCGGCTGTGGCACTTTGCTTGCCTGCTGTTCGCGACAATTTCTTTGCATGACGTCGTTGCCGCGCCTGCGTCCACGAAGCCCAACATCATCTTCCTGATGCCGGACGACGTCGGCGTCGGCGACTACGCCTGCCTCGGCAACCCTGTCGTTCGCACGCCTTCGGTGGACGCCTTCAAGAAACAGTCGCTGACATTCACGCGATTTCACGTCAGCCCCACCTGCTCGCCCACGCGGTCGGCGCTGTTGAGCGGGAGACATGAGTTCAAGAATGGCGTGACGCACACGATCTTCGAGCGGGAACGGATGAGTTTACGGACTTTCACGCTTGCGCAGATGCTCAAGTCCGTTGGTTACACGACGGGCATCTTCGGCAAGTGGCACCTTGGCGACGAAGAAGCCTAT
>VGZA01000053.1 GCA_016872775.1 Planctomycetota bacterium | reverse complement strand
GCATCTGCTCGGCGCGCCTCTGCACGGGGCGCATCTGCACGGGGCGCATCTGCACGGGGCGCATCTGCACGGGGCGACTCGGCGCGTGGCGGGTCCGTGCGAGGTTTTTCGTCGCGAGGTGGATTCGCATTACCTCCGTCGGTCTTCGGCAGTTTGGTGCGCGGAGTGGGCGGGTCGCTGCGAGGGTCACGGCCACGTGGAACCGGCTGCTCCGTTTCCTTGTTGTCGGCGGGATCAGGTCGAGTTCGACCGGTCTTTGGACCGTCTCCCTTGGGAGCATCGGATTTCGGTAGGTTCCGGTCGGCCAGCGGATCCGCGGCAGGTAATTGCCGACCTGGGACCGGGTTCAGATCCGATCCGGAATCCGAAAGACCCGGCTTCGAGCCGGCGTTTTGATTTCCTTTCTGGTTCGCCGCGTCGATCCGTGCTTTTCCGCGAAAATCGTCGCCCAGAAAATCCGCCCGGTCGCGTTTACGCGTCGTGGTCCGCTCCGCTTCCGCCGTCGGGCCCCCACGGGGCGTTCGCACCGTCTGCGGCAGATCGATCTTGGGCAATTCCTTGGGAAGATTTTTGAGGTCGCCTTTGAGGGAGGGACTCTTCGCCTCCAGTTCGCCCCGCTGTCGCGAAAACTCGCGGATTTTCTTCGACTGTTCACGCAATTCCTGACGCCGTTGATCTTCAAGCGATTGCAGCCTGACAGGCGAATCCTGGATCTTCGCGACCTGATGAAGGGGCAACAACTGCGAGTTGCCAGCGGCATGCGTCGCGATCGCGGCCGCACCTACGGCAGCCGTCAACGGTAAGGCTCCACCGAATGGTCGAGCCTCGGCATGGTCGCGCCGATGGTCGTAGGCCGCCCGGAGATTCCGGTCCCAATCGCGATCATCGAAATGGTGCCGACGGTAGTAATTGTAGATCGGATCGTAACAACCACGCCGTTCATGGAATGAAAACCACGGATAAATCCCCATCGTCGCGTAATTCGAAGCGTAGTAGTCGCCATAGTAGTAGTGTCGCCAGCGGGGAAACACGAAAAAGTGATTGGTCAGGCGATTGCAATCGACCACTACAGACGGGCAATAAACGTAGTTCGGGCGTCTCCAGACGGTGGATCGGAAATAAACGGGAGCGAAAAGCAATCCGCGGCGGACCGGAACATAGTCCCAGTATCCGTCGACGAACAGGCAACCGTTAGGCGTCCATACATAGTACGCCGGAACCCAGATCCAGTCCGGCCGCGAATCGGTCCAATAGCCGGCGCGCCACGCGTACGAACTGCCTCGCCATTTCCAGCAGCCCGGAACCCAGAACTGATCGGTAGCGGGCGACGGTGTCGAAGGTCCGACATCGAGGCTGGCGGGAGGCGGCGGGAGATACGTAATCTGTGGCTGATTGGCCGCCGCCCAGAAGCCGGAGACCCATTGGTGTCCGCCGTCCGACTCCGCCCAGTACCCTGGTACCCAGCGCCTCCCAGGCGGCATCACGCGCCAGAAGCCGCTGATCCAGAGAAACTCCGTTCGTTCGTCATCCCAGGCCCAGTAGCCCGAAATCCACTCCACATTTTCCCCGTCCGGCCGCTGATCCGGTGGAATTTCGTCAATCGGTTCCGGTGGTGGCTTGGGAACGACCGGGCCAGGTTCCGCGTCGAACACAATCGGTTCGGCAAAAGCTTCATGGACCGGACCACGCGCCAGTACTTCAAGTTCCTCGTCGCCTTCGCCCGGTTCCTGTCCGCGCGCCGCGGGTGCCGGTAACGGCGCGGCAAGCGCGGGCTGTTCCGCCCCCGGTTCCGGTGGAGGTGGTGGCGCGTCTTGATTGGGACGCTGTTCGGCGGCGGGATCCTCTTGTGCGACGGCAAGCCCGGCCCGATCTCGTGCCGCCAGCAGGCCAATCAACAGCCCTCCCACCACCAACTTCAACCACCACGGCAGCCAACGCCTTGTTCCAGACATTGCGATGTACCTCTCTGTCACCTCCAAGCCAATTGCCGAAAGCCGACACTTTCTCAATTATACAGGTACCCGGGCAAAGCCAAGAAACTATTGTCAAGAATCGAGCGACTTCGCCATTCCGGGCGCCCTTGATCTGTTTCAGTCAACAAACTTCAACAACCGCGCTGCGCGTGGAAGGCGGCATGTACCAGGATCGGACGGTAGGCCTGCAGTTGGGCCAGTCGATTACCGTGGGTCGTACCGACAAGAGCAACGGTGTATTTCCCGGTGGCCTGCGTATGTCGAGTCACTATTTTGCCATCGACTATCGCCACGATGGCTGCAGCGTTCGTGACCTGGGAAGCAGCAATGGCACGCTCGTTAACGGTGCGGTAATTGTTGACGCAGCGATTTTTGACGGCGATCTGGTCGAAGCCGGCATCACGAAGTTCCGAGTCTGCGCGGCGGCCCTCGGCAAACGGCGCCTCGAGTAGTCGCGCGGCGGCGCATGCCCTCGCATCAGAGCTGGCTTTCCCGGCGTGTTCGAGGTGGAGACGAACCGATTTCACCGACGGTTTCTTCGCCGACTTGCCAAGCTGCCGCGTATCGGATAAGCCTTACACGCTCCCGGCGGACGGTTGTGCACGGGAGTGGGGCAGTGGAGCGGTGGGCTAACATGAAGACGCGACGTGACTTACTGGCGATAGCGGCGATCGGTCTGGGCAACGGTTTGTGGAACCGGAGCAGCGCTTCGGATGTCCGCGTCGAGCCTGCCAACCGCATCGGTGTCTCCACCTATTCGTTCTGGCATTTTCGGGGTGAGCCGGTGCCGATCGAAACCTGTCTCGAACGGGCAGCCGATTTCGGATTCGACGGTGTCGAAATTCTCCATGTGCAGATGGAGCAGGCGGCGAAAGCACGCGGCGAGGAGCTGGCGGGACCGCTGCTGCGGCGCATCAAGCAGCGAGCGTTCGCGCTGGGGTTGGATCTGATCGGCTTTTCCACTCACCAGGGATTCGTCACACCCGATGAGGAAAAGCGGAAGAGCAACATCGCGCATACGGCACATTGCCTCGAGTTGGCGCACGAACTGGGAATACCGACGATCCGCGTGAACACCGGCCGCTGGGGCACCAGCAAGAACTTTGATGAACTGATGGCGAACAAGGGGATCGAGCCGCGCCTGCCTGGATTCAGTGACGACCAGGGATTCGAGTGGGTGATTCGCAGTTTCGAGGCGCTGCTGCTCAAAGCGGAATCACTGGGTGTCGTGATGGGGTTGGAAAATCACTGGGGTCTCGGCCGCGAGGCGTCCGGCGTGCTGCGCGTGATCCGGGCACTCAATTCCGAGTGGCTCCGCGCGACGCTGGACACCGGGAACTTTCTCGAGAACAGCTACGAGCAGATGGAAGCGCTCGCACCGCATGCCGTGCTGGTTCAGGCGAAAACCTACGACGGTGGCGGCGAATGGTATTCGCTCGACATCGACTACCGGCGGGTCGCCGAGATCCTGCACGCGGCGAAATACCGCGGATATATCTCCCTGGAAATGGAAGGCAAGGAGGACCCCGCGACTGCCGTTCCCCGCAGCCTGGAACGCCTCCGCGCCGCATTTCGCTCGTAGGCTCGAAACTTCGTAGGCTCGAAACAAGTTTCGAGTTACGACAGTCTCGAGACAACTTTCGAGGCACGCCGTCGCGCCGGTCACAGCAGATCGTACAGCGAGGCGATCGTGTCGTTGTCGCTGGCCGCCTGCCGATCGATGCGCATCGCGGTCCAGCTTTGTGCGCGTGGCGCAACCACGTCGTTTTGGTGCTGATCGCCGACCATCAGTATCTCGCCCGCGTGGACCGACAGCTCTTGCATTACTTGATGATAGAACTCAGGCTGCGGTTTGATGTAACCGAGCTCGGAGGAGATGAACAGCTGTTCGCATTGGGACAGTTCGGGCAACCCGTGCTGGATCGCGCGCAGGCGTTCGTCGAAATTCGAGGCGATTACGATCCGCAATCCGCGCCGCCGCAGTTCCGACCAGACCGGCGCCACGTCGGCAAATACGCGCCAGTGGGTTGGTTGGGCAAAGTAGTTCCATAGTTCCTCGAAGGCACGCTCGGGATCGGCACACGGTTCGAGCACCTCCGCGACAATCCTGCGCCAGCGGGATCGCTCGCCCGCCGTGCCAACCCGCGAATTCGCGTCGAGCGGCCTGTCCAGCTGCGCGTAGGTCTGCGCACCAAATTTCTCCAGCGCAGCTCGAAATCGGGACGCAATCCGGGCAAGGTCGATGTCGACGCCCTGCCTTGCCGCCGCGCGACGATAGACTTCGGCGACCGGCTCGGCGGGGACAATCAACGTCCCCACGGCGTCAAATGCGATCACGCGAATGGACGGCGGCAACCGCGATCGCATCGGCAAGCCCCACGGCGGCTCAATTCCAGAACCGCGAGATATCGAGTCCGATGACCGTGACCATCATCAGCAGCAGCAGTCCGACGCCAACCAGAGTGATCCACCCCTGAACGGTCGGGTTGGGCGGGCGGCGCACGATTCCCTCCCAGGTCAGGAATGCCAGGTGACCTCCGTCCAGCGCGGGGATCGGCAGGATGTTGAGCACTGCCAGGTTGGCGCTGAGGAAAGTCAGGAAAATCAACAGTCGTGCAGGGCTGCGCGAGGCCTCCGAAAACGCAACCAACGCAATCGTGCCCGGGCCGCCCAGGTTCTTGACCGATAATCGACCGCCGACAAGACTCTTCAGAAATCGGACGACGCCGGTTAATTGTTCCAAGGTCTCGCGCACGGCGAGTGGCATTGCCTCGGCCCACGAATCGGCCTTATGGATGGCGGTCAGCGCTTCCAGCGGCAAACGCCGGTCCTCGTTGAAACCAGTTCCATCGACCACCGCCAGCTTGAACGGTTTCCGCGACTCGCCACGGGTCACTTCCATGTTCACCTGGGAATCGGGCAGCAGGTCTTGAATCAATTCTTGAACATACGGCCAATCCGAATGATCCTTGATCAGTTCGAAGGGCGTCTCGAACGATTTGAATCGCGCCTCTTCTTCTTTCTTGCGTTGTTCATTCGCTGCCACGAACGCCACCGATTCGATCACGTCTCCCGGCTGCAAACCGGCCTCGGCGGCCGGTGTTCCAGGTTCCACATGGGAGATAACGTTTTCCGTGCGGTAGGCGACTCCCAAAGTATCAAGCCCAATGGCGCAATTCGGAGTGTAGTAATTGCAGTGCCGCGGGGCCCTCGGCGTCACCGGCAGTTTGAAAATCGTTTCCTCGCCGGACGTTTCGCCACGCGCGACTTCGACAACAATCTCGCTCCCGACACGGTCGGCGATCCGTTGCGGCAGCGTGAGCGGATCGCCGGGCAATTCACCGTCAATCGATACGATGCGGTCGCCGGCTTGAATTCCCGCCTCCGCGGCCGGCGAGCCGGGCTGGATCCCGATGATCGGCGTCATTGTCACTGTGAAGCCAAGCCAGCGCATCGGCGATGGAGGCACGACGAACTCCACGGTTTCCGATCCCGCCGAACCGGTCGAATCGCGCCGTTCGATGCTCAGGCGAAGCGCTTCGCGAATATGCCGAGCCTGCAATGCCTCGAGTTCGCTGGGGCTGGAGATCGGCTGGCCGTCGACGCCGACAATCCGGTCGCCTTGCCGCAGTTCGTGGATGTTTGGAATACGGCGCTCGCGCAACCTGGCCTTTTGCGGCAAGCCGCCGATCTTCAAGGAATTGGGGATGATAACGCCGATCGTCGTCCGATCAAGCTCGCGCTGCATCAGCCGCTTTGTCGGCACGATCGAATACCATTGTCGCTGTTTGTCGGGGTGTTCAATGAGCAGGTCCAGCGGCTGATCACGGCCGAGAATCACATTGGTCACAAGGTCCTTATCGTAGCGCAGGTGGTCGGAAGGACTGGCCTGCTTATGAATCTGTACGATTTTGTCACCCGTATCGATGCCGGCAAGCCAGGCGGGATCGCCAGGAACGGTGGCCTCGATGATGCACGGCTGATACGGAACACCGTTGCGGAAAGCGATGGCCGCCAGTACGACGGCGAAAATAACATTCATGATCACGCCGGCCGAAATGATCGCCATCCGTTGCGGCACCGACTTGGCCATATAGCTGCGCGGGTTCAGCGCACCGCTCGGCGTCCCGCGAGCCCGCTCCGCTTCTGCCTCCGCTTCGCGCGGGTCGTCGTGCTGACCGAGCATTTTCACATACCCGCCCAGCGGAATGATGCCAACGCCGTACTCGGTTTCACCCCATTGGAACTTAAACAGCGTGCGAGGGAACTTCCAGATCGGAATATCGAACCCGACGTAGAACTTCTCGCATTTCACGCCGCACGCCTTGGCCACCAGAAAATGACCCAGTTCATGGACGAAGATCACGAAACCGACGCCCAGCACGACCTGCAGGGCGGACCAGTAGTTGCTTAACTCCAGCCACCCGGAGGTGGCTGCGATCAGGTACAAACCCACCTTGAAATCTCCTTACGCGCCCAACGGTCGACCTTCAGCAGGTCGTCGAGCGACGGCTTCGAATCAAACGAATGATGTTCCAATACGCTGCGGCAGGCCGGTACGATCTCCGCGAAACTCAATTGGCCCGAAAGAAATTCCTCCACCGCCGCCTCGTTGGCGGCATTCAACACCGCGCCGGACGTACCGCCCGCTCGGGCAACTTCGTAGCCCAACGTCAACGCCGGAAATCGCTGCAAGTCGGGCGGCTCGAATTCAAGCCGATGGCTGGCCGTCCAATCGAATCGCGCCGCAGGACCCTCCCTGCGTTCGGGAAAGGTCAGCGCATATTGGATCGGCAACTTCATATCGGGGGGACTCATTTGCGCGACCACCGATCCGTCGACGAACTCGACCATCGAGTGCACAATCGATTGAGGATGCACGACGACTTCGATCTCCTCCGGTGCGAGGTCGAACAGCCACCGCGCCTCGACGATTTCCAGTGCCTTGTTCATCATGGTCGCCGAATCGACGGTAATTTTTCGGCCCATATTCCAGGTGGGGTGGGCCAATGCATCGTCGATGGTCGCCGATGCGATCGCTTCCGCCGTCCAGGTACGAAACGGACCGCCGCTGGCGGTGAGTATGATCCGCTTCAGATCCGCACGCCGACCCGCCTGCAATGCCTGGAATACCGCGCTATGTTCGCTGTCGATCGGAATAATCCGGGATTTCCGGCGGGCGGCGAGTTCCATCACCAGCGGACCCGCCATGACCAGTGTCTCTTTGTTAGCCAGAGCGACCGTCTTACCGGCATCGACCGCGTTCCAGGTTCCCGCCAATCCGGCGCTGCCAACGATTGCCGACACCACGATGTCGATTTCCGGCTGACGAACTAACCGCGAAATCCCTTCGTCGCCCACCAGCAAACGGGTCGATCCGGGCAATCCCGACCAGTCGAAATTTGCCGCCTCGCCTCCCGTTGCGACGATCCACTCCGGAGTGAGTTGTTGTGCCTGTTCGACCAGCCTTTTCAGCCGGCGGTGGGAACTCAGTCCCAGAACCTCAATCCGCCCCTGGGACGCCAACGCCACGCGTACCGTGCTCTCGCCGATGCTCCCGGTCGAGCCGAGAATCGCGATTTTTCGGGTGGCAATCGTCATGTCCAACACAAATTCCGGCCGACAGCCCTGGTCGATTGAAGCCTGATCGGTAAGCTAACGTGATGAATCACCGGGACTTCCGTGCGATTGCATTCTAGGAAGACGGTTTCACTCGGACAACCCGATTCAATCGGCACCCTATAATTTCAACGTTAGATTACTCCTGACAACCTGACGGATATTCGAAATGACAAGGGACGAAAACTCCTCGAAACGCTCCTCCGACTCCAAATCCGCATCGAATGGTCCCAATTTCCTGTTTTACCTGCTGTTGCTGGTTGCCACCGCGACGCTGCTGACGGGAATCTACTATCTGGCATATGGCGGCCAGGAATTGAGTTACCAGGATCTCGTGACGCTGATCGGCAACAGCCGCCGCGATCGGCCCCACGGCGATCTGGTCGAGGGTGCCAGCGGGTATATCGACATCGAGATTCCGAAGACGGCATCCAGCGAACGCCGTGTGTTCCGATTCAGTAATCTCCGTGACGTGATCGTTGGCAAAGTTACCGTGGTCGGGAAGGTCGACCGCCAGCAGGTCGAACCGGAATCGAAAGCCGGGAAATCGATCGAAATCAGCTTCCGCAGCGACAAGCAGTCGTTCCCTGCCGCTGATGAGGAACTGTTAAAGCTGCTGCGGCCCAGCAATCTGGAGTGGCGGTTCGAGGCCGAGCCGGGTCCCTGGCGCCAGAACCTCGTGATCCTGTCGGTGATCCTGATTCTCTGCATCGTCACGCTTTGGATGTTCCGCCGGCTGGGAACGATGGGTTCGCCGATGTCCTTCGCGCGCAGTCGCGGCCGTCTTTACGCCCAGGAGGATCTGGGCGTGACGTTCAACGATGTTGCCGGGATCGACGAAGCGGTCGATGAGGTCAAGGAAGTCGTGGACTTCCTCGCGTCGTCGGAAAAGTACCAGCGGCTTGGGGGACGCATTCCCAAGGGCGTGCTGCTGGTCGGTCCGCCAGGAACCGGTAAGACGCTGCTCGCCAAAGCGATCGCCGGCGAAGCGGGCGTGCCGTTTTTCAGTCTCTCGGGTTCGGACTTCGTCGAGATGTTCGTCGGCGTGGGTGCAGCTCGCGTCCGCGACATGTTCCAGCAGGCGGTAGCCAAGGCGCCCTGCATCATCTTCATCGACGAACTGGACGCGCTGGGGAAGAGTCGCGGAACGAGCATTGTCGGTGGACACGACGAACGCGAACAGACGCTCAACGCGCTGCTGGTGGAAATGGATGGCTTCGAATCGAATAACGGGGTGATCGTGATGGCAGCCACGAATCGTCCCGAGACACTCGATCCGGCGTTGTTGCGTCCCGGCCGTTTCGACCGCCATGTGCTGGTGGATCGACCCGATATTCGCGGACGCGAAGCGATCCTGAAAGTTCATGTCAAGAATGTGAAGCTCGACCCGAAAGTCGACCTCAAGGAAATCGCGTCGCTGACGCCCGGCTTCGTCGGGGCCGATCTCGCCAACCTGGTCAATGAAGCGGCGCTGCTCACCGCGCGCGGCGAGAAGAACGCCGTCGACATGAAAGCCTTCAATGAAGGCATCGAACGGGTCACCGCTGGCCTGGAAAAGAAGCAGCGGGTCATGAACGACGACGAAAAACACCGCGTCGCCTACCATGAAGCCGGCCATGCGCTCGTCGCCTACAGCCTGCCGAATACCGATCCCGTGCACAAAGTCTCGATCATTCCCCGCGGGCTCGCCGCGCTCGGATATACGCTGCAACGTCCGGAGGGTGATCGCTACCTGTTGACCCAATCCGAACTGGAGAGCCGTATCCAGGTTCTGCTGGCGGGAACGATTGCCGAGGAAATTGTCTTTCAGGACATCTCGACGGGCGCGCAGAACGATCTGGAACGCGCCACCGAAATCGCTCGCAGCATGGTCATGGAATACGGGATGAGCCGCTTGGGCCGCGTCAATTACCGCGAAAGTTCCCGATCGGCCTTTCTGGCCACCGGGGGCGCCGGTGACGATCGGATGCGGGTCCACAGCGAACAGTCGTTGCGGGAAATCGATCAGGAAGTCAAACGGCTGATCGACGAAGGCATCGAACGCGTGCGGCATATCCTGGAAGTCCGACGCGCTTCGTTGTTTGCGTTGACCAAGCGATTGATCGACGTCGAATCGGTAAACGCCGACGAATTGCGACAGATCATTGAGGAGAATTCGCCGGGCCCCCTGGTCGTTCCCGGAACTGCCAACACCACGCGCTTCATCGCCGCGGTCCCGGCGACGCCGTCCGAACTGGGCGACACCAATCCGAGTGACCGCGGCAGCGCCAGCGGCTAGGCACGCATCGCTGTAGTCGAGTTGCTCCGCGACTCGACATGGAGTCGCTAAGGCACCGAGTCGCGGAGCGACTCGGCAACAGAAGAGCGACTCGGCCATCAATCGACGTAGATGAACTCGTTGGAGTTCAGCAGCGCGAGACAGGCATCCCGCAATCGATCGCTATCCACCGTACCGCTCGGATCGACAATGAATCGTTCCAGCAGGACGCGTTCCTCGGGATCGGGGGCGCGCTGGTAGACCGCCAGGAACAACCGCGAAATCAGCTCCCGCCGGCTGGCGACATCCGTCATTTCGTCGAGCAATCGTCGAGCAAGTTCCCCGGCCGCGCGCTGGCTGAGCTCGCTGTTGAGCATCAGCAACGCCTGCGAAGCCGTGTTGGATAGCGATCGCGACGCGCAACTGGCATTCGCATCCGGCCTGTCGAAGACTTCGAGGATCGGGTAACGCAAATTGCGGCGCGCGAACAAGTAGATGCTGCGTCGATAGTGATCGGCTTCGCGAGGACTCAGCGACCATTGGCCTTTCAGCAAGGTTCCCAACAGTTCGGATGGCAGAGGCGGCATCACGCCGGCACCTCCCATGTCGCTCGTCAGTAATCCGGAAACGCTCAATATAGAATCCCGGACCACCTCGGCATCCAGTCGGCGCCGCGGGAAACGACTCCAGAAGATGTTGTCAGGATCCAGGTCGCGATGGAAAGTGTCCGTTGGCTGGCTCGACTGGCGATAGGTTGCCGAAAGCACGATTTCGCGATGCAGCCGTTTCTCGCTCCAGCCATGCCGTCGAAAGCGGTCCGCCAGCAGCTCCAACAACTCCGGATGCGAGGGTGGCGCGCCCATGTTGCCGACGTCGGCGGGAGTCGCGAACAGCCCACGCCCGAACTGGAATTGCCAGATGCGATTTGCCGCCACGCGGGCAACCAGCGGGTTCCCGTCCGCAAAAAGCCAGCGCGCGAATTCGTCGCGAGCGCTTTTCTCGCGGGACCAATTTGCACCGTCCGCTCCGCACAGAACCCGCGGCGGCGCGGCAGATACGATCGGGCCAGGCCGGCGAGCGTCCCCGCGCGGCCAGAAGCGAGCCGGCTCGGGGGCCGATTGTTCGACGAGCTGATGCACCGGTTTGTCACGTTCCAGAATCGGAATCGCCGATTCAAAGACCGCGCGCAATCGGAAAAAATCGCCCTGACTCAAGGGGTCGTACTTGTGATCGTGGCACTGGGCACAACCGAACTGCATTCCGAGCAGCACGGAGCCGACGGTCGCGGTGAGTTCGTTGAGACGTTGATGACGCCGTTCATGCTGGTCATTCATGTCGGGCATATCGGGCCCCGCCAGACCGAACATCGTCGGAAGCAACTCCTCGGAACCATCTTCCGCGCGACCGGTAATCTGCGCCATCACGAAGCGATCATAGCCGAGATCCCGGTTCTTTGACGCAATCACCCAATCCCGGTATCGCCAGGCGTCGGGCCGCGTCAGATCGTGCTCGAACCCGTCCGTGTCGGCATAACGTGCCAGATCGAGCCAGACTTGAGCCGTTCGTTCGCCGTAGCGAGGTGACGCCAATAATCGATCGACGATCCGCTCATAATCGTCGCACGCAAAAACGACCGATTTCGTCGTGGCATCCAACGCTTGAACAGCCGAGTCCCCCACCAGCCCATCGTGGGCTTCCTGTTCGGTCGCGGGCAGGCCCCACAGCGCCAACGTCACCCGTCGCAGCAGGAATTCCCGTGGCGCCTCGACGCTGGGAACGATGCCTCGGTCCTGCCGTCGCGCTAGCACGAACAGGTCGAGCGGCGACCGTGGCCAGACCTGGTCGCGAATCGCTGTCGCCTTTGGCACTTGAATCGGCCGGTAAGCCCAATAGTCGCGATCGGCAGCGGTGAGCGGGCTTTCCGCGACCGTCTCCGCATCGAATCGCACCGGCTCGTTTGCCACGGCGACACTTCGAGAAACCAGAAGCGGCACGACGCAGGCGGCGAAACGCGTCAGATTACGCCAGCGACTTGTGATTCTTGCGCCTGGCCAACCGCGGTTCATGTAAGAATCTCCCGCACCACGCGCACGTCCTCCGACGGGCCTGTCAGCCGTTCATCGAGCCCATGATGATGGAAGGTCAACTGGCGGAAATCGAGCCCCAGCAGATGCAGCAACGTAGCATGAAGATCGCGCACCGCGACTCGATTCTCCTCCGCTCGCAGCCCGACGGCGTCGGTCGCGCCGTACGCCATGCCACCGCGGACACCGCCACCCGCCAGCCAGACCGAGTATCCCCAAGGATTATGGTCGCGCCCCGTCCCGGATTCACTCATCGGCATCCGTCCAAACTCCCCGCCCCAGACGACCAGCGTATCGTTCCAAAGCCCGCGCCGCTTCAGGTCGGTTAACAACCCGGCGATTGGCAGGTCGGTCGTACGGCAGAGTTGTTCGTGGTTTTTCGGCAGATCATTGTGCGCGTCCCAGCCATTCGTATCGCCCGAATAGACCTGTACGAACCGCACGCCTCGCTCGATCAATCGCCGCGCCAGCAGGCAACGCCTGCCGAATTCCGCGCACTCGTTCTTATCCAGTCCGTAGAGGCGTTCCGTCTCGGCCGATTCCGAACGTAGGTCCACAAGTTCCGGCGCCGTGGCCTGCATGCGAAATGACAGTTCGTAAGCGCGAATCCGCGCAGATAACTCGTCATCTCCACGATGCTGCTGGTGCCTGCGATTCAGCTCCCGCAGCAGCTCGTTCGTGGCCTGCCTGCGGTCCGGCGGGATCGGTTCCGCGCTTCGCAGATGCAGAATCGGCGAGTCGCCACCGCGCATCGTCACTCCCTGGTAGGTCGCAGGCAGGAATCCACTTCCCCACGCCGGCGGACCTCCCTTCACGCCGCCGCCCGGATCGGGCAGCACGACAAACGCAGGCAGATCGGACGACTCGGCGCCCAGCCCGTACGCCAACCAGCTTCCCACGCTCGGTCGCCCCATCAGAATGCTGCCCGTATTCATCTGATAGACCGACTGAGGATGATTGACGCTGTCGCCGTGCATGCTGCGGATCACCGCCAGATCGTCGGCGTGACGGGAAATCTCTGGAAGAAAATCGCTGATCTGCAGTCCCGACTCGCCGTGCGGCCGAAACGGCTTGACCGCCGGCAGCAAGGGATTCTCCGCAACCTTGCGGCGCGTCATCACCGGTCCAAAACTGGCCGGCAATGATTGGCCTGACAGAGCGCTCAATTCCGGTTTCGGATCAAATAAGTCGACATGACTAGGGCCACCATGCATGAACAGCCAGATAATTCGCCGCGCGCGAGCCGGAAAATGCGGCGGCTGTTCACAGGCATTGTTGCTCGATTTGCCGTGCGCGGCGGCGCCATTCAGGCTGCCCGCCGACGCTGTCGAAGTGGACGGGAGCGAGTGCGGGGGCGGAGTATCGTCGGCCAGCAGCGAGCCGAGCGCCAACAGACCCAGCCCGGAGCCGGCTTCCGCTAACCAACGTCGGCGCGACGCCAGCGACACAGGAAGCTGTGTCGCGAGCTGCGAAGAGTGTGACGTCGGCGAGACCCGCATGGGCCACCTTCTCGATCCGTGAATCACTCGGCGGCACACCCAACCGGAAGGTGTACCCGAGCTATTTCATGAACGCTTTCACTTGTTCGACCACCAGCCAAATACTGGTAATCGCCATGATAACCCCCGAGGCGATCAAGCAGAAATCCCACAACCGCGTGGGCTGAATTCGAGTGTCACTGCGGCGGAAACGAAAGTAGATGGCGGAGAAGGCGAGCATCGGCAGCATGATCGCCTGCATGGCGCCGCTGGCCAGCACGAGTTCCGCCGGCATCGCGTATGCCAGGTAGACCATCAGGCAGACAAAGGGGAAAACACCGCTCAAAATCGCCACCATCCGTTGTTTCTGGGCGGCATCCTGACGGAATCCGAACACCCGCAGCGCGTCGCTGCAAACGCGTGCGTGCCCTGCATTGGCGACGAAGAACGTCGAGTACAACACGGCGAAGGCACCGAATAGGAACAAGACCTGCGTCCAGCGACCAAAGATCGGCTGGTACATCGTGGAGAGCGTGCGAATCATCTCCGGTCCCTCCGGCACCAGCTTCAATCGACCGAGGATCGCCGCGCCCAACAGGTAGAACGCGATCGTCGCAAAGGTGTAAACCAGCATGGAGCACCAGGCGTCCCAGCGCAGGACGCGCAGCCAGCCTCGCGCGCGATCGGCCCATTCCGGCGTCGCGTCCCGCGGGCCGCAGAATCGAGCATATCCTTTTTCGCTGCACCAGTACGGATACTGAATCAGTTCGTTGGCCCCGACGCCGATGATTCCAAAAGTCTGTAGTGCGGTACGAACGCCATCGCCTTGCGCGGGCAGCTGGAACTTCAGGCCGGCGAGCAGGTCCGCCCAACCGATCGCCCATTGGGGTTCCATTTGCAGCAACGTTAAATCGATAACGGTAACTAACGTGAACGAAGCCACCAGGAAGGTCGAAACCCATTGGATCAGGCCGTAGCGGCCCGCGACCAGTACCGCCGCGGTTAGGATGGTGATAATTGTCGCCCAATAGAATTGTTCCCGAGAACCCGTCGCGTTGTCCTTGAGCGCCGCTTCCAGAATCTCGATGCGCGCCTCTTTTTCCTGCCGTTCCTTGTCGGACAGGCTGTCCCGTCGCGCGTATAAGTCGAACACCTCCGCGGTTCGCTGCGACGCCGACTCATTGTAGGCGCGCCCTGCCTGCGTCAACGGAAGCGAAATCGCCAACGCCTGACCAACTCCGCCAACAATGCCACCCAACTGGCCCAGGCTGATCAAGAACATCACCAGCCAGTACCAGAACAGCCAGCTCATCTTCAGGCGTGGGCCTGGCGTCTCGTTCATGCCATCCATCGACGTGTGGCCCGTGGCAATCACGTAGCGCCCGAACTCGACCTGCACAAACACTTTGATCACGCAGCCAAGCACGATCAGCCACAGAAGCGTCGCGCCAGCCTTCGCGCCTGCCGTCGTCGCTCCGATCAACTCCCCGGAGCCGACGATCGAGCCGGCAATGATCAGGCCTGGGCCAAGCCGGCGAAGAATGCCCAACGCCGTGGTGGGAGGAGCTTCAATCGTCGAAACGTTCATCATCATCCTCTACGACGTATGAAAAGCCGCGCCCGCCCGCTCGAAACAGCTTGAGACAGACTCCCGACGGCCAATGGCGACCCGCCATCATCGGCAGAGCAGGATGCACAATCAAGGGCCCGGGCACCATCTCGCGGGCAATTACGCGAGGGGATCCGGAAAGAATCGCCGCACTGTGCCTAAATTCGGATGAAGATCGAACGCCGATACATCCAAAGGCAGATCAGCCAGAATACGAACAGTACGGCGACACGCGAGTTAAACGGAGCATAGGCCGATTGCGTCAACAGGTAGCCAAGACCCTGGTCCATCCCCAACCAGGAATCGATCGTGGCGGAGTGCGTCTTAAGCGTCTCGCGCGTCCAGCCGCCCATTAATTGTGACATGCAGTACATCGCAATCGAGTTCATCCCCACCACCGCGAACGGCCAGGCGATTCGGCGGCAGCCACGGATGTCGACAATCCAATAGAAGGCAGCCAAGATCCAAAACGTCCAGCCCGAGCTGAAAACCGCCCAGGTCGGACTCCAGATCCGCTTTACGGACGGACAGATCGACCAGGTCGCAAACGGGATCGGCCAGGTCGCAAACGGGATCGGCCAGGTCGATGTATCCAGCGCCATCGCCACCAGGAAACAGACAGCGCCGGCCAACAGCATCCATCGCAACGCATCGGTCATCAACCAACCCGCCCGCAGCACCGTGCCGGCCATCAGGCCCAACAACATCGTTGCCAGCGACGGGACAAAATTCAGCGTCTGGTATCCTCCTTCATTAACCCAGAATCGAGCGCCTTCCCACTCCGGCTCCTGACGAGGAAAACGATTGAGAAACCATCGATCCACGGCGGCGGCCGCGTTCGTATGCTTGTTCCAATGCGCCGCATACCCGGTGAAGTCGCGCGTCAAACCCAGCTCGCGTTCGACCTCCGCGTCCGATTTTCCGCGACTCTGCATCTGCTGCGCCACGAACCGCTCCACCGTCTCCCGCTCCTCCTCCGGAATTGAGTAACTCTGGAACCAGCCCCAATACCCGATCAACACAACGGCAACCGCGAGACCCTGCAGCACCAGCCAGGATCGTGGGCTCCAGTTCCATTTCGGGCGAACTCGAAACAGATGCAGGACCCAATACCCCAACCCGATCTGCGTCAAGACGTTGACAAAAGTGAAATTTGTGACGGCTCGGCCTTGGGAAGAGAGGAAAACTCCCAGAACCACAAGAATCAACGATCGAAGCAGCACGTGAGCAAACTGCCTGGCACTCGACTGGCCAATCTGCGCGCGACGCGCTGTGGAAAACGGTACGGCCACACCCACCATGAACATGAACGACGGCTGGATCAGGTCCCAGAATCCACAGCCGGTCCAAGGCACATGCTCGAACTCGTAAGCCAACCAGCGCCACACCCCGCGCCAAGTGCCGTCCCACGCCGTCCCCGAAAACTGATCAAGCACATCGGGTGAATTGGCCATGGTGCTGAAACCAAAAGCACTCGACGCCATCGCCAGCATGATGAATCCACGATAGGCATCCAACGACATTAGTCGCGCCGGCGGACCCGAACCCCGAGCCAATTCCGTGATACGCTTCTGCAACCCGAGCGCCATCGAGTCTTCCTTATGCGAACAAGCCCGCGCAACCGTCCTCGGCCCGATTGTAACATGAAAAAGCGGCTGCGATCGATCCTTGCCAGCAATCCAAAATGGCTACTCCCTGAAATTGCTGCAACTCAATTGGCTTAGTTGGCCCTTTCTGCACAATAGCGACGTCCGGGCAATCTGCACAAACTGGGCCACGGCGCGAAACGACCGCGCCCGAAAATCCGAGAATCCACACCGCCCGCGGATGACCTTGTGCCCACCTCGCAATTCCAGTACAAGTCCCACCCGATCGACTGTTCCCCGTAACCCATTCCCCGCAACATGCCCCGACTGACTCGAATGACGTTGTGCGTGCTGCTCGGGATCCTCGCCGGGTCCTCTGCGTGGGGGCAGCAGAATCCACTGCGGCCCGCGACCGCTATTGAATGGGAGCCGCCTGAGCCATTCCGGGAGATTCTCGAGGATGTTGATCCGCCGCCCCGTGCCAGCGCGCGGCGCGACGGACCGAATGGCAGTCGCGCGAATTCACCCGAGCCGCTCGACGCGCCTCCTGGTACCCCCAGGACACTGGCCACGGACGACCCTTGGCCCTACGACTTTGAAGATGACTGGGGTTGGGAAGACGAACAGCTTGTTTACGAAGCGGCCTTGTGTATGAACGGATTGTATGTGCGCGCGGAATGGTTGTTGTGGACCAACTCAGGGCTGGATCTACCGCCGCTGGTTACCACGAGTCCCGTCGGGACAGCTCGAGCGAACGCAGGCGTGCTGGGGCTGAACACAACGACGATTTTGTTCGGCGGCGAATCGGTGAACGATTCGTCACAGTCTGGCGGGCGGATCACGTTTGGAACCTGGTTATCGCCCGACCGACGCGCTGCTCTGGAAGGAGAGTACTTTGCACTAGGCGACCAGTATGCAAACTTCTCGGCGACCTCGACCGGCGCAACCATTCTCGGCCGACCGTTCTTCAACATGTTGACCGGCCACGAGACGGCCGAGCTGATCGGCTTTCCCAATCTGATCTCGGGAACGGTCGATGTGGAAGCGATTACGCAGTTTCAAGGCGCCGCGGCGCGCATCGTCTACCCGCTATGCAGCGGCTATGGGTGCGTCTTCCTGATGGGCGACGAGTACGGTCGGGGCGTGCCGCAAGGCTATCAATTTAATGTCACCGGCGGGTACCGATTCCTGCGGCTCGATGATTCGGTTGTCGTGCGCGAAGATCTCACATCGCTGAATCCCGCGGCGCCGGGTACGTTTCAGATCGAGGATCGCTTCGTGACGAGCAACCAGTTTCACGGTGCGGAGCTTGGCATGCTGCTGCAGTGTCGACGCGGTCGCTGGTCCCTGGAAGGAATCACCAAAGTCGCCGTGGGAAACAATCGCGGCAATGTGCAGATTCGAGGTGCGAGCACGATTACCGAGAACAATGTCGCCGAACGATTCAATTCCGGGATCCTCGCCCAACGCACAAATATCGGCCAGTACACGCAGGACCAATTCGCGATGGTACCGGAACTGGGACTGACCGTCGGGCTGCAGGTCGCGCCGAACTGGCGCGTCGTGGCCGGCTACTCGCTGGTCTACTGGAGCCGTGTCCTCCGTGCCGGCGATCAGATCGATCTCGATCTGAACCCGAACCTGATCGCCCCCGAAACCGTGCCGTTCACCGGCCCTCTCCGCCCCCAGTTTGCTTTCCAATACACCGACTTCTGGGCTCATGGATTCAACCTGGGCCTCGAAGGGCGTTGGTAATGCGGGCTACGGAAAGCCCGTCTCAGTTCGGGACGCGGCCTTCCGCCGCCATCTCGCTGTTACTGCCTGCCTCGCCCAATTCGGACTCGTCGCAAGCAAGCGAGGTGCGGCTTCCTCGGGCATCATACGGGGCGCGACCCACCTGACGGGTTCCCAGCGAATGCCAGATCGGCGCCAGCAGGAATTGGCGCACGCAATAGATCGGCAGGCTCGGTTGGTTTAACACCGGGTCGATATGCGCCGCGATTCGACCATGCGCCGCGGGAAGTTTGCTCCAGTGCAAGGCCGGCTGATCGTGGTGCACGCCATGGAATCCGTTGTTGAACAACAGATAATTCAGCAAGCTGCCGGTGAAGTTCCGCGAGTGATTATGTTTCGACCAGGGATCGGTGTGAACGTGCTGCTCGTAATTGAAAAACGTTATCACCCAGACGGAACAAAGCGCCGGCAAGCCGATGCTCAATCCCCACAGCACGGCGCCGCGCCGCAATCCATGCAGGTTGATCCCCACTAACAGCATGAACAGCCAGGCGCTGAGCCAAATGACATACTGCCATTGGATCCTTCGATGGAGTTGCGGATTGGTTGCTTTTGCCTTGCGGATGAAGGCCTTGATCGGAAACGATTGATGGTAGACCGAAACGAAAAAATAGGTGACAGCCACGAACAAATTGTGCCGATCGGTGATGCGCCAGGTGATCGTGGCGTCGCCAGCCCGGTTGACATGCTTGTGGTGATTCAGATTGTGCGTCGGCACCCACACGAACGTGGGATAGCCGTAGAAGAATGAAAGCACATGCCCCAACAACCCGTTCCACCGCTTGCCGGCAAAAATCGGACAATGGTTGTGATTATGGGCGATGACACCGGCCGTGATGGCGAAATAGCAGTTCAACCAGAACAGGTAGAAAACGAGGTGCGACCAGGTGTACTCGACCGCCAACAAGCCCGCGGCCATTGCCAGCCATGCCAGCGGTCGCCAATCGGCCTTATTTCGGATTCCCATCCTGACTCCATTTCACGCGAGGTTCGACGCCTGCCGCTGCACTATCGTAGGCGATCCAAGCCTCGACCTTAAGGGGTAGCAGCGCCTGACACGATTCCCCGCGAACACGGAATCGGGCGATTTGCGGAAATCGTCGAGCGGAATGGTTGGAGCGGCCGTGATATTTTTCCCGAACTTTTTCCGTCGGAGGCCGATCAGCCCCGGGTTTTGCGATGCGGCGCGATTGCCAGGCGATAAGCACGGTCCAGATGCATTCTCCCAGGACGCCGATTCGATTCGGCCAGCCGACGAGCGTATCGGGACCGAAAACGCCTTCGCCCTTCGCCGTGGCTGCCGCGATCCCAATGAACGAAATCAAGAATCCCGCCAGCATAATCCCGGTCCCAAGCAATACTGTTTGCCGGCGGTTTCGCCAGGCCGGGTTCCGCCACAACTTCACGCTGAACAGAATTGCACCGACGAATCCCGGCAGACCGAGCCCGCCGCTGCCGTTAAGGGCCGTCAGCGTCTTCCCGTTCGGGTCGACTCGGCCGTCGGGATTTGACAACTTGACTACGCGGCGCTGAAATTCCTCGATCGCGTCGGTCGTTTTCGGCCCGATCCTACCGTCGACATCCAGTTTGGTCAGAGGCGGATTCCGATGGCGATTCAGCAGCGATTGCACGGTGGAAACATCCTGCGACATATTCGTGCCAACTCGCCCTACCGAACTCGTAATCGTAGCCATGATTGTTCTCCCTTTGTTTTATGGAACGGCTGCTGCCCGGACCATCGTTTCCCCACGTACGAAACGGTTATCGTAGCGTCGTGGAAAAAGTTTCCTGAATCGGCGAGAATCTTCGTGGCTGGGGCTTCCAGCCGCCGCAGGATCGTGGCTGTGGTCCAACGAAACAGATCGCAGCTTCCGGCCAGCGCCGGTACGCTCCATCCCCGACCCACAGCTTGTACCGCTTCGGTCTCGCTGCATCTGACCTGTTCGCCCTTCGCAACATCGATCGTTCGACCAAAGAGCATGACAGCACGTGACGATCCCCTGGACGAGGCTTAGCCTGCGGCATTTGGCGGCCGACGACCGCCAATGTGGTTCAAGTTGGGGTGGGAGGCGATGCGTCGCGTTCGTTTTTCGCTCGAAGGCGTTCCGCGATACGCGGGGGCTGGAAGCCCCTGCCACAGCGGTGAATCTACGGGGGCTGGAAGCCCCCGCCACGAACTAACTGCCACGAACTACCCACGGCGTTCGATGTGCGTTAGTCTAGGCGTATGATCCATGTTTTTAGCAATAGAGTCGAGCGGAGTGTAGTTTCTGGATTGCTGGTATTATTTGGATTGTTGGGAGGCCGATGCTTCGCGGCTCCCGAGGTCACCGAGCGGGCTGCGGGCCGGCAAATTTGTTACCAGCGCGACGTGCTGCCGATCCTGGCCAGGAACTGCTTTGCCTGCCATGGGTTTGACCTGCGTGCCAGGCAAGCCGGACTGCGACTCGATTCGCGCGACGGGGCAACGGCGACACTCGAATCGGGCCATGCGGCCGTCGTGCCTGGCGATCCGGCCGGCAGCGGTTTGTTGGCCCGAGTCCAGCATGCCGATCCGGCGCAGCGGATGCCGCCCGTCGAAACGGGCAAAGCACTGACTTCCGAGCAGCTCGATATCCTTCGGGCGTGGATCGAGCAAGGTGCTGTTTATCAACAACATTGGGCGTTTGTTGTTCCTGCCGACCATCCGCCGCCGGACGAAGGCGAGGCGTACGAACCGATCGATGCTTTTGTCCGTGCAAGGTTGCGGAACGCGGGACTCGTCCCGGCGCCGCGAGCCGATCCGTGGACGTTACTGCGCCGCCTGAGCCTCGACTTGACCGGACTGCCCCCAACCCTGGAGGACCTTGATCAGTTTCTACTCGAATACAGCGACGCGCCGGAGCCGGCCTGGCGGCGGTGGACGGAGAAGTACCTGGCCAGCCCACAATACGGCGAAAAATGGGCCCGCTGGTGGCTCGATCAAGCGCGCTACGCCGACAGCAATGGCTACTCGATCGATGCGCCGCGCGAAATCTGGAAGTTCAGAGACTACGTCATCGAGGCGTTCAACAGCGACCTGCCGTTGGATCAGTTCACGCGTGAACAGCTCGCCGGAGATATGATTCCTGGCGCCTCGGAACAACAGCGGGTGGCGACCGGGTTTCATCGCAATACGCAGATCAACCAGGAGGGCGGAATCGATCGTGAGCAGTTCCGCATCGACAGCCTGTTCGACCGTGTCGCCACAACCGGTACTGTCTGGCTGGGCTTGTCGATCGGCTGTGCCCAGTGCCACGATCACAAGTTCGATCCGATTACGCAGCGCGAGTACTACCAGTTCTTCGCTTTCCTGAACAACCAGGACGAGCCGACGATGAAGGTGCTGGGAGCGGATCGGGAAGCGGTCCCCCAGCAGAAGCAGGCCCTGGAAGCCGAGTTGCAGAAACTGCTGGAGGCTCGTGCCGACGAGATCGCGGCCTTCGAAACGGCGGTAGTGCAGGAGGGCGAGAGCACCGAACGGGGCAAGCAGTTGGCCAAGCTGCTGGCCGTGGCCAGGGACAAGCGGACGTTCGCGCAGCGACTTTCCTTGTTCGCCGCGGGTCCGGGCGCCAGTGATCAGGAATTTCAGGCTCGTCGAAACCAATGGCTGGCCTGCGAGCAGATACTGAATGAAGCGCCAAGCACGATGGTGTTGCAGGAGCTGACCCGGCCGCGGACGACGCGGATTTTTGTTCAGGGCGACTTTACCCGTCCGGCGGAAGAAGTCTCTTCCGGCACTCCGTCCGCGCTGCACCGTTTTGAACCGGGGGATGTCCCACCGACGCGGTTACAGCTGGCGAACTGGATTGTCAGCCCGGAAAACCCACTGACGGCCCGCGTGATCGTGAACCGAGTCTGGCAGGTCTATTTTGGGAAGGGACTCGTCGAGACCGACAATGATTTTGGACTACAAGGCACTCCGCCGACCCATCCGGAACTTCTTGATTGGATGGCGTTGCGATTTCAGCGACAGGGGTGGAGTTTTAAACAGCTGCACCGATCGATCGTGGCGTCAGAAACCTATCGC
Source organism: Planctomycetota bacterium (assembly GCA_016872775.1). Taxonomy (GTDB): domain Bacteria; phylum Planctomycetota; class Planctomycetia; order Pirellulales; family Pirellulaceae; genus VGZA01. The sequence continues at coordinate 18,661 of VGZA01000053.1, read as the reverse complement.
CAAAGTTCTGATGTTGATCCCAAGTTCCGCGACGTCGATCCTGGCAACGCACTCCTCGCGCGTCAGCGGCGGTTGCGACTGGACGCCGAATTGATTCGAGACGCGGCACTAGCGGCGAGCGGCGCGTTGACCACGCGCATTGGAGGCCCCCCGGTATTCCCGCCGATCCCGGATGGCGTCATGAGCCAGGGGCAGGTGAAACGCGAGTGGAAAGCCAGCACGGGTGCCAACCGCTTTCGGCGCGGATTATACACCTTCCTTTACCGAGCGACCCCTCCGCCTGCGCTGAATGTGTTCGACGCTCCCGATGGTTACAGCACCTGCACGCGCCGATTGCGCAGCAACACTCCCCTGCAGGCGCTGACCTTGCTGAACGATATGGCATTTTTCGAAGTGGCTCGGCAGCTGGCCAGCCTGATCGAACGGGACGGATTGACGAGTGCTTTCCGTGCCTGCACGGCGCGACAGCCGTGCGCCGAGGAGCTTGGCGTACTGAGTTCCCTAGATAGCCTGAGTGCCGCGCGGGTCCTGTTGAACCTGGACGAGACGATGACCCGCGAATGAAGTTTACGGAGACTGTTCGATGAATCCGATGCTCCGCCCCCGATTACAGATGGAAACGCGCCGGCATTTCTTCCATCAATGTTCGATCGGCGTGGGAGCAATTGCATTGTCGTCGCTGATGGGAGAACGATCGAGTGCGCTCGCGGATCAAAGTCGGCTCGCCTCGACGTCGCGGCCGACGCATTTCCTGCCTCGCGCCAAGCGCGTCATTTACCTCTTCATGGCGGGCGGTCCTTCGCAGTTGGAAATGTTTGACTATAAACCGCAACTCGTTGAAATGAATGGCAAGCCGATCCCGGCCAGCTACCTGGCGGGGAAGCGGTTCGCGTTCATGGACAGCAGCCATCGCGTCGACCTGCTGGGAACGCGGCGGCAGTTCGCGCGTCATGGCGAATGCGGCGCCTGGGTAAGTGATCTCCTGCCGCACACGGCGGGAATCGTTGACGACCTCTGCTTCGTGAAGACCTGCAAGACCGATCTGTTCAATCACGCTCCGGCCAAGCTGTTCATGAATACGGGCAGCGGGCAGTTTGGCCGCCCCAGCATGGGAGCTTGGGTCACGTACGGGCTGGGCAGCGAATGCGGCGACCTTCCCGGTTTTGTGGTACTGCAGAGCGGTCCGCGCGGCCCGCGCGGCGGTGCGGTACTTTGGGGCAGCGGCTTCCTGCCGACGATGTACCAAGGCGTGCCGCTCCGCAACCAGGGTGAACCGATCCTGAATATCACGCCGCCGGCCGGCGTGAGTGACCTCGCGCAACAGGAAGTGATGCGATCTCTCCGCACACTCAACGAACAACGTCTGGCGGCGACGGGCGACGACGAGATCTCCACGCGCATCAATGCCTATGAGATGGCGTTCCGCATGCAGACCAGCGCTCCGGAACTGATGGACACCCGCAGCGAGTCGCAGGAAACACTCCGGATGTACGGTATCAAGGACCCGGTCGAGTCGAGTTACGCGCGCAATTGCCTGTTGGCGCGGAGACTGGTGGAACGTGGTGTGCGGTTCATACAGCTTTGGCATACGAACTGGGACCATCATGGCGGCACCACAGAGAACCTGGAGCAGCACCTGCCGGCCATCTGCCAGGAGATTGACCAGCCGACGACGGCACTGGTGCGCGACTTGAAGCAACGCGGCCTGCTGGAGGATACGCTGGTGGTCTGGGGGGGCGAATTCGGCCGGACCCCGATGGGCGAGGTCCGCGAATCGACCGGCAGGAACCATCATATCGACGCCTTCACGGTCTGGTTCGCCGGCGGTGGAATGCGGGGCGGAGTCAGTTACGGGGAGACCGACGAGTTCGGTTTTGGGGCCGTACAGAATCCTACCCATGTCCGCGACCTGCATGCGACGATCCTGCACCTTCTGGGCTTGGACCACGAGCGACTGACGTTTCGCCAGCAGGGCCTTGACGTGCGATTGACCGGCGTTAATCCAGCTCGCGTTCTGCACGAATTGCTGGTCTGAGGGCGCACCATGGATCGCTTTCGCCCTTGGCGCGCGTGGAGCTTCTGGCGGATTTTCGCGCCATGCTCTGCATCTAGCCGGCAGCCACAGTCGACAGACGCGCCACCGATTTATCGCACGTTGAGGTTCCGTTCGACCTCGCTGGCGCGCTGGCTGTAACTGAAAGCGGGACGAACGTCGCCTGAATCGTGGAACCTCGCAGCCGATTCGCCAAGGCCACTGCCCGTTTTGGCGTTCGCGAAGGGAGCCGCGGTTTGGCAGCCGGTAACAGCGATAACTCCCAGTCCGAACAGGAAGGCTCGCAGTTTCATAGGGTCCTTTCCTCTCTGTCGGCCTGGCGTTGTATAAGCGGGTGCCATGGCCCGTTTTGGCGATGACGGCGTCGACAGCAGGCGGCTTTTCCCTTATTTTCGGCATTCTGTCCAGCCCAGTTGGCGCGATTCGCGGCGGCGAACAGTGGCGGCGCATGACAAAAACTTCTGGCGGAGTGCCGAACGATGCAATTGGACGTACTTGTGGTGGCTCCTCACCCGGACGATGCCGAACTAGGAGCGGCCGGCGCGATCCTCAAATTGAAGGCACAAGGTGCCCAGGTCGGGATCCTCGACTTAACCAACGGAGAGCCAACGCCTCATGGAACGCTGGAACTGCGGATGCGGGAGACCCAGGCGGCATCGGCAATCCTGAATATCGACTATCGCGACAACCTGGGACTGCCCAATCGGTCGCTGGAACCGACACTGCAGGCCCGGGCTGCTCTGGCCGGCAAGATCCGCGAACTTCGCCCTCGATGGCTGATGGCGCCCTACTGGATCGACGCGCATCCGGACCATATCGCGGCAACGCAACTCGTCGACGCAGCCCGCTTCTGGGCCAAGCTGACGAAGTCGGATTTGCCCGGTTTACCTCACCACCCGGAACGGATCTATAACTACTATTGTGTGCATCTTAAGCAGGCGATCGCGCCTTCTTTTGTGCTCGATATCAGCGACGTCTGGGAAGCGAAGATCGCGTCGATTGCCTGTTACCAAAGTCAGTTCGTCGCGGGCCGGGCGACGACCCCGCCGACATTCCTCGATCGACTGACAACCGAAGCCGAATACTGGGGCTCAGTGATTGGGGTTAGGTACGGAGAGCCGTGGACAAGTCGCGAACCGCTAGGACTGAGCGGACTCACAGAGTTGGTGTAGCGCGAAACTTGTTGCGCGAGGTAATGCGAAACTTGTTGCGCAGCGTAGAGCGAAACTTGTTTCGCGAGGTAGAGCGAAAATTGGTACGTAACTCGGAGATGGTCTCTCGGCGTTCGCATTAACCAGGGCGACTCGAAACAGGTTTCGAGCTACGAACCGTTTCGAGCTACTCCTGGGGTGCTACTTGACCATGAATGGGCCGGTTCCCTATAGTAGCTCAATTGCCGGAAGTGCTTCAAATCATTAATTTTGTGGCGAGCAACTCCCTGTTCGGGCGCTGGCGGCTCGGCGGGGAATTGAGGACAGTACGGTCGGCCAGTTTCGTATTCAGCACCGTTTCCGAGTTGATCCTGGGATGGTGTCCCTATGCCTGTCGTACTTGACGTAAGTGCTTCGGAGGATCCGCGCGATCTGGTGCATCGCGCCGTGCAAACGTTGGCGGAAGGTGGTCTGGTCGCATTTCCCACCGAGACGGTTTACGGGCTGGCGGCGAGCGCCTTGCATTCGGACGCGGTACAACGCCTCCACGACATCAAAGGCCGCAAGCCTGGACATGGTTTCACGTTGGCGATCCGCAGTGTCGAGGAGGCGCTCGACTTCGCGCCGCACATGTCGCCCTTGGCCGTCCGGTTGGCTCGACGGTGCTGGCCGGGACCGATCACCCTGGTCGTCGACGATGAACATCCGGACAGCCTGGTCGGTAGGCTGCCCGAGAATGTGCGGAAACTGGTCGTATCCGACGGAACACTCGGCATGCGGGCCCCCGCACATGCGCTGATCATGAACGCCATGCGGTTAGCGGTGGGACCGCTGGTCCTGACCAGTGCGAATCGAAGCGGTGAGTCGGAGGCTGTCACCGGCGTCGATGTCGTGAAGTTCCTGGGCGACGACGTCGGTCTGGTACTGGACGATGGCCGCTGCAAGTTCGCGCAACCGTCGTCGGTCGTTCGGGTGCGTGGCCAGTCGTATCAGATCGAACGCAGTGGCGTGATTGTTGATTCGACGTTACGGCGTCTGGCGAGCTACGTCCTGCTGTTTGTTTGTACCGGAAATACCTGCCGCAGTCCGATGGCGGAGGTGCTGATGCGAAGGCGTTTCGCCGATCGGCTTGGCTGTCAATTACAGGAACTGGAAGAGCGGGGGGTGATGGTGATGTCGGCGGGAATCGCGGCGATGGCGGGCGGCCATGCGACTCCGGAAGCCGATCAAGCGGTTCGTGCGAGGGGTGTCGATCTGGCCCACCATGAGAGCCAACCACTTTCGGACCGCTTGATCAGGTTCGCCGACACGATTTTGACGATGACGCGCGGGCATCGCGACGCAATACTCTCGCAGTGGCCGGAGGTGGCATCCCGCATCGGCCTGGTAGCGTCGAACAACACTGATATTGGCGACCCGATCGGCGGGCCACCGGAACTTTATCAGCGGTGTGCGGAGCAGATTGACCATCAGTTGGCCGACTGGTTGCAGCGCTTCGACATGTCGATGTTGCCGCTGCTTCCGGCCGTATAAGGTAGTAATGCGATGAAGGTGGCAGTTGGCAGCGACCATCGTGGATACGCGACCAAAGCGAAGCTGGTCGAATTCGTGCGCGGTTTGGGACATCAAGTGCATGACGAAGGAGTGATGGATTGCCAGAGCGCCGATTATCCGGATGTCGCGGCGATTGTTGGCGGAAAAGTGGCGGATGGGACGGCGGACCGCGGCATCCTGATATGCGGTACTGGTATCGGCATGGCGATCACGGCAAACAAGTTTCGTGGTGTCCGTGCGGCGACATGTTACGACGAATTCACGGCCGAGATGTGCCGTCGTCACAACGACGTGAATGTGCTTTGCCTATCCGGCGATCTGGGGGACGATAAGCGGATCGATCGGATCGTCGAGATCTGGTTTCGCGCGGAATTTGAAGGGGGGCGGCACGCGCGGCGGCTGGAGAAGATCGTTGCCCTTGAACGGCGACTCGCGGACCAGGCCGCGTCGAGTGCCTCTGCCGCATCACAACCGTCAATGTAGGGCGGTGGTCGCGGACTTGCGGAGCCTTAATTCGTGGCCCGTTCGTTTGGGACCAGGCTCAATCCATCCGAGGCTCGCAGCATCAGCCGGTAACTGCGTCCTTTTTCCGCTTTGATGGAGACCGCTTCGCCGTGTGCCGCGCGGATGCCCAGTTCATGGGCCCGTTTTTCGTCGTTGGCGATATTCCAGAAGTCACTCCAGATCCGCCGTTCGAACTCGGAGACCGCGCCTCCGCGCGTGTAAGCGCGGGGAGGACGATTGGTATCATCGAGCGCCATTCCGTCTCGTGGCTCCTGCTGGTCGCCAAAAATACGACGGAACAGTACGAGTGACGTAGTACGATCGAGGTCGTTTTGTTCTTCGATATACTTGTCCTCGAATTTCACGACCCAATTGTCGATATAGACAAGTTCACCGCGGATCTGGAACCGACGAGGTTCGTCGATTGAAAACCCCTCGTCGTTTACCTCGACGAATTCAACTTCCGTGACCACCGTCTTGCTGTCGGGGTCGCGCGACTGGTCAACGACCGTCAGCTGAGCCAGTCGGTGATCGACCTTCAGCAATCGCATGGCGGTATCCAGTCGCGCGATTTCCTCGGCTTTCTTTGCGACATCGGCTTCCAGGGATCGGATCGAGGCATCTTTTTCGGCGAGTTCCCTGGTCTGTCTTTCGACTTGCGCGGCGCGTTCCTCGAGTTCATTGCGGGTGCGGGTCAGTTCCTCCTGGGCCGAAGCCAGCTTCTTGGCGGCCTCCGTCGACTCCAGTTCCTTGGAGTAGTAGGTGGTGTAACCTTTCCAGCCGGCGAGCGAGCCGGCTCCGACGATGACTACTGCCAACAAGGTCCGCGCAAAGCTGTTGATCGTCTGCAGCGACTCCATCATTCCGGTCATCATAAACTCCTGCGACATTCGCCGCGGTCAGATGGCCATCAGTTCCCGCACAGCCGACCCGATATCGGCTTGGGCCATCAAATGCTCGCCTACCAGGATTGCCCGCACTCCGGCATCATTCAATAAGCGCACGTCGGCCGTCGAATGGATGCCGCTTTCGCCGACGAGCAGCCGGTCGGCGGGGATCCGTTCTCGCATGCGAATCGTGTGCTGCAAATCGATTTCAAAGCTGCGCAGGTCACGGTTGTTCACACCAATAAGTGTAGCACCCGCCGCAAGCACGCGGGGCAGGTTGTCCGGCTCGTAAAATTCCACTAGCGGTGTCATCCCCAATTCGAGTGCCTGGTTGTGTAACCCGCGCAGCAGGCAGTCGTCCAGGCATTCCGCGATCAGCAGCACGGCGTCGGCACCGGCGACCCGCGCCTCCAGCAACTGGTAACGATCGATGATGAAGTCCTTGCGCAACAGGGGAATCGTCGTCGCAGCGCGGATCGCTTCCAGGTACCGCAACGAACCTTGGAAGTACGGTTCGTCGGTCAGGACGCTGATGCAGGTGGCGCCGTGGGATTCATACGTCCTGGCGATCGCCACGGGATCGAAATCGGCTCGGATGATCCCCTTGGACGGACTGGCTTTTTTCACTTCGGCGATCAGCTTGATCGGCCCTGGCGCGGCGAGCTCAGCGTAGAAGTCGCGCACGGGGGGCGCGGAGATCAGTCGGCTCACCAGCTCCGACTCGGAGACCTTGCGGCGCGCCGCGTCAACTTCGGACTTCTTGGTGGAGACGATTTTTTCCAGAATGGATGCCACAGTGCTCAAAACCGCGCGCGGGGAGGGGGTTCGGAAACCGCCATCATCGACCTGGCTACTCGACAGAATAGCTTGCCGAACAATCCCTTGACAGGGGCAAGAATCTACTGCTCGTCGAATCGGCGCCGCGACCGCAGCTTTGGCGTACGCGGCGCGGGCTGTGGTTGCGTGACGGCAACCAAAGAAGTACAACGGAAATTGGCATGTTCTGCTTGCGCGACGCTGCCGTCGCGTGGCCCGGCGATTTGCGGGACAGCGCTTGGCCAGCGTCAAGCTTGATGGTGTCTGGGGAGTATGTTGCCAGGGGAAGATGTTGTCAGGGGAATACGGATGTTGTTGTTGGAGGGGATTCGCAAGAGTTATCGGGAGCCCAACGGAGCGCGGCTTCCGGTGCTGGACGTGCCTCGATTTGCGATCGGTGAATGCGAGCAGGTGGTATTGCTGGGGCGCAGCGGCTGCGGCAAGACCACCTTGTTGCACGTGATTGCCGGGATTACCCGGGCCGACGCCGGAAAGATTAAATTCGACGGCCGCGACGTCGGCCGGTTCAGCGAGGCCGGATTGGACCGGTATCGGGCGGCAAAAATCGGTTATGTTTTCCAGACATTCAACCTATTGCCGGCTTTCAACGCATTGGAAAACGTCCTGCTTGGTATGACGTTCGTGCGCGGCCTCAAGGATCCGGAACGAGCGCGCCGATTGCTCGATCGAGTCGGCCTGGCGCATCGCTGGCACCACAAGCCGTCGGCCATGTCGGTTGGGGAACAGCAGCGAGTCGCCGTTGCCCGGGCCTTGGCAAATCGCCCACGATTGTTGCTCGCCGACGAGCCAACCGCGAACGTTGATCCCGCCAATCAGCAGAACATCATCGATCTGATCCGTGCGACGTGCGACGAAGACAGGATCGCGTTGTTGATGGTGACGCATTCGAACGAGGTGGCTGAACAGTTTTCCCGCCGCGAAAGGCTGGACGAAATCAATCAGATCGCACAAGCCCATGGAGGCGCGGCATGAGCCTGTGGAGAATCGCTTTGCGCAGCATTCAGCACCGCCTGTTCCCGTCGCTGCTGACGATGATATCGATGGCGCTGGGCGTGACACTGGTCGTGGTGGTGTTGTCGGTGCACGGCGTCATGCAGGAGTCGTTCACCTCCAATGCCAGTCTCGGCTACAACATGATCGTGGGGGCCAAGGGCGGCAAACTGCAGCTTACGCTGAACACCGTCTACTATCTCAGTTCTCCCGTCGAGAATATTCCGTACGAATACTATCTGGAGTTCTTGACCGCGGACCAACGTGATCGCGAGATCACGACGGCGGTCCGTGTGGAGGCCGAAGCGATTCGGCAGGCAATGGCCGGTTTCGATTTGCTGGGCAGCCCCGCCGTCGGACTGGCTCCCGCGTCGTTGCTGGGCGGAATGATCGCGGAACAGGCGCTGGAGCGGGGCGCCGCGAGACATCTGGATCGCGGTCGACCGGGCAAATTTGCCATCTACACGGAATTCGCGCTGCCGGTCTGCCTGGGCGACTATCTGGGGAATTTCCGCGTCGTGGGCACCGTGCCGGAGCTTTTCGAGCGTTTACGGTACGGCGAGGACAGCGAAAAGAAATATGCATTCAAGGCCGGTCGCAACTTCCAACGCCACAGCGAGGATCATGGTTATTTCGAAGCGGTACTCGGCTCGACGGTCGCCCGCGAATTGAAACTCAAGGTGGGGGATCCGATCGCGCCGGCCCACGGCAGCGTGGACGGTCACAAGCACGCCCAACAGTTCACCGTCGTGGGGATCCTCGCTCCGACCGGTACCCCCAACGATCGCGCGGCATTCATCAACATGGAAGGCTTTTATCTGATGGAGGAGCACGCGGAGCCGGTGCCCACAAAGACGGAATCCGAGAAATCGGCTGACGGGGATCCCGCGACGGCGGATGGCGGGGCGTCCGTCGAGCCTCCGGTCGCAGCGGAGCAGCCGTTTGTGCTGCCGCGTGCCGAGTCTAGCAGCATCCCGCTGCCGCTGGAACAACGCAAAGTCACTTCGCTGCTCGTGCTCTCCAAACAGCGCGGCGCATTGAGTCTGCAGTATCTGGTCGGGAAAGGCAAAGATGCTCAGGCGATTTTCCCGTTGCAGGAGATCCTCTCGCTGTTCACGTTCATCGTCACACCCCTGCAAAGGGCCTTACTTTTCCTGACCGCCATGATCTGCGTCGTATCGGGGACGAGCATTCTGGTCAGCATTTACAATTCGATGAGCGAACGGAAACGTGAAATCGCCGTGATCCGGGCTCTGGGTGCCGGCCGGTCGACGGTAATGACAATTATCCTGTTGGAATCGATCATCCTGGCGATCGGGGGTGGGCTGATTGGCTGGACCCTGGGACACAGCCTCAATGCCGCCGCCAGCGGTCAAATTGAGGAATATACGGGGGTCAGCCTCGGTTTCTTCGACCTCGCCCCCGGCCTGAAAATGGGCGACCTCTTCGAGATGGCCTCGACAAGCGGCGTCTGGGAGTGGAAAATTTCCCCTGAGGTCGTCGTCTTGCCAGCGCTGATCCTATTAGCGATTGGCTCCGGTTTCCTCCCCGCCCTTTCGGCCTACCGTACGGATGTGAGTCGGTCGCTTGGATCGTAACCGCCCACCCCGGAAGTCCGAACTGGACCCGTACTCGGAACGTAAGCAAAATGAACCAAAGGAGCTTCCATGGTCGTTCAAGCATTGCGCAATGACACGAGACCAGTTGGGTTGCCGTTCCTGATTTCGGCGGCGATCACGATTTTGATCGGCGGGGTATTTCCTCAGCTCGTTTCGGCATTGACCTGCCCGTTCTGTTCGGCGGAAGGAAAAACACTGACGCAGGAACTGAACGAGATGGACGTGGTGGTGATTGCCCGTCTGGAGGTTCCGGCTCCGCCGGCGCCCAAAGAAAACGAATTCGCCGCCGAAGTTCCCAAAGCGAAGTTCCGGGTTCAAACCGTCGTGAAGGGCGGTGACATGGTCGACGAGGGGGATTTGATCGAGGCGTTCTATTTCGGCGATCCGACGAAAGGCAAACTGTTCCAGATCCGGGCCATGGAATTGGCGGGCGCTTTGCAGTGGTCGTCGCCAACATCGCTGAATCAACGCTCGGCGGCGTTCGTCCTGAAACTGCCGAAAGTGCCGCGATCCGGGCCGGATCGACTGGCGTTTTTCCAGGAGTATCTGGAAGATGCCGACGCCCTGCTGGCGCGTGACGCTTATGACGAATTCGCCATTGCGCCCTATTCCGACGTTGCCGCTTTGAAAGATCGGATGAATCACGATCGGATCGTCGGATGGCTGGCCGACAGCAAGGTTTCGCCTTCCCGCCGCCGCCTGTACTTTACGCTGCTGGGAATCTGCGGTACGGAAACCGACGTACCGATGCTGGAAGCGATGATTCGTTCCGATTCTCGCGAACAGCGATCCGCTCTGGACGCTTTGCTCGCCTGTTACCTGACGCTGAAAGGTGAAACAGGCATACCGGTAGTCGAGGAGTTGTATCTGGGCAACCCGAAAAGCGAGTACCAGGATGTCTACGCCTCGATCATGGCGATGCGATTCCATCTGCAGGACGTTTCTCTCCTGCCCAAACAGCGCGTGGTGCAAGCGTTACGGCTGGTGCTCGACAATCCTCAGCAGGCGGATCTGGTAATCAAGGACCTGGCCGATTACAAAGACTGGTCGTGCGTGGAGCGACTCGTGCAGTTGTTCATGGATGCGGGAAAGAACAAGACACCTTGGATGCGAGTTCCCGTCATTGTCTATCTTCGCCGCTGTCCGTTACCGGAGGCGAAGCAGCACCTTGCGCGCCTTGAAAAGGCGGATCCCGAGGCCGCCAAACGGGCGACGCTGGCGGCACCCAGTCCGTTAACCGTGTCCACCGATACGCCCAGCAAGAGTTGAGGGAGAAGTCGATGCGTTCGAGTTCGATAACGCTGGAGCCGGTCGTCGATTCCGAGATCGATATCGACTACAGGTCGCTGAGCAAGGCGGCAGTATTTTCGCTGATCATTGGCGTCTTATCCGTCGTCGCGTTTGTTGGCGTCGGACTGTTGATCCTCCCGCTGCTCGGCCTGATCTGCGGGATTACCGCGCAGCGTTCCATTGTCCGCTATCCCGAGGAGTTCACCGGGAAGGCCGCCGCCTGGATAGGTATCGGATTATCGTTGATTTGTCTGATCGGTGCGGCCTCCTCGCACACGTACGTGTACAACACGGAAGTACCGGACGGTTTCGAACGGCTGCCATTTTACGCACTGCACCCCGACCCGGATCACCCCGAAGAGGCCGTTCCGGCCGACGTGATGAAATTCGACGGCAAGAAGGTTTTCATCAAAGGGTACGTTCACCCCAGTGTGAAGGAGCAAGGAGCCGTCAAGCAGTTTACGCTTGTGGGAGACATGAAGGAATGCTGTTTCGGCGGCGCTCCCAAAGTCACCGATTTCGTGGACGTGAGTATCGTCAGTGATGACACGATCCGATATTCGTGGAGGATGCGGAAGCTGGCGGGTGTCTTGCGAATCGATCCGACGATGGCGCGAACCGATGGCCTCGAAGGACCTTGCTACCGCTTGGAAGCGGAGATCGTCAAATGAGGAGTCGAGCCGGAATTGGACCGACCCGTTTGTCCAGGTCGGTCAATTCGGAGCGCGGTTGGCGGCCGTCGAAGCACGGTCTCCTCGTTGCGGCCTTGTCGTCGCTGGCGGCGGCGGGATTCCAGGTTGTGGCGGAAGGCGTGGTCATTCGACCCGAAGCCTCGGATGCTCGGCGGCATGCGACACGTTTCGCCCCGAAAGAGGACGTGATCGAGATTACTTTTTCCGACGTGAACATGAACATGATGGCGGACATGGTGTTCCGGGATTTTTTGGTGACCCCGCGCGTGAAGGAACTGGAAGGAAGACGCGTGCGTGTGACCGGGATCATGTTCAGTGAAGGCGAGAGTTTGAAAACGGACAATTTCTATCTGTTAAAGAACAAAGAATGTAAGTTCGGTCGCGGCGGCCAGGCCGATCATCTTTTCATGGTTAAAGTCAAGGACAACAAGAAGGTAAAGTTGCGTGTCGACTCGCTGACCGTCGAAGGAACGTTTCATCTGAATCCGCAGGCGGGTCCGGATGGCAACACCTGGTCGGTGTTTGACCTGCTGGACGCCGTGGCGAAGTAGCCAGCGGACTGGCCACCCGGCGTTGCTCGAACGAAGCGGGCATGGCACATTACATGGATGGAACTACTACGTCTTGCCCCACTGCGGGGTCCGAATCCGTATACTGCCAAACCGGTGTTCGAAGTGGTTGTCAGCACGCGAGGTTGGCGCAACGGCCGAACGGCGCGGTTGGTCGAACAGCTTCAACCGCATCTGCCGCTATTGTGCGGTGAGGAAATGCAGCCGTCCAGATTGGCCGCCAGTGGGCACGGTCGAGCCCGGATGTCGCGCGATATGGGCTCGCTGCTCAGGGACGCTTACCACGCGGGTGCTCACCGCTCGCCCCCCGTTCCTGAAATCCTGGAATGCCTGGTGCGTTCGTTCCAGTTTCTGGCGGGCGTGAATGCCGAATTTGGTGAAATCCGAGAGACGGACGAATCGGATGTCTGGACGCTGGTTTTTGAGTTCGAAGAGGAGCGACTGGCTCGCGCATGCCTCGAAGCAGCGGTGGAGGTCGGACTTGCCGCCGCGGACCAGCTACCGCTCCGTCTGCCGGAACGGATCAAAGATCTCGTCGATCTTGCCGATGACGTACGTCTGGGACCGAGCACGCGTGCGATCGTCGACGCCGCGAAGGCTCGGGGCATTCCCTGCCGAAGAATGAACTATACCAGCCTCGTGCAACTGGGCGAGGGGTGTCGGCAACGTCGGATCTGGACTGCCGAGACCGATGCCACGAGCGCTATCGCCGAGAGCATCGCCAGCGACAAAGACCTGACCAAAAAACTGCTCGCCGCTGCCGGTGTGCCGGTCCCGCGAGGCCGGGTTGTGAGCAGTGCCGAGGACGCTTGGGCGGCGGCATGTGAAATCGGGCTGCCCGCGGTCGTCAAACCACAAAATGCCAATCATGCTCGCGGCGTTTCCCTCGACCTGCGTCACCGCGAGCAGGTGCTCGGAGCCTACGACTACGCCGTCGAATTGGGTGACGGTGCTCCCGTGATGGTGGAACAATTTGGCCGAGGCCAGCAGCATCGGTTGCTCGTCGTCGGTGACCGGATGATCGCCGCCGCATGTGGAGAGGGTGAATTCGTCGTCGGGGATGGTCGACAATCGGTGGAAGAGCTGGTCGAGGAGGCGAATCGCAATCCGCTCCGTGGCGTCAACTATACAAATCAGCTGAGCGTGCTGCGTTTGAACCACTCCGCGATCGACGAACTGAGTCGGCAAGGACTGAAGCTGGAGTCTGTGCCGGAATCCGGGCGGCGCGTGATGGTGCAACGGATTGGCGATTTGACGATGGATTGTACAAACCGTGTACATTCGGAGGTCGCCGCACGGGCGGTGTTGGCCGCCCAGACCGTCGGATTGGACATCGCGGGATTAGACGTGGTCGCGGAGGACATTTCGCGGCCGCTCGAAGAGCAGCGCGGAATGATCCTGGAGGTCAATGCCGGACCGTCGCTATCGATGCATATCGCGCCACTGCATGGCGAACCCCAGCCTGTCGGTCAAGCGATCGTGTCAATGATCTATCCCGCGGGAAAGCCGGCGACGATCCCGATCGCACTTATCACGGGCACCGGCGACCGGCCCCTTGTTGCGGATCGGCTGGCGCGGCTGTTGCAATCGTCCGGATTCTGCACGGGTCTGGCCACATCGCGGCAGCGGCGGTTTGGTACGCACCAACTGGATGACGGTAACTGGACGGACTGGAGCAATCTCGAATCGCTGTTGATGCATCGACATCTGGAGGCGGCCGTTTGCGAAAGCCGACCCGGACAGGCGGCTCGCGAAGGCCTGGCAAGTCCACGATCGGACGTCGTGATCGTGACGCAAGATCGCGTGAAAAATGATGGCCGCTCGGAACTGGATCGCGCCGGGATACTCGCGGCATTGAATTCGCTGGCTCCCGCCGGCACATTGGTCCTGGCTGTCGATGATCCTGATGCGGAGCTATTCGCCACGCGGCACCCGGGTCCGATTTACTGGATCGCTTCATCGTCAATCAACGAACGGCTACTTCGGAGCGACGATGTCATCGTCGCTCTGCGAGGTGCCAACGTCACGGCCTCGGGGCCAAACCGATCCTGGTCCACAAATTGTCCCGATGGGGTTACACCCGAACACAGCGCATGTATGATCGTTCCGGCGGTAGCAGCCTGGATGGTAATCAGCGGCAGCGGGGAAGCAAGAAATTTCGAGGCGCCACGTTAGCGCGCGCGCCATTCTGCGGTTCCTACTGGGAGGGCGGATATGTCGAAGTCGCGGGTTATACGGCCTTGGGGCATCCTGGTGATCGGAGCATCGTTCATCGGTGTCACCGCCGCTGCGGCGGTCCCACCCGATACGAATTCCCGCTCCGAGCCGTCGGCCGATCTGCCCGAAGTGGTCGAAACCGAGGGGCAGCCAATTGCCGCCAATCTGATCCGCCTGCTCGCGGCATTGGAAGCCCTCGGCACGCCCATTGACGATGAGACCGCGAACGCAATTCGAGCCGCCGGTCGCAACCGCGACGCCGCCGAAATTCAAAAGCTGGTCGATCCACGAGCATCGCTGGTGGTGCGGATCAATCCTGAATCCCGCGTCTCGACGAATCGAGGTCCCAGTCGACCTCGATTACAGCAGGCCGGCTTCCGGCCCGTACTGATCAAAGTGATCAATCAAAGTACCGCGACCGCGCGCCTCCGCATGACCAGCCCGCAGGCGGGGGCTGTGTATGCCGGCGCGGCCCGATTCAGCCTGCTGCGGCAGCAACAGCCGGAACTGAACGAATCGGAAAACAAGGAACAGGCCACGGATCGATTTCTCGCCCTGGAGCTGTATTCCCAGCCGCCGATGTCCGACCGGCTCAGCGGGCTGGAGGTCGAGTACCTGATCGGGTTGATCTACTCTTCCGAGTCCGGTCGGCGCGAGGCGACAATCGGATTTGATATGGGACAGGCCGAACAGGATCTCGGTGCCCGGGGCTCGACGGCGATTCTCTGGGATATTCAACCCGCCCTGCGCGTGCCTCTGCGCATCGTCGATTTCGACGGGTCGCCCACCACGGCCCATCTGCTGTTTCGGGATCGTTCGGGACATGTCCAACCATTGCAGGCGAAGCGGCTGGCACCCGATCTGTTCTTTCAACCGCAGATCTACCGGCATGACGGCGAATCGGTCTTGTTGCCGCCTGGGACCTACGAGGTGGAATTCGGCCGGGGACCGGAATATCGGCTGGCGCGCAAAACCCTGCAGTTGAACTCCAACGAACGTGGCATTGCACCACTCGAGGTTCGATTGGAACGCTGGATCGAGCCTCGTTTATTTGGACTCTACTCCGGTGACCATCATATTCATGCGGCAGGTTGTGCGCATTACACCGTGCCGACCGAAGGCGTTTCGCCCGAAGATATGTTCCGACAGGTCAAGGGCGAAGCGTTGAATGTCGGGTGCGTGCTGACCTGGGGGCCCTGCTACGACCACCAGCGTCGGTACTTCTCCGAGCGTCCTCATGATCTCAGTGAGCCGTTGACCATTCTAAAATACGACGTTGAAGTCAGCGGTTTCGGTTCGCAGGCGCTCGGCCATGTCTGTCTGCTCAATCTGCGCGACCAGACGTATCCTGGCTCGGAAGGCACTGCCACGAAAGGTTGGCCGACCTGGACGACGCCGGTGATGCGCTGGGCAAAGGAACAGGGAGGCATCACCGGCTACGCGCACTCGGCCAGTGGAATGCAGATTGAGCCCGCGGCCGCCGCGCGACGTATTTTCGAACGTTGCGACCTGAATCAAGACGAATTGCTGGACGCCGACGAATGGAGTGGAGCACTGCTTCCTGAGTTGGCAGATCGGATCGACGCCGATCGCGACCGACGAATCAATATGCAGGAACTTGTCACCAGCCTGGATCGTGCCGCCGATCAACTGCCAAACCTCGCGATCCCGGAAATGAACGGCGTCGGCGCAATGGAGATTTTTGTCAGCGTCTGTGAGGAAGTCTGCGATTTTATCAGCGCCATGGACACGCGCCGGATTCAGGAATGGAACACCTGGTACCACCTGCTGAACTGCGGGTTTCGCCTGAAAGTCAGCGGCGAGACCGATTTCCCCTGCATGAGCAGTCGTCGCGTGGGCCAGGGGCGCGTTTATGTGCGGATGGACGAAGGCGAATCACTCGATTTTTCCCGATGGTGCGGCAATCTGGCCGCTGGAAAATCGTATGTTTCCGACGGGTATGCGCACGCCGTCGATTTTCGAGTCAACGGGAGCCGGGCCGGTGAGCAGGACTTGCGACTGATGGAACCGGGCCGCGTTACGGTGACGGCGCGCGTGGCATTCGCAGCCGAGATGCCTCGCGCGATCGCCCAAGGGACCAAGGCTCCGGCCGGTGGACGCCGCTTTGTGGGCGACACCGTGGAACTCTACTCCCCGCGCGACGACCGTATGATCGCAACCGGTGAACGGGAAGTGGAATTGATCATGAACGGAAAAGTCGTGGGCAAGAAGCGGGTTCCGGCCGATGATGCGATTCACGATCTGGAATGGGAATTGAACGTGGAGCGGAGCAGTTGGATCGCGGTACGGCACTTCCCGCAACTGCACACGAATCCGATCAACGTGCTGATTGCGGAACAGCCGATCCGTGCGGCACGGTCAAGTGCTGTCTGGTGTCGGGATTGCCTTGACTTGCTCTGGAAGAACCGGCAGTTAAGCATCGCGCCCGACGAGCGGGAAGTCGCGAAAGCCGCATTCGATCGAGCACGTGAGCTCTATACCCGAATCATCGACGCGTCCTCCGACGATCTGGCCACGAGCGTGGACAAGGAGAAACGACCGTGATCGCAACTTCGACAACCGCGCGCGCCGAAACACCGCTTCCCACACCGGCGGACCATCCCCGGGCGGACGTCGTGATTTTCGACGGCCACTGCCGATTCTGCCGTGCCCAGGTTGCGCGGCTGCACGCATGGGACGGCGGGCAGCGGCTGGCGTTTGTTTCCCTGCACGAACCGCTCATCGCCGAAAAGTACCCGGACCTGAGCCACGACCAATTGATGCGCGAAATGGTGATCGTCGACCGGTTTGGCCAGCGACACGCAGGTGCCAGCGCCGTCCGATATCTTTCCCGCCGTTTGCCCTGGATGTGGCCGCTGGCGCCGCTGCTGCACATCCCACTGAGCCTGCCGCTCTGGCAATGGCTCTATCGCCAAATCGCCATCCGCCGCTACCGTTGGGGGCGCGTCGACGACTGTGAATCCGGATCCTGCGAGGTCCATTTTAGAAAATGAGCCATTCGTCGTAACACGAAACTTGTCGCAGCACGAAACTTGGTTCGTTGCCGTGCCTGCGGCATCCCGTCGCAGCACGAAAAAAGTCGTGCTACGTAGTCGCAGGGGATGCGTCACGCCGATCGCCGCCTGTCACACGACGGGGCGACAATCGGGGGAGACGGTGAGGGTGCGAACGAAACAAGTTTGGTTCTACGTCGAAACAAGTTTCGAGCTACGAATCGACTTTTTTTATCGCTTTTTTTGGTCGTCGAGGTTGACCGACCTGCTCGCGCCGCGATAATTCGGATGTCCACTCGTTCGAGTGGTCGTAGGTTTTCCATCGGGTAGTATCCTCAGACGGCCTGTTCGCCGACCCGCCTGCCTGCTACGCCTGCACGCTGCTTGATCGCGGTGCACCTGCACTGCATCGACTGGCGCAAGCCTCTCCTGCAGCGCCGAGTTTTGTCGTCGCACCGCCCGCTTTCGGCACAGTCCGGGCCGGCGGAATCGTCGACGAACACTCGGCGCATCGTATCTCGAGATTTCATCAATGACGCGCGCTTTCGTGCCGGCCCGTCGCCGGTCGAAATGCGCGCTTGCACTCGAATTACAGGCAAGGGAACAAACAAGGCCTGGAAAGGATCGACTCTATGATCACCCGATTCATGCAATTCGGAAAATGCATCGCCAGGCGCAGCTCGCAGCAGAGGCTGGGCGCCTGGGTGCGGGATGTCATGTCGCCGTTTCGCCGAATGCGACTGGAGTCGTTGGAATGGCGGCTGCCTTTTGCCGGGGAACTCGACTTCTCCAGTACGACAACCGTCGAACGGCCTGCGGCCGACGTTAACGGCGATCTTCTGGTCACTCCCACCGACGCCCTGCTGGTGATCAACGCATTGAACCAATTCGGTCCGCATGCGTGGAGCCCCAGCATCCAAACGACATCTCCGCGACTCGATGCCAATCGCGACGGCACGGTCAACGAAGCCGATGTGCAATTCGTATTCGGCCAGTTGACTGCAAGCCAAGTCCCTTCGAATTCAGGTTCTGCACAGTCGCTGACTTTGGCAAGCGACGGCAGTAATGGATCGTGCCTTGAATGGTGGTGCCCTGGCTATGGAGTTGCGGATGCGGGAATTGGTGGCGGAGAACTTGGTGTCGGTGAGCTGGGAGGTGGTGAACTGGGAAGTGGTGAACTGGGAAGTGGTGAACTGGGAGGTGGTGAACTGGGAGGTGGTGAACTGGGAGGTGGTGAACTGGGAGGTGGTGAACTGGGAGGTGGTGAACTGGGAGGTGGTGAAC